>NZ_JACTVI010000085.1:33004-35842 GCF_014495685.1 Streptomyces sp. TRM68367 | reverse complement strand
CAGCCCTGTCTGGCAAAGGGGAAGGAATCTGCCAGACACCAACCTCCCAACCAGACACACCGTAATTAAGCAGCGACACACCACTAGGTGTTCTGTCCACGGATGTTGGTGACGGCGATCACTGGTGTGTGATCTTGAAATGAGACCGGCCGACTGCGCCTGGCCAATGCCCGCCCATCGCCTTCTTCTCGGATTCCGGTTCGGGCTCCCAACCTTCGGGGCCGGTATGACTCTTTGCCGCCCGTATCCTGCATGATCCGGGGGTGCTGTCACCGGCCGGCCCTGGCGGCACCGGTTGACAGCGAGCGCAGGGGCGGCATGCGTTCAGGAGGCCAGGCGCCGCAGGCGGTTCGTGGCCTCGTCGAGAACGTCGTCCCTCTTGCAGAAGGTGAAGCGGACCTGGCTGCGGCCGGCGTCGGGGTCGTCGTAGAAGACGGAGTTGGGGATGGCGACGACGCCGCAGCGTTCGGGGAGGGTGCGGCAGAAGGCGTAGGCGTCCTTCTCGCCGAAGGGGGTGATGTCGGTGGTGATGAAGTACGTGCCCTGGGGCTGGTAGACCTCGAACCCGGCCGCGCGCACGCCGTTGCCGAGCAGGTCGCGCTTGCGTCGCAGGTCGGCGCGGAAGCTGTCGAAGTACGTGTCCGGCAGGCGGAGCGCCTCGGCGATCGCGTACTGGAAGGGGCCCGCACTGACGTACGTCAGGTACTGCTTCGCGGTTCGGACGGCGGCGATGAGCGCGGCGTCCGCCATGGCCCAGCCAACCTTCCATCCGGTGAAGGCGAAGGTCTTGCCGGCGGAGGAGATGGAGACGGTGCGCTCACGCATGCCGGGGAAAGTCGCGATCGGGACGTGGGCGGCGCCGTCGAAGACCAGGTGCTCGTACACCTCGTCGGTGACGACCAGCAGGTCGTGTTCGACGGCGAGCGCGGCGATGGCCCTCTGCTCTTCGGGGGTGAGGACCATCCCGGTCGGGTTGTGAGGGGTGTTGAGGAGCAGGAGGCGGGTGCGCGGGGTGATCTTGGACCGCAGCTCGTCCAGGTCCGGGCGGAAGGACGGAGCGCGCAGGGTGAGCGGTACGCGCTGCGCTCCGGCCATCGCGATGCAGGCGGCGTAGGAGTCGTAGAAGGGCTCGAAGGCGATGACCTCGTCTCCCGGCTCCAGGAGCGCCAGCATGGTGGCGGCGATGGCCTCGGTGGCGCCGGCGGTGACCAGAACCTCGGTGTCGGGGTCGAAGGAAAGGTCGTAGAAGCGCTGTTGATGGATGGAGATCGCGGCGCGCAGTTCCGGGATGCCCGGACCGGGCGGGTACTGGTTACCCTTCCCCTCCCGTAGGGCACGGACGGCGGCTTCGCGGATCTCCTCGGGACCGTCGGTGTCGGGAAAGCCCTGGCCCAGGTTGATCGCGCCCGTCGAGGTCGCCAGCGCGGACATCTCCGCGAAGATCGTTGTCCCGAGTCCGTCCAGCCTTCGGTTCAGCAGTGGCCTGGCGTTCACGTCTCCACCATCCTCACTCGGGGCCCCATGGATTCTGAGGGGACCATCCTGACGCATGGCCGGTCGTGGCCTCGCGCGGCTGTGGGATCGCAGGGGGTCGAGGGGGCTGTACGTGCTCCTCGCCGGGCTCCGGCTCCCGTTCCAGGACAACGCCGGCCTTCGCCGAGATGTCGCGCAGGAGCGCGTCCTTCAGGTCATGCAGGGTCGCGACCTTGGAGACGAGTTGCCTTGCGACGGAGTGCAGAGGGCTGGCCATGGTGTGGAAGCCGGCACGGGTGGTGGAGTCGGGCCAGGTGACGCTCAGGCGAGAGAGGGCAAGTGCGGAGATTTCCCGGGCGTTTCGTCCCTGAGCCGCCCGCGATCGCGGTGCGCAGTTCGGGGATGCCGGGGCCCGGCGGGTACTGGTTGCCGCGCCCGTCGCGCAGCGCCCGCACTGCCGCCTCCCGCCGCCGTCCATCGATTACTACCTCGCGTAGATGAAGATCACGAGGACTGTGGCTGCCGCAGCGAAAACGGCTCCCATCCACGCCGCCATCAGTCCTACGTACCGGAAGGTCGTGTAGGCCCTGGAATAGCCGGCGTTCCAGACTCCCCCGTGCGCCTTGGCCGCCGCATCCCGCCACCCTCGGTAGTCAGTAGCCAGAATGATGCCCAGAAAGGACATCACCAGCGGACCCAGGATGATCACCACGGCTGCTATCACCTGCTCATTCTGTGGCACGCGATCACCATGGGGAAGCCAGCCAGCCTCCCCTCAACCCACCACCACCCCAGCTCCCATCCCGTCCGCCGTCGACCCACACACCGTGGAGCGGGCGTGGTTCCTGGCGTCCAGGTGCAGCGCGCCACTGTACGAACGACCTGGATGCCAGGGGCCGCGTCTGCTCGGCTCTGCCTGGGTCGAAGAACCCTCTGAAGTTCCTCAACTCTGCTTTGGGCCGCACAGAGGGCGGGCACATCTCGGTCACGCAACGAGCGAGGCGCCCAACGGGGGGTTGCTTCGGGGGAACACTCGGGGGAATCCCGGGCCGTACCCGGGGTCCGAAAGGAGGGTGACGCCATGGTCATCGGCATCATCCTGGCAGTGATCGCGGTCGTGTTCGTCGCAGCCATGGTGGCCAGCGCGAGCAGGGTCCGGCCCGCCACGCGGGCAGGCGGACGCGGCCGACGCTCCCACGGCGGCGGGGACGTCGGCGGCGGCTGGTGGGCCGGCGGGGGCGACTCCGGAGACAGCGGGGGGCACTCCTGCGGCGGCGGTTCGTCATGCGGAGGCGGGTCGTCATGCGGAGGCGGGTCGTCATGCGGAGGCGGGTCGTCCTGCGGGGGTGGCGGCGGGGGCGGATG
>NZ_JACTVI010000085.1:25774-32862 GCF_014495685.1 Streptomyces sp. TRM68367 | reverse complement strand
GGGCCCGCACCTGGGGCGGGCCCGCGCCCCCGCACCGAGCGCCCACCGGGAACGACTCCCGGCGGGCGCTCGGCCATGCCGCCGACAGCACCCGCCTCACCGACTCCGGTCAGCCACCTGGCAGTTGCCCGCCGACCACCGCCCTGGCATGTGCCCGCCCCGGAAGCCCCCGGCGGGCTCGCGAGCACCCCGGCGTACGCCCACAACCCACAGGCGCACGCCGTAGTTGAACGGATGAGCTGTGGAGCCCTCTGAGGAATGAAAACCCTACGAAGTTGGGTAAAAAAGCTGTGTCGGCGCCACAGTTCGTGATTCCCTCTAAATCACCAACACAGCCCCTCGGCCGTCCCGTGGACACCCTTCCTGACCGGCCGCCCGGGCTGACTGGGCCGAACCCCCGGGCGTGACCCGGGGTGCGCCGGACCCACATCTCCCCCTCCTTGTGTGCTTTGCGGAGCCGATCCATGCTCACGACCCTGAACACCTCCTACACCGACACGCGCGCGACCGACCTCGCCTGGGCGCTGGGGCGCGAACCGCTCCCCGCACTGGCCACGCTCGACCTCGAACTGACGGACGCAAAGCTCCAGTTGAGACTCCTCGGCGCCTCCCACCAGGTCCTTCTGGAGGAGGAGAAGGGCACATGCTCGGAGACGGTCGCGTGCATCCCGGGCAGCAGCACACCGCTTCCGCTGGGCGTGGCCAAGCGGGTGGACGACTGGGAGTACGAGTTCGCGGCACGGGTCGAGGTCCTCTCGCCCGGCTCGTTCGCGGGCCGCGCCCAGGAGTTGCTGGCCCTGGTCTCCGACCACCCCCACGGCCTGGCCGGCGTCTTCCCCGGCATCCCGCACGCCTTCACGGCGCTGCTGGCCCAGCGGTACGAGGGCCAGGTGCACTGGCGGACCTGGCACGCGTACCCGCAGGACGGGCAGCTGGTGGCGACCCGGACCCGCGTGGGAGTACGCACACCGGTGAGCCGTACCGACCCTGCCTGCCCAAACGACGCGCAAACCTACGATGCCCCGACCCGGCGCCAGGTCCACACGTGTGGGTGACGATGCGTACGCCAGACGTGACGTAACGTCGCAGCGTGATCGAACCGCACGCTCCCGCCCCGCCCGGCTCCGCGCCGTCGTGGGCCGGTCGCGCGCGGCTGCCCGTCCGGCCGGCCACCGGACGGTTCCTGGTCCTCGCTTGCGTCTTCGTCTGCGCGGCCTGCGGGCTGGTGTACGAACTCGAACTCGTCGCCCACGCCTCGTACTTGACCGGCGATTCGGTCACCCAGACGTCCGTCGTGCTGTCCGTGATGGTCTTCGCGATGGGCATCGGCTCGCTCGCCGCCAAGCGGCTGCGCCGGCTCGCGGCGGCGGCCTTCGGCGCCGTGGAGGCCCTCCTCGCCCTGGTCGGCGGGTGCAGCGCGATGACCCTGTACGCCGTCTTCGCGTGGACCGGTGACTGGGGCGGCCTGTGGGCCGACGGCCCGCGCTGGCTGCTGGTCGCCTTCTCCCTCGCCATCGGCCTGCTGATCGGCGCCGAGGTGCCGCTGCTGATGGAGCTGATCCAGCGCATCCGCCGCCAGGACGCGGGCGGCGCGGTGGCCGACCTGTTCGCCGCGGACTACGTCGGCGCGCTCGTCGGGGGCCTGGCCTTCCCGTTCCTTCTCCTGCCGTTCCTGGGGCAGTTGACCGGCGCGCTGGTCACCGGCACCGTCAATGTGATCGCCGGCGGCGCGCTGGTCCTCGGCCTGTTCCACCGCGACCTGAGCCGCCGCGCCCGCCGGCTGCTGCTGGCCGCCAACGTCACCGTCGTCGCGCTCCTCGGCTCCGCCGCCGTACTCGTCGACGACTTCGAGCGGGCCGCCCGGCACGCGGTGTACGGCCAGAACGTGCGCGTGGCCCTCCAGACCGGCGTCCAGGAGGTCGTCCTCACCGGCGGCAGCGGCGGGCGGCCCCTCGACCTTTACCTCGACGGCCGCCTGCGCGTGGGCGGCCGCGACGAACGGCACTACCACGAGGCGCTGGTCCACCCCGCGATGAACGGCCCGCACGCGCGCGTGCTCGTCCTCGGCGGCGGCGACGGACTGACCGCGCGGGAGGTGCTGCGGCATCCCGGTGTCCGGCGGGTGGACATCGTCGAGCTCGACCCGGGCCTGGTGCGGCTGGCCCGCAGCGACCCGGCCCTGTCCGCGCTGAACGGTCACGTGTACGACGACCCGCGCGTGCACGTGACGATCGCGGACGCCTTCCGCCGACTGCGCGGGGCACCCCCGGCGGCGTACGACGTCGTCATCTCCGACCTGCCGGACCCCGGCATCACCGCGAGCACGAAGCTGTACTCGCAGGAGTTCTACGGCCTGGCGGGCCGCGTTCTGGCCGACGGCGGCCGCCTCGCCGTGCACGCCGGCCCGGTCGCGGCCCGCCCCCGCGTCTACTGGACGGTGGAGTCGACGCTCCGGGCGGCCGGTTTCCGCACCGCCCCCTACCGCGTGAACGGGCACGACACCGGCTTCCCCGCCGACCCCGACCGCGCCGCCGCCTCCACCGACCACGCCACCCGCGACTGGGGCTACCTCCTGGCCGCCCGCACCACCACACCATCCCTCCGTCTCGCCCCCCAGGGCCCGCGCCCGCACACGCTCACCGAGGACTCCCTCACGGCAGCCGCGCGAGCCGCACACCGCACCCGGATGCCGGACCTGCCGCCGTCGACGCTGGTGCACCCGCGTTACGGCACCTGACGCGTCACGCGCCCGAGTGCGCCCAGGTTTCCCACAGGCTGTGGACGGCAACCGGGCCGGGTAGTCCTGTGGACCAGCCACAGGGGCGACCTGCTCGACGGGCCCGCGCCCGGTCCGCACGCCAAGAGCCCGGCCCGGGCGCGCGACCGTGGTGGTCGCCGCCCTGGCCGGGCTCTCGTGTGCCTACGGCGCGTACCTGACAGTGATCGCGAACGCGCCGCCGTAGTCGCCTCCGGGGGCTACTCCTCGCCGCCCTCGGGCTTCTCCGCGTCGTTGACCTCCTGCTCCAGGCCGAGCTGCTCGACGAGCCACCGGTCGAACTCGATGGCGGCCCGCACCCAGCTGACCGTGGACGAGACAAAGTGCTCCAGGCTGACGCCGGTGCCGATCAGCATCTGCGCCTCGCCGATCAGGCGCACGGTGCCGTCGTCGTGGGTGTGGCTGTAAACCTTGGGCCACAGGGTCCGCCGGTTCCAGTCGTCGATGGACTCCAGCAGCTGCGGCTTCTCGTCGATCTTGTGGGGCCGGTCGTAGAACGTCCGAACCGAGAAGACCTGCTGGTCACCCTCGCCCCGGAACATGAAGTACGTACGGAACTGCTCCCACGGCGCCGCGAGGTCACCCTCGTCGTCGACGACGTACTTGAGCTCCATCTGGTCGAGGAGCTGCTTCACGAGGTCCTGATCCGGGACGACGGGGCCCGCCGGTCCTTGGGGCTGCGGCTCGGGCTGGCCCCCGAAGTTCGGAATCGAGGACGGGTCGATGCTCACCGTGTATTTCCCTTCGTACGGATTCCGCCATCCTCTCCCATCCGGGGAGGGGGGTGGCAACCCCTGACCGGCCTGTCGACCGTCGGCTGACACGATCCGGTCACCTTCAGCACTCTTCCATCCGCTCGACGAGCCGCCAGACGCCCGTGGACTGGTTCTGCGCATGGTCCTCGCGGGGTCGGATCGAGCTTCCGGGCCCGCTGTACGGCGCCGGCACGGCCGTCGCGGTAGACGGCGAAGTCGAGGCGCGTCCTGTCGTAGCCCGGGACGTGCTTCTGCAGCAGCGGCGGCAGCTTCCTGTACGTCGGTACGTATGCGGTCTGCGGGGCGAAGTGGAGCAGCAGCCACAGCTCGAAGCAGGGGTTGGAGACCGCCACGCGGATGCCCGCCCGGCGTGCGGCGACGGCTGCCTCGGCGACATCGACGAACTGGTCGACGTCGAAGACGCACCACACCTCGTCGAAGTCGCCCTTGCCGATGTTCCGCTGCCTCCGGGCGTAGGCGACGAGCTGTGCCGGTGAGCAGGCCTTGCCGCGGACCACGACGGACACGGCGGGGTTGCGCAGGTGCTCCCGTAAGCCCTGGAGGTACTGGCGCTCCGTCTCCTTGCTGCCGCAGACGACGAGGATCGTCCGCGCGGACCGGCTGACCGGGCCGCGGCGGCGGCCCTGACGGGCCCGGGCGCCGGCCGGCTTCCTACAGCGTCTTGCCGGTCGCCGGTCCGACCAGGAGTTCGTCGCCGAAGCGGTCGACGCGGACCGTGTCGCCGTCCTTGATCTCGCCGGAGAGGATCTCGCGGGCGAGGCGGTCGCCGATGGCGGTCTGGACCAGGCGGCGCAGCGGGCGGGCGCCGTAGGCGGGATCCATGCCCTCGTCCGCGAGCCAGGCCAGGGCCTCGGGGGTGACCTCCAGGCTGAGGCGGCGATCGGCGAGCCGCTTGGCGAGGCGGTCGAGCTGGAGCCGTGCGATCCGGCTCAGCTCGTCCTTGGTCAGGGCCGAGAAGACGACGAGATCGTCGAGGCGGTTGAGGAACTCCGGCTTGAAGGAGGTGCGGACCACCTCCAGGACCTGTTCCTTCTTCTCCTGCTCGCTGGTGATCGGGTCCACCAGGAACTGGCTGCCCAGGTTCGAGGTCAGCACCAGGATCGTGTTGCGGAAGTCGACCGTGCGGCCCTGGCCGTCGGTGAGCCGTCCGTCGTCCAGGACCTGGAGGAGGATGTCGAAGACCTCGGGGTGGGCCTTCTCCACCTCGTCCAGCAGGACCACGCTGTACGGCCTGCGCCGTACCGTCTCCGTCAGCTGGCCGCCCTCCTCGTAGCCGACGTAGCCGGGCGGGGCGCCGACCAGGCGGGCCACGCTGTGCTTCTCGCTGTACTCCGACATGTCGATGCGGACCATCGCCCGCTCGTCGTCGAAGAGGAAGTCGGCGAGGGCCTTGGCCAGCTCCGTCTTGCCGACGCCCGTGGGGCCGAGGAAGAGGAAGGAGCCCGTGGGGCGGTCGGGGTCGGCGATGCCCGCGCGGCTGCGGCGCACCGCGTCCGACACGGCCCGTACGGCCTCGCTCTGGCCGATCAGGCGGCGGCCCAGCTCCTCCTCCATGCGCAGCAGCTTCTGCGTCTCGCCCTCCAGGAGGCGGCCCGCCGGGATGCCCGTCCAGGAGGCCACGACGTCCGCGATGTCGTCGGAGCCGACCTCCTCCTTGACCATGGTGTCCCGGGCGACCTCCTCCTCGGCCGCCGAAGCGGCCTCAAGCTCCTTCTCCAGGGCGGGGATCTCGCCGTACAACAGCTTGGACGCGGTGTCGAAGTCGCCGTCGCGCTGGGCGCGTTCGGCCTGGCCGCGCACCTCGTCGAGGCGTTCCTTCAGCTCACCGACCCGGTTGAGGGACTGCTTCTCCTTCTCCCAGCGGGCGTTGAGACCGCGCAGTTCCTCCTCCTTGTCGGCGAGGTCGCGGCGCAGCCGTTCCAGGCGCTCGCGCGAGGCGGCGTCGGTCTCCTTGCCGAGCGCCATCTCCTCCATCTTCAGCCGGTCGACGGCGCGCTGGAGTTCGTCGATCTCCACGGGCGACGAGTCGATCTCCATGCGCAGCCGGGAGGCGGCCTCGTCGACCAGGTCGATCGCCTTGTCGGGCAGGAAGCGGGAGGTGATGTAGCGGTCGGAGAGGGTGGCCGCCGCGACCAGCGCCGCGTCCGCGATCTGCACCTTGTGGTGGGCCTCGTACCGGCCCTTGAGGCCGCGCAGGATCGCGATCGAGTCCTCGACCGTCGGCTCGGCGACCAGCACCTGCTGGAAGCGGCGCTCCAGGGCGGGGTCCTTCTCGATCCGCTCGCGGTACTCGTCCAGGGTCGTCGCACCGACCATGCGCAGCTCGCCGCGCGCCAGCATCGGCTTGAGCATGTTGCCCGCGTCCATCGCCGAGTCGCCGCCGGCGCCCGCGCCGACGACGGTGTGCAGCTCGTCGATGAACGTGATGATCTGGCCGTCGCTGTCCTTGATCTCGGCGAGGACAGTCTTCAGGCGCTCCTCGAACTCGCCGCGGTACTTGGCGCCCGCGACCATCGCGCCCAGGTCGAGCGCCACGAGCCGCTTGTTCTTCAGGCTCTCCGGCACGTCCCCCTTCACGATCCGCTGCGCGAGGCCCTCGACGACGGCCGTCTTGCCGACACCGGGCTCACCGATGAGCACGGGGTTGTTCTTGGTCCGCCGGGACAGCACCTGCACGACCCGCCGGATCTCCTGGTCCCGCCCGATGACCGGGTCGAGCTTGCCCTCGCGCGCGGCGGCGGTGAAGTCGGTGCCGAACTTCTCCAGGGCCTTGTACTGCCCCTCGGGATCGGCCGTGGTCACCCGGCGCCCGCCCCTCGCCTTCTGGAAGGCCTCCTGCAGCTTCTTCGCGCTGGCTCCCTGCTGTGTCAGCAGGTCCCCGGCGTGACCCCCCTTCGCGGCGGTACCGATGAGCAGGTGCTCGGTCGAGAGGTACTCGTCGCCCAGTTCCTTGGCGCGCGTCTGGGCGTCTGCGATCACGGCGAGGAGGTCGCGGTTGGGCTGGGGCGGCGCGACGGTGGACCCGGTCACGCTGGGCAGCCCGGCGAGGATCTTCTCGGCACCGGCGCGTACGGCGGCCAGGTCGGCCTCGACCGCGACGAGCAGGTCGGTGATGTTCTCGTTGTCCTGCCCCTGGAGCAGAGCCAGCAGCAGGTGAGCCGGGGTGAGGTCGGGGTGTCCCTCGGTCACGGCCCGGTTGCTCGCCGCGTTGATCGCGTCCCGGCTCCGGTTGGTCAGCTCGGCGTCCACGTTCGCGTTCTCCTCCTGGCGTCAGCCGTCGTCCGCACTGACTTGGGTACTGACTTGAGTAGCGTACACAAAGTTGAGTCTATTCCACTCAAGGCGGAATAGGGGAGGGCGGAACGGCCGGAGAGCGGCTAAGTTCCGGGACATGGCCCACACGCCGATGACATCACGCCCGGACGGCGCACCCGTCGGGGTTGCGTACGGTTCCGGGGCCCGGCCGGCTCGGATGATTGCGGGCACGGGTGGGTGGAGAATGAGCCACGACGTCGGAAAGTCGGGCACGGATGGCG
>NZ_JACTVI010000085.1:0-25653 GCF_014495685.1 Streptomyces sp. TRM68367 | reverse complement strand
GGATACCCGGAAATGTCGCCCAAAACTGCAGCGGCGTCACCGTGTTCAGGTCACGGTGCCCCCGCTGCGGGGGGAAGTACCTGCGCGATCTTTTACGACGGGGGAATCGCGTCAGGCACTGCGGGGGGTGGCTGAGATGGTCCGTAGCTCGGAAGGGGCCTCCGAGCCCACTTGCCGGTGGTCCCGCTGGTCAAGGTTCACAAAGATCATTCCGTATCGGATGGCACACCTCACCGGCTGCGGCGCCCCCCGAGGCCGCCGCAGACACCGGTACGCCCGTACGTCCCCGTCCTCGTCCCGCGTGACGACGACCGGCTCGCCGAAGACGGTCACCATCAGCGAGTCACCGCTGTGGGGAAGCGCGGTGACCAGGTCGATGAAGTGCCAGCCGGAGCGGTACGCGGAGGCCATCTCGCGACGGAAGGAGCGGTCGTCGGGTGGAGTCGTCACGTCAGCCCCCCGCGCCGTCATCCGCCGCATCGGCAGAGGTGATGGGCGCCTGAGGCCACCTGCTGTCGCCCGCCGCATCCACAGGCGCAGAGGACACGGCCACGCTCGGCCACCTGCTGTCCGCCCGATCGTCGCTCCTCGCACCGGAATGGCCACTCAGCGCACCGAAGGCCACAACGGCGGAGAAGGTGGCGACAAGTATCGAGCGAAGCACTCTCTTACCCATAGTCGGCTTCGTCCTCACTTGAAGGTCCCCTCTTCCCCCGTCGAGTACGACGATGGCTCATTCGGGCACGTCATGGCCACACAATCGGTGCATCATGTTCCTGCATGTTCAGGACCCTGGGGGGTGGAGATTTGATAATGAATCGGACTAAGGAGACACATCCCCATGCGGTGACCGAGATGTGCGAGGCGGGTGGCCGACTTTATGCGAACGCCCTACGGGTGGGACGCATCGCGCGCGCCGAAGTGGAACAGGCTCCCTGCCTAGTGGAGTTCGCCCTGCTCTACCCCGATCCCGATGACCCGGACTGGTTGCGGCCCATCCCGCCGGCCGTCGCGCTGGCCCAGCGGCTCAATCCCATAGAACGTGAGATAGCCGAGCGCCGTCGCTGGTCAATCGAACTGTCCGATGTTTTCGAGCCGTTCATGTCCCTGACCACCCAGACCGCGCCCGGCCCCGACTCGATCGCCGTTCTGGAGGGCAGCGACCGGATCAACGCCGCCCTGGACGTGGCCACCGCGCAGTGCCAGAGCGAGATGCTCACCGTCCAGCCGACCAACCGTTTCTCCGAACGCACCTTCATCCAGGGCCTGGAGCGCGACCGCCCGCTGATCGAACGTGGGGTACGGATCCGCACGCTCTATCAGCACACGGCCCGCTACAACCCAGAAAAGCTGTCGTACGTCGAGCAGTTCGCCGACGGCAAGGTGGAGTACCGGACGATCGACGAGCTTGTGGAACGGCTGATCATCTGTGACGAGTCCGTCGCCTTCATCCCCACCCGCGACGACCAGCAGGTCGCCCTGGAGCTGCGCCATCCGGGGCTGATCCGCTACCTGGTCAAGGTCTTCGAGTTCATGTGGAACCGCGCGGTCCCGCTGAGCGTGGGCGCTCCGTACGAGACGGCCCCGGACGGCATCACGGAGATCCAGCACTCCATCGCCAAACTCCTGGTGGAGGGGCACGTCGACGAGGCCATCGCCCGCCGCCTGGGTATGAACGTCCGTACCTGCCGGGCCCACATCGCCAAGCTGGCCTCGGCCCTCGGCAGCGGCAGCCGGGCCCAACTGGGCTATCTGATCGCGCAGTCGGGGATCCTGGAAGAGGAGCAGAGTGCGCACTGACGGTTCCGGGGCGCCGTGGCTCAGCGCACGGTCCGCGATCCCTGGTCGGGAAAGGCCAGCGAGGCGCCGACGGACCGGGCCGGCCCGTCCAGCCCAACCTGGGCGATGCGCACCCCCAGTTGCGTACGGCTGGCCGCCCCCAGCGTCTCCGACAGGCGGGCGATGTGCGCCCGGCACGTACGGACGCTGATGCCCAGCCGTTCCGCGATCACCGCGTCCTGGTGGCCCTCCGCCAGCAGCGCCGCGATGGACTGCTCCCGGTGCGAGATGCCCTCGATACCGGTGTCCGGGAGCGGGGCCGTCAGGGGAATCGCCAGCCGCCACAACCGCTCGAAGACCGTGACCAGGTACTCCACCAGCGCCGGGTGCCGCAGCTCCAGCGCCATCGTGCGGTCGGTGTTCGCGGGGATGAAGGCCACCGTGCGGTCGAACAGGATCAGCCGGTCGATCACCTCGTCCAGCGTCCGCGCCTCCACCGCGTCGCCCATCAGCTCAAGGTAGTTGAGCAGCCCCTGCCCGTGCCGGGCCACGTGGGTGTACAGGTCCCGCATCCGCACCCCGCGCCCGCGCAGCTCCAGCGCCCGGTGCAGGCCCTCCGACAATTCCGCCTCGCGCCGGATGCCGCCGGGCTGGACGGTGAGCACCTCGGTCGTACAGGCCTCCGTCGCCTCGTCCATCGCAGCCTGGATCCGGGCGAGCCCGTCCAGGACGCGGATCGCCGAGCCGCCCTCCGACGCGGACGGCGCCGGCGTGACCTGGCGGCCGAGGCCGGCGTACCACTCGAAGGCGGCGACCGCGGAGCCCACCCGCCGCTGGCTCGCGCTGACCTCGTCGTACAGTCCGCGCAGCAGCCGCGTCATGACCTCCTGCGGCGACGTCGGCACCAGCCAGTCCATGTCGTCGGGGTCCGGGTGCAGCAGGGCGAGGTCCAGCAGGCACGGCACCGGCTCGGCATCCCGGCGCGCCACCCGGCCCCGCCGTACGGCCCGGGAATACACGCGATCCCCGGCCTCGCACAGTCGGTCAGCACCGTGTGGATGCTCCTCCGTCCCGTGCCCGGCCATCGGCCATCCCACCCCCGGTTTCCCTGGCTCTTCCGCAGCGCAACTATGCGCGGACCGGGCGTGGTCCGCAACACGACCCCACTGTCTGGGCCTCAACTGCCTCCGCGTCGATGAAACCCAGGCCCTGCGGAGTGGCCACAACGCCCACATCCCAGTTCGCCTCCTGAGCAGCAGTGATCAGCTTGCCGACGTCGCCGGCGACCCCGGCCGCGCACACGACGACGTACAGGAACGGCTTCTTGCCCGACGCCTGCGGCTCGGTCACGTGAAGACCCCCGAAAGAGCCTGTCTCGTTGAGCCGCCGGCATGGCAGCCAGGGCTTCCGGCCCGATCTGGCTCAGTGCCCAGAGGCTGCTGATCCCTCGGGACCACCGCCAGAGTGGGTCTTCCGTATCCACAGGAGTGTGGAAAGTCAGCACCGGGATGCCGTGGGCATCGAACGGAGCCCGGTCGAGGTAGCTCCAGCCACCCGTGCCGCAGAGATAGTGGGTACTGCTCGTGGCCGCGACCAGATCGGCGAGCCGTTCTGATCGGCCTTCCTGAGTCGGCATCGTGCTGCTGTCCCGTACGTCTCCGCTCCAGCCAAGGGCGGTGAGCAGGGCGATCGTTGACGCCCTGGCTATGTCGGAGACCCGTTCGGTGTCCTCGAACTGATCGAGGACCGCGTCCAAGACTTCACGCACCGCGGGCCAGTGACGGCTGCGGCCGTAGTACTGGCGAATCAGCAGGCTGACGGTACGGCGGGAGCGATTGGGGTCGGCGAGCCGCGCCTGGCTGATCAGTGTCGGGCGCCCGCCGGGCAGGTGCGTGGGGAGCGTGAGCCTCTGCTGCCTGGCGGGGCTGTCCAGGCCGCGATCCGAGCCCTGTGCTGATAGTCGCGCCGGGCGAACTGGACGTCGTCGAGGACGATCCACCGGTCGGCGGCGTACAGCTTGGCCAGCGTGGACAGCCGTGGGAAGAGGTTCGGTTGGTGGATCGCACACACCCCGCCCGGCGGACCAGTGTGGAACGGGTCAGGTGCCGATGAGGCGGCTGTCGAAGCCGCCACGCAGAAGTCGCTCGTAAGCGTCATACACATCCCCCGGTACATCCTGCTCGACTGCGAAGCCGAGCTTCGGGTACTCGATCACCCGTTGCAGGTCACCGACGAGCATGTCGACGACGAGCTTCTCGTCGCCGATGGACTTGATGTAGTCGTCCAACGCCAGCGGCTCCGAAGCGCACACGACCTCAGCCTCGGGCCACAACTTGCGGCAGGTCGCGTACGAGCGGCGCTCCATGTACGGCTTCGAGATCAGCAGCAGCGACTCGACCGCGATGCCGGCCTCGGCCAGCAACTCGCGGGAGAAGGTGATGTTCTGGCCGGTGTTGGCCGCCTTGGGCTCGACCAGGATCGCCTCGTCCGGCACACCCAGGCTCAGGGCGTGCTCGCGGTAGTGGACGGCCTCACCGCGCGGGAAGCGGGCCCGGGTGGTGGAGCTGTTGCCCCCGCTGAACACCACGACCGGGAAGAGGCCGACGCGGTAGAGGTCGGCGGCCGTGGTGGCCACTCCGAGGTCGTGGCTGCCCAAGCCGATCGCCGCCGAGCAGGGCCGCTGTTCATGGCCCATCTGGTGGTAGTTCCAGATCAGCGTCGCGTCGTGGAACTGCTCGTCGGTGATCTGGCGCTGCTCGTGCTCCGGCACTGGCACTCCCTGGCTCATCCCTGCTGGTCCTTCCGGATGCCCTCGATACTGCGCAGCTGGTGGCTCAGCCCGTACTGGCGGGCCACCTGTGCCGCCTGATCGAAGACGGACAGCCCATCATTCCGGGTCGCCGCATCCGACAGAAGGATGTGCCTGTATGCGGTGTCCAACCGCACCCGCTGCATCGGAGAGTCGACCGTGCCGGTAGTGCGGGCGATGTCGATGTAGTGCAGGGCTCTGCCGCTCGCTTCGGCGCCGCATCAGCGGGTGGCGTGAGAGGCGCGCCTCCCGTGGCTCGATCCGCGGGAGGCCGCCCGCGTCACTTCTTCAGCCCGATCTTCGCGCAGTCGGCCGCGTACTTCGCGGTGCAGATGTCGGACAGCTGGTAGATGCCGTCCGCGACGACCGTGCTCTTGATGTTGGACTTGGTCAGGGCGACCACGGGGACGAGCTGGGCCGGGATGCCCTTCTGGGTCGGGCTGTCGACCCGGTCGCGGGTGAGGGCGTCGAACTGGATGTCGCGGCCCTGTACCTTGGCAACGGCCATCTCGGCGGCGTTCTCGGCCTCCTGCGGGTACGACTTGTACACGCTCATGTACTGCTCGCCGCTGATGATCCGCTGTACCGCCGGCAGCTCCGCGTCCTGCCCGGTGATCGGCGGCAGGTCGGTCACGCCCGCCCTTTCGAGGGCCTTGATGATGCCGCCCGCCATGCCGTCGTTGGCGGAGTACACGGCGGCGATGTTGTCCTTGCCGATCGCATCGATCGCGTCGGCCATGTTCTTCTGGGCGTTCTCCGGCTTCCAGTCCTTGGTGTCGAAGGACTGGGCGATCGTCACCTTGCCCCTCAGCTCGGAGAGCGCACCCGCCTTGAACTGCTTGGCGTTGGGGTCGGTGGGCGAGCCGTTCATCATGACGATCTTGTCGGAGGTGTCGATGCCGTTGCCCAGCGCCTCGATGATCGAGCGGCCCTGGACCTCGCCCACCAGCTCGTTGTCGAAGGAGATGTACGCGTCGATCGGGCCCTCGGCGAGCCGGTCGTAGGCGATGACCGGAATGCCCGCGTCCTTGGCCTTCTGCACCCCGTCCGCGATGGCGTGCGAGTCGACCGCGTCCAGCAGGATCACGTCGACCCGGTCGTCGATCATCCGCTGGAGCTGGCTCGCCTGCCGGCCGGCGTCCGCCTCGGCGTTGGCGTACTCGACCCGGCCCTTGTTGCGGGTGAGCGACTCGACCTTCTTCTTGATGATGGGGTAGTCGAACTGCTCGTACCGGGTGTTGGCCTTCTCCGGCAGCAGCAGGCCCACCGTGATGTCGGAGCCCTTGGTCGGGCTCGCCTCGCCGCTGCTCCCCGTCGCGCCCATCATCCCGCAGGAGGCCAGCGTGACGGTCATCGTGGACACGGCCACGGTTATGGCGATACGGCGCATGAGGCTGCTCACTTCTGGTGCCTTCCGGACAAGGGTGCGGCATTGCGACCCAGGTGACTTAAAAGCCAACGCGGAGTGAACCCCCAGCGTCAAGCGGAACCACTTAACGAGATGGCAACACCACGCTCCGCAGCCATGGTGAAGGGCTGGAGCGACCGCCTCCAGATGACCTTTACGACCCCTCCATTGCGGGGGCTCCAGCCAAGGACAAAGATCCGTACAACCAATGCCTTTCCTCGCGAGTCGTGCCCCCGAGGGCGCTGCGCCACCTCGGGAACTCGACCAGGTGAACGAACGATCTCGGCCACGAGAGACCCTTGGCCAGCCGTTCTAGCGATGTCCGGGGCGCCGGCGGGGACTTCGAGGGCGGCGAAGGTGCCGGCGCCCTGGCCGCTCGCCCAGCGGATCACGCCGCGTACCGAGCGCATCCCGCACAGCAGGGCACAGGCGACCAGGCCGAGCAGCATCGGCCAGGGGTGGGTGATCGGGTGCGCCGCGCGCGGATCGGGGACGGTGCGGACCGCGTCCAGCAGCGAGGGGAGCCGGTCGGGCGTGCACAACTCCTCGGCAGCGAGGTCGTGTTGCTCGGCGAGTTGGCGCGACGTGGGCAGGGTCGGGCAAGGTGGCATACGGGCGGCCTTCACGATCATGCTGCGTGGCATCAACGTGATCATGGACGGTCGCGCGCTGCCTCGGACCGGGTCGCGGCGGCGTCCGCCTCCGCCGCCGCCTCCGTCGCCGAGTCGGCCGCCTGCCGGGCCTTCGTCGCGTGTGCCCCGGCCACGGTCCGGCTCGACACCGAGGCGGGCGCGACAACCGTCGAGGGCGAGTCGGTGCCCCGGATCGAACTGCTCCGCGCGGAGGGGACCGAGGCCCAGGACCACGTCCCGATCGGCACCCGGGACGGGAGCCGGCTCACGCTGACCGTGGACGGCGAGAAGGCTGTCCTCGACCCCGCCAAGGGCCGACTGACCCGCCGCTCGTTCCGCGTCGACGTCCGCCGCGACGGCCACGCCTGGCGCCTGGCGCCGGACTCCATTCCGGGCAGCCGCCTGCTGCGGGACGAGCGGCACATCGGCGACTTCTCCTCCGACGGTGACGGACACGTCCTCGCCGAGTGGCGCGAGGACGCCGAGCCGGAGCCCCTCGACGCGGCCCTCGGCTACGCGCTCGCCGCCGCCTTCGGCACGGGCGCCCAGCCCATGTGGATGCTCGCGATGCACGCGGCCGGCGACATGGTCCCCGGCTGACCCCGCCCGGGACACACGAAGGGCCCCTCCGGTGCTTCCTGTCAGCACAGGAGCCCGGAGGTTCGGATGAACCTCCGGGCCCCTGGACGCAGTTGACTGACGGCGTCAGTCTGACTGCTGCCTCCGCTTGGGCGGCCGCCACACCACCAGCGCGCTGGTCTGCTGCACCTCCTGGTACGGCACCAGGTCGCGGCGGTACGACGCGTGCACCGCCGCCTCGCGCTGGCGCATCGCCGCCGCCGCACCGTCCAGGGCGTCCTGCAGCTCGGCCACGCGGGCCTGGAGGGCGGCGACCTGGTTCTCCAGTTCGATGATGCGCTTGATGCCGGCGAGGTTGATGCCCTCGTCCTGCGACAGTTGCTGTACCTGGCGCAGCAGTTCGATGTCGCGGGCCGAGTAGCGTCGGCCCCGGCCGGGCGTGCGGTCCGGCGAGACCAGGCCCAGGCGGTCGTACTGGCGCAGGGTCTGCGGGTGCAGGCCGGAGAGCTGGGCCGCCACCGAGATGACGTAGACCGGAGTCTCCTCGGTCAGTTCATACGGGTTGCGTCGACGGCCGTCCATCTCGATCAAGCTCCCTTCGCGGCCTGGAACAGATCCGCCCGCGGATCCTCGCCCGCGGTTGCCTCGCGATACGCCTGCAACGCATCCCGAGCCTTCCCCGTCAGGTCCTTCGGGACACTCACCTCGACGGTGACCAGCAGGTCCCCGCGGGTGCCGTCCTTGCGGACCGCGCCCTTGCCCCGGGCGCGCATGGTGCGGCCGTTGGGCGTGCCCGGCGGCAGCTTCAGCGTGACGGCAGGGCCGCCCAGCGTCGGCACCCGGATGTCGCCGCCGAGGGCCGCCTCGGCGAACGTCACCGGCACGCTGACGGTGAGGTTGTCGCCCTTGCGGCCGAAGACGGGGTGCGCGTCGACGTGCACGACGACGTACAGGTCGCCCGCGGGGCCGCCGCGCTCGCCCGGTGCGCCCTTGCCGCGCAGCCGGATGCGCTGCCCGTCCGTGACGCCCGCCGGGATGCGGACCTGCATCGTGCGGGACGACTTGGCCCGGCCGCTGCCCTTGCAGTCCAGGCAGGGGTCCTCGGCGATCAGGCCGCGGCCCTTGCAGTCCGGGCAGGGGTCCGTGAGCGAGAACCCGCCGCCGGAGCCCCGGGCCACCTGGCCGGTGCCGACGCAGGTCGGGCACACACGCGGCGTGCCGTTCTTGTCGCCGGTGCCCGAACAGGCCTTGCAGGGCTGCTGGGAGGACATGCGCAGCGGGACCGTCGCGCCCTCGATCGCCTCGGTGAAGCTCAGGGTGACCTCGGACTCGATGTCCTGCCCGCGCCGCGGCTGGGTCCGTGTGGTGCCCGTGCCGCCACGGTTGAACAGGCCGCCGAAGACGTCGCCAAGACCGCCGCCGAAGCCGCCGGGCTGGCCCTGGCCGCCCTGGCCGCCGAACAGGTCGCCCAGGTCGAAGTTGAAGTTGCCGCCGCCCGCGCCCGGCCCCGGACGGAAGCCGCCGTTGCCGAAGAGGGCGCGTGCCTCGTCGTACTCCTTGCGCTTCTTGGGGTCACCGAGTATGTCGTTCGCCTCGGAGATCTCCTTGAAGCGCTCCTCCGCCCTGGCGTTGCCCTTGTTGGCGTCCGGGTGGTACTCGCGGGCGAGCTTCCGGTACGCCTTCTTGATCTCGGCCTCGGTGGCGTCCTTGGGGACGCCGAGGACCTTGTAGTAGTCCTTCTCGATGAAGTCCTTGGTGCTCACCCTCGACGCCCCTCCTTCCCACGGTCAGTGTCGACGTCAGCCCTCCTCCGGGCCACCGTTCTCCTTGTCGTCCGCCGGCTCCGAGGTGCCGCCTTCCCTGGCCTCCTCGGCCGCCTTGACCGTCTGCGCGCCCGGCTGGGGCTCGGCGACGGCCACCCGCGCGGGGCGGATGGTGCGCTCGCCGATGCGATACCCGGGCTGCAGGATCGCCACGCACGTCGTCTCGGTGACGTCCGGCGCGTAACTGTGCATCAGGGCCTCGTGGATCGTCGGGTCGAAGGGCTCGCCCTCCTTGCCGAACTGCTGCAGGCCCATCTTCGCGACGGTGGTCTCCAGCGACTCGGCGACGGACTTGAACCCGCCGACCAGTTCGCCGTGTTCCCGCGCGCGGCCGATGTCGTCGAGCATGGGCAGGAGCTCGGTCAGGAGGTTCGCCGCGGCGATCTCCTTGACCGCGATCCGGTCGCGCTCGACCCGGCGGCGGTAGTTCTGGTACTCGGCCTGGAGGCGCTGGAGGTCCGCGGTGCGCTCGCCCAGCGCGGTGCGCACCTGGTCCAGCTGGGCCACCAGGCCGGCCGTCTGGCTCGCGTCCCCGGCCGGGGCCGCCCCCTCCTCCGGGGAGGGGGTGGCGGCCTTCGGCTCGGCGTCGTCGGAGGCGGCGCCGGAGGGGACGTCGGGCTGCCGCGGCCGGCCCTGCTGGGCCTGCTGCTGCTCGTCGAAGCCCGGGGTCTCCTCCGTCACGCGGCACCGTCCTTCCGCTCGTCGTCGACGATCTCGGCGTCCACGACGTCGTCGTCGGCCTTGGGCTGCTCGGCGCCCGCGGAGGCGCCACCGGTGGCCTGGGATGCCTGGGCGTCGGCGTACATGGCCTGGCCGAGCTTCTGGGAGACGGCCGCGACCTTCTCCGTGGCGGTGCGGATCTCGGCCGTGTCCTCGCCCTTGAGCTTCTCCTTCAGCTCGCCGACGGCTTCCTCGACCTCGGTCTTGACGTCGGCGGGGACCTTGTCCTCGTTGTCCGTGAGGAACTTCTCGGTCTGGTAGACGAGCTGCTCGCCCTGGTTGCGGGACTCGGCGGCCTCGCGGCGCTTGTGGTCCTCGTCCGCGTAGCGCTCGGCCTCCTCGCGCATGCGGTCGACCTCTTCCTTCGGGAGCGAGGAACCGCCGGTGACGGTCATCTTCTGCTCCTTGCCGGTGCCGAGGTCCTTCGCCGTGACGTGCATGATGCCGTTGGCGTCGATGTCGAAGGAGACCTCGATCTGCGGGACGCCGCGCGGCGCCGGGGGCAGACCGGTCAGCTCGAACATGCCGAGCTTCTTGTTGTAGGCCGCGATCTCGCGCTCGCCCTGGTAGACCTGGATCTGCACCGACGGCTGGTTGTCCTCCGCCGTGGTGAAGATCTCCGAACGCTTCGTCGGGATCGTGGTGTTGCGCTCGATCAGCTTGGTCATGATGCCGCCCTTGGTCTCGATGCCGAGGGACAGCGGGGTGACGTCGAGCAGCAGGACGTCCTTGACCTCGCCCTTGAGGACACCGGCCTGGAGCGCGGCGCCGATGGAGACGACCTCGTCCGGGTTGACGCCCTTGTTGGCCTCCTTGCCGCCGGTCAGCTCCTTGACGAGCTCGGCGACGGCGGGCATCCGGGTCGAGCCGCCGACGAGGACGATGTGGTCGATCTCGCCGAGCTGGATGCCCGCGTCCTTGATGACGTTGTGGAACGGCACCTTGCAGCGCTCCAGCAGGTCGCTGGTGAGCTGCTGGAACTGGGCGCGGGTGAGCTTCTCGTCCAGGTGCAGCGGGCCCTCGGCGGAGGCCGTGATGTAGGGCAGGTTGATCGAGGTCTCGGTGGAGGAGGACAGCTCGATCTTGGCCTTCTCAGCGGCCTCACGCAGGCGCTGGAGCGCCATCTTGTCCCTGCTGAGGTCCACGCCGTGGCCGGCCTGGAACTGCTTGACCAGGTAGTCGACGATGCGCTGGTCCCAGTCGTCACCACCGAGGTGGTTGTCGCCGTTGGTGGCCTTCACCTCGACGACGCCGTCGCCGATCTCCAGCAGCGAGACGTCGAAGGTACCGCCACCGAGGTCGAAGACCAGGATCGTCTGGTCCTCCTTGTCCAGGCCGTAGGCCAGGGCGGCGGCGGTCGGCTCGTTGACGATACGCAGGACGTTCAGGCCCGCGATCTCGCCGGCCTCCTTGGTGGCCTGGCGCTCGGCGTCGTTGAAGTACGCCGGGACCGTGATGACCGCGTCGGTGACCTTCTCGCCGAGGTAGGACTCGGCGTCCCGCTTGAGCTTCTGCAGGATGAACGCGGAGATCTGCTGCGGGTTGAAGGGCTTCCCGTCGAGCTCGATCTTCCAGTCGGTGCCCATGTGCCGCTTGACCGAACGGATCGTCCGGTCCACGTTGGTGACCGCCTGGCGCTTGGCCACCTCACCCACGAGCACTTCGCCGTTCTTGGCGAAGGCGACGACGGACGGCGTGGTCCTGGCGCCCTCGGCGTTGGTGATGACGGTGGGCTCGCCGCCCTCCAGAACGCTGACGACGGAGTTTGTCGTGCCCAGGTCGATGCCGACCGCACGTGCCATTGTGATTCCTCCAGCTGACTTGAGTGGAACGGACTCAAGTGTGCACGAGGCTCCCCGCTGGGTCAACAGAGCTGAGTCAGGCTGACTCAACTCTCATCCATTCCTCACACGCAACCGCGGCCTGACCTGCGAAGACACGGACCGGCGGGGCCGCCGGACCGGCACCCGGGAGAGCGCCGGGACGACGATCAGAGCCACGGCCGCCACCCACAGCACGGCGTCCCCGTCCACCCACCCGGCATGCGCGAGCACCCCGACGAGCACCCCCGCGAACGCCCCGGCGCCGAGCAGTACGGTCACGCCCTGCGCGGTCAGGCCGAGCCGCCGCAGCCGGTGGACGAGATGGTCGGGGCCGCCGGCGAGGACCGGCCGCCCGGCCAGCCGCCGGGCCAGCAGTACGAGCGCGATGTCAGCACTCAGCACGGCGGTGAGGGCGAACAACACGCCGGCACTGGCGCCGAGGCCGTGCCCCGCGCGCGTGAGGACGGCCGCCGCGGCGAGCACGAACCCGGCGAACAGCGAGCCGCACGCCCCGAGCGCGGTCCGCGCCGGATGCAGTTGTGCATGAGGAACCCGGTCAGCGCGGCGGCCAGCACACTCAGCAGCACCGCGAGCCCGTCCATCACCTCGACCGCCGCACACGCCCCCACCCCGAAGGCGGTGACCACACCCACGGTCCCGGCCAGCCCGTCGGCGCGGTCGAGCCCCCAGAAGGCGCCGGTCACGCCCACGATCCAGGCCACGGCCAGCAGCCCGCCCGGCACGCCGGTCTCGCCGTACGGCACGACGAGCGCCGCCGCGACCGCCGTACCGGCGAGCAGGAACCGCCGCCGCAGCCGCCACACGTCCGCGGCCAGCCCGAGCGCGGCGACCCCGGCACCGGCGGCCAGCAGCCTGCCGACCCCGGAGCCGAGGGGGGCGACGCCGGTCCACTGCCCGGCCCCGGCGACCAGCCCGGTCGTGAGCACGACGGCGGCGCCGCCGGACAGCGGCACGGGCCGCTGCCGGTGCTGATCGACGATGCCGAGCCGGAGCGCGGGCATGCGGAGGAACGCCGTGAGGGCGGCGGCGAGGAGCAGGGCGAGGCTGGCGGCGGCAATCCCGTAGAGCACGGATCCACGTTAGGGGCGAAAGTAGCAATTTGGTATGAATAACACGGCCGGATCCTGAGGCTACCCTCAGCGATCCAGATCACCCCGCGGCTGGCTGCGGCGTGACGGAAGATAGGGGTAGTCTCAGACGGACTGCATAAGTTACCGCTTAGTAATGTCGAGGACCACGGTCGGCAATGTCGCCGCCGGTCCTCCTGAACCCTCGCAGGCCCGAGGAGCCCCCATGCAACTCGCCGCGATCATCGTGTCGCTGGTTCTGACCGTGGTCGGCGTTGCGCTGCTCGCACGCGCGATCGGCCAGTTCGTCCGGTACTTCAAGCTGGGCCAGCCGGTTCCCGCGGGCAGCCGGACCGACAACCCCTACCAGCGCAGTGTGACCCTGGTGCGCGAGTTCCTCGGCCACACGCGGATGAACCGCTGGGGCATCGTGGGCATCGCCCACTGGTTCGTGGCTATCGGCTTCCTGACGCTGCCACCGACCCTCGCCCAGGCGTTCGGCCAGCTGTTCAAGGCCGACTGGGTGCTGCCGGTCATCGGTGGGTTCCTGCCGTTCGAGATGTACATCGAGTTCATCGGTGTGATGACGGTGCTGGCCATCGCCGTGCTCATGGTGATCCGGCTGCTGACCCTGCCGTCGCGCGCGGGCCGCAAGTCCCGCTTCGCGGGCTCCAAGGCCGGTCAGGCGTACTTCGTCGAGTACGTCATCCTCACCATCGGCCTCGCCATCTACGTCCTGCGCGGCCTGGAGGGCGCCCTGCACCACGTCGAGCACTACGAGGCCGGGTACTTCGCCTCGTACCCGCTGGTGCTGGCCTTCAAGGGCCTGAGCGTCACCACGCTGCAGAACCTCGTCTACTTCACGGCGATGATCAAGATCGGCACGTCCTTCGTGTGGATGATCGTGGTCTCGCTGAACACCAACATGGGTGTGGCCTGGCACCGGTTCCTCGCCTTCCCGAACATCTGGTTCAAGCGGGAGAGCGACGGCGGTACGGCGCTGGGCGCGCTGCAGCCGATGACGTCCGGCGGCGAGCCGATCGACTTCACCGATCCCGGCGAGGACGACGTCTTCGGGGTCTCCCAGGTCGAGCAGTTCTCCTGGAAGGGCCTGCTGGACTTCTCCACCTGCACCGAGTGCGGGCGCTGCCAGTCGCAGTGCCCGGCCTGGAACACGGGCAAGCCGCTCTCCCCCAAGCTGCTGATCATGTCCCTGCGGGACCACGCGCACGCCAAGGCGCCGTACCTGCTGGCCGGTGGCGGCAAGACGATGGAGGGCGAGGAGAAGGCGTCTGCCGAGGTTTTGAAGGACGTCCCGGCGTCGGCGCTGGCGGAGGCCGAGCGCCCGCTGATCGGCACCGCCGAGGAGAACGGCGTCATCGACCCGGACGTGCTGTGGTCGTGCACCACCTGCGGTGCCTGCGTCGAGCAGTGCCCCGTCGACATCGAGCACGTCGACCACATCGTCGACATGCGCCGCTACCAGGTGATGATCGAGTCCTCGTTCCCGTCCGAGGCGGGCACGATGCTCAAGAACCTGGAGAAGAAGGGCAACCCCTGGGGCCTGGCCAAGAAGCAGCGCCTGGAGTGGACGAAGGAAGTCGACTTCGAGGTGCCGGTGGTCGGCAAGGACATCGAGGACCTGTCCGAGGTCGAGTACCTGTACTGGGTCGGGTGTGCGGGCGCGCTGGAGGACCGCGCGAAGAAGACGACGAAGGCCTTCGCGGAGCTGCTGCACATCGCGGGCGTGAAGTTCGCGATCATGGGCGGGGACGAGAAGTGCACGGGTGACTCGGCGCGGCGCCTGGGCAACGAGCCGCTGTTCCAGGAACTGGGCATGGAGAACGTGGCCTCGCTGAACATGGCGTTCGGTGAGGACGACCAGGACGAGTCGACGAGGAAGCCGAAGTCGGCGAAGAAGATCGTCGCGACGTGCCCCCACTGCCTGAACACCCTGGGCAACGAGTACCCGCAGCTCGGCGGCGACTACGAGGTCATCCACCACACCCAGCTGCTCCAGCACCTCGTGGACCAGGGCAAGCTGATTCCGGTCACCCCGGTCGAGGGCCTCATCACCTACCACGACCCGTGCTACCTGGGCCGCCACAACAAGATCTACACGCCCCCGCGCGAGATCATCGGCAAGGTCCCGGGCCTGCGCAACGAGGAGATGCACCGGCACAAGGAACGCGGCTTCTGCTGCGGCGCCGGCGGCGCGCGGATGTGGATGGAGGAGCGGATCGGCAAGCGCATCAACAACGAGCGCGTCGACGAGGCCCTCTCGCTCAACCCGGACATCGTCTCCACGGCCTGCCCGTTCTGCCTCGTCATGCTGACCGACTCGGTCAACGGCCAGAAGAACGATGGGAAGGCCAAGGAGTCGATCCAGGTCGTCGACGTCGCCCAGCTGCTGCTGGAGTCGGTCAAGACACCGGTCACGGACGACGAGCCGCCGGCGGGCACGGCGGACACGGAGAACGCGCCGGAGCCGGAGCCGGTGAAGTAGCGCCGCAACGCGGCACCGCGCCGACGCCCCCGGGATGCCCTGCACGGGACCCGGGGGCGTCGCGTTGCCCCCTTCCGCCGTGATCGCCCCGGCTGGCTACGACGTGCCAGGCCAGGTCGCACGCCAGGTGGAGGTGTGGTCTGCTGGGTGTATCCGGAGGAGGACACGCCAATGCGTCATACCCGGACGTCGGTCTCCGCGCCCTCGCGGTCGCTCCCGCCGACCGGACCCGGCGGTGGGCTGCTGCCGAAGAGGGATCTCGCGGCCGCCTGGCTCCTGGTCGTGCTGATCGCGGTGCCGGCCTGGACGCTCACGATCGGGCAGGCCCGTGACATGGGGGTCGAGCCCGGCACCATGGGGATGGCACTGCCCCTGTTCCTGCTGCTCTGGGTCACGATGATGGCGGCCATGATGCTGCCGTCCATGGCGCCGGTGGCCATCACCTGGGCGCGGGGCATCGGACGGCAGTCCTCCGGCTGGATCCGGACCGCGCGCACCGCCGAGTTCGTGGGCGGCTATCTGCTGGTGTGGACCGCGTTCGGGGCGCTCGCCTACGCGGCCCTGGCCCTCACCGGCGACCTGGTCGCCGACCACCCGGCCGCCGGGCGCTGGATCGGCTTCACCGCGTTCCTCCTCGCGGGCCTGTACCAGCTCGGCCCGCTGAAGTACGTGTGCCTGCGGCACTGCCGAGACCCCATGAGCCACCTGATGCGCTACGCCGGCTTCCGGCCGCCGGCGCGCGACCTGCGGGTGGGGCTCCACCACGGCGCCTACTGCGTCGGGTGCTGCGCCGGGCTGATGGTCGTCCTGGTCCCGCTCGGCGTGATGAACGTGGCGGCGATGGCGGTGCTGGCCCTGGTGATCTTCGTGGAGAAGCTGTGGGCACGGGGTCCGCTGCTCGCCCGGGCCGTGGGCGTCGCGTTCCTCGTCCTGGCCGTGCTCGCGCCGTTCCAGGACTGGTTGCTGCCCGGGCTCCAGGACACGATGCCGTCGATGGACGACGGCATGTGACCGCCAGCGGACAGCCCAGAGGGACGTCGATCGGCACGCACCTCGACAACGAGGACGCCGAGGACGCCGAGGACGCCGAGGACGCCGAGGACGCCGAGAACACCGTAGGCAGCAGCCGCGGCGCCTCACGGGCGCTCACCCGGCACCTCGGTCAGACACGTCCCGTTGACACCCCGATCAGGCACGTCCCGTGCTGGCTCCTTCGGTCTCCTCGCTGCTGAAGACGTAGTCCGCCGTCTCGCCGTACGACGCCTCGAAGGTCAGTCCGAACGCGTCGGAACGTCCGCTGGTGGTGCCGACCTCGAACTCGGGCGCGAACCCGAACTGGGCGTTCTTGATCTTCGTCGGAGTGCCGTCGGGACCGGTGATCGGCTCGTACGACAGCTCCGTCCTGCCCTCGACCGTGAGGCCGCGCTTCTCCCCCTCCGCGAGGGACACCTTGGCCCGTTCCAGTCCCAGGTACTCGCCGTAGAACTGCGAGAGCTGGCCGA
Organism: Streptomyces sp. TRM68367; assembly: GCF_014495685.1. GTDB lineage: Bacteria > Actinomycetota > Actinomycetes > Streptomycetales > Streptomycetaceae > Streptomyces. Next base: position 8,984 of record NZ_JACTVI010000085.1, on the reverse strand, counting down.
ACGGTCCGCCTTCGCGGCCGGACAGGATGCGCTCCAGGGCGTCCGCCTGCTGGTCGCTGGCCGCGGTGTCCACCACGAGGCCGACCTTCCAGTTGCCGGAGGTCAGGTTGGAGGGGAAGTGGTTGTAGAAGGCGAAGTCCACGCCCGTCAGGTCCACGTCGTCCAGGTTCCCGTTCGCCACGTGGAACACGGCGGAGCCCACACATTCGGTCCCGCCTGCGGCATCCCGCGGCTGACCGTCGTACGGGCAGCTGCACAGGACGGCGCACGAGCAACCCGCGACATACGTACCGGATATCGTCCACGACATGGCTGCTCCCTTCTCCGAGGGGCTGGGGGTTGGCATCACGTTTACTTTCACGCTAGCCCTGTCAAACGGGGGTGTAAACGGAACATTGCTGGCAAATCAGGCACTGGTGTCCCGTACGGGTGTGCCCCTGAGGGACCACTGATGTGAGACCTGACGTCCCCTTAGGGGATGTCACAGGTCGGCAGCAAAGCCGGGCCGGGAACGCCGGGCCCGGCACGTGACTGTACGGAACCAGGTACGTTCGAAGACGTGGCTGGATTCAGGATCGGACGCCGCCGGGACAACGGCGCTCCTCACGCGCGACCGCAGCAACCTCCGTACCCCGGGCAGCAGACGCCGCAGGGGCCGTCGTACGGCTACCCCTCGGCGCCGCCGCAGCCGTACCCCGGCCAGCAGCCGTCGTACGGCGCCGGGGGCGCGGGTGGCCCGTGGCCGCAGACGAACGGCGGCGGTTACGGCAACCACGGCGAGCCGGAGTACTTCGGCGACGGCCCCGACGGGCCGTACCCACCCGGTCCGCAGGACCCGTACGCGGCCAACAACCCGGGCCACACCCAGGCGTTCGGCGTCGGCGAGGACCCCTATAACCAGGGCGGGACCTACCGCGCCGGCTCGGCCGCCCCGCCGCCCGGCCCGGCCGGCCCGCGCCTGCACTGGAAGGAGCTGCTGAGGGGCATCGTGATGTCCCCCAACCAGACCTTCCTCCAGATGCGCGACTACACGATGTGGGGCCCCGCCCTCATCGTGACCTTCCTCTACGGCCTGCTCGCGGTCTTCGGTTTCGACGGCGCCCGCCAGGATGCGATAAACGCCACACTGTCGAACGCCGTGCCGATCGTCCTGACGACGGCCGTCGCGCTGGTGGTGAGCGCCTTCGTCCTGGGCGTGGTCACGCACACGCTGGCCCGCCAGCTCGGCGGCGACGGCGCCTGGCAGCCCACAGTCGGCCTGTCCATGCTGATCATGTCCGTCACGGACGCGCCCCGCCTGGTCTTCGCGATGTTCTTCAGCGGCGACGCCACGTTCGTCCAGGGCCTGGGCTGGGCCACCTGGGTCGCGGCCGGCGCCCTGCTGACCGCCATGGTCACCCGCTCCCACGACCTGCCCTGGCCGAAGGCGCTGGGCGCGTCGGCGATCCAGCTGATCGCACTGCTGTCGATCGTGAAGCTGGGCACGTTCTAGAGGCACCCGGCACAGCAAAGGCCCCGGCTGCCGCCGGGGCCTTTGTTCTGACCGGCGTCTCAGGCGTCAAGCACCTGCCCGGCCCGCTTCACGACCGGCGGCTGGACGCTCCAGGGGAAGTCGATCCAGTCATCGGTGCGCTTCCACACGTACTCGCACTTCACGAGCGACTGCGACTTCTCGTAGATGACTGCGGAGCGCACCTCGGCGACATGATGGACACAGAAGTCGCGCACGAGCTTGAGCGTCTTGCCGGTGTCGGCGACGTCGTCCGCGATCAGCACCTTCTTGTCGGTGAAGTCGATGGCGTTGGGGACGGGCGCGAGCATGACCGGCATGTCGAGGGTGGTCCCCACGCCGGTGTAGAACTCGACGTTCACCAGGTGCAGGTTCTTGCAGTCGAGGGCATAGGCGAGCCCGCCGGCGACGAACACACCGCCGCGGGCGATGGAGAGCACGAGGTCGGGCACGTACCCGTCGTCGGCGACGGCCTGCGCGAGCTCACGCACGGCGCGCCCGAACTGCTCGTAACTGAGATGCTCCCGTACGTCGCTCATGACTGGGCGCCCTCGCTCACACCTGGGTCCGATGGAAGTTGAGGTAGGAGCGGGAGGCTGTCGGGCCGCGCTGGCCCTGGTAGCGGGAGCCGTACCGCTCGCTGCCGTACGGATAGTCGGCCGGCGAGCTGAGCCGGAACATGCACAGCTGGCCGATCTTCATGCCGGGCCACAGTTTGATGGGCAGGGTGGCGAGGTTGGACAGCTCCAGCGTGACGTGCCCGGAGAAACCGGGGTCGATGAAGCCGGCGGTGGAGTGCGTGACGAGCCCGAGGCGCCCGAGCGAGCTCTTCCCCTCCAGCCGGGAGGCAAGATCATCAGGCAGCGTGATGACTTCGTACGTGCTGGCGAGCACGAACTCACCGGGATGCAGAATGAACGGCTCGTCCCCCTCGGGCTCGACGAGCCGCGTCAGATCCACCTGCTCGACCGACGGGTCGATGTGCGGGTACCGGTGGTTCTCGAACACCCGGAAGAAACGGTCGAGGCGCACGTCGACGCTGGACGGCTGCACCATGGATTCGTCGTAGGGATCGATCCGTACCCGCCCGGCGTCGATCTCGGCCCGGATGTCCTTGTCTGAGAGAAGCACGCCCCGAGGATACGCAAGGCGCGCGAAGCGGCCACCATCGGCCGACTCCGCGCGCCCGGAACTGCGAGCCTGCTACCGCATGGCCACGCTCGCGGCTAACGCCTCTCCAGACTCACCGGTACGACACTGCGGAGCCGCGCACAGCGCGGACACCGCATGAGCCGACCGGGGCCGAGTCGCTCGGCCTGCTGCATCGGAAACGAGGCGGTGCTGAACACGTGCCCATCGGCACAGCGGACGACGGTGCGCTCCATCAAGTACTAGAGTCCCTTCCCCAAGAGCCGCGTCTGGCTGCTGCTCGCCCGACGCCAATCGCACATTACGGGATCAAAGAGACGACTCTCCAGGCGGCACTCCGTGCCCACCCGGCCCCTCTCCCACCCCTCCACCGTACGCCCCAACTCCGGCCCGCCGCAGCCCCGTCCCTCCCCTGAAACGACCTCAGACCCCGCGGCCTGAGCACCGGGAGCCTGACATGAGGTACAGTGGGCGAGCATTCCGACACCGTTCCGGATCACCCCGGTCGGCGTCTTACGCGGGTGTAGTTTAATGGTAGAACATCAGCTTCCCAAGCTGAGAGCGCGAGTTCGATTCTCGTCACCCGCTCCACGACTAAGGCCCAGGTCAGAGACCTGGGCCCTTTTGCTGTCCGCTGTGATCACTGGCCGCGTGCCAGATCCGTGCCAGAACGCTTCTCGGTGGTCTCCTGGGCAGCCTCCTCCCGAGCCTTCCGGACGGTGGCGTCGAGGCCGGCGGCGACCTCCTCCTGGCGCTCCTCGTCGGAGTGCTGATAGATCAGCGCGGCCTTCTCGGACGACTGTCCGGCCCGCACCATCGTGTCCTTCAGGGTGGCACCGGAACGCGTGGAGAGCGTGTGCCCGGTGTGCCGCAGGTCGTAGAACTGGAAGCCCTCCGGAGGGGCGCGAGCTCCCGTTCCTCCACCCACTTCTCCGCGTAGGCCCGGAAGCTCACCGCGCCCGCATCGGGGTCACGCCACTCGCCACGGCGAATCTCGGTCTGCTTCTCGGCCAGCCAGTCATCCGCGTCCGCCGTCGTCTCGAACGTGAACGGTGCCGGACGCATCACCCCGTCGGGCCCCGGATAGCGCGCCTGGTACCGGCCGGAGGCGAGCTTTCTGATCGCACCGAAGCGGCGACGCCTGCCCCTGCTGTTGACCATCAGGCAGCCCTCCCGTAGCGCGGCCGGGGTCGCCTCAGAGGCTCCACCGTGCGGGACCGGTACTCGTCGACCTTGGCGAAGGAAACGCGTGCGTGATCCCGAAACGCGCGCTGGGTGAGGCCGGCGCGCTTGGCGATCTCACGGCGCAGGTAGATCGAGAAGCGCCGCCAGAGGGCTCCGGCGTGGGCGTTCCAGAGCACAGCCGCCTCGTAGTCATACGCGTCCGGATCGAGGGGCGTACCGAGGACCGGGTCTGTGTTGTCGTGCCGGGCACCACAGCGGCAGGGCCGCCCGCTGAAGGGGCGGTTGTGGACCGGGCCGAAGCTCGGTGCGGTGAGGGTGGCGAAGACGCGCGGGTGTGTGCCGACCTGTTCGGCGGTGCCCTTGCCGCCGCGGAGCCCGGCGGTGATCAGGTGGAAGGTGTCGCGGCGGTAGACCTCCGCGCAGGCCGCGCAGCGGGTGGCGCGACGGTTGTTGCAGCGGACGAGGAGACTTCCGGCGGGCAGGGAGGACGAGTCGAGGTGGTGGAGGACGCGCCCGATCTCTCCGGTTGTCCGGTCGACCGCGTATTCGGTGCGGCGGCCGTCGAGGCGCACGGGGTTGGTGCAGCCGCCCAGGCCGGAGAGTTGGCGGGCCAGCTCGGGCATGGTGCCGAGGGAGGCCAGCATGGAGAGTTCCGCCAGCGGGGGCGGAGTCTGCCGGGTGATGATGGGTCTTCCTTTCGGCTGTTTCGGCGGTTGGGAGGGACGGCCCCGGGGCGGCGGGATGCTTGGCGGCGTTTGCCGCCCCGGCGGCCGGTCAGCGCCTGTTGGCGCCGGTGAATGAGGGAGCGCAGGACCACGGCGGCGATGGCCACGGACACGGCCGAGACGGCGACCGCCGCCAGGAGCGCGGTGAGGACGACGCCGACGACGACCACGGCGGCCACCGCACCGGCGCCGACCCCGACGAACGGGGCGACCGAGCGGCCGGCGGAAGGGGCCGGGGCGTGATCCTGTGGGATGTGTGTGGTGATGCTCGGGACGTGCGGGGTGTCGGGCAGCTTGGGGCGGAACATCGCGGGACTCCTTGTCGGTCGGGGTGTCATTCGTGGGTGCCGTTGACGACGTCGACCCCGGAGCGGGTGCCGGACTCGATGGCCGGGGCGAGGATGGTGTGCGAGAGCCAGAAGCCGAACAGTGCGATCACGATGGCGACCCAGAGGCGGATGCCGAGGAACTTGATCGCGGCCCAGGCGATGACGCCCAGGACGAAGACGAGCGACAGCGAGACGGTCACGGGAACTCCTCAGCGGACGCGGCAGCGGTGGGTGCGCGCGGCCAGCTCGGCGGCGGCGCGGCTGTCGTAGTCGGTGGAGAAGCCGCAGCGCGGAGCGGTGCAGGCGGCGGTGTGCTTCTCGCGGCCCCGGCCGTCGTAGTAGGTGGCGACCTGGACGGGGCCGATGCGGACGACGTTGCGGAAACGGCGTTTGGCGGACGTCAGGGCATCTCCTTGTCGGTCTCGCCGGTGAAGTCGGTGACGTGGTCGGCCAGCCAGCGCAAGATCTCGTCGCCCTCGTAGCTGTCGGCGGCGAGGATCACCGGCTCTGCGATCAGCACGGCTTCGGTCAGGCGGTTCTGTCGGGTCAGCTCGGCGGCGCGCTTCAGCGCGCGGAGCGTGGACGGGCGCAAGGGGAAGGTCCTCCGGGTCAGGTGAGTTGGGTGGTGATGGCTTCGGCGAGCGGCATGGGCACACCGAGCCGGGCGCGAAGGGTCGAGGTGTCGATGTCGGTTCCGGTCCGGGCGCGGTGTTCGTCGGCGACCTTGCGGGCGAGAGTGACGAGCGCGGGCGGCACCGACGGAGGCGGTGGAGCCGACTCCGATGCGGTGGCTGGAAGTTCGGGCGCAGCCGAGGGCAGTTCGACCTCTTCGGCGGTCGGCTCCGATGCCTGCGCCGTCGAACGGGGCTCCGCTGCCGCCACCGGGTCCGCGCTGGGATTCGCTGATCCGTGAGCGAGCAGCGTCCCGCCGAGGAAGGCGACCGCGGGCCATCCGGCGACGAGGATGCGGAGCCAGGCAGGCACGTTCTCCAGGTCGAGCAGTCCGGCGGTGGCGACGTCCCGTCGCTCTTCCTCCTTCCTCGTGGCGACGAGGAAGAGTTCGGCCACTTCGTCGATGAACAGCACGATGGGAGCCGGGCGTTCGTCCTCCGGCAGGCCCCAGACGTCCGAGGTGATCAGCTCGTCCGGGGTGCCGGGCGCGATGCCCTGCCGCGCTTTGATCACGTCGTATCGGTCCTCCATTTCCTTGACGAGCACGGGCAGCAGCTCGGCCGCCTGCTCGGGGTCGGTGGCCAGCGCGGAGAGCCGAGGAGCGAACGGCGCCAGCTCCACACCGCGCTTGCAGTCGATCCCGACCAGGACCACCGGCTGGGCGGCCAGCCCGACAAGCAGGTTCCGCAGGAACATGAACTTGCCGGACAGCGTGGCGCCGAGCACGAGTTCATGAGGTACGGCCCGGTAGTCCCGTACGAAGGCGATCGCGTCCTCCCGCAGAGCCACCGGCACGCGGAGCGGACCGGCGTCGGTCCGACGGGGCATCCGCACCTTCCGCAGGACATCGAAGCCGACGAGCCGCAGTTCCACGACACCGGGCTTGACGTCCCGCACGTACACGGCGTGAACACCCCAGGCGTGCCGCAGACGTTCGGCCGAGGCCGCTACGTCCGCCGGTTCCTGGCCCGGAGCCAGCCGCAACCGGAGCCGCAGACCGGTCGAGGTGGGCCGGATCATGCCCCGGCAAGGAGGCACCGGCCGGACCTCACGGCGAGTGGTGGCCTTGAGGGCCAGGGCCCGCCACCGGCGTGGCTCGACCGTCAGGCCGCACGCCTCCATGGTGGAGGTGTACGAGGCCAGCAGCCGGACCACCGAGACCGGCAGCCCGACCGTGGACCAGTACGCCGCCGGATGGGCATGCCGGGCGTAGGCCGCGCCGCCCATCGCAGCGAGCGACCCGCCCAGCTCAGCCCACGTCACCAGGTCGGTCACCACGATCAGCCCGCCTGCTCTATCGGGAAGGCGCCAGGAGCAATGGCGGTCGCCCGGTAGGCGATGCCGTGCCGCTGCTGCCCGTTGAACACGCTCTCCCACGGCCGGGCGATGAGCCCCGGCAGAGAGACCGGGGCGCCGACGGTCAGGCCGTCCGTCACACCGCTCTCGGGGACGGTGACCTGGATCAGCGACGACTCACCCTCGTCGATGTAGACGACGCCGACCGTCATCAGCGCCTCACCACTCACGGCGTCCTTGGCGATCTCACCGGTCTGCCGGTCGCGCACCTTCGGCGCCGGCGCTTCGGTGAGCAGGATCGTGGCGGTCGAGGCGTCAGCTCAGTTCAGGCGGTAAGTGTCTTCCACTTCCTGCCGGTCGGCAGGAATCAACACGTCGGAGACTTGCAGCGCCTGCCCGGAGGCGTCGCACGCGACGACCAGGACACTGAGGACCGGAACCCCCTCAGGAAGATCCAGAAGCTCCGCCTCGTCACGCTCGGGCAGACGGGCCGAAACCCGTTCCGTCACATGGTCGAAGCGGACCTTCTTGCGCGCCTCCAGGTGTGCGCGGGTGCCGTCCGTCAGTGCTTTGGCACTCTCCAGCTCAGTACCCTCGACCAGGCCGGCGGGGAAGTACGACGACACCAGCTCAATCGGTTCGCCGTCCTCCTCGACCAGGAATCGGCGCATGAGGATCTTGGCCCGCTTGGGCAATCCGAGCGCGGAGGCGACTCGCGCAGGAACAGGGACGTAGCCGACCTCGACCAAGCGCCCTGCCGCTTGCGACTCGTCGCGGGCGAGCGCTTCACTCCCGCGGCGGTCCTTCTGCTCGACGACAGCCGGGCGACCTCGCACGATCGTGCCGTACCCCTGCCGGGATTCCACCCAGCCGTCACGCTTCAGCAGCTCCAGCGCCCGGACAACGGTCGGCCGGGACATCCCGAAGGCTTGCACCAGTTGGTTTTCGCTGGGTACCCGTGTGCCGGGCGGATACGTGCCATCCTCGATGCGGCGCTGGATCGTCTGTGCGAGGCGCACGTACTTCGGTGGCTCCACTTCATACGCCATGAACGCCGCCTGTCGGGATTGGCCAAGTCAACTGGTCAACCAGACCAGCGAATCTTCGATTGCCGAAGTAGAAGCGGAGCGAACTCTTACCTGCCGGGCCAGGCATCGGCCACCACGAAGGAGACGACGGTTCCGCCGAAGCGGCTCGGCGCGGCGTGCCACGACTCGGCCAGCGAATCGACCAGGAGCAGCCCACGTCCGTGGGAGTCGTCAGCGTCGGGGTGCCTCAGCTGCACGTTCGCCGGAAAGCCCGGGTTGTGCACGTCGACCCGAAGCGAGGTCCCCTCACGGAACCACTCAACCCGGACCAGCCAAGGCTCGTCCGACCGGCCGTAAGCGATGGCGTTGGTTCCGGCCGCTGACTCGTCACACCGCGCCTCCTCCCAGTGAAGTGGCCTTAGCCACTTTCTGGTTAGTGGATTAGTCACTTGGCTTCGCTGCAACGGGCTACCCCCTCAGGTGAGGGGGTAGCCCTGCTCGAAGGCCCAACGATGCGGCGGGTAGGTGGCCTCAGCGAACTCCAACGGCCGGTCCTGGAGATCGAACACGACGTGGTGCACGATCAGGACGGCGGAGCCGGCGGCAAGTTGCAGGTCCTCGGCCTCTTCCCCTGTCGCCTCACGCGCGCACATGCGATCTTCCGCGTAACTCCCCTGCCGTCCGGTCATGTTCTCGACGTACAGCAGCGTCCCCTCTTGGATCCGCTCCGGCTCCAGAAGCTTCGGCGCACGCTGACCGACATCCGGAGCGAACCACGACGTGGACAGCGTGATCGGCCCGTCCTGGTTGTTGGTCACACGCCGCCGGTGCACTGCCCGACGGTCCTTGACCAGGCCTAGCGCCTCAGCCACGTGATCCGGGGCCTCCAGCCAACCGGCAGAGGTGATCACGGCGTACTCGCCAGGCGTGTAGATCTTCCCGGTCTGCCGAGCACGCCCGTACAACTCGCGTGCCCGCCGATTGACCTCCAGGCTCCGCACGTAAGGGCTTGCCGATTAATAACTCGCTGTCTTGATCTCCGGTGGGTGGGTGAGTCCTGCCGCGCTGGCGAGGGCGTAGAGGTCGTCGA
>NZ_JACTVI010000084.1:16817-36092 GCF_014495685.1 Streptomyces sp. TRM68367 | reverse complement strand
CGGACAGAACAATCTCCACAGCACGCGGACCCGAAGGCGACATAAAAACACTCTACATACTTAGACTCGCAATTTGCGGCGCAGGACACTAGGCTGGGCGCGGTGACTGATGAGCAGGAGCGGGTGCAGCCGTCGGAAGTGTGGGCCACGGCGTTGGGGGTGGCCAGGGTGCGGGCGCTGGAGACCGAGCGGGAGAACCCGCTGTTCCGCGACCCACTGGCACAGGCCTTCGCCACCGCCGGAGGCCTATGGCCCTCCTCGCCGCCGCTGCCCGATGACGAAGCCGCGCGCCGCCGCCGGCTGGCCGTGTCGTTCTCCATCGTCATCAGGACGAAGTTCCTCGACGACCTTGTGCAGCAGGCCTCCGCGTCCGGGGTCCGGCAGGTCGTGCTGCTCGGCGCCGGCATGGACAGCCGGGCCTTCCGGATGGACTGGCCCGAGGGCACCCGGCTGTTCGAGGTCGACACCGCCGCGCCACTGGACTTCAAGGCTTCGGTGCTGCGCCAGGAGCGGGCCGTCACACGCTGCGAGCGGATCACCGTCGCGGTGGATCTGCGTGAGGACTGGCCAGGCGCGCTGGCCGCCGCAGGGCACGACCCGGCGGTGCCGACCGTATGGATCGCCGAAGGACTGCTGATCTATCTGCCGGAGGACGCGGTGGAGCTGCTGCTGGCCCGGATCAGCGCGCAGTCGGCGGCAGGCAGTCGGATGGGGCTGACGTTGGGTTCGCGCGGCGTGATCGAGCGCTTCGGCGCGGACGCTGTGCCGGGATCGGCGGCGTCCATGTGGGTCTCGGAGATGCCCGACGACCCGGTTGGCTGGCTGGCCGGGCACGGCTGGGAGGCTACCAGCCACACCCTGCGCGAGCGCGCTGTCGCCTACGGCCGCCCGATCAACACCCCTGCGCAGCGCGAGGAGCGGCCCGGCGGACTGATCTCGGCGGTCCGCCGGTAGAGCGCCTCCAAGCGGTCAAACTTCAGTGGCAATCGGTCAAGGTGCCAGCGGTGGACGAAGACGAGTGCCTGCGGCGCTACGGACTGCACCCCCGATGCTCGCAGCCTCGATGAGGTGCGAAATCGGCGGCCGCCGCGGTCGTGCCGCAGCCGAAGGGGTCCAGGACGATCCCGAGCGGCTGGGCGTAGCCGAGTGCGGATGGTGCTGCTGCAGCTGCGCGGTCGGCGGCTGACTGCGAAGGCGCTGCTACTGCCGGTGGCGCTCGTCGCCCGGGCGGCGACGAAGTACCTGCACGAGATTCCGACGGTGGGCAACGACCTCGTCCTGATCGTGGGCACAACGCTGATCGGGCTCTCGCCGGGCGCGAGGGCCGGGGGGCTGACGCGGGTGTACCGCAACGATGCCGGCGAGGTCATCGCCCGGGCCACGGCTACTGCGGCCGTTCTGTGGGTGGTCGGGTGCGGTTTCCGGGTGGTCTTCCAGCTGTTCGCCACGAACGGCGGCGGAGAGGCGATCGGCCGATTCTCGGTCGACTACCACCTCGATCCGGCGGCCTGGGCCCCGGCGATCCTCCTGATGGCCCTTGCCGAGGTCCTCGCTCGCACCGCCATCTGTGCTGGCCCACACGCTGTCGGCGCTGTCGGTCCAGATGACCGCCCTGGACAGCCTGGTCGAGGACGGCGCCGCCACCGACGAGGTGCGGGCCGCGATCGGCCGATCCAGCCGCCTTGCCGTCGAGGGCCTGGAGGAGACCCGCCGCGCCGTGTGGGCGCTGCGCGAAGAGCCGGTCGCGCTCGACGAACAGCTCACCGCCCTCACCGAGAGCGAAGGCGCCGCCTTCCGGATCGCCGTCCCGTACGGCCGTTGCCGCCGGCGGCCGCAATAGCCATCCTGCGGGTCGCACAGGAAGCACTCACCAACACGCGCAAGCACGCACCAGGTGCCACGGTCACTGTCACCCTCGCCTTTGGCGGGTCGTTCACCCGCCTGACGGTGGTCAACGCGGCGACGGTCAGGCCCGGCATCGAGTCGGCCGGGGAGCTCGCCGCGACCGGCGGCGGCTTTGGACTGCAGGGCATGCAAGGTGATCATCGTCGACGACCAGACCCTCATCCGCGATGGACTCGTCACCATCTGCGAGCACCTGCCCGGCGTCGAGGTCGTAGCCGCTGTCGGCGACGGCGAGCAGGCCCTGACCGGGGCGGCGCTGCCGGCCTCGCCGGCGTCGCGGCGTACAACGCCCCTCCGCGGGCTCGTCGTCCTTCTCGATCCCCGGCACCGAGTCCCAGCCCGCCCGCGACCTGCTGGCCCAGCGCTCCCCCGGCACGAGCGCGGACGGAGCGACCGCGCGGGTCGTCTTCAAGGCTCCCGCGGGCGAGAAGATGGCGAACGCCGACAACAAGGCCGGCGCCGGACAGACCGTCAGGGAGCTCGAACGAACCGGTCCAGCACTCGCGAATTGGCCTTGGCCTGCGGCTTCGGCCGGCCTCTAGCGTCGGGGCATGCGTATCCGAATCGTCGACGCCTTCACCGACCGCCCGTTCGCCGGCAACCCGGCAGGAGTCATGCTCCTGGAAGACCGGGACGCCTTCCCCGACGACAGCTGGCTCCAGAGCGTCGCCCTGGAGGTCAACCACGCCGAGACGGCGTTCACCCACCGCCTGCCCGAGGGCGGCGAGGCCGACTGGGCGCTGCGCTGGTTCACGCCGGCCATGGAGGTCGCCATGTGCGGCCACGCCACCCTCGCCACCGCGCACGTCCTGCACACCAGCGGTGCCCACAAGGGCCCGGTGCGGTTCGCCACCCGCAGCGGCGTGCTCCGGGCCGAGCCCCGCGAGGACGGTTCGATCACGCTGGACTTCCCGACGGCCCGGCTGACGCCGGTCGACCTCCCCGAGGGGGTCGCCGAGGCCCTGGGCGCCGAGCCGCGTGCCGCCTGCGACACCGGTCCGAATGTCGGCGACCTGCTGCTCGAAGTCGCCGACGAGAAGACCGTCCACGCCCTCGCGCCCGACCTCAAGGCCCTCGCCGCCCACTCCGCGCGCGGCGTCATCGCCACCGCCCGCGCCGAGGACCCGGGGCGGGGCTACGACTTCGTCTCCCGCTGCTTCTTCCCGAACGTCGGCATCGACGAGGACCCGGTGACCGGCAGCGCCCACACCGCGCTCGCCCCGTACTGGTCCGAACGCCTCGGCCGCACCGAGCTCACCGGGCTGCAGGCCTCACCCCGCTCCGGCCGCGTCCACACGAAACTGCGCGGCGACCGCGCGCTACTGAGCGGGCGTGCGGTGACCGTCATCGACGGTGAGCTGCTCGCCTGAACAGCAGGCAGGGGGCGTACGACTTTGCCGTACGCCCCCTGGAGGCCGATGAAATCCAGAAGGCGCGGGAAGCCCGGGACGCGTTCACGCCGTGGGGAGCCAGCCCACCTTGCCGGCCAGCAGTGCGTAACCGACGAACGCCCCGATGTCGAGCAGCGAGTGCGCCACCACCAGGGGTCCCACCCGGCCCCAGCGCCGGTACAGGTACACGAACACCACGCCCATGACCATGTTTCCGACGAAGCCGCCGATGCCCTGGTAGAGGTGGTACGAGCCGCGCAGCACGGAACTGCCCACCAGCGCGGCGCCGGGTGTCCAGCCCAGCTGGCCGAGCCGGCGCAGCAGGTAGCCGACGACGATCACTTCCTCCAGGACCGCGTTCTGGATCGCCGACAGGACCAGCACGGGGTACTTCCACCACACGTCGGGCAGCGCCTCGGGCACCACGGTGAGGTTGAAGCCGAGGCCGCGGGCGGCCAGGTAGAAGGCGATTCCGGTGCTGCCGATGACCGCCGCGATGGCGGCCCCGCGGCCGAGGTCGGGCCAGGGCCGGGTGCGGTCGAAGCCGAGGGTGCGCAGGCCCTCCCGCTCACGCAGCAGGAAGTGCGCGACGAGCGCGACGGGGATGAGCGCGGTGGTGATGCCGAAGAGCTGCCAGGCGAGGTCCAGCCAGGGCCGACCGGGCGCGGCCGACGCGTTGAGGGTGGCCGCCTGGTCCTTGAGCCCCCCCGGCTTGGTGACCGACCCGACAAAGCTGATCAGCGCGGACACACCGCTGGCACCGAGGGACAGCCCCAGCACGAGCAGTGTCTCATTGCGCAGAACCCGCCGCGTGACCCGTTCCTGAGCCTCGGATTCCCTCACCGACCCCGCCTCCGCCCGCACACCGGCCTCCAGCCACTCACTCGCCCCCGCCCATCTTCACCGACCAGAGTCTCGCAAGATCCTGTGAAGATCCCAACTCGCCCGGGCTCCACCAACCAAACACCCGTACTGAGCCGCCTGCCGTGGCGTTCAGCACTTCCGCATCACCGCTCGCTCGGGCCCGCCGCAACGGCCCTTCCACCGCAACGGCGCAGCCCGGCGGTCCACGACGGCCTCAACCCGTCAACGCGCACCGCCCCGCGCCCGAAACGACACCCCACGCCGAAACCCCCGGCCCTCACCCCAGCGGCACCGGCTCCGGCAACCCCACCGGCCACGTGTGCACCGGCTCCCCGATATGCATCAGCTCGCAGTAGCGCCGCGTCGTCGCAGCCAGCGCCGAATCCCTCGTGATGCCCGTCTCCAGCGCCCGGTGGAACGTCGCCGCCTGCCACGCCGCCCCGTTCATCCGGCGCCGGCACCGCTCCTCGATCACCCCGAGGAACAGATCCCGGTCGGCCGGCTCGACCCCCCACGCGTCCAGCCCCACCTCGGCCAGCGGCAGCAGCTCGTCCCGTACGAGACTCACCGCGTCGACCTCCGCCGTGCCGCCGTACCGGCCCCGCCGCGGCCACCGCAGCCGCGCCTCGATGCCGTGCCGGCACGCGGCGTCGAAGTTGGCGGCGGCCGCCTCGAACGGCAGCCGTGTCCACACCGGCCGGCTCTCCTCGGCGAGGGCGCGGACGAGGCCGTAGTAGAAGGCCGCGTTGGCGATGACGTCGGTGATGGTGGGCCCGGCGGGCAGCACGCGGTTCTCCACGCGCAGGTGTGGGACGCCGTCGGCGATGCCGTATACCGGGCGGTTCCAGCGGTAGACGGTGCCGTTGTGCAGGACGAGTTCGCCGAGCTTGGGTATGCCGCCGGCGTCCAGCACCTCCAGCGGGTCCTCGTCGTCGCAGATCGGCAGCAGCGCCGGGTAGTAGCGCAGGTTCTCCTCGAAGAGGTCGTACGCGGAGGTGATCCAGCGCTCCCCGAACCAGGTGCGCGGCCGCACCCCCTGCGCCTGGAGCTCCGGCGGGCGGGTGTCGGTGGACTGCTGGAACAGCGGCGGCCGCGACTCGCGCCACAGCTCGTGGCCGAACAGGAACGGCGAGTTGGCGCCGACGGCGACCTGCGCGGCGGCGATCGCCTGGGCGGCGTTCCACACGTCGGCGAAGCGGCCCGGGGTGACCTGGAGGTGGAGCTGCACGGAGGTACAGGCGGCCTCGGGCGCGATGGACTTCGACGTGCAGGTGAGGCGCTCCACGCCGTCGATGTCGAGGGTGAAGTCCTCGCCGCGGGCGGCCACGATCTGGTCGTTGAGCAGGGCGTAGCGGTCGACGTCGGAGAGGTTCGAGGAAACCAGGTCGTCGCGGCCGAGCGTGGGCAGAATGCCGATCATCACGATTCCGGCGTCGACCTCACCGGCTTTTCGATCCGCATATGCCAGCGAGGTACGCAGCTCCTCGGCGAGCCGGTCGAATACCCGCCCACCCAGGCGATGTGGGGCTATGTTGACTTCCAGGTTGAACATGGCGAGTTCTGTTTGGAAATCACGGCTCGCGATGCGCTCAAGGACTTGCGCATTCAACATTTTCGGCATGCCGTCGGCACCGGTGAGATTCAATTCGATCTCCAGCCCCATGAGGTTCTTGGGGCGATCGAACCGCTTCTCCGCCAGGAGCCGCTCCAGGCCCGTCAGGCACCGGCGGACCTTGTCACGGTAGCGATGGCGATCGGACAGGTCGAACCCGCCCGCCACGACCTTCTCTCCCATCGCAGCGCCCCTTCCTCGGATGGGCGGGCCGAAGTTCCGGCCGCCGGCGTCCCGGTCAGGGGGGATGATGCCCAGCCGAAGCGATCGATAACGTCACGCGCGAGCCCGCGACCCACTACCGTGGTCCGACGTGATCGGTGGCACATTCACCGGGCATGACGCACCGTGCGCATTCGCACACCAACCGGACTCGTGAAAAACGCCGACAAGAATGGGCCGACCGAGCCCCCGGCATTTCCCGAGGTCACCGCCGCGCGCCCCGACCGGAATCGGGATCTATTTCGCGTATCACCGACCGAATGTACCCTTGCCTTACCCGCCGGAAACAGTTAGACGAAACACAGTCTGAACACACGTCGTATAAACTCCGCGGACAAGGCAGAAGGTTGGCGCCCGGTCACTGGATCCTGCCGTCGAGATGACGTACGGCAGACCCCATGCGCATCTCCGACTCACTGACCCCGGCCCTGCCTCTCTGACCCCCCGTGAGCTGACAGCGCCGTCCGCCCCCGCCCTCGTGCCACCGTGCCTTCGAATGAGAGGCGACCCACCATGCCGCTGCATGTCCCCCCGGCTCCCGCGCCCGCACTTCGCTCCGTCCTGACTGCGCTCGGTTCCCCCACCGCCGTCCGCGAGGCCCGACCCCCCTCCCTGCTGGCCGCCCAGGGACCCGCCACACCCGAGCTTCCGCTGCCCGTGCACGTCCTCGACCGCATCACCCCCGAGGGCGTCTCCGCGACCCGGCTGACCGGGTGGCGCTTCCTGATCCGCTGCGGCGACCGCGCGGTGGCCGCAGCGGAGACCATGCTGACCCCCGACGGCTGGGCGTTCTCCCACTTCTTCGAGGGCCCCTACATCGCCTCCACCGAACGCGCGCTGCGCCAGGCCGAGACCATGACGCAGCCCTACCAGCCCCGCCTGCTGTCCCTGCCCAGCCTGTACATGCTGACGCTCTGGCTGCACGGCGACTGCACCGCGGACGCCGCCGCCGGCCACCCCGCCGCCACCGACCTGCTCGTCCCGCTGGCGCCGGCACCGCCCGGCATCCCGGCGCACCGCCCGCACCTCGTGTCCGACCTGCTCCCGGTGCTCACCCACCGGGTGACGCCCACCCGACTGCTCCGTTCACCGGCCTGACCCGCCCGGCCGCGATCGCTCATCCGAGTACCCCGTCGCTCGAAATTCGGGCGGCGGGGTACGACTGTGATTCCGGATGCCGGCGTGCCGCCCTTTCCGTCGACACCATTCAGCATTCCGCTCGTACGAGCAATAAATTGCTCGTACGAGCTGGAAAAACGCTCCGCCCCGACCGGACTAGCCCCATCCGGCCATCCCGAACCACCCGAAGAGACCGTGCAGTTGGGATGAACCGCCCGCGCGGGTGAGGCGTCATCAATCTGTGAAGAAGCGGTGTATCGAAATCCCTGCGGATTGACGCCCGTGGGGCAACACTGGGACTGGAACCGACTTGAACAACGGGCGGCGGCCATGAACGAGGCTTCACGCCGCGCAACAGACACCACAGCCATCTCACATACAACGACAGACCGAAAGAACCCACCCATGTGCCAGCACCAGCCACCGTGTCCGTCAGCCGACTCCGCCGACCGGGAATCCGCCCGTCTCGCGGCACACCACCCGGAACAGGGATGGAGCCTGCTGTGCAACGGCGTCGTGCTCTTCGAGGACACCGGTGAGCTCCTGCCGAACGGCCAGATCATCGCCCCGCACCGCCCGGTGCACACCGGCAAGGTGATGACGGCAGCCTGAGCGCCATCCGGGCGGCGCCGGCCGCCGCCCGGCGACATCGAGGGGCCGGCTCGCAGGACCCACACCCTGCGCACCGGCCCCGACGCATGTCCGGGGGTGGTCACGCGCCGTAGCCCACCCCGTGGAGCAGCGTCACGGCCGAAGCGGTCATGACGTCCGGTTCCGGATCCGCCCGCCACATCGGCTTCCCACGAGCACCCGCCTTCCGGAAGGCTCCTGGAAGTTTCGAAGCCGCGGCCGGGGCGCGGCACCGTCGACGGAGGTGGGACGTGGCAGCACACGATGCCGGCGCCGAGTCGGCCACCGAGGACCGGGGCCGGATCACGATCACGGAGATCGCCCGGCAGGCAGGGGTCTCGGTGCCGACCGTGTCCCGAGTCGTCAACGGCCGCTCCGACGTTTCGCCGCAGACCCGCGCCCGGGTCGAGGACCTGCTGGTCAGACACGGCTACCGCAAGCGCGCCGCGGCCTCCGGCACCCGGGCCGCCTTGCTCGACCTGGTCTTGGCTTCCGCCGCAGTTCCTCGTCCCACGGCAGCGCCGCGCCCTCACCCGGGAAGACCGCCGGAATCCACGAGTACTTGTCCGTGTAGTCCCACCTCGGGGTTGTCGGTGGCGCTGCCGAAGTAACGGCCGTGGCGCTGGGCGAGCTCGGCCAGGGTGCGTTCCCTGCCGTGCTGTTCGCCGGCCTGGGCCGCCGGCCCGGCGGCGATCCCGGTGGCGGCCAGGACGGCGGCGAGGGTGCCGGCGAGTCTGAGCCGGGTGCGCTGGGGCTTACGCATGGTGCGACTCCGCACTGTCGGACGGGTCTTCCGCAGGCGCGCCTCATCCCTTCGTGGCGCCGGCGGTGAGGCCGCCGACGAGCTGGCGCTCGGCGACGGAGTAGAAGGCGAGGGCTGGGACCATGGCCAGCACGAGGTAGGCGAAGACGCGGGCGTACTCCGTGGCGTACTGCCCCTGGAACTGCTGGACGCCGATGGGGATGGTCCACCAGGTGTCCTCGGTGAACACCAGCAGCGGCAGGAAGAAGTTGTTCCAGCTGGTGACGACCGCGAGGACCGACACCGTGCCGAGCGCGGGCCGGGCCATGGGCAGCAGCACCCGCCAGAAGAAGCCGAACGAGCTGCATCCGTCGAGCGTGGCCGCCTCCTCCAGCTCGCCGGGGATCTGCCGGAAGAAGCCGCGCAGGATGATGATGGTCATCGGCAGCCCGAAGGCGGCCTGCGGCAGGATCACGCCGAGCGGGTTGTCCAGCAGGTCCATGGAGCGCAGCAGCAGGAACAGCGGCAGCGCCGCCACCGCGAAGGGGAACATCAGCCCCATCGTGAACAGCGTGAACAGCGCCTCCCGACCGCGGAAGGCGAACCGGGCGAAGGAGAACGCGGCGAGCGCGGAGACCGCGACGACGAGGATCGTCGTACCGACCGCGATGAGCGTGCTGTTGCCGACGAGCCGCCAGAAGTCGCCGGAGCCGAGGATGTCGGTGTAGTTGGAGAACACCCACGAGTCGGGCAGCCCGACCGGGTTGCGGGAGAGCTCGTCGGTGGACTTGAAGCCGGACAGCAGGGCGTACAGCAGCGGTACGGTCATGACCGCGCCGACGACTACCAGGATCACGTGCAGGGGGAACGTCGTCCGCATCCGGGACTTCCGGCTGCGTGAGCCCTGGCTGCGGGTCTCCTGACCGCGGATCTGCTGACTGGTCGTCACTTCCCGTCACCTCGCATGGTCGTGGTGGCACCCGCGAGGTCCCGGCGGAGCACGAACCGCTGGTAGGCGAGGGCGAAGACGAGGCTGATGCCGAACATGACCACGCTGATCGCGCTGGCGTAACCGACCTGGTAGCGCTTGAAGCCGTACTGGAACATGGTCACGGCCATGGTCTCGGAGTGGTGGTCGGGGCCGCCCTGCGTGACCACCCACACCAGGTCGAACAGCTGGATCGACCCGATGACGGACAGGAAGACGCTGATGCGCAGGGTGGGCGCGAGCAACGGCAGGGTGACGTTGCGGAAGCGCTGCCAGGGGCTCGCCGCGTCGATGAGCGCCGCCTCTGTCAGCTCCCGCGGGATGGACTGGAGTCCGGCCAGGTAGAGCATCATGTGGAAACCGAAGTACTTCCACGTCATGACCAGGAACAGGGTCGCCATGACCATGGACGGGTCGGCGAACCACTCCCCGCCGATACCGTCCAGGCCGACGCTGCCCAGGATCTGGTCGGCGAGGCCGTCGTCCGGGGCGAAGATCATGGCGAACAGCACGCCGGTGATGGCCTCGGACAGCACGTACGGCGCGAAGAACAGCATCCGGTACACCGCCCTGCCGCGCAGCTTCTGGTTGAGCAGCACGGCCATGGCGAGCGCGAACGGCAGCTGGATCGCGAGCGACAGCACCACCAGCACCAGACAGCGCCACAGGTCGCCCAGGAACACCGGGTCCTGGAAGAGGCGGGTGAAGTTGTCGGCGCCGATGTAGTCCGAGGGCATGCCGAAGCCGCCCCACCGGAAGAAGGCGGCGTACAGGGCGAACAGGATCGGCAGCAGCACCAGCACGCCGAACAGCACCAGGGCGGGCAGTTGGAAGCCGACCGCGGAGAGCCAGTTCAGCACGCGCCGCCGCGCCCGCCCCCGGGGGTCACCGGCGGACGGGAGCGGGGGCGAGGTGTCGGGGCCGGTCCGTTTGTCCGGCAGGAAGGTGGGCGTCGTGGAGGACACGTCGGCTACTGCTCTTCCTTCGCGGTCTTCGTGATCGACTCGGTGACCTGCTCGGGGGACTTGGAGCCGGCGATCAGCGCGGCCACGCTGTCGTTGACCTCCTGGCCGACGGCGGGCGCGTACGCCTGGTCGAGGTAGAGCTGGAAGCCGGTGGCACCCTTCAACTGCTGCTGTACGGCCTTGAGATTGGGGTCGGTCAGGGCCTTCTCGGCGGCCGGGACGACCGGGAGGACGCCGGTCTTCTTGACGAGTTCGGTGTCGGTGGTCTCCGAGGCGAAGAACTTCAGGAAGTCGACGGCGGCCTGCGGGGCGCCCGCGCGCAGGGCGTGTCCGCCGCCCCCGCCGAACACCTCGGTGATCGCGCCCTGGCCGCCCTCGACCGTGGGGAACGGGAAGAAGCCGAGGTCGTCCCCGAGGCCCTGGCCCGCATCGGCCTGCACCACGGGCGCCCACTGGCCCATGAGTTCCATCGCGGCCTTGCCGTTGGCGACGGTGGCGGCCTGGCCGGTGGGCGTGGAGTAGGCGGCACCGAGGAAGCCCTTCTGGAACGGCTGGAGGTCGGCGAACTCCTTGAGGTGCTGCCCGGCCTGGACGAACTCGGCGCCGGTGAAGTCCTTGTCGTCGCTGGCCTTCTGCACGGCGTCGGCGCCAGCGGTGCGCATCGCCAGGTAGGCCCAGTAGTACATGCCGGGCCACTTCTCCTTGCCGGCCAAGGCGGCAGGCGTGATCCCGGCCGACTTCAGCTTGCGCACGGCGTCGAGGAAGGCGCTCCAGGTGGTCGGGGGCGCGGCGATGCCGGCCTTCTTGAAGAGCGCCTTGTTGTACCAGAAGCCGACCATGCCGATGTCGACCGGGATGGCGTACGTCTTGTCCTCGAAGAGGTACGGCTCCCGCGCGACCGGCAGCAGGCCGTCCACCCACGGCTTGGTCCGGTCCGTGAGGTCCTCGACGAGCCCCGCGTCGACCTGCTGCTTGAGCACGCCGCCGCCCCAGGTGTGGAAGATGTCCGGCAGCTTCCCGGAGGCGGTCAGCGCCGTCATCTTCGATTTGTAGGCGTCGTTCTCCAACTGGACGATCTTTATCTTGACCTTGGGGTTCTGCGCCTCGAACTTGCGGGCCAGGCCCGCCCAGACGTCCTTCGTCGGCTGCGTGGTGGAGATGTTCCACCACTCGATCGCGGTCGTCCCCGACGACCCTCCGTCCGAGTCTCCGCCGCAGGCGCTCAGTGCCATGCCCAGACCGGCCGCGGCGGAGGCCGCCAGGAAGCCGCGGCGGGACAGTGCCGGGTCGCCCATCATGCGCTCCTTGGGTACGGGACGGCGTGTCCACGCCCGTCCAGTGGACCGAAAGTTTCGGAAGAGATCCAGAAAGCTGCGTTGTTGCCGCACCCTAGAGACCGCCGCCAAACGGTGGCAACCCCTTGTACGGGGTGAATCTTCGGCCGGTTTTGACGGCGTTCGAGGCCGTTGGCGGCGCGGGGAGCCGGAGCGAGAGTTTCCGTGGCGTTCCGGAAGACGGGCGTCAGGCCGGGGAGGCGGAGCCGGGTCGGTGGTCGAACCAGTCGAACGCGGCGCTGCCCTCGGTGACGTACATGCCGATCACCCGGCCGGTGAAGCCGCCGGCGACCTCGGTGGACAGGTACCGTCCGTCGAGCTCGGCCAGCGGTGTGCCGTCCAGCGAGAAGCCGATCGCGTCCGGGCCGCCGGCCCGGATTCCCGGGGCCTGCTGGCCGGCGGAGGTTACGGTGGGCGGCACGGGTGTGTCCGTGCGGATGTCCACGGTGAGGGTGACCGGGCCGGGCGGCACCGGCCGCCCGGCGAGGCACTGCCGCACCGGACCGATTCGTGCGAGCACGCTCACCTCTCCGCCGCCCGACGAAGGTGTGGCCCGGCCGGTCGAGGCTGTCGCCCGTCGCGTGCAGGGTCAGCCATCCGGGCCGGTCCGTCAGCGACCAGGAGCCCTGCGGCCTGCGGCGCGGCGAGATCCAGTACGGCGCCAGGCAAGGGGCGTCGAAGTCGTCCCGCGCGGGCTCGGGTTCGAGGGGGTGCCAGGCGGCCGGTGCCGGGTGACGTTCGCGTACCGGGCCGACCCGTGGCCATCCGTCCACCCACTCCACCGGGGTCAGGAACGTCTCCCGGCCGAGCACGTGGAAGGAGGGGAAGAAGCCGCGCGGGCGAGTGCCGAGCAGCAGCATCCACCAGGTGCCGTCGGCCGCCCGGACCAGGTCGGCGTGGCCCGTGCACTGGATCGGCAGGCCGGTGCTGCGGTGCGACAGGACCGGGTTGACCGGCGCCGGCTCGTACGGCCCCCTCGGGCAGCGGGCCCGCGCGATCGACACGCTGTGGCCGTGCGCCGTACCGCCCTCGGCCAGCATGAGGTACCACCACTCGCCGATCCGGTACAGATGCGGGGCCTCCGGATGCTGGAGCCCGGTCCCGGACCAGACCGGCAGCGGGCCTTCGAGCACCTTTCCCGTCACCGTGTCGATGCGGGCCACGCGCACCCCGGAGACCGCGCACCAGCAGGAACCATCCGTGTCCCAGGCGAGGTCGGGGTCGATGCCGGGCAGGTCGATCCAGACCGGGTCGGACCACGGCCCCTCGGGCCGTTCGGCGGTGACGAGGAAGTTCCCCCCGCCGCCGACATTGGTCGTGATCACGTAGAAGCGGCCGCCGTGGTGCCGGATGGTGGGGGCGTAGATCCCGGCTGAGGCCGGCGCGTCATCCGGCAGCGCCAGTTGCTCCGGCCGCTCCAGGACATTGCCGATCTGCCGCCAGTGCACCATGTCGCGGCTGTGGAAGAGGGGGGCGCCTGGGACGTACTCGAAGCTGGAGCAGACGAGGTAGTAGTCCTCGCCGACCCGGCACACGCTGGGGTCGGGATGGAAGCCGCCGATCACGGGGTTGTCGTACGTCCGCATGCGCGTCGGTCCCTTCGAGCGTCGCAGTCGAGGCGAAACTTTCGGATGATCTGGCGAACGTTACGTGGCTGCACTGTAGGTGGGGCTGAGTGCAGCGGCAAGACCGGCGGGTCGCATCCCGGCAGCGCCGTTCCGCGATCAGGCACCTGATGGCCCGGCGCGGTCGAGAACCCGGAGGATGTGGCGTACGACATAACTCTGGGTGTCCGTCGCTCCTGCGGGGCCGACGCGCCCCCATCCGGTCACGTAGGGCCGAGTCGATTCCCGTCAGCACTCTGACTTGGGCATTTGACGTGCCCTTACCGCACTCTTGACCTTTCTCCCGCGCTTTCCCGGAGACTCTTAACGCAAGTTTGACGCGGTCAGCACCCCTCATCCATGGGCCCTGGCGTAACTCTCCGCATACGCTAATCCGGCCTTCCGCGATCGAGCCGTCCACGATCGGGCCGTCCGCGTGATGGCCGGAGCCACGCTGAGCCGCAATCAGGAGCACGTCGATGGTCACCACCGAGCACCCGCTACCCAGTCGACTGCGCACCTGGATGCTGGAGGGGCTGTCCGACATGGGCAAGGACGGCGGCCACACCGGCCCGCACGCCGAGCCCGAGCCCCCGCAGAAGGGCCAGCCCTGGTACCGGGTGATGTGCCTGACCGGCGTCGACTACTTCTCCACCCTCGGCTACCAGCCGGGCATCGCAGCCCTCGCCGCCGGTCTGCTGTCCCCGGTGGCGACCATCGTGCTGGTGATCGTCACCCTGGCGGGCGCGCTGCCTGTCTACCGGCGGGTGGCCGATGAGAGCCCGCACGGCGAGGGTTCCATCGCCATGCTGGAGCGGCTGCTGTCCTTCTGGCAGGGCAAGCTGTTCGTGCTGACCCTGCTTGGATTCGCCGCCACCGACTTCCTGATCACCATCACGCTGTCGGCCGCGGACGCCTCCACCCACCTGGTGGAGAATCCGCACCTGACCGGTGCCCTGCACGACCACCGGATGCTGGTCACCCTGCTCCTCGTGGCCCTGCTCGGCGCTGTGTTCCTCAAGGGCTTCCTGGAGGCGATCGGCGTCGCGGTGGCACTGGTGGGCATCTACCTCGGGCTGAACGTCGTCGTGGTGGCCGTCGGCCTGTGGCATGTCGTCACCGCCGGGCACGTGGTCACCGACTGGTCGAGCGCGCTGACCGCTGAGCACGGCAACGTCTTCGTCATGATCGGCGTGGCCCTGCTCGTCTTCCCGAAGCTCGCCCTCGGCCTGTCCGGCTTCGAGACCGGCGTGGCGGTGATGCCGCACGTCAGGGGCGGCGCCGGCGACACGGAGCAGAATCCCCAGGGGCGGATCCGGGACACGAAGAAGATGCTGACGACCGCCGCCGTGATCATGAGCGGCTTCCTGATCACCACCAGTTTCGTCACGACGCTGCTGATACCGGAGAAGGAGTTCCAGCCGGGCGGCGCCGCCAACGGCCGCGCGCTGGCGTACATGGCGCACGACTACCTGGGCAGCGCCTTCGGCACGGTCTACGACATCTCCACGATCGCCATCCTGTGGTTCGCCGGTGCCTCCGCGATGGCCGGACTGCTCAACCTCATGCCCCGCTACCTGCCCCGGTACGGCATGGCTCCGCACTGGGCGCGGGCCGTCCGCCCCATGGTCGTCGTCTTCACCCTGATCGGGTTCCTGGTCACCTGGATCTTCGACGCCGACGTCGACGCGCAGGGCGGCGCCTACGCCACCGGCGTGCTGGTGCTGATCAGCTCGGCGGCGATCGCGGTGACCATCGCCGCACGCAAGGCCCGCCAGCGGGGCTGGACCATCGCGTTCGGCGTGATCTCGGCCGTCTTCCTCTACACCACCGTCGCCAACGTCATCGAACGCCCGGACGGCGTGAAGATCGGTGCCTGCTTCATCGCCGGCATCATCCTGCTCTCGCTGCTGTCCCGGCTGGCCCGCGCGTTCGAGCTCCGCGTGACCAGCGTGACGCTGGACGACATGGCGGAACGTTTCATCCGGGACATGGCCAGCCGCAGGATCCGGTTCATCGCCAACGAGCCCGACCAGCGGGACAAGGCCGAGTACCGCGACAAGATCGAGCAGATACGGCACGACAACGACGTACCGGAACAGGAGGACTTCGTCCTCGTCGAGGTCACGGTCACCGACCCGTCCGAATTCGAGGCGGGCCTCACTGTGCGGGGCGAGGTCCTGCACCACCGCTATCGTGTCCTGACCCTGGAGTCCTCCTCCATTCCGAACGCCCTGGCCGCCCTCCTGCTGCACGTCCGGGACAGGACGGGCCGCATCCCCCACATCTACTTCGAGTGGACCGAGGGCACACCCTTCGCCAACTTCCTGCACTTCTTCCTCTTCGGCCAGGGCGAGGTCGCCCCGGTGACCCGAGAGGTCCTGCGCGAGGCGGAGCCGGACCGGCAGCGGCGGCCGAAGGTGCATGTGGGGTAACGGGTCGGTCGTTGCCTGCGGCGGTGCCGAGAGAGTGCGTGGGATGACGGGACGGTGGTCGCCGGTGGCGGCGGTGCCGGGCCTGCGTGGGTGCGGGTGGCCGGTGTTCGGCCGGCGTTCTCGGAGCTGCCCGAAGCCGCAGGGATCGGCGCTGCCCGAGAAGCCGCAGGGATCGGCGCGGTCGTTGGAGCACCGGCGCCGCCGGGTCTGTACGGCCTGCCGCCGCCGACCACACCCTTGACGCCACCAGGCATCACAGCGACTGACGCGCGCGCTCTACGACGCTCCTCCCCCGGCACTCACGCCTCCGTCGGCCTCCGGTTGCCGCGCCGCAGGAACCCCCGCCTCGGCGGGCGCACCTCCACCTGGCCGAAGTCGATCTCGCCGGTGACCTCCACGCGCAGCACCACAGGCGCCTCGGTCGCGGTGGCCCGGCGCGTCCTGACCTTGGCGTAGTTCATGACCAGGCCGTCGGTGCCGACGACGACACCGGGCCGGGTCACAAGTCTCAGGGCACCCCCGCGCATGTCGAGATCGATACGCAGGGTGTCGTGCGTGATCACCGCCTGCGTGAAGTCGAGCGTGACCTCGCCCCACGCCGAGCTGATCTCCATCCGCCGCGGCACCACCCAGTCACCCTCGCGCCGGGTCGAGGCACCCTGGTGCTCGATCCGGACGAGATCCTTGGCCTCGACCGCCGCCCCGTCGACCACCGGCGGCAGGTCGGCGGTCAGCTCGACCAGCTCCCCCATCGTGCGGGCGGACAACGCGGCCTCGAGCCGCTCGTCGAGTTCCTCCGCGGTCAGCCGACCGTCACCCGCGGCGACGGTGAGCACGTCCACGAACCGGTCCCGGTCCGCGTGCGAGGCACGCACCTCGGGCACCTCGTCCGTCCGCACATCCTCAGCCGACATGTCCCCACTCCGATTCCCTGGACCACCCGACACGGACTAACGCTATATCGCGTTATACCCAACGGCCAACCCCACGTCCGCCGTTCCCCGTTGCCGCCCTATCGTGACCGCCATGACGTCCTACACGATCGGCCAGGCGGCGCGGCTTCTCGGCGTGAGCCCGGACACCGCGCGCCGCTGGGCGGACGCCGGCCGGATGGCGACCCACCGGGACGAGAGCGGGCGGCGGCTCATCGACGGGCGGGACCTGGCCGCGTTCTCGGTCGAGCTGGCCAGGTCCGGCACCGGCGAGGAGGACGCCCCGTCGTACACCTCGGTCCGCAACGCCTTCCCGGGCATCGTCACCGCGATCAAGCTCGGCGACGTCGCAGCCCAGGTCGAGATCCAGGCCGGCCCGCACCGCCTGGTCTCCCTGCTGACCCGGGAGGCCGTCGAGGAACTGGGACTGCAGGTCGGCATGGAGGCTACGGCCCGCGTGAAGTCGACGAATGTCCATATCGACCGCACCTGACGCCACCCGACGCCACCCTCGTACGAACGCACATGCACGCCCAGCTCCCCATATCGTTGGCTCATGCGATGAGACAGAAGACTTCTGCCTTGCATATGCGCCAGTATGATCGGCGTATCGGAGGACCCGTCGGACCCAGGGAGTGCACACGTGACGACCCGCCCCGCGCACCGGACCCGTCGAGCCTTCCGGACCCGCCGGACCCTCCAGGTCACCGGCGCGGCCACCATGGCCCTGCTGGCCCTGAGCGCCTGCTCCTCCTCATCCGAAGCGAGCCCCGGGAGCGGCGAGGGATCGCAGCCCTCCGGCACGATCACGGTCTTCGCCGCCGCCTCGCTCGAGGAGAGCTTCACCAAGTTGGGCAAGACGTTCGAACGGGAACACCCGGGCACGAAGGTCAGCTTCAGCTTCGGCGGCAGCGACACGCTCGCCGCCGGTATCACGGGCGGCGCCCCGGCCGACGTGTTCGCCGCCGCCAGCCCCGCCACGATGAAGACGGTGACCGACCGGGGCGACGCGGCCGGCCCACCCACCACCTTCGTCCGCAACCGACTGGAGATCGCCACCCTGCCGGGCAACCCCGACCGGATCTCCTCCCTGAAGGACCTCACCAAGTCCGGCCTGAAGGTCGTGCTGTGCGACAGGACGGTCCCGTGCGGCGCGGCCGCGCAGACCGCCCTGAAGGCCGGCGGCATCAAGCTCACGCCCGTGTCGTACGAGCAGGACGTCAAGAGCGCCCTGACGAAGGTCGAGCTGAAGGAGGCGGACGCAGCGGTCGTCTACCGGACGGATGTGCGGGCAGCGGGTGACAGGGTGAAGGGCGTGCCCTTCCCCGAGTCCGCCGACGCCGTCAACGACTATCCGATCGCCCTGCTCAAGAACGCGCCGAACGCCGACGCGGCGAAGGCGTTCATCGCCCTGGTGAAGTCAGCCGAAGGCCAGAAGGTGCTGAACCGGGCCGGATTCCTCAAGCCATGACAGCGCCCGCACCCCCGACCGACACCCTGGAGAGCCGGCCCCGCCGCGCCAGGAGCACCCGATCCGTGCCGGTACCTCTCCTTGTCCCCGCCCTGATCGGCCTGGCCTTCCTCCTCCTGCCACTGATCGCCCTCCTCGTCCGGGCCCCCTGGCGCAGCCTGCCCGAGCAGCTGACCAGCGCCGAGGTGTGGGAGGCGCTGCGCCTGTCCCTGGTGTGCGCCACCGCGGCCACGGCGCTGAGCCTGGTCATCGGTGTTCCGCTGGCGTGGCTGCTGGCCCGCACTGACTTCCCGGGCCGCGGCTTCGTCCGCGCCCTGGTGACGCTGCCGCTCGTGCTGCCGCCGGTGGTGGGCGGCGTGGCGCTGCTGCTCGCCTTCGGGCGCAACGGTGTCATCGGGCAGTGGCTGGACGCGTGGTTCGGCATCACGCTGCCCTTCACCACCACGGGCGTCGTCCTCGCCGAGACGTTCGTGGCCATGCCGTTCCTCGTCATCAGCGTCGAGGGCACCCTGCGCGCCGCCGACCCGCGCTACGAGGAGGCGGCCACGACCCTCGGTGCCTCCCGCTTCACCGCGTTCCGCCGCGTCACGCTCCCGCTGATCGCCCCCGGCGTCGCGGCCGGCGCCGTCCTGGCCTGGGCCCGCGCTCTCGGCGAGTTCGGCGCGACGATCACTTTCGCCGGCAACTTTCCCGGCCGCACCCAGACCATGCCCCTGGCGGTCTACCTTGCCCTCCAGAACGACCCCGCAGCAGCGATCGCCCTCAGCCTGGTCCTCCTGACGGTATCGATCGCGGTCCTGGCAGGCCTACGCGACCGATGGATGACAACCCCATGACGAACGCCCCCAAGCCCCCCACACCCGACGCCCCCCACCAACAAACCCCACCCCCGCCCGCCAGCACCGCAGGCATTCCCCAAACAACACCTGCAACCGACAAAGGCCCCAATTACCCCCAACAACCATCCGTACCCGCACCCGCCGACGAAGCTCAGCCCGCACAGCGCCCCCCAGCACCCACCAACAACCCGCACACCCCCGAGCCACCACTCGCACCCACCG
>NZ_JACTVI010000084.1:0-16655 GCF_014495685.1 Streptomyces sp. TRM68367 | reverse complement strand
GACGGCCGGGTGCCCGCCCCCCACCCGCATCCAATAGACACCACCCCCGCACCCCCCGTAGGCCTAGACGCCCACCTGATCGTCAACCGCACAACCTTCCACCTCGACATCACCATCACCGCAGCCCCCGGCGAAGTCATCGCCCTACTCGGCCCCAACGGCGCCGGCAAAACCACCGCCCTGCGCGCACTCGCCGGCCTGATCCCCCTCACCGGCGGCCACCTCCACCTGGACGGCATTCCGCTGCACCACACACCCCCCGACTCCCGCCCCGTAGGCGTCGTCTTCCAGGACTACCTGCTGTTCCCCCACCTGACCGCCCTCGACAACGTCGCCTTCGGCCCCCGCTGCCAAGGCGCAACCAAGTCCGAGTCCCGCACCCACGCCGCCACCTGGCTGACCCGCATGGGCCTCAGCGACCACGCCACCACCAAACCCCGCCACCTCTCCGGCGGCCAAGCCCAACGCGTCGCCCTGGCCCGCGCCCTCGCCACCAACCCCCGCCTGCTGCTCCTCGACGAACCCCTCGCCGCCCTGGACGCCCGCACCCGCCTGGAGGTCCGCGCCCAACTACGCCACCACCTCGCCGAGTTCGAAGCCGTAGCGGTCCTGGTCACGCACGACCCCCTGGATGCCATGGTCCTGGCCGACCGCCTGGCGTTCGTCGAACACGGCAGAGTCGTCCAGGAGGGCACCCCCGCC
Organism: Streptomyces sp. TRM68367; assembly: GCF_014495685.1. GTDB lineage: Bacteria > Actinomycetota > Actinomycetes > Streptomycetales > Streptomycetaceae > Streptomyces. Next base: position 15,953 of record NZ_JACTVI010000084.1, on the reverse strand, counting down.
GACATCGCCCGCCACCCCCGCACGGACTACATCGCCCAACTCGTCGGCCTCAACCTCTACCGCGGACAGGCCGACGGCCACACCGTCCACCTCGACACCGGCCCCGCCATCACCACCACCGGGAACCTCACCGGCCCGGCCTTCGTCGCGTTCCCACCCAGCGCCGTAACCCTCCATCGCGACCGCCCCACCGGCTCCAGCGCCCGCAACCTCTGGTACTGCCAGGTCGCGGGCCTGGAAACCCACGGCGACCAGATCCGCGCCGACCTCACCGGCGAATTCCCCCTCGCCGCCGACCTCACCACGGTCGCAGCGGCCGAACTGGGCCTCCATCCAGGGGCACCGGTCTGGGCGACGGTCAAGGCGACGCAGACACACGCGTACCCGGCATAAGCCACCAGTCGGGCTACGGTGGGGAGCGCCGTACGCGCAACCGCGCCCCTCCCCACCGCACCCTCTGCGAGGCGCCATGACCCCGATGAGCATCCGCAACCAACTCCCCGGCACCGTCACCACCGTCACCCCGGGCGAGGCCATGGCGACGGTCAAGGTCCGCCTCTCGGGCGGTCAGACCCTCACCGCGGCAGTTACCCGGGACGCCGTGGAGGACCTGAACCTGGGCGAGGGCTCCCCCGTACGCGCCCTGGTGAAGTCGACGGAGGTCTCCCTCGCCACCGCCCCGGTCGAGGGCCTGTCCATCCGCAACCAACTCCCCGGCACGGTCACCGGCATCACCACCGGCGAGGCCATGGCCTCCGTCAGAATCGGCGTGCAGGGCGCCGAACTCACCGCCGCCATCACCAAGGACGCCGTCACCGACCTCGGCATTTCGGCCGGAATCCCGGTCGTCGCACTCATCAAGTCGACCGAAGTGTCCCTGGAAACGGCATAAAAATGACATAAACACGACATAAGAGGTGCCCCTGGAAACGACACAAGCAACGGGAAGGGCTCCACCCGGCCCGAGCGGAGCCCAGAGCCGAGCGGAGCTCTTCCCCGCACTGTCGGATCAGTCCTCGTACGCATCCAGCGGCGGGCACGAGCAGACCAGGTTCCGATCCCCGAACGCCTGGTCGATACGCCGCACCGGCGGCCAGTACTTGTCCGCGGCCGACACCCCGTCCGGGAAGACGGCCTCCTCACGGCTGTACGAGTGCTTCCACTCCCCGCTCAGCACGCGCGCCGTGTGCGGAGCACCCCGCAGCGGGTTATCGTCCGCGGGCCACTCACCGGAGCCGACCTTCTCGATCTCCGCACGGATCGCGATCATCGCCTCGCAGAACCGGTCCAGCTCGGCCAGATCCTCGGACTCGGTCGGCTCGATCATCAGCGTCCCGGCCACCGGGAACGACATCGTCGGCGCGTGGAACCCGTAGTCGATCAGCCGCTTGGCGACGTCGTCCACACTCACCCCGGCCGTCTTGGTCAGCGGCCGCAGATCGATGATGCACTCGTGCGCGACCAGCCCGCCCGGACCGGTGTAGAGCACCAGGTAGTGCGGTTCGAGCCGCTTGGCGATGTAGTTAGCGCTGAGCACCGCCACCTGCGTGGCCCGCTTGAGCCCCTCGTCGCCCATGAGCCGGATGTACGCCCACGAGATCGGCAGAATGCCCGCAGACCCCCAGGGCGCGGCCGAGATCGGGCCCACACCCGTCTCCGGCCCGGCGGCGGGCTGCAGCGGATGGTTCGGCAGATACGGCGCGAGGTGCTCGCGCACCGCCACCGGCCCGACGCCCGGGCCACCGCCGCCGTGCGGGATGCAGAACGTCTTGTGCAGGTTCAGATGGGAGACGTCACCGCCAAAGTGCCCCGGCTTGGCCAGCCCCACCAGGGCGTTGAGGTTGGCCCCGTCGATGTACACCTGGCCGCCGGCCTCGTGCACCTGCGCGCAGACGTCGCCGACGTGCTCCTCGAACACACCGTGCGTCGACGGGTAAGTGATCATCAGCACCGCCAGCTCGTCGCGGTACTGCTCGATCTTCGCCCGCAGGTCCTCGACGTCGATCTCGCCGTCCTCGGCGGTCTTCACGACGACGACCTTCATGCCGGCCATGACAGCGCTGGCTGCGTTCGTGCCGTGCGCCGAGGACGGAATGAGGCACACGGTCCGCTGCTCGTCCCCGTTGGCCCGGTGGTATCCGCGTACGGCGAGCAGACCGGCCAGCTCGCCCTGCGACCCGGCGTTCGGCTGGAGCGACACCTTGTCGTACCCGGTGACCTCGGCGAGACGTTCCTCCAGCTCACGGATGAGCGTGAGGTAACCCTGCGCCTGCTCGGCGGGCGCGAAGGGGTGCAGCTGCCCGAACTCGGGCCAGGTGACCGGCTCCATCTCGGTCGTCGCGTTGAGCTTCATGGTGCAGGAGCCCAGCGGGATCATGCCGCGGTCGAGCGCGTAGTCGCGGTCGGCGAGCCGGCGCAGGTAGCGCAGCATCGCGGTCTCGGAGCGGTGCTGGTGGAAGACGGGGTGGGTCAGGTAGTCGTCAGTGCGCAGCAGCGCCTGCGGGAGCGTGTCCTCGACGCTCGCGTCCAGCGCCTCGATGTCGCCCTCGACCCCGAAGGCGGTCCATACGGCGCCGAGTTGGGCCCGTGTGGTGGTCTCGTCGCAGGCGATCGAGACATGGTCGGCGTCGACGAGCCACAGATTGACGCCGTTCTGCCGCGCGGCGGCGACGGTTTCGGCGGCCTTGCCCGGCACGCGCGCGGTCAGGGTGTCGAAGTAGGCACCGTGCACGACCTCGACACCGCCGCCGGTCAGGCCGGCGGCGAGGACGGTGGCGTACCGGTGGGTGCGCCGCGCGATGCCCTTCAGGCCCACGGGCCCGTGGTACACGGCGTACATACCGGCCATGACGGCGAGCAGCACCTGCGCGGTGCAGATGTTGCTGGTCGCCTTCTCGCGCCGGATGTGCTGCTCACGTGTCTGCAGCGCGAGCCGGTAGGCCTTGTGCCCGTCGGCATCCACGGACACGCCCACGAGCCGCCCGGGCAGGCTGCGCGCGAACTTCTCGTGTACGGCCATGTATCCGGCGTGCGGCCCGCCGAAGCCCATCGGTACGCCGAACCGCTGGGTCGTGCCGACCGCGATGTCCGCACCCAGCTCGCCCGGCGACTTCAGCAACGTCAGCGCCAGCAGATCGGCGGCGACGGTGACGAGGGCACCCAGCTCGTGTGCCTGCTCGATCACTGGCTTGATGTCCCGTACGGCACCGGAGGTGCCCGGGTACTGGATCAGCACGCCGTTGATCTCGTGCTCGGCCACCTCGGCCGGGATGCCGTCGCTCAGGTCGGCGACGACGACCTCGACACCGGCCGGCTCCGCGCGGGTCTCGATCACGGCGATGGTCTGCGGCAGCACGTCCGCGTCGACCAGGAAGAGGCCCTTCTTGTTCTTGCCCATGCGCCGGGACAGGGTCATGGCCTCGGCCGCCGCCGTCCCCTCGTCGAGCAGTGATGCTCCGGAGGTCGGCAGTCCGGTGAGGTCGGCGACCATGGTCTGGAAGTTCAGCAGCGCCTCGAGCCGCCCCTGCGAGATCTCCGGCTGGTACGGCGTGTAGGCGGTGTACCAGGCCGGGTTCTCCATGACGTTGCGCAGGATGACGGGCGGCGTGAAGGTCCCGTAGTACCCGAGCCCGACCATCGAGTCGAGCACCTGGTTGCGGTCGGCCAGCGACCGCAGCTCGGCCAGGACCTCGGCCTCGGAGCGCGCGCCGGGCAGGTCGAGGGTGTCGGCGTTCTTGATCACATCCGGGACCGCGGCGGCCGTGAGCTCGTCCAGCGAGCCGTAGCCGACCTGGGCGAGCATCTTGGCGCGCGCCCCGTGGCCGGGCCCGATGTGGCGCTGCTCGAAGAGGATCCCCTGCTCGAGCTCGGAGAGCGGAGTGCGGTGGGCGGTCATTACGGAGGCCTCCTGGTCTGACGACCTTCGAGGGGCACCGCGGCGCGGGTACCCGAGCGGCCTCCCCCTCTGTCATCTCAACCTGAGAGTTTCACCGGGTCACCCGAGGGTGCCGGCTTTCACCGTCGGTGAGAGCGGAAGCCGTCGACACCCGCCCTGCTTTCCAGAGTGACCTCGTCCGCGCGGTACGTGAGCCTGAGAGATTCCGGGGAGGATTTGCTCCTTCGGCGCCTCCGTTGGTGCCCGGAGGACTCTCCCGCACGGGGTCAACAGCCGCTTGCCAGCCTACCAGCGAGGTCGACGCCCGGGTCTTCGAGTGGCCGCCTTCCAGAATGTGCTCTTTTGTAGTGCTTACGGATGAGTTGCGACCAAGTGGAGGGACCGTGCGAACCGACATCGATCCGCGCAACCTGATCGGCCGCAAGGCGTTCGACCGCAACGGGGCCAGGATCGGCACGATCGACGAGGTGTACCTCGACGACGCGACCGGCGTACCGGAGTGGGCCGCGATACGCACCGGCCTGTTCAGCAGGGACGCGTTCGTCCCCCTGGAGCCCAGCGAACTGATCGAGGGCGCCCTGCACGTCCCCTTCGACCGCGCCCTGATCAAGGATGCCCCCGATTTCGGAGTCGGCCGCCACCTCTCCCCGGAGCAGGAACTCCAGCTCTACCACCACTACGGACTCGACGTTGCCGCCCCGCCCGCACTCCCCGACCGCGACTTCGGCAACCTGGCCGGCACGGACGAGCCCTGAGCCCCATGCACTGGCACGGACGCGGCCGACGGGCTCCGGCGCACCGCCCCTACCGAACCACGGCCGAAACGGTCTGTGCCGACAACCTCGTCAACCCCGCGCCTCGACCGGCCCCACCTGCCGACAGGACAGGCGCACGCCCCCACACGCCTTTCGCGGACCGGCGAGCACACGCGGACCCGAGCGGCGGACCCGACGGCTCCATCAGCGGCCGCTCAACCTGCTTTCCCTTTCTCCTGCACTTGCCTCCGATCGTGCCTGAGCGCTCCACCCCCAGGACAGCATCCGCCCCGCCGGGGCGGCAGTCCGCCGACTGCACCCCATCAGCCACGGAGCCGGCAGCACCGCCCATGCGAGGGCGGCGACGGACCTGACCAGCGCCTTCCCCGAACCGCCCCTCATCCCGAGAAACTCGCCCCTGGGAAAGCAGCACCAACAGGGATACCGCAAGTCCACGCAGGCCCGCGCTTCCCAGCTCTGAACCGTGTCCGCTCATCCACTGAATGCGCCTCCACGGGAGCATCCCGGCCCAGCGCAGCCGGTCGCCTGGGCCGTGATGCTCGCTCCCCAGCCCGGCCCGACGCCCTCATACCTGCAGCCGAGCATCCACAACCGGCCCACGCCCTACCCCGACCGAGGCCCCAGCTCGACCGAAGGCTCCACCACCGACGCGATCTCCGCGGACGCGGACGGCACCCCCCGCTGCCCTGCCCCGCGCTCACACTCCCGCTCGCCCCGGGAATCGCCACCGTCCGCACCGACGCCCCCGCTCTCTCCAGGTCTTCGCACCCCCGAAGCCACCACCGGCACCAGCGGCAGCGGATCCGCCGGTTCCAGGTCCGGGTCGTCGATCCGGAACGTCCGTACCCGCCCCGGCTCCGAGTCCGGCGTCTCGAACCGCACCGTGACCCGCCCCAGCCCACTGCCCTGCACCCAGCCGTGCCCGTGCTCGGCATGCCGTACGTCGTGCCCCGTGGGCCACCGCCGCTCGGCGGGCGGCTCCTGAACCTCCGCCACGGGTTCATCCTCGGCGGCCCCCTCCACCGGATGCTCCGCCCGCTCTCCGGCCGCCTGTGCGAACAGGTCCTCCTGCGTGTAGTCGGCGAGCCCGCTGACGCCCACCCCGAGCAGCCGCACCCCGCCGGTGGTGTCCACTGAGTCCAGCAGCCGGGCCGCCGCCTCACGGATCACGGCCGGATCGTCCGTGGGCCCGCGCAGTGTCTCGGACCGGGTCAGCGTGGAGAAGTCGTACCGCCGCACCTTCAGTACGATGGTCCGCCCCGACAGCCCGGCCTCGCGCAGCCGCCGCACGCACCGGTCCGCGAGCCGCTGCACCTCCAGGCCGACGCGCAGCCGGTCATGGATGTCCACGTCGTACGTGTCCTCGACCGACACCGACTTGGTCTCCCGCTCGGCCACCACGGGCCGCTCGTCGTGCGCCAGCGCCATCGCGTACAGGGCGTGCCCGTGCGCCTTGCCCAGCAGCCGTACGAGCTCGTCCTCACCCGCCTCGGCGAGCTCCTCGACGGTGTGGATCCCGGCTCGCCGCAGATGGTCTCCGGTCGCAGGCCCCACACCGGGCAGCGCGCGCACCGGCATCGGTGCGAGCAGCGCCCGCTCGGTCCCCGGCTCGATCACCACCAGCCCGTCCGGCTTGGCCTGCTCCGAGGCGATCTTCGCCAGCATCTTGGACGCGGCCAGGCCCACGGACCCCGTGAGCCCGGTGACCGCCCGGATATCCGCCCGCAGCTTCGCCCCAGCCAGCCGCGCCGACTCCTCGTCCCAGGCCGCCCCGGCGGCTTCCAGATCCACGAACGCCTCGTCCAGACTCAACGGCTCCACCAGCGGCGACAGCGCCTGCAGCAGCGCCATCACCTGCTCGCTGATCGCCCGGTAGAACCCGAAGCGCGGCAGGAGATACGCCGCGTTGGGCGCGAGCCGCCGGGCCTGCGCCATGGGCATCGCCGAATGCACCCCGAAGACCCGAGCCTCGTACGACGCGGTGGCCACCACACCTCGCGGCCCGAGCCCGCCCACGATGACGGCCTTCCCGCGCAGGCTCGGCTTGGACGCCTGCTCCACCGAAGCGAAGAAGGCATCCATGTCGAGATGCAGGATCGTGGGCGCGTTTCTCACATCTCCGATGCTGCCCTACGCCACTGACAGTCGCCCCGTACGAGCGCTGGGCCGCCCAGCACAAGCGTCATCGGCTCGGGCAGACCCGGTGGCCCCGGGCAATCACAGAAAGGGCTTTCCAGCACCAAGGCCTTTCAGCCGACCGCCGGAAAACCCACCGAACCCGGTCAGACGGCCCGGTTCCGCCGCCGCGCCAGCTCGTCCGCCGGGTTGTGCCCGACCAGGGTCTCCCCGGTGTCGATCCGCTCCCCATGGAGCTGGGACAGCGCGCTCTCGACATCCCGCCACACCACTCCGACGGCGATCCCGAAGATGCCCTGACCGCTCTGGAGCAGGGCGTGGACCTCGTCGGGCGACGTGCACTCGTAGACCGTGGCACCGTCACTCATCAGCGTCATGCGCTCCAGGTCACGGAGACCGCATTCTCTGAGGTGCTGGACCGCCGTACGGATGTTCTGCAGCGACACGCCGGTGTCGAGGAACCGCTTGACGATCTTCAGGACGACCACGTCGCGGAAGCTGTACAGCCGCTGCGTTCCGGACCCGTAGGCGGGCCGCACGCTCGGTTCGACGAGCCCGGTGCGGGCCCAGTAATCCAGCTGCCGGTACGTGATACCGGCGGCGGCGCAGGCCGTGGGGCCGCGGTAGCCGATCTGCTCGGACGCCATGGACGTCGTCCCTCCGCTGCTCGGCACGGCCGTCGGTCGCTGCGGAGCGTGATCGGCGGCGCTGCTGTGATGGGGGTACCCCCCGCTCGAGCGGAGCTGAGAGCTTGGAGGGGGGTACGGACCGCTCACCCCGGGACTGCGTCCGGGGGCATCCCCAGCCGTACCGTCGCCGCTGCTTCTCACGCCGACCTCCGTCCTTGACCTGCCTTCTCGACGGTAGGCAGCCACCAGGGGTGCGTCAACGACCGCCACACTCGGCACGCCGAGTGATAATCACCCTAGGAGTGGTTTCCCGTGCCTCACCGCGGGGAAAGGCTAGCCGAATGCGCTCGGCGCGGTCCCCGGGACGATCTCCCTCGCCGTCGGCACATGCAGCCCTTCCGTCCCGCACAGGCCGTGGACGCCATACGCACGGACCGGCTTCCCGGCCGGACCACAGGTACCTCACGCACCGCGCTGCGCCTCACCGACTGCGCGCGGCCACCGGCCGCGAACCCTTCACTGGCTGCTGGTGCCGAAGTCCTCCGGCGAGATCTGGTCGAGGAACTCGCGGAACTTCTCCACTTCGTCCTCCTGCTCGTCCGGGATCGCGATACCGGCGTCGTCGAGCACCGTGTCGCTGCCGTAGATCGGCGTCCCGGTGCGCAGGGCCAGCGCTATGGCATCGGACGGGCGGGCACTCACCTCGACCCCGCTGGCGAAGACCAGCTCAGCGTAGAAGACCCCTTCGCGAAGATCCGTGATGCGTACTTCGGTGAGCTCCTGGCCGACGGCCTCCAGCACGTCCTTGAACAGGTCATGGGTCAGCGGTCGTGCGGGAGCCATGCCCTGCTGGGCGAAGGCGATCGCCGTCGCCTCCCCCGGTCCGATCCAGATGGGGAGGTAACGGTCGCCTCCCACTTCACGCAGCAGCACGATCGGTTGGTTGGAGGGCATTTCGACCCGGACACCTACGACATCGAGCTCGTTCACACAGCAACCCTAGGCCGTGCCCGGGACGTTTGGGTAGTCGGACCGGGAACGGGCACTCGATCCGTCCCTCGAGGGGGCCGGCTCCGGCAGGGACGGCAGGCCCTCAGGTCAGCCGTACGCCGAGCGCCGTCTGCACCAGCGCCGCGTGCAGCTTCACCGTGAGCCCGGCCAGCTCCTTCGTACGGGCCTCGGCATGGGCCCTGGTCTGCGGGTTCCGGTGTCGCCTGAGCGGGGCCACGACCTGGTCCACCAGACCGGCCTCCCGATCGGCGGCGGCCTTCATCACCCGCAGGTGCCGCGGCTCGATCCCGAACCGCCCCAGCTCCACCACGAGCGAAGCCACAGTGACCGCCTCCGCGTCGTACGCCCCGTCCGGCAGCGGGGCCAGGAGGCCGTACGACTCCCACTCCTGAAGTTCCTGCTCATCGATGCCGACGGCGGCGAGCAGCTCGTCCCGCCCGATCCGGGCCGCCGTAGGCCCCTCGGCCGACTCCGGTACGGCCTCGCCGTCCTGCTGGCGGCCCATTGTGGGCAGCTGGACGGCCTCACCTCGCTCCATGGCCTCCAGGTGCTCGCGGATCACCTTGAGCGGCAGATAGTGGTCCCGCTGCATCCTCAGGACGTGACCGAGGCGCTCGACGTCCTCAGCGCTGAACTTGCGATACCCCGAGGGGGTCCGCTGCGGCTCGATGAGCCCCTCCGACTCCAGGAAGCGGATCTTGGAGATGGTGACTTCGGGGAACTCGTCACGCAGCACGTTCAGCACCGCGCCGATACTCATCAGCCCACTGTCCGTGGCGGCAGTGCCGTTGCCGGTACCGCTGCTCGGTGTTTGAAGCATGGACCATCCCTGGGAGGGTCAGTAGCTCCGCTGGCTCGCGTAGAAGACCAGCCGGTACTTGCCGATCTGCACCTCGTCCCCGTTGTTCAGAGCGACCTGGTCGATCCGCTCGCGGTTGACGTACGTGCCGTTCAGACTGCCCACGTCGGCCACCGTGAACGACCCGTCCGGGCTGCGGCGGAACTCCACGTGCCGACGGGACACCGTCACGTCGTCCAGGAAGATGTCGCTCTGCGGGTGCCGGCCGGCCGTGGTCAGGTCGCTGTCCAGCAGGAAGCGGCTGCCGGAGTTCGGCCCGCGGCGCACGACCAGGAGCGCGGAGCCCTGCGGCAGCGCGTCGACGGCCGCCTGGGCCTCGGGGGACAGTGTCGGCATCGGCGCCTGGCCGGTGGCCTCGGCGTCGTACGCCTCCAGGCCGGAGATCGAGATGGTGGACGTCGTCTCGGACGAGCGCTCCGGCACCGTCCCGGGCCGCAGCGGGGCGCCGCAGTTGGAGCAGAAGCGACTGTTCCCCGCGTTGCGGTTACCGCACCTCGTACACACCAGGGCCGACATGGACGGATCCTCCTGCCGCGGCTGCCCCGCCGGGTCGTTGGACGCGTACGGGTCCGACGGAAACCCTCCACCCGTACCTGAGGTTGACGGTTGCCCGAAACCTATGCCGCCGGACTGCGAAGGGTCAACCGACGGCGCGCCCTGACCTCCGGAAATGTCATCGCCCGGACCACTCACCTGGTCCCGGAACAGCGGGCGCTGGCCCTCTGCGTCGGGCTGTGCGCGATGGCGAGCGGTCGCGTTGTCGCGGCCCTCGCGCGCGCTCTTGCCGAACAACTTCGCAAACAACTTCACGGGCGATTCCCCTTGACCGAAACAGACCCGCCCGTGGGGCAGGACGAACCCTGACTGAACACTCTGGACGACCCGGACGTCCTCACAACGTCCGTATCCACCAGACAGTTTCCACCACGCACCACCCAATCGGTGCGCCGACCCCCCGCAACCTCATGCCCTCGCCGTACGGCCCCCATGCACCCCCGGTTCACTGGGAGGACGACCGAGCGTAGTCAGGCCGCTTCGCTGCCCGCAAGGCGTCCACAACGATCTTGCTCGACCGCTCAACGGTCACGGTGGCCTGTTCCTTCTCAAGAGTCTGCACCACGCCTCCGGGAATGTTGAGCGCCGGCTCCAGGTCCTGCGGCTTGCCGATGACCTTGAAACGATAGGGTGCGGTGATCTTGTTCCCGTCGACGCCGATGCTGTTGCCGGCATCGGTCAGATAGGTGCTGGTGACGACCCGTACGCCGTTCACCTGGATCGCCTCCGCACCGGCCGCGCGCAGCTCCTGGATCGCGTCGAGCAGCATGTCCGCCTCGACCGTCCCTTTCGTGTCCTCGATGGTCATCGTGATGCCGGGCCCCTGCGCGGCCACGGTTCCCGCGAGGATGCCGAGTTGCCGTTCCTTCTCGACCGTCTGCCTGCGGGCCTCCTCGGCCTGGTCGGAGCTGTTCTCCAGCTCGTCGCGCTGCTTCTCGAGTCCCTGCTTCTCGTCCTCAAGACGCTGTGTACGGTTGTCCAGTTCATCGAGGATGCGCACAAGATCTTCCTGGCGTGCGCCCCGCAGAGCGCTGTCGCTGTCACTGTTGGAGGCGACCTGGACGGCGAGGCCGAAGCCGAGGCCGAACAGCAGCAGCGCGACGATGAGTTGGGCGCGGGTCACGCGCGGCGGCCACAGCCCCTTCATCATCCGCTGCCGGCCGGTCAGCTCGGGCTTTTCGTCCTCGGGGGCATCAGCCGCGTCGTGGACGGTCGCAGGCACCGAGGGGGACTCTTCGGGCAGCTTCTTGCGCAGCCGGTTCTCGCGGTTTTCTGGGGTCTCGGAAGTCTTGGGGATCGCCCCGTTGTCGCTGGTGTCGCTCATCGGCCTCACGCCCGGAACACGTGCCGGCGGATCGCCGCGGCGTTGGAGAAGATGCGGATGCCGAGGACGACCACCACACCGGTGGACAGCTGCGCCCCGACGCCCAGCTTGTCGCCCAGGAACACGATCAGCGCGGCCACGACCACGTTCGACAGGAACGACACCACGAAGACCTTGTCGTCGAAGATGCCGTCGAGCATGGCCCGCAGACCGCCGAAGACGGCGTCGAGCGCCGCCACCACGGCGATCGGAAGATAAGGCTCGACGGCCGCCGGAACCTCGGGCCGGACCAACAGGCCGGCCACGACTCCCACGACGAGGCCCAGTACGGCGATCACGATGTGCCCTTCTCGGTTTGCTCAGACTTCTCGGTGTGCGGCTGTGCGGTACGTACGATCACACTCGGTGCGGCGGGCAGCCGGAGGTCGTCCGCCGTGGAGATGCCGGTGCGGATGCCGTAGTTCTCCTGCAGGGCGTGCAGGTACAGCCCGTCGGCACTGTTCTGGAAGCGGGTGCTCAGCTCTCCCCCATCCCCCACCGCCAGCACCGTATAGGGGGGCACGAGCGGCCTGTTGTCGACCAGTATCGCGTCTCCCGCGGCCCTGATCGCGGACAGCGCCGTCAGCCGCTGACCGTTGATCGACACGGCCTCGGCACCCGACTCCCACAGCCCGTTGACCACACGCTGCAGGTCCCGGTCACGTACCCGGCCGGTGTCGGAGAAACCGGCCGACTCGCGCGGGTCGCCCTCACCCCCCGTACTGGCTTCCTTGGCGTCGTTCACGACCAGCTTCACCCCGGGACCGTGCACGGCCGTGGCGCCGGACAGAATGCCCACCAGCTCCGACTGGTCGCTGCCTCCGCTGTGCTTCAGCGCCTCGCGCTGCCGCGCGCCGACATCCGCGCGTAGCTCGTCGACGGAGTCCTCCAGCTTGTCCGCGGCCGTCGTCTCCTGGTCGATGCGGTCGATCAGTTCCTCGCGTTCCTTGGCGACGGCGGGCGCCGCGATGCGCGCCTGTGCCGCTCCGACGGTCACGACCAGGGCCGCGAGCACCAGGCCGGCGGCCAGACCGAGCTTCGCCCTCAGGGTCCTCGGCATGCCGCCGGCGCCCTCGGCCTTCTTCCGCGCGGCAGCCTCGGCGTACCCCTCGTCGAGGCTGTGGTCCATGACATTGGTGAGCAGCGACATGGACGCGTCCGGACGCGCAGGCCGCACAACGATGCTCCGAACGGGGGGTTGCTGCGGCATGCCGCACATATTCGCACGTTGCGCCCGCTACCTCCGAACGGGCCCACCGGCGTGCCGGACAGGCCCCTTCACAGGCCGTGCCCGGCACGCGCGCGTTCAGCCCGTTTTACCGGCCGGCGCTGTCCACGACGACCGACCACTCGTCCAGCAGGGCCTGGGCGGAGGCGTCGTCGGGTCCCTCGGCCCACAGGTGGGTGACCGCCTCGGCCGGGTCGGGCAGCACCATCACCCAGCGTCCGTCCGTCTCGACCACCCGCACGCCGTCGGTGGTGTCCACGAAGCGGTCCCCGGCGGCCTCGACGACCCGCCGCATGACCAGACCCTTGACGGCCCACGGAGTCGCCAGATCCTGCTTGAGGACGTGCGCCCGCGGAATGCGCGCGTCGATCTGGCTGAGTGTGAGCTGCGTCCGCGCCACCAGCCCGATGAGTCGTACGAACGCCGCCGTACCGTCGTACACGCTGCTGAACTCCGGGACGATGAACCCGCCCTTGCCGTCGCCGCCGAAGATGCTCCCTTCCTCACGTCCTACGCGCGTGAGGTCGTCGGGCGAGGTCGTCGTCCACTCGACCTGGGTCCCGTGGTACGCCGCCACCTGCTCGGCGATCCTGGTGGTGGTCACCGGCAACCCGACCCGCCCACTGCGCCGCTCGGCGGCGACAAGATCCAGCATCACGAGCAGCGCCCGGTCGTCCTCGATGATCCGCCCCTTCTCGTCGACGAGGGACAGCCGCTCACCGACGGGATCGAACCGCACACCGAACGCGGCCCCGGACGACGCCACGATCTCGCCCAGTCGCACAAGCCCCGACCGCCGGATGTCCGCGGTCTCCGTCGGCCTGGACTCGTCGAGGCCGGGATTGATGGTCAGCGAGTCCACACCCAACTTCCCGAGCAGGCTCGGCAACACGAGCCCGGCGCTGCCGTTGGACGCGTCCACGACCACCTTCAGCCCTGACTCCGCGATACCGGTGATATCCACGTTCCGCAGCAGCGAGCCGGTGTACGAATCGAAGACGCTGGCCGGAAAATGCAGGTCACCGATCTCGCCGGGGAACGCACGCCGGTACTCCTGCCGCGCGAACACCCGGTCCAGCTTCCGCTGACTGCCCTGCGACAGGTCGGCGCCCCGCCCGTCGAAGAACATGATGTCCACGGAGTCCGGCACCCCGGGCGTGGTCCGGATCATGATCCCGCCTGCGCTGCCCCGCGCGGTCTGCTGCCGTGCGACGGGCAACGGCACATTCTCCAGGTCTCGTACGTCGATGGCGCTGGCCTGCAGCGCGGAGATCACCGCCCGCTTCAGCGCACGGGCACCGCGGGAGTGGTCGCGGGCCGTGGTGACGGTGGAGCCCTTCTTGAGGGTCGTCGCATAGGCGCCGGCGAGGCGCACGGCGAGTTCCGGGGTGATCTCCACGTTCAGGATTCCGGACACACCGCGGGCGCCGAAGAGATGCGCCTGCCCTCGGGATTCCCAGATGACCGAGGTGTTGACGAACGCGCCGGCCTCGATCGTCTTGAACGGGTAGACCCGCACATTGCCCTGCACGATCGATTCTTCGCCGATCAGGCACTCGTCACCGATGACCGCGCCGTCCTCGATCCGGGCCGCGCGCATGATGTCGGTGTTCTTGCCGACGACACATCCCCGCAGATTGCTGTGCTGCCCGACGTACACGTTGTCGTGGACGACGGCCTTGTGCAGGAAAGCGCCGCTCTTCACGACGACGTTCGAGCCGACGACCGTGTGCTCACGGATTTCGGTACCCGCCTCGACCTTGGCGTAGTCACCGATGTAGAGGGGCCCGCGGAGAACCGCGTCCGGATGCACTTCGGCCCCCTCCGCCACCCACACACCCGGGGAGATCTCGAAGCCGTCCAGCTCGACGTCGACCTTGCCCTCCAGGACATCGGCCTGTGCCTTCACATAGCTCTCGTGTGTACCGACGTCCTCCCAGTACCCCTCGGCGACATAGCCGTAGATCAGCTTGCCCTCCTTCATCAGCTGTGGGAAGACGTCGCCGGACCAGTCGACTGGTACATCGGGCTCGACGTAGTCGAACACCTCCGGTTCCATCACATAGATGCCGGTGTTGACGGTGTCCGAGAAGACCTGCCCCCAGGTGGGCTTCTCGAGGAAGCGCTCCACCTTGCCTTCGTCGTCGACAATGGTGATGCCGAACTCCAGCGGATTGGGCACACGCGCCAGACAGACCGTGACCAGCGCCCCCTTTTCCTTGTGGAAATTGATGAGCTCGGTGAGGTCGAAGTCGGTCAGGGCATCACCGGAGATGACCAGGAAAGCATCGTCCTTCAACGCCTCCTCGGCGTTCTTGACGCTTCCGGCGGTACCGAGTGGCTTCTCCTCGTTGGCATAGGTGAGCTCCATACCGAGCTCCTCGCCGTCACCGAAGTAGTTCTTCACCAGCGAGGCCAGGAACTGGACGGTGACGACGGTTTCGTTGAGCCCATGCCTTTTGAGCAGCCGCAGAACGTGCTCCATGATCGGCCGGTTGGCCACCGGCAGGAGCGGCTTGGGCATGCTTGAGGTCATAGGGCGAAGGCGCGTGCCTTCGCCTCCGGCCATCACGACGGCCTTCATGTCGGAAGCGTCCTCCTCGAAGAGACGACGGTTAGCCGACTTCACCCGCCCAGATTGTCCCGCACTTTTGCATCGCGGGCCATCGCACCGTTGCGACGGCTCCAATCCGCGAGTTCAATCGGCCATGGCGTCCGCACGAACCAGACGGCGGACTTGTACCACGTAGAGGACTCCTGCCCACCAGTACAGCGTTGTACCCCACCCGGCGAACGCCCATCCGAAAATGGCAGCGAGTGACGAGATCCATCCGGTTCCGTCACTGAGCAGGAGGAGTGGGAAGGCATACATCAAGTTGAAGGTGGCGGCCTTCCCAAGGAAGTTCACCTGCGGCGGCGGATAGCCGTGCCGCCTGAGGATGCCCACCATCACCAGCAGCAGCAGCTCACGGGCCAGAAGTACAGCGGTCAACCAGATCGGCAGAATCTCGCGCCAGGTGAGACCGACCAAAGTCGAGAGAATGTAGAGCCGGTCGGCCGCGGGATCAAGGAGTCGGCCGAGGCTGCTGATCTGGTTCCACCGCCGCGCGAGCTTGCCGTCCAGGTAGTCACTGATCCCACTCAGAGCCAGCACCAGCAGGGCCCAGTTGTCGCTCTTCGGGCCACCGAACTCTGGCCTGAGAATCAGCCACAGGAAGAGCGGCACACCAACGAGCCTCGCCATGCTGAGGATGTTGGGGATGGTGAGGACACGGTCCGTCTGGACGCGAGTCTCCTGGACCTCCACCCGAGGGCCTCCTGTGGGAAACGTGCCAACGATGCCCCCTGACCTTACCTCAACGCAAAAAGCTCTGGCTCTCGGGCTGAATGCCCAAGAGCCAGAGCTCTAAAGGTTGTTCGGCGGCGTCCTACTCTCCCACAGGGTCCCCCCTGCAGTACCATCGGCGCTATAGGGCTTAGCTTCCGGGTTCGGAATGTAAC
>NZ_JACTVI010000083.1 GCF_014495685.1 Streptomyces sp. TRM68367 | reverse complement strand
CACTGACATTGATGCTGATACTCAGGTTCCGGTGATCGTGGCCCAGCCACTGACTGACGCCCTGCTGGGTTGTCTTCCCGCTGTTCTGTCCGGTCGCGGGGGCCTGTTCTCATGGCTCCGGCCGGGCGGAACATGACCTGATTGGAGCTTGGACCAGAAGCCCCTTCAATGTCCTGTCTGCGCCACCCGGCCGGTGCCCACCTCCAGCTGGGAAGGGGCACCATCAGCATGACATCAGCGGCGGCACCAGACACAGCAGACCAGGACGTGTTCGGCGGGGTCGACTCCGACGCCGACACCCTCCACGTCGCGGTCATCAGTGACAACGGCGGCCACCTCGCCGACGCCGAGTTCGCCACCACCGTTGCCGGATACGCCGCGGCCCTGGCCTTCCTGACCGCCCACGGCCACGTGATCGCCGTGGAAGCACCGCCTCCTACGGAGCCGGCTTCACCCGGGCCGCCCGCTCCTCGGGCCTTCACGTCGTGGAGGTCAACCGGCCCGACCGGGCCGAACGCCGCCGCATCGGCGAGTCCGACCCCGTCGACGCCTACGCAGCCGCCCGCGCCGCCCTGTCCGGACGGGCCTTGGGCGCGCCCAAGGAACGACACCATCGCCGGCATACGCGCCCTGCACAACGCCGCCTGCTCCGCCGTCAAGGCCCGCACCGCCGCCCTGAACCAGATCGGCCACCTCCTCATCACCGCCCCCGACACCATCCGCACCAAGTACGGCCGGATCAAAGGAACGGACCGCACCGACACCCTGGCCCGGCTGCGGCCCTGCGGGGACGCCGTCCACACCGCGGTCCTCACCGCGCTCAAAAGCCTCGCCCGACGCGTCTAAGAGCTGACCGCCGAGCACGAGACCCTTACGCGGGCCCTGGACGAGGAGGCCACCGTCCACAACCCGGGCCTGCGGGCCGTCTACGGAGTCGGCCCCGACACCGCGGCCCAGCTCCTGGTCACCGCAGGCGGCAACCCTGAACGCATGCGTACCGAGGCTTCCTTCGCCGCTCTGTGCGGAGCCGCACCGGTCCCCGCCTCCAGCGGCCGCACGAACCGCCACCGCCTCTCACGCGGCGGCGACCGGCAAGCCAACGCAGCTCTCTACCGCATCGCCCTGGTCCGTATGTCCAGCGACTCCCGCACCCGCGACTACGTGGCACGCCAGACCGCCGCCGGCCGGACGAAGAAGGAGATCATCCGGCTGTTGAAACGGGCCATCGCCCGGGAGGTCTTCCGCTGCCTGACCACCACGGTCACCACCCCGGCCATCGCCGACCTGAGACCTCTACGCCAGTCCAAGAACATCACCGTCACCGCCGCAGCCCGTCACTTCGGACTCTGGCCGACCGCCATCTCCGCCCTCGAACGCGGTATCCGCCGAGACGACGGCCTCGCCCACGCCTACCGCAACTGGCTCCAAGCCGCTTGACAGGCAATAGGAGCATCANCCTCGAACGCGGTATCCGCCGAGACGACGGCCTCGCCCACGCCTACCGCAACTGGCTCCAAGCCGCTTGACAGGCAATAGGAGCATCACCGACCAGGGCCGTCGGCGCCTTTGACGGCGTACCGGGTTAAGGTCTGATCGACAGACACAGGAGGCACTCGGTTGTTGTACGGCGCGATGAAGGTCACCGTCGGGGGGCCGCTGAAGCTCGCCTTCAGGCCCTGGGTGGAAGGCCTGGAGAACGTTCCCGCCGAGGGCCCCGCGATCCTCGCGAGCAATCACCTCTCCTTCTCCGACTCGTTCTTCCTGCCCGCGGTCCTCGACCGCAAGGTCACCTTCATCGCGAAGGCCGAGTACTTCACCACGCCCGGCGTCAAGGGCCGGCTGACCGCCGCCTTCTTCAAGGGCGTCGGCCAGCTCCCGGTGGACCGCTCCGGCGGGCGCGGCGCGGGCGAGGCGGCGATCAAGAGCGGCATCGAGGTGCTGGAGCGCGGCGAGTTGTTCGGGATCTACCCGGAGGGCACGCGCTCGCCCGACGGCCGGCTCTACCGCGGCAAACCGGGTGGCCTCGCGCGCGTGGCGCTGGCCACCGGGGCGCCCGTCATCCCGGTCGCCATGATCGACACCGAGAAGATCCAGCCGCCGGGGAAGGTCATGCCGAAGCTGATGCGGCCCGGCATCCGCATCGGCAGGCCGCTGGACTTCAGCCGCTACCAGGGCATGGAGCACGACCGGTTCGTGCTGCGCGCGGTGACCGACGAGGTCATGTACGAGATCATGAAGCTCTCCGGCCAGGAGTACGTCGACATGTACGCGACCGCCCGCAAGCGGCAGCTCGCGGAGGCGGCGAAGGCCGAGAAGGAAGCGGAGAAGGCGGCCGGGAAGGCCGAGAAGGCGGCCAAGGCGGCTCTCGCGCGCGCGGAGAAGGAACAGCGCGAGAAGGTGCGGGCCGAGAAGGAACGGCCGCAGGAGCCGGAGCAGAAGCGGCTGCGGGAGCCGGCCGAGCAGGAGCAGGCTGGGCAGGAGCGGCCCGAAAAGCAGGAGCCGTCCGGAAAGCAGGAGTCGTCCGGAAAGCAGGAGCGGTCCGAGAAGTCCGAGCGGTCGGAACCCTAGGCGGGGATCCCGGCCGGGGGTGGGGGAGATGGCCAGGCGCGAGCGTGTCATGAGGATGTCGGTCGAGCAGCCGCTGTGGCGTGCCCTCGCCGGCTACCGGGTGCTCACCATGCTGTACGCGGTCGGCCTGTTCGCCTCCGCCTACGACGAGTTCACCCGCCCCTGGGTCGCCATCGCCTACTACGGCGTGCTGTGCGGGTGGACCATGGCGACCCTGCCGAAGGTCGCGAGCGCGGCCAGCTGCACCAAGCGCTTCCTCACCGCGGACCTCACCATCGCGCTCGCCGGTATCCTGCTCACCCGCCTCGCCGCCTCGGCCGAGCGGATCGACGCCGGTGGCCCGACGCTGCCCTCGATATGGACCGCCGGCGCCGTGCTGGCCTTCGCCATCAAGGGCGGCTGGCGCTGGGCCGCCTTCGCCTCGACGCTCGTCGCCGCCGTCAACCTCGTCTACCGTGGCGCCCCTACCCGCGACACCGTGCACAACGTGATCCTCGTCTGGGTCGCCTCCATCGCCATCGGGTACGTCGTCGAGGTCGCCCGCGCCTCCGAGCGCACCCTCGCCCGTGCCCTGGAGATCGAGGCCGCGACCAGGGAACGGGAGCGGCTCGCCCGGGACATCCACGACAGCGTCCTGCAGGTGCTGGCGATGGTGAAGCGGCGCGGTGCCGCCCTCGGCGGCGAGGCGGCCGAGCTGGGCCGGCTGGCCGGCGAGCAGGAGGTGGCGCTGCGCACGCTGGTCTCCGGCGGACTCGTGCCCCTCTCCCGGCTGTCGGAGGACGCCGCAGAGGGTGCCGTCGTAGGGGCCGTGCAGGAGGACGAGCCGGGTTCGGTGGATCTGCGCGCGCTGCTCGCCCCGTACGCCGGGGCCACGGTCAACCTCGCCGAGCCCGGCGCCCCGGTGCCGCTCGCACCGGTCGCGGCCCGGGAGGTCGCGGCGGCCGTCGGGGCCGCCCTGGACAACGTCCGCAG
Organism: Streptomyces sp. TRM68367; assembly: GCF_014495685.1. Taxonomy (GTDB): domain Bacteria; phylum Actinomycetota; class Actinomycetes; order Streptomycetales; family Streptomycetaceae; genus Streptomyces. The sequence goes on along the minus strand of NZ_JACTVI010000083.1, from coordinate 34,359 downwards.
GCATGCCGGGGAGCACGCGCGCGCGTGGATCCTGGTCGAGGACGAGCCGGACGAGGTGATCGTCACCGTCCGCGACGACGGACCCGGCATCCCCGAGGGTCGGCTCGCCCAGGCCGAGGGCGAGGGGCGGCTCGGCGTGGCCCTGTCGATCCGGGGCCGGCTGCGCGAACTCGGCGGCAGCGCCGAGCTGATCTCGGTGCCGGGGCAGGGCACGGAGGTCGAACTGAAGGTACCGAAGGACTCGACGGACGTACGGGGGAAGGCGGAGCAGCGATGACGGGGTCCACCGACGGGACCACAGCCGGGAAGCGGGCGCCGATCAAGGTCATGGTGGTCGACGACCACCCCATGTGGCGCGACGCCGTCGCCCGCGACCTGGCCGAGTCGGGTTTCGACGTGGTCGCCACCGCCGGCGACGGCGACCAGGCGGTGCGCCGCGCCAAGGCCGCCGTACCCGATGTGCTCGTGCTCGACCTGAACCTGCCCGGCAAGCCCGGCGTCCAGGTCTGCAAGGAGGTCGTGGCCGCCAACCCCGCGCTGCGCGTCCTCGTGCTGTCGGCCAGCGGCGAGCACGCCGACGTCCTGGAGGCGGTGAAGTCGGGCGCGACCGGCTACCTGCTGAAGTCGGCCTCGACCGAGGAGCTCCAGGACGCGGTGCGCCGTACGGCCGCCGGCGACCCGGTGTTCACGCCGGGCCTCGCGGGCCTGGTCCTCGGCGAGTACCGGCGCCTGGCCTCCGAGCCCGCCCCGGCCCCCGACGCCGGCGAGACCGAGGCGCCCCGCCTGACCGAGCGCGAGACCGAGGTGCTGCGCCTGGTCGCCAAGGGCCTGAGCTACAAGCAGATCGCCGAACGCCTGGTCATCTCCCACCGCACGGTGCAGAACCACGTGCAGAACACCCTCGGCAAGCTCCAGCTGCACAACCGCGTGGAGCTGGTGCGCTACGCGATAGAACGCGGACTCGACGACGAGTAGTTCGACCCTGACGCCGGCCCTGACACCCGCCCCTGACACCGGACCGGAGTTTCACCGGAATCGCCCCTCCGAAGCATGTCGATGTGACCTGGATCACCGCTAGCGTGCCGGGTAAGGAACGAACGGCACACGGCAACCGCGGCGAAGGGACATTTCCATGCGGGTCGGAGTACTGACCGGAGGCGGCGACTGCCCCGGGCTCAACGCCGTCATCCGGGCCATCGTCCGCAAGGGCGTGCAGGAGTACGGATACGACTTCACCGGCTTCCGGGACGGCTGGCGCGGTCCCCTCGAAGGCGCCACCGTCCGCCTCGACATCCCCGCCGTGCGCGGCATCCTGCCTCGCGGCGGCACCATCCTCGGCTCCTCGCGGACGAATCCGCTGCACGAGGAGGACGGCATCGACCGGATCAAGGAGCACATCGCCGAACTGGAGGTAGACGCGATCATCACGATCGGCGGCGAGGACACCCTGGGCGTCGCCACGGTCCTCTCGGACGAGCACGGGGTGCCGTGCGTCGGCGTGCCCAAGACCATCGACAACGACCTGTCCGCCACGGACTACACCTTCGGCTTCGACACCGCCGTCAACATCGCCACGGAGGCGATCGACCGGCTGCACACCACCGCCGAGTCCCACATGCGCGTCCTCGTCGTCGAGGTGATGGGCCGGCACGCCGGCTGGATCGCGCTGCACTCGGGCCTGGCCGGCGGCGCCAACGTCATCCTCATCCCCGAGCAGCCCTTCGACGTCGAGCAGGTGTGCACCTGGGTCACCTCCCGCTTCCGGGCGTCGTACGCGCCGATCGTGGTCGTCGCGGAAGGGGCCACGCCGAGGGAGGGCGACATGATCCTCAAGGACCAGTCCCTGGACTCCTTCGGTCACGTGCGGCTGTCCGGGGTCGGCGAGTGGCTGGCCAAGGAGATCGAGAAGCGCACCGGCAAGGAGGCCCGCACGACGGTGCTGGGCCACGTCCAGCGCGGCGGCACGCCCAGCGCCTTCGACCGCTGGCTCGCCACCCGGTTCGGCCTGCACGCCATCGACTGCGTCCGCGACCGCGACTTCGGCAAGATGGTCTCCCTGCGCGGCACGGACATCGTCCGCGTCCCCATCGCCGACGCCACGTCCCGCCTGAAGACGGTGGACCCGAAGCTGTACGAGGAGGTCGGGGTCTTCTTCGGCTGACGGGGCTACCGGGCGGGCCGCCCCGTCCTCGACCACCGGACGGCCCGCCCCCTCCTCGGCTACAGGGCGGGCCGCCGCTCGGAGAAGGTGCCGGCGCCACGCAGCTGACCCACCAGCTCCCGCACGATCGCCGCCCCGTTCAGCGTCAGCACCGACTCCGGGTGGAACTGCACCCCGGCGAAGCCGGGACCGCGCAGGGCGTGCACCTCACCGTTCGCGGCCCGGCTCACCTCGACGCCGTGCGCGGCCAGTTCCCGGTGCGCCTCGTCGTCGCAGCGGGCCACGAAGCTGTTGTAGAAGCCGACAGTCTCCGGCCGCCCGAACAGGTCGATCGTGGTCTGCGCGCCCTGGTAGGGGACTTCCTTCCGTACGATGTCCAGCCCCAGCTCGGCCGCGATCAGCTCGTGCCCGAGGCAGACGCCGAGGACGCCGTGCCGGCTGTGCCGGATCACCTGGGCCGTCAGTTCCCGCAGGATCCGCATCCTGGGATGCGTGAGATCGCCCGGGTCACCCGGTCCGGGACCCAGCACCACCGGCCCCTCGTGCCCGAGCACCGCCTCCCGGAGCCCCGGCTCGTCGTTCCGCCGGACGGTCACCTCGAGGCCGCCCGAGCGCAGCACGTGCGCGAGCATCGCCGTGAAGGTGTCCTCCCCGTCGACCACCAGGGCGTGCCCCGACAACTCCGGGGGCTTCTTGGCGGGCCCCTGCATCCGCAGCCAGAACGGCGCCAGCGAGCCCCGGCGCCCGTCCAGCGCCGCCCTCACACGAGGGTCGTCGGCCAGCCGGGGCCGCACGGCCTGCTCGTGCGGCCGGGACGGTCGTGCGCCCAGGGCCGCGAGCACCCCCGCGGCCTTGGCGTGGGTCTCCGCCACCTCGCTCGCCGGGTCCGAGCCGCGCACGAGCGTCGCGCCGACCGGTACCCGCAGCCGGCCGTCCGCGTCGATGTCGGCGGTGCGGATGAGGATGGGGGAGTCGAGGGTCTGCGCCCCGGCACCTTCCCGCCCGCCACCCGCGTATCGGCCGAGCAGGGCGAGCGCGCCCGCGTAGTAGCCGCGCCCGCCGGACTCGTGCCGCTCGATGACCCGGCACGCGTTCTGCACGGGCGACCCGGTGACGGTGGCGGCGAACATGGTCTCCTTCAGGACTTCCCGCGCGTCCAGCGAGGACTTCCCGCGCAGCTCGTACTCGGTGTGCGCGAGGTGCGCCATCTCCTTCAGCCGGGGCCCGACGACCACGCCGCCCATGTCGCCGACGGTGCACATCATCTTGAGCTCCTCGTCGACCACCATCGACAGCTCCTCGATCTCCTTGCCGTCGGCGAGGAAGTCCAGCAGATGCTCGGGGGTGGGGCCTTCGGCCGGGTAGCGGTACGTCCCGCTGATCGGGTTCATCACGACCGTTCCGCCGGACATCCGTACGTGCACCTCGGGACTGGCGCCGACCAGCGTGCGGTCCCCGGTGTGCACGACGAACGTCCAGTACGCGCCCCGCTCGCCTTCGAGCAGCCGTCGGAAGAGCGCGAGGGCGTCGGCCCTGGTGAATCCCGGGATCTCACCCTCGTACGTCCGCCGGATCACGAAGTTCGCGCCCTCGCCCCGCCCGATCTCCTCCGCCAGCACCCGCCCGACGATCCCGGCGTACTCCTCGTCGCCCACGTCGAACCCGCCGCCCTCGACGCGCACCTCATGCGCGGGGAGCTGGGCCAGTGCGTCGGCGAGCGGGACGGCGTACGTCTCCTCGGGGCTCAGCACCAGCAGCGGTGTGCCGTCGTCGCGGACGTCGAAGCCGCGCTCGCGGATCTGCCGGAAAGGGACGAGCGCCAGGCCCTCGTCGGGGAGGTCGGCGAGCCGGTCGCGGGCGGTGACCGGGCCGAGCAGCACCTCGACCACGGTGTCGTCGTGGCCGGGGGTGCGGCGGCGCAGCAGGGCGAACGGGCGGGGATCGGCGAGCAGGTCCAGCAGGTTCATGGGTCGGTGATCCTTCTCGATGGAGAGGAACGACCCCCGGACACACCGAAGGCCGCCCCTCGGGCGGCCTTCGCGAAGTCTTCAGTACGCGCAGTCAGCGGGCCGCCGGATGAGCGGTCCACCAGCAGTTCTGGAGGCAGGTCTGGATCGAGTGCGCGAACATACGGCGCACTGTACCCCACGTCCGCGGTGCGTACGTCGCGTCTCATTTTCTGGGCACGGGCCGGAAGCCAGGACATCACCCCGTAATGTTGGCGCCGTGACCGTGAACGCTAAGACCAGCCCGAGCGCTGGCAACACCTGGCGAGACCTGCCCGCGGCGCAGCAGCCCGAGTACCCCGACCACGAGGCTCTGCGCAAGGTGATCGCGGACCTTGAGTCGTATCCGCCGCTCGTCTTCGCGGGCGAGTGCGACCAGCTGCGCGCCCGGATGGGAGCCGTCGCCAGGGGCGAGGCGTTCCTGCTCCAGGGTGGCGACTGCGCCGAGGCCTTCGACGCGGTGTCCGCCGATCACATCCGCAACAAGCTCAAGACGCTGCTCCAGATGGGCGCCGTGCTGACGTACGCCGCCTCGGTGCCGGTGGTGAAGGTGGGCCGGATCGCCGGCCAGTACTCCAAGCCGCGCTCCAAGCCGATCGAGACCCGCGACGGCGTGACGCTGCCGACCTACCGCGGCGACTCCGTCAACGGCTTCGACTTCACCGAGGAAGCCCGCGTCCCGGACCCCGAGCGGCTCAAGCGCATGTACCACGCGTCGGCCTCGACGCTGAACCTGGTGCGTGCCTTCACCACTGGCGGCTACGCCGACCTGCGCCAGGTGCACGCCTGGAACCAGGACTTCGTGAAGTCGTCTCCGTCCGGTCAGCGCTACGAGCAGCTGGCGCGCGAGATCGACAACGCGCTGAACTTCATGCACGCCTGCGGGGCCGACCCGGAGGAGTTCAAGACGGTCGAGTTCTACTCCTCGCACGAGGCTCTGCTGCTCGACTACGAGTCGGCGCTCACCCGCGTCGACTCCCGCACCGGGCAGCTGTACGACGTCTCCGCGCATATGGTGTGGATCGGTGAGCGCACACGTCAGCTGGACCACGCGCACATCGAGTTCGCCTCGAGGATCCGCAACCCGATCGGCATCAAGCTCGGCCCGACGACGACGGCCGAGGACGCACTGCAGTACATCGAGCGCCTCGACCCCGAGCGCGAGCCGGGCCGGCTGACCTTCATCGTCCGCATGGGCGCCGACAAGGTCCGCGACCGGCTTCCCGAGCTGATCGAGAAGGTGACCGCCTCCGGCGCCACCGTGGCCTGGGTGACCGACCCGATGCACGGCAACACCTTCGAGGCGGCCTCCGGTCACAAGACCCGCCGCTTCGACGACGTGCTCGACGAGGTCAAGGGCTTCTTCGAGGTCCACAAGGCGCTCGGCACCCACCCGGGCGGCATCCACGTCGAGCTCACCGGTGACGACGTCACCGAGTGCGTGGGCGGCGGCGACGAGATCTTCGTCGACGACCTGCACCAGCGCTACGAGACGGCCTGCGACCCGCGCCTGAACCGCAGCCAGTCCCTCGACCTGGCGTTCCTCGTCGCCGAGATGTACAGGGACCAGTAGTGGACCATTGGCCGGGGCACCTGTTACCGGCACATGACTGGGGCGCGGATCACACACGATCCGCGCCCCAGGGCTCTTTCAGGGTTACCTGGGAGACGGGTAAGGTTAGGTTAGCCTCACCGATCAAGGTCGGGATGGCGCGACCCTTGGTCCCGGACGGGAGGTGAGCCGCGTGTACGTCTGCAGTTGCTTCGGGATCACCGAGCAGCAGGTGAAGCGGCACGCGGAGAGCGGTGCCTGTACGCCCCGCCAGATAGCCTCGGCCTGCAAGGCCGGCACGGACTGCGGGTCGTGCGTACGTCGTATCCAGGCGATCCTGGGCAGGGGCGCGTGCCCCCGGCGTGAGCTGGCCGACCAGGGCGGGCCGGTGCTCGCGGAACTGTCCGAGGCCGCGGAACTGAAAGAGGCGGCCTAGCTCTCCCGCTCAGCTGTCCGGCTGCTCGATCAGCTGCGAGATGTACAGCGCCTCACCCAGCTTCTCGATCAGGTCCAGCTGGGTGTCGAGGTAGTCGATGTGGTGCTCCTCGTCCTCGAGGATCGACTCGAAGATGTTCGCGGACGTGACGTCACCCTTTTCGCGCATGACCTTGATGCCGCGCCGCAGCCGGTCGATCGCCTCGACCTCGATCTGCCGGTCGGCCTCGAACATCTCCTTGACGGTCTGTCCGACCCGGACGTGGAACAGCCGCTGGTAGTTCGGCAGCCCCTCCAGGAACAGGATCCGGTCGGTGAGCACCTCGGCGTGCTTCATCTCGTCGAACGACTCGTGGCGGGTGTACTTCGCGAGTTTCGTCCAGCCGAAGTTCTCCTGCATCTTGGCATGCAGGAAGTACTGGTTGATCGCGGTGAGCTCGGCCGTGAGCTGCTCGTTGAGGAATTCGATGACCTCGGGGTCGCCCTGCATCGCAGAGGCTCCTTCCAGACGGGTGGAGTGGCAGGTTGCGCCGCATGATTGCACCCGCGACGAAGATCGTCCAGTAAGTCTTCACTTAGTAAGTTAGTGCATGCTTAGTTCGTTTTGTTTGCTGTTGCCCGAGTTCGGGGGCCCGCGTCCGGCGCATGCCCCGAGGTCTGTCAGGATGGAGTCATGGGTCAGCCGGTGGAACGCGAATCGGGAGAACGCGATTCAGGGAGAGGAAAGCAGCCCGAGCTTCCGCCGGGACAGCGCCTGCAACGCGGCTGGCCGGTCACGCACTACGGGCCCGTACCCAAGTTCCGTCCCGAACGCTGGGAGTTCCGGGTCTTCGGCGCCACCGCCGACGGTGAGAAGCACTGCTGGAACCACGAGGAGTTCACGGCCCTGCCGTACACCACCGTCGTCGCCGATCTGCACTGTGTCACGAAGTTCAGCATGCTCGGCGCCGAATGGGGCGGCATTCCGGCCGGAACGATCCTGGACATCGCGCCGCCCGCGCCCACGGTCACCCATGTGATGGTGTGGGCCGAGTACGGCTTCAGCTCCAACCTCCGGATCGCCGACTTCGCCTCCGAGCGCACGCTCTTCGCCACCCACAAGGACGGCGAACTGCTGACCGCCGAGCACGGCTTCCCGCTGCGCCTGATCGTCCCCCATCTGTACGCCTGGAAGGGCCCCAAGTGGGTCCGCGGCGTGGAGTACATGACCGCCGACCGCCGCGGCTTCTGGGAGGAACGCGGCTACCACAACATCGGCGATCCGTGGAAGGAACAGCGGTACTCCTACCAGGAAGAGTCCGGCGAGGGGCCGGAGCTCTGAAGCTTGCCGGGTTACTACGACACGCCTCACCTGTCCCGCAGCTTCTTCAGCCGCTCCACGTCCGCCGCGTGCCCTGCCTTGCCGCCGGGGGTCTCGATGATCAGTGGGACGCCCTCGGTCGCGGGGTGGGTCATCAGCGCCCGGAACGGGTCCTCGCCGATGTGGCCTGCGCCGATGTTCTCGTGGCGGTCCTTGTGCGCGCCGACGACGTCCTTGGAGTCGTTGGCGTGGATCAGTTTCAGACGGCCCTCGCCGACCGTGTCCACCAGCAGGTCCAGCGTCTGGTGCATGCCGCTCGGCCCGGTCAGGTCGTGACCGGCCGCGAAGACATGGCAGGTGTCCAGGCACACGCCCAGCTTCGGATGGGCGTCCAGCGCCTCGAAATACGGCCCGAAGTCCCAGGTGCGGGAGCACAGCGAGGCCCCCTGCCCGGCCGTCGACTCCAGCAGCAGCCACGGGTCGTCGTCGTGGGTCAGCTCGTCCAGCAGCGGCAGCATGTGCTCCCGTACCTGCTTCAGCGCCACCGACCGCTGTCGGCCGCCGGTCGCGCTGCCGGTGTGCACGACCACGCCCAGCGCGCCGATCTCCCGCCCGCGCCGCAGCGAGTGCCGCAGCGATGCGACGGACCGCTCCACGGTCGCCTCGGTGTGCGAGCCGAAGTTGATCAGATACGGGGCATGCACGTACGCCGGGACCGACTCGGCCTCGCACGCCGCTCGGAACGCCTCGTCCTGAAGCGGACTGCCGGCCGGAGTGGCCCAGCCGCGCGGATTGGCCACGAAGACCTGCACGGTCTCCGCCGCGAGGTCGTGGGCGTAGGACAGGCCGACGGAGTGGAGACCGCCGGCCACGGGGACGTGACCGCCGACGGGGTTGCGGGACCGGCCGGGGTCACCGGCCGGGGCGGGCGTGCCGGGGGTGGTGCCGGACTGCTGACTCTTCACCCGTTCAGGGTGTCATGCGTGGACCGCCGGCCCGTCAGCGGCTCTGGATGACGATCAGCGGATCTGGATGGTGATCGCCGACCCCTTGGGCGCGGTGTCCCCGCCCGCCACCGACTGTTTCTTCACGGTGTCGCCGAACAGCCCCAGCAGGCCGCGGTCCTCCTCCACCTTGAACCCGGCGCCCTCCAGCTTCCGCTTCGCGTCGTCCACGCTGTCGCCGACCACGTCCGGAACCTCGATCATCTCCGGGCCCTTGGACAGCGTCAGCGTCACCGTGTCGCCCGTGGCGGCCAGGCTGCCGCCCTTCGGGGTCTGCCGGGCGACCTGGCCCTTGTCGTACTCGGAGTTGACCTCCTGGGCGGCGATCTTCACCTTGAGCCCGGCGTCCTCGAGGTCGGCCTTGGCCTGGGCCAGGTCCTCGCCGGTGGTGTCGGGCACGTCCACCGGGCTGCCCTTGCTGACGGTGAGCGCGACCGCCGCGCCCGCGCGCACCGTGGTGTTCGCCGCGGGCTGCGAGGAGATCACGAAGCCGCGGGTGACGCTGTCGCTGAACGTCCGGGTGACCATGCCCGGCTCAAGACCCGCCTGCTTCAGCACCTCCCGCGCCTTGTCCAGCCGGTAGCCCTCCACGTCGGGCAGCTTCACGGTGTCCGGGCCGTCGGAGATGGTCAGCGTCACGGGGTCGTTGCCGCGGATACGGGCGCCGCCCTCGGGATCCGTGCTGATGACCGCGCCGCGCTTCACGGTGTCGCTGTAGGCGTGCTTGACCGAGCCGACCTCGAGACCGGCCTTCGCCAGCCGGTCCCGCGCCTGCGCCTCGGTCTTGTTCGTCAGCGGCGGGACCTCGGTGAACTGGCCGGAGTTGATGTACCAGACGCCCGCGCCGACGCCCAGCACCAGCAGCACCGCGACGACGATCGCCAGCGGGCCGCGCCGGCCGCCGGTGCGGCCCCGCCGGGACGGCGGCGGGGGCGGGGTTTCGAAGCGGCTGGTGCGGTTGAGGTCCGGCGCGGGGGCCCCGCCCTCGTCGTCCTCGTTGACCGGCAGCGGGCGCAGCACGGTCAGCGCGCGCGGGATCACGCTCGTACGGTCGTCGGCGTTGTCGTGCTCCGCCGAGAGCGCCTGCGGCGGCACGGCGTCCAGCTGCTCGGTGCCTAGCGCGCCGCGCGTGTCGCGGACCTGCGCGAGCAGCGCCACGGCGTCGTGCGGGCGGATGTCCGCGGTGCGCGCGGTCGCCGAGGCGACCAGCTCGTCCAGTTCGTACGCCAGCCCCGGCACGGCGGCCGACGGCGGCGGCACGTCCTCGTGCAGGTGCTTGTACAGCACGACGGCGGGGGAGTCCCCGTCGTGCGGCTTCTCGCCGGTCAGCATCTCGTACAGGGCGACACCGCACGCGTACACGTCGGCCCGGGGGTCGGCGATCCCGTGCTCGATCTGCTCGGGCGCGAGATACGCCACGGTGCCGAGGACGGCCCCGCTGGTGTTCGTGACCGTGTCCACGGCTCGCACCAGCCCGAAGTCGGCGACCTTGACCCGTCCGTCGTCCCCTATCAGGACGTTCTCCGGCTTCATGTCCCGGTGCACGAACCCGGCGCGGTGCGCGGCGCCGAGCGCGGCCAGTACCGGCTCCAGGATGTCCAGCGCGGCCCGCGGCTGCAGCGCCCCGCGCTCGCGCAGCACGTCACGCAGGGTGCAGCCGGCGACGTACTCCATGGCCAGATACACGTACGACCCGTCGGTCCCCTGGTCGAAGACCTGCACCACATTGGGGTGCGCCAGCCGCGCCACCGACTTCGCCTCGCGGATGAACCGCTCGACGAACGAGCCGTCGGCCGCGAGCGAGGGATGCATCACCTTGAGCGCCAGCACGCGGTCCAGCCGGGTGTCCACGGCCCTGTAGACCGTCGCCATCCCGCCGACCGCGATCCGCGCGTCGACGCGATACCGGCCGTCGAGCACCTGCCCGACCAAGGGGTCCTGAAGGGTCGTATCCACGCAGGTGAGTGTACGAGCCGAGACCGACAGCCCACTCGGATCAGCCGAGATTCGCACCGGTACTGCGGCCAACCTGTGACGCATCCCACGAACAGCGGAACACCCACCCCGGACGAGACGGGACTGCAGCGCTGTTCAGAAGGCAGGACGCTCGGGATCCAACACGGCCAGGCCCTCCGCGGGAGAAGACGCCTCGGCGAAGTACCGCCGAGGAATCCGCCCCGCCAGCCGAGCCAGCCGGCCCGCCTCCACCGCATGCTTCATGGCCTCGGCCATCAGCACAGGTTCCTGCGCCCGGGTAACCGCCGACGCCAGCATCACCCCCGCACACCCCAGCTCCATCGCCAGCGCCACATCCGACGCCGTCCCGGCCCCCGCATCCAGAACCACGGGCACACGCGCGTGCTCCACGATCAACTGGAAGTTGTGCGGATTCCGGATCCCCAGCCCGGACCCGATCGGCGACCCCAGCGGCATGATCGCCGCACACCCGGCATCCTCCAGCTTCCGCGCGAGCACAGGATCGTCGTTCGTGTACGGCAACACGGTGAACCCGTCGTCCACCAGCGTCTCCGCCGCCTCCAGCAACTCGATCGGGTCCGGCAGCAGCGTCCGCTCGTCGGCGATGACCTCCAGCTTGACCAGATCGGTGCCGAGCGCCTCCCGCGCGAGCCGCGCCGTCAGCACCGCCTCACCGGCCGTAAAGCACCCCGCCGTGTTCGGCAGTACCCGGATGCCCAGTCGCTCCAGCACCGACAGCACGGAGCCGTGCACCGACGGATCGACCCGCCGCATCGCGACCGTCGTCAGCTCGGTCCCGGACGCCACCAGCGCCCGTTCCAGCACGTCGAGGCTGGGCGCACCGCCCGTACCCATGATCAGGCGGGACGTGAAGGGCGTACCGCCGAGGACAAACGGATCGTCGGCCATGGTCAGCCTCCTTGGACGGCGGTGAGGACTTCCACGCGGTCTCCCTCGGAGAGAGGCGTGGACGGCCACTGCGCGCGCGGGACTACGGTTTCGTTGAGGGCGGCGGCCACACCGGAGGGCGCCGCGGTGAGCGTCTTCACGACGGTGTCGAGAGCCGTTCCGGTCGGGACCTCCCGGGGCTCCCCGTTGACGGTGATGGTGACCGAGCTGGTGACCGGGGTGTTCATGCGGGCTGCTCCGTGAGTGCGGCGGCGGTGAACCGCGCGGGCGTGAACGGGCGGGCCTCCTCCGGGAGTTCACCCGTGGCCAGGACGTGCGCCATGACGTCACCGGTGACCGGCGTGAGCAGCACGCCGTTGCGGTAGTGCCCGGTGGCCAGCAACAGCCCGTCCAGGCCGGACGGGCCGAGCAGCGGCGCGTTGTCGGGGGAGCCGGGGCGCAGTCCGGCCCGGGTCTCCGTCAGGGGCAGCTCGGTGATCCCGGGGACCAGCTCGTGCGCGTCGCGCAGCAGCTCGTACACGCCGCCCGCGGTCACCGTCGTGTTCCAGCCCAGTTCCTCGCTCGTCGCGCCGACGACCAGCTCGCCGCTCTCGCGCGGCACCAGATAGACCTGGCTGCCGCGCACGACCGCACGCACGGTACGGCTCAGGAACGGCTGCCGCGGCATCGTCAGCCGCAGCACCTGCCCCTTCACGGGCCGTACGGGCGGCAGCACGTCGTCCGGGACGCCCGCGAGCCGCCCGCTGAGGCTGCCCGCGGCGAGCACCACCCGCCCGGCGCCCAGCTCGGTGCCGTCGACCGTGACGGCCCCGGCCGCCCGGTCCCGTACGACGGCCAGCCGCTCCGCCCACGCCCGGTGAAAGACGACACCGGCGCGCTCGCACGCGGTCACCAGCGCGTGGGCGAGGCGCCGCGGGTCGATCTGGTGGTCGCCGTCGACCCGGAGCCCACCGCGCACGCCCGGCGCGAGCATCGGCTCCAGGCGCCGGCACTCCCGCCCGGAGAGCCACTCGGACTCCAGCCCGGACTGCTGGTGCAGGGCGTGCAGCTCGCGCAGGAAGGCTCGGTCGTCGGCGTCCAGCGCGACGGCGAGCGTGCCGCAGCGGCGGTAGCCGAGGTCCTGGCCGGTCGCGTCGGTGAGCTCGGCCGCGAAGTCCGGGTAGCGGCGCGCCGAGGCCAGGTTCAGGCCGAGCAGGGTCTGCTCACCGTGGTGCAGTTCCGTGACGGCGGCCAGCATTCCGGCCGCGACCTGTGCGGCGCCGCCGCCCGGTTCCGGGTCCACGACGGCCGTGGCGAACCCGCGCTGCGCGGCCCGCCACGCCGTCACGAGTCCGATGATTCCGCCCCCGACGACGAGGACGTCTGACGTACGCGTAGGCGACATGGGCGTCCAGCCCCTCCCTTCGCCGGCATGACCCGGATCAGGTTCGTACGGTCGGAGGCCGCCAGCCTCCCTCTCAGCCCGGTGCGTCCGGGCTCCCGCGAGTGCTTTACTCGGGCCACCCTAGCTCTTGGTCCGACGCCTCTGTAAGGGAGCCTTTTGTCATGCCCCGCTCGCTCGACGGCCTTGTCCTGGCCCCGGTCGCCGACCAGGCCCCAGGTCAGGTGGGTACCCGCACCCGGTTCACCTACCACGAGAAGGATGGGGAGATCTGGGCCGAGTACGCGGGCGGGGACGTCGTCCGCGGGTACCTGGTGGGCACACGCGAGGGCGACCGGCTGGATTTCCGGTATGTGCAGCTCAAGCGGGACCAGACGACCTCCTCCGGGCACTGCGTGTCGGCCGTCGAGGAGCTGCCGGACGGGCGGGTGCGGCTGGCGGAGACCTGGGAGTGGGAGTCCCAGGAGGGCAGTGGGACCAGTGTGGTGGAGCAGCTCACGGAGGCGGTTGTGGAGCAGGTCACGGAGCACGACCACTGACTGACAATGTGTCAGTTGTCTATGGTGATCAGGTGAGCGAGCAGACGCAGGAACGGGGAGTGTCCACGCCGCGGCGCGTGGTCGTCGTGGGCGCGGGCATGGCGGGCGTGCAGACGTCGGTCGCCCTGCGGGAACAGGGCTTCACCGGCACCGTGACGCTGATCGGCGCGGAGCCCCACCAGCCCTACGACCGGCCGCCGTTGTCGAAGGCCGTCCTGCTGGGCAAGGCCGAGGGATCCGCCTTCGACGTGGACTTCGAGGCGCTCGGCATCGAGCTGCGGCTCGGCTGCGAGGTGCTGGGCCTGCGCCCCGGCGACCACGAGCTGGACACCGAGGACGGGCCCGTGCCGTACGACGTGCTGGTCCTCGCGACCGGCGCCGAACCGGTCCGGCTGCAGAGCGCCGAGGGCGTCCCCGGCGTGCACCTGCTGCGCACCCTGGACGACGCCGAGCGGCTGCGGCCGGTGCTCGCCCGGCAGCACGACATCGTGGTCGTCGGCGCGGGCTGGATCGGCGCGGAGTTCGCCACCGCCGCGCGCGAGGCGGGCTGCTCGGTGACCGTCGTCGAGGCCGCCGACCGCCCGCTCGCCGGGGCCCTGCCCGCCGAGGTGGCCGCCCCGATGGCCGGCTGGTACGCCGACGCCGGGGCCGTTCTGCGTACGCACGCGCGCGTGGAGCGGGTCGAGCCCGGCGCGGTGCTCCTCGACGACGGCACGCGGCTGCCCGCGGGCGCGGTCGTCGTCGGCATCGGCGCCCGGCCCGCCACGGCCTGGCTCACCGGCTCCGGCATCGAGCTCGGCGCGTGGGGCGAGGTCGTGGCCGACCAGCACCTGCGCACCTCCGTCCCGGACGTCTACGCCGTCGGCGACTGCGCCTCCTTCCCCTCGAGGCGGTACGGCGAGCGGCTGCTGGTCCACCACTGGGACAACGCTCTGCAGGGCCCGCGCACCGTCGCCGCGAACATCGTCGGCGGGGCCGTCGGCGAGGCCCCGGCGGCCTACGACCCGGTGCCGTACTTCTGGTCGGAGCAGTTCGGCCGCTTCGTGCAGTACGCCGGGCACCACGCGGCCGCCGACACGGTGCTGTGGCGCGGCGACCCGTCCAACCCGGCCTGGACGGTGTGCTGGCTGCGCGGGAACCGCCTGGTCGCACTGCTGGCCGTGGGGCGCCCGAGAGACCTGGCCCAGGGGAGGCGGCTGATCGAGGCGGGCGTGGAGATGAACCCGGAGCTGCTGGCCGACCCGGCGCGGCCGATGAAGGGGGCCACTGCGTAGCGTCGACTTCCGACTGTCAGTCCCAGATGGCAGGCTTGTTCCGTGACCGAGATTGACGCAAAGATCGATGCTCTCGTCCCCGCCTGGCTCACCCTCCCCGACATCGCCGAAATGCTCGGCGTCGAGGTGACCCGCGTGCGGCAGCTGGTGAAGGACGGCCAGCTCATCGCCGTACGCCGCGGTGAGAACCGCGCGCTGCACGTCCCTGCCGCATTCATCGACGGGGACAAGGTCGTCAAGGGCCTGTCCGGCACCCTGACGCTCCTGCGGGACGACGGCTTCACGGTCGAAGAAATGCTGGAGTGGCTCTTCACGCCCGACCCGTCCCTGCCCGGCACCCCCGCGCAGGCGCTGAGCGAGAATCGCGGCACGGAGGTGAAGCGCCGCGCCCAGGCGCTCGCTGTCTGATCCGACATACCGTCCGGCGTACGGGCCGCGGCCGACCTGGGCCACGGCCGCGGTGGGGTGCGGCCCGTACGCTGCCGACAGCGGACCACGCCATGGCCGGCGGCTCCGCCGGGGTCCGCAGGCCACTTCCGGCGCACCTGTCGTAGCCCGTACGCCACCACCGGAAGCGGGCCGCATCCGTACGCCGCCGGAAGCGGGCCGCGCCGTGGTCAGTACGCCACCGAAGACGGGCCTCGCCGCCGTCCGCCCAGCGGGCCGGGCCACGGTCCGTACCGCCACCGACACCGGGGGATCACCCGCATGCCCGACACCGCAGCCACCGCACGCGCCCAGCTCGCCGACGCCCGGCTCTATCTCTGCACGGACGCCCGCAAGCGGCAGGGCGACCTCCCGGAGTTCCTCGACGCGGTCCTCGCCGGCGGCGTCGACATCGTGCAGTTGCGCGACAAGGGCATGGAGGCGGCCGAGGAACTGGAGCACCTGAAGGTCCTCGCCGACGCCTGCGCCCGGCACGGCAAGCTCCTCGCCGTCAACGACCGCGCGGACGTCGCCCACGCCGCAGGCTCGGACGTCCTGCACCTCGGCCAGGGCGACCTCCCGGTCCCCGCGGCCCGGGCGATCCTCGGCGGTGACGTCCTGATCGGCCGCTCCACGCACGCCGAGGCGGAGGCACGGGCCGCCGCCGTCCAGGACGGCGTGGACTACTTCTGCACCGGCCCGTGCTGGCCGACCCCCACCAAGCCCGGCCGCCCCGCCCCCGGCCTCGATCTCGTCCGGTACACGGCGGCGCTCGGCACCGACCGGCCCTGGTTCGCCATCGGCGGCATCGGCCTGGGCAACCTCGACGAGGCCGTCGAGGCCGGCGCCCGCCGGGTTGTCGTCGTCCGGGCGATCACGGAGGCGGACGACCCGGGCGCGGCGGCGGCGGAGTTCGCCAAGCGGCTGCGGCAGGCGTAGGCCCCGTTTGCCCTGTAGGCCCGTCTCGCGCGTGTCCAAGGAGTGGACCATGGCCCGGCAATTCGGGTAAATCTCTGGATCCGGTTGGGTGACCGCCGACCCCTGACTAACCTTCCCGTATGGCCCTCGGAACCGCATCCACCAGGACGGATCGCGCACGCACCGTGCGTGACATGCTTGACCCCGGCAAAACGACGTATTCGTTCGAGTTCTGGGCGCCAAAGACGGAGAAGGGCAAGCGCAATCTCTGGAACGCGCTGCGCAGGGTCGAGGCGGTGGCCCCCAGCTTCGTCTCCGTGACGTACGGCGCCGGCGGCTCCACGCGCGCGGGCACGGTGCGGGCGACCGAGCAGATCGCCGCCGACACCACGCTCACCCCGGTCGCCCACCTCACCGCCGTCGACCACTCGATCGCCGAACTGCGCAACATCATCGGCCAGTACGCCGACGCCGGGATCCGCAACATGCTCGCCGTGCGCGGCGACCCGCCCGGCGACCCGATGGGCGACTGGGTTCCGCACCCGCAGGGTCTGGCCTACGCCGCCGAGCTCGTCCGGCTCATCAAGGAGTCGGGTGACTTCTGCGTGGGCGTCGCCGCCTTCCCGGAGATGCATCCGCGCTCCAGCGACTGGGACACCGATGTCGCCCACTTCGTCGACAAGTGCCGGGCCGGTGCCGACTACGCGATCACGCAGATGTTCTGGCGCCCGGAGTCCTATCTACGGCTGCGTGACCGGGTCGCCGCGGCCGGCTGCGAGACCCCGGTCATTCCCGAGGTCATGCCGGTGACCAGCGTGAAGATGCTGGAACGGTTGCCAAAGCTCAGTAATGCCTCGTTCCCGGCGGCCCTGAAAGACCGGATCCTCACGGCACAGGACGATCCGGCGGCTGTACGCTCCATTGGGATCGAGTTCGCCACGGAGTTCTGTGCGCGGCTGCTGGCCGAGGGAGTGCCCGGATTGCACTTCATCACGCTCAACAACTCCACGGCGACGCTGGAAATCTACGAGAACCTGGGTCTGCACCACCCGCCGCAGGCCTAGACCGGTCGCACCGGCGTGCGACACACTGCGTAGCGGCTACTGGGAGAGGGGCGTACATGGGCTGGACGGTCCTCTACATCGCGTTCGGCATCGTCGCGCTGTGGCTGCTGGGCGAGGTGCTGCTGCAGTACAAGGCACGCCTGCGCTGGCGGCTGCTCGCCTTCGTCGGCTTCCTCGGTGTCGTCGTCGGTGTACTGATCCCGTCCTTCGTCGTGATCGGACTGGGCGCCGCCGCGTTCGCGGTCGGGCAGACGTATGTCACGCTCTCGTTCCGCCGCGGCTTCGCGGCCGGCTGGGCGATGTCCGCGCCGGCCCTCGGCGGGCTGCCGGGCCTGGGCGGCAGCAAGCGCCCCCGCGGCGGCCGCCAGGACCCGACCCTGGAGGTCACCGGCCTGGAAGCGGCCGAGGGCGGCTACGGCGACGAGGGCGGCTACGGCGACGAGGGCGGCTACGGCGACGAGGGCGGCTACGACGACGGCCGCGCGCAAGGCCAGGACAGCGTGTCCTACGGCCACGACGACGAGTACGACCGCGACGACGTCTTCGCCCCCGCGCGCCCCGTCGACCCGGCGGCCGCCGAGACAACCGCCGTCTACCAGCCGCAGTCCCTCCCGGACGACACCAGCTCCTACGGCATGTACGCCGACAACGGCTACGGCCAGGACCAGTACGCGGCGGCGGCCCAGGGCACCGATCAGACCTACGCCTACGACTACTCCGGCTACGGCCAGCAGCAGTACGGCTACGACGCCACCGGGCAGCAGCAGTACGCCGCCTACTCCGACCCGTACATCGGCACCCAGACCTACGATGCGGGCGCGTACGATGCGACGTACGGCGGCCAGCAGCAGTACGGGCAGCAGCAGTACGGGCAGCAGCAGTACGGGCAGCAGGGCTACGCCCAGGGCCAGGACCAGTACGGCACCGGCACCGGCGGCTACGGCGAGACCCCGCCGGGCGGCGTGTGGGTCCCGCAGCAGCGCAGCACCGAAGACCCGTACGGCGGCGAATTCCCGCCGGAACAGCAGCAGTACCCATACCAGGGCAACGGCCAGCAGCAGGACGGCCAGGGCTTCGACGAGCAGTACCGTTTCTGAACTCTCCGGGCCGCTGCCTCCCCCCTGAATTCGGTGCCGCTCTCACCGGGCTCACCGGCTTCGCGGACTCCCGGCCCCGCTCTCACTGCGGCCTGAAGAACGCGGCCTGAAGAACTCCGTGCCGGGTCTCGTTGCGACCCCAAGGACGCCGTGCCGTCTCGCTGCGCCCCGCAGAACTCCGCGCCGGGTCTCACTGTGACCCGCGGAAGTCCGGCCCCTCCACGATCAGTCCGGTGACCAGCGCGCCCGACATGCCCGCGTGGGGGAGGCCGCCGCCGGGGTGGGACCAGCCGCCGACCGTGTAGAGGCCCTCGGTGCGGGTGGTGCTCGGCGCGTGCAGCAGCCGTCCGCCGTCGGCGGCCAGTGCCGGCACCGGGACGGCTCCGCCCTCCGTGCCCGTGGCCTCCGCGATGTCGGCCGGGGTGCGCAGCTCGTGTCGGAGGAGGCGCTCGCGCAGGTCCGGTATCGCGCGCGCGGCGGCGGTGATCAGGGCCTCGGCGTGCCGGTCGTCGGGCTCCGACCCGGCGGGCAGGGCCGAGGTGAGCGTGACCGCCTCGTGGCCGGCGTCCGGGACCAGCGCGGGGTCGTCCGGCCGTAGGACCGTGACCGTCGGGTGCGCGGGCAGGCCCGGGGCGGCGCCGAACAGGGCGTCCAGCTCGGCGTCGCGGTTCTCGGCGTGCACCACCGTGCGGTGCGCCGCGCCCTCGGGACGGCCGCCGCGCAGCGCGAGCAGCACCGTCAGCCGGCTCGCCGCCCCGCGCTGCGGCGGCACCTCGCCCTCGCCCCACACCGCCGTACCCCGGGCGAGCCGGTCCAGTACGCCGGGCGCGACCCCGGCGACGACGAAGTCCGCGTCCGCCACCGCGCCGTCCGCCAGCTCCACCCCCGCCACGCGGCCGTCCTTCTCCAGGATTCCGGCGACCTCCGCGCCGAAGTGGAACTCGACCCTGCGGGCCACGCACCGCTCGTACACCGCGCGCGCCAGCTCCCGCAGGCCGCCGCGGACGTACCACGTGCCGAAGGCGTGCTCCATGTACGGCAGCACCGCCGCGCTCGCCGGGGTCGTGCGGGGATCCAGGCCGTGGCCGAGGGCATGGCCCTCCAGGAGGGCGGCGAGGCGGGGATCCCGCAGCTCCCAGGCGCCGACCTCGGCAAGCGTGCCCGCCCGGCGGGTGCGCAGCAGCAGCTTGCGCGGGACCGCCGGATAGGGCTCGCGCTCGGCCAGCACCTGCCAGTTCGGCCACAGCGGCTCCTCCAGCAGTGGCCGGCGTGTCCGGTCCCACGCCTCACGGGCCCGCACCAGGAAGTCGCCCCAGCGTCTGCCCGCGCCCGAGCCGAGCGCCTCGTCCAGCGTGGCGACGACGCCCGCGCGCGAGGCGTTCGGCAACGACACCTCCGTGCCGTCCGCGAACACGTGCCGCGCCGACGGGTCGACCTGGACCAGCTCGACGCACGCCTCCAGTGGCTCCCTGCCGGTCTTGACGAACAGATCGCGCCAGACCGCGGGCAACGGCAGCAGTCCCGGCCCGGTGTCGAAGGAGAAGCCGTCCCGCTCGAATCGGCGCACCGCTCCGCCGTACGTCTCCGTCCGCTCGTACACCGCCACCTGGTGGCCCGCGACGGCGAGCCGGGCGGCGGCCGCCATCGCGCCCATCCCGGCGCCGATCACCGCAATCCGTGCCATGCCTGCGACTTTATCGGCCGCCACTGACAGTTCGGCCGGGACCGGCCTCGGCGACGCCCGGGGCAGTAGCGGCGCGGGCGCGTTCGTCACCAGTTGGTGACAGCCTGTCCTGAGGGTGAGTGCGCAGGACTGAGTATCCGTACCTACGGGATGAGTTGAGTACGCGCGCGGATGGGCCGCGACCTGCGCGAACGAGAGAGTGGAGGCACGGAAAGGGGCACGGCTCCGGCACCGGCGACACGGGGCGCCGGAACGGAGCGGGCCACGATCCGCTCCTTCCGCCGGCGGACGTCGGCGGGAGCGAGGCACGGGGGAACCCGGGGGACGACCGAAACGGGGGTTCCAACGGGGGGACGTACGGGGGAGCAAGAGGAAGCGCCGGTCCGGCCGGTGGCCCGCGGGGGATGCGGCCACCTCGGACCGGCGCTTTCATGTGCGGCGGCCGGCTTTCGGGGCCGGTCGGCCTTCATGTGCGGCGCGCGTTGTCAGCGGCGGCCGCTCACCCGGCCCTGAAGCAGCCGGGACAGCGCCGCGTGCACGTCGTCCAGGGAGCGCTCCGGCTGGAACGACT
Source organism: Streptomyces sp. TRM68367 (assembly GCF_014495685.1). Classification (GTDB taxonomy): domain Bacteria; phylum Actinomycetota; class Actinomycetes; order Streptomycetales; family Streptomycetaceae; genus Streptomyces. The sequence goes on along the minus strand of NZ_JACTVI010000083.1, from coordinate 14,061 downwards.
TCCAGTCCAGCGCCGCCACCAGCACCATGCCGACCAGCGCGGCCGCCGTCAGCGGGATATCGATCTCGTCGCTGAACTCGCCGTTCTCCACACCCTCGCGCAGCACGCCCTCGACGACCGCGACGGCCTCCTGCCGGACCACCATCAGCGTGGACTGCCAGGCCCGGTTGGTGCGCCACAGCTCGGCCACGTACAGCTGGGTGAAGGCCGGGTAGCGGTCGATGAAGACCAGCCCCGCGCGGACCATCGCGTCCAGGGCCTCGACCTTGCCGCCGCCCGCGCGGGCGGTCTTCTCCGCCGCCTCCCGGAGGGAGGCGGTCAGGAGACCCACGCCGTGCCGCAGCAGTTCCTCGAAGAGGACGGACTTGCTGGCGAAGTTGTAGTAGACCGTGCCCTTCGCGACTCCGGCCCGCTCGGCGATCTCGTCCACCGTGGTGGCGGAGAAGCCCTGCTCGGCGATGAGGGTGACGGCCGCCTCGTAGAGCTTCTGCCGGGTGGCTTCGCGACGGGTGCTGCCGCCCGACGTGGCGCTGCTGCTTTCCATGGCCCTGATTGTCACAGGAACCACTCCGTGCCCGGACACGGGAGTCGAGGTCACGCGCCCGGTCACAGGCTCAGCTCCGGGTGCAGCCGGTCGAGCGTCCACACCTGCCGCCGACGGGCCGACAGCGCGGTCAGCGCGAGCGCGCCCGCCGTGAACGCCGCCAGCACCGCGCACGCCTGCCACACCGGCCCCAGACCCCCGCCCGTGATGAGCCGCCGGAGCGCCTCGACGACGTAGCTCATCGGCAGGAGGGGGTGCAGCGCGTTGAAGAAGCCGGGGCTGGTCTGCACGGGGTACGTGCCACCCGCCGAGGTCAGCTGGAGCATCAGCAGCGCCAGGACGAGGATCCGGCCCGCGGCCCCGAAGCGGGCGTTCAGCCACTGCACGAGGGCCGCGAAACAGGCCGTCACCAGGAACAGGAAGCCCACCGTGCCTGCCGCCCGCGCCATCTCCAGGCCGATCGCCCAGTGCAGCACCGCCATCAGGGCCGCCGTCTGCGCCGCCCCGATCGCCACCACCGGCAGCCAGCCCGCCAGCGTGATCCGCCACGCCGGGGCGCCCGCGGCGAGCGCGCGCCGGTTCATCGGCGGGATCAGCATGTACGCCACCATCGCGCCCACCCACAGGGAGAGCGGGATGAAGTACGGGGCGAAACCGGTGCCGTAGTTGGGCGCCTTGTGCACGTCCCCGGAGGCGAGCTGCACCGGGTCGGCCATCACCTCGGTGCGCCGGTCGCGGTCCTGCTCGTCGTAGTCGGGGATCTGCTCGGCGCCGTCGTGCAGGCCGCCCGCGAGCTTGCCGGAGCCGTCGACCAGCTTATAGATGCCGCCGTTCAGGTCCTCGGCGCCCGCCCTGAGGTCGCCGACGCCCTTGTCCAGGTCGGCCGCACCGGTTCTGGCCGTGCCCAGCCCCTTGTGCAGCTTCTTGGCGCCGGCGGCGACCTTGGAAGCGCCGTCGTTCAGCTTGTTGATCCGGGTGACGGCGTCGTCGAGGTCCTCGGAGAGGTGCGAGGCGCGCCGGGCGAGCTCCCGGGCCTGCTTCTGCAGGGTGGCGAGGTTCTTGTCGAGCTTGTCCAGGTCGCCGTTCTGGTCGGCGATCAGCGCGTTGACGTCGTCGGCGACGGTCGCCGAGTCCGCGGCGGCGTCCTTGGCCTTCTTCAGGTCGGCGCAGGCGGCGTCGGGCAGCACGGGGTTCACACAGCGCCGCTGGTAGACGCCGTCCAGCGAGTCGGAGGCCGTGTGGGCGGCCTTGGCGGCGGCGGGCGCCCGCTCCGCGAGGGTGTCGAGGTGGTCGCGGACCGCTCCCGAGGAGTCGGCGACGAGCCGGGCGGTGTCACCGATGGTCTTCTCGTTGCCCGCAAGCAAGGGGCCCACCTTCTGGTCGAGCCCGTTGACCTTGTCGGCGAGCGTCTGCGTGCCCTCGGCCACCTGCTTCGAGCCGTCCGCCAGGTCGCCCGAGCCCTTGTGGAGCTTCTTCAGCCCCGCGGCCAGGCTGCTGCTGCCGTCCTTGGCGTCCTTCAGGCCGTCGGCGAGGTCCTTGGCCCCTTTCTCCGCCTTCCCGATGCCGCCGTTGAGCCGGTCGGCGCCCTTGGCGGCCTTCACGGTCTCGCCGTGGATGCCGGAGAACGAGATGAAGATCTTGTCCAGCATGGTCCGCGAGGCCTTCGTGGACGCGGCCCGGCGCACCTCGCTGAACACCGTCCGGGAGATCTGGCCGACGATGTAGTTGTTCGCGTCGTTCGTCCGCACCCGGAGGACGCCGGTCTCCGGGGCTGCACCGCCGCTGGAGGCGATCCGTCGGCTGAAGTCGGCCGGCATGGTCAGGGACAGGTAGTACGTGCCGTCCTCGACGCCCCTGCGGGCCTCGGCGGCGCTCACCTCGTGCCAGTCGAACGTCCTGCTGTCCCGCAGCCGCTCGGCGAGGTCGTCGCCCGCCGAGATCCGCCTGCCGTCGGCCGTCGCCCCCCTGTCGTCGTTCACCAGGGCCACGGGGACCTTGTCGAGACGGCCGTACGGGTCCCAGAAGGACCACAGGTACAGGGCGCCGTACAGCAGCGGCAGCACCAGCAGCGCGACCAGGGCGACGCGCGGCAGCCGGCCCCGGCCGAAGCGCCGCAGCTCAAGCGCGGCGAGTCGCGGCGAGCGCATCGGCCTTCTCCTTCGTGTCGTGGTGGGAGTCGTCGGCGTTGGCATCCTCGTCGGCCTCGGCCTTGCTGCCGTGGGTCTCGGTGTCTTCGGTCGCCGTCTCGCCGGTGTTCGTGGCGCCGGCGGTTGTGCCGCCGGAGGTCGTTTCGTCGGTGGTCGTGCCGACGGTGCTCCTGCCATCGGTGTTCGTGCCGTCGGGCCCGGTGCCGAAGGCGGTGGAGACGACCACGGCTCCCTCGGGAGCCTCGCTGCACACGGCCACCACTGTTGTGCCCGCCTCGGCGAGGGACGCGAGCAGCGCCCAGACCTCGTCCCGTTCGGCGTCCGACAGCTTCAAGTCGGTGTCATCGACGCCGAGCAGCCGTGGGCGGTCGATCAGGGCCAGGGCCACGGACAGCCGCAGCGCCTCCACGCGCTCCAGGTCCCGTACGGCGGTGCGCGCGCCCTTGGGCAGGGACGCCGGTTCGAGACCGGCGGCGGCCAGCGCGGCGTCGATCCGCTCCCGGGCCTCCCCGCGCCGCTCGGCACGCGGCCGCAGCAGCTCGCGCGGCGAATCGCCGAACCGCCGCTGGAGCAACGCCCGCTCGTGCAGGTGCTCGGCGACGGTCAGGGCCGGGTCGAGGTCCGTGACGCCCGGCACGTGGGCGAGGGCACTGCACCGCCGCACCGCCGACAAGTGCTTCGGCCCTCTCGCCCCGCCCACGGTGGCCGACCCCTCCGTGGGCTTCATCCGCCCCGTGAGCGCGAGCAGCAGACACGTACGCCCGGACCCCGACGGACCCTCGATCGCGATCAGTGAACCGGGCTCCGCGTCGAAGGAGACCTCGCGGAACGCCCAGCCGCGAGGACCCCTGAGCCCGAGGCCCCGGGCCGCGACACCGACTCCGGTCACGGTTTCCCCCAACCCCTCGAATCGAACTGATGACATTGACCTGCCAGGAATTGAACTGACTGGTCAGTGCAAAAACTACTCCGAACTCTCGATCGAAGCAAAGGCCCAGGTCAGAACGGATTGTCAGTGCCATACCTCACGATGGGCACATACGGCATCACCTGCCATGGCGATGCCGTCACGCAGACGACAGGAGGTTCGTCATGGCCAGCTACCACGCAGCAGCCGCCCGCCGGCGCCGCGCCACCGGCCCTGCCCCCTCACTGACCAGCCCGGCGAGCGACGTGCACCCCGTGCTCCGCCGGGCCACGGCCCCGCCGGCCGCCCTCGACCTGCTCGCCCAGGCCCGCGCCGGGCTCGACGAGGCCGCCGTCCTCGAAACGCCCAACGAGCGCTACGCGAGGGCCCACCTCGCCGCCTTGCGCACCGCCGCCGCCGTGCTCGCCGCGCACGGGCGCCCGGAATCCTCGCCCCGGGCCCGGGCCAAGATCCGGAGCGCCTGGGAAGTGCTCCCCGAGATCGCGCCCGAGCTCTCCGAGTGGAGCGCGCTGTTCGCCTCCGGAGCCCGGCGTCGTGCCCGGGCCGAGGCGGGCATCCAGGGCGCGGCCAGCAACCGGGACGCCGACGACCTGATACGGGACGTGGCGATGTTCCTGCGCCTGGTGGAGCGGATGCTGGTCCTCCAGCCGGTCCTCCCACAGCCACGCCAGGACACCGACGAGCCGGACGGTCCAGGCACCCCACGGGACATGCCGGACGCGGGCTGACAGGGACGCGCCGCCGCACGCCGCGGCGACCGGGTGCGGTGTTGCCCGCCGTGGTGGCCGAGTACGGCGCCGCCCGCCGCAGTGACCGGGACGACCTCGCCCGCCGCAGTGACCGGGCAGGTGCCGGAGGCAATAGGGTGGAGGGCGCCTGAAGTCTTCCCCCCAACCGTGCCCGGGGCCCGGGGCCGGGGAAGGCGCCCCGATCGCGCCGCCGTGCAAGAGGCGGTGCCGCGCCGAGGAGTCAACTGCCGTGTCGGACCCGATGCGCCCGCCCGTCTCCCACCGCCACTCGCAAACGGCGTCGCTGCGCTCCGACCCCTCTCGCCCCCGCGCCTCACTTCGTACGGCCGTGGTCTGGGAGGTCCTCCAGGACGCCCTGGAGGGCCGGGTCAAGGCCACGGGACGGCAGGCGCTGGAAGTCCTTGACACGGGAGGCGGCAGCGGCAACTTCGCGGTGCCCGTCGCCAGCCTCGGCCACCGGGTCACCGTCGTCGACCCGAGCCCCAACGCGCTCTTCGCGCTGGAGCGCCGCGCCGCCGAGGCCGGCGTCGCCGACCGCGTCAAGGGCGTCCAGGGCGACGCCCACGGCCTCTTCGACGTGGCCGAGCGAGGCGGGTACGACGTGGTGCTGTGCCACGGCGTCCTGGAGTACGTGGACGACCCGGCCGAAGGCGTCCGCAACGCTGTGGCCGCGCTGCGCACCGAGGGTGTCCTCAGCCTGCTCGCCGCCGGACTCGGCGGCGCCGTGCTCGCGCGGGCTCTCGCCGGGCACTTCAAGGAGGCCAGGCAGGCGCTCGACGACCCGAACGGACGGTGGGGCGCGAGTGACCCCGTGCCGCGCCGCTTCACCGCCGAGCAGCTCACGGAACTGGTCGAGGGCGCGGGCCTCACGGTCGGCGCCGTGCACGGCGTGCGGGTCTTCGCCGACCTCGTCCCCGGTGTGCTCGTGGACACCGAGCCCGGTGCCCTGGAGGCGCTGCTGAAGCTGGAGGAGGCCGCGGCCGAACTCCCGGCCTTCCAGTCTGTGGCCACGCAGCTTCATGTGCTCGGTGAGATTCGGGAGACAAGAGGCGACCGGGAGGCCTGAGCCGCCTTTGTGCCGCGCCGCTGATCAGCGCCGCGGCTGTGCATGGAGTACGCCACAGGCCCTCCGAACGGGGGCCTCGCGCCGTATGATCGAGGGAGACCGTCCGGCATGACGGGTCGGCTGCTGGGGAATGGAAGCTTCAGCGAGCCGGGACGCTCATGGCGGGATCCGGTTGGCCAATTGGCGCAGAGGGGCGGGTTTCACGGGGGCGATTCCCTGCCTATCCTGAAGAGACCCCCCAGGGTCGCCACGGCGACTGCACGATGAGGAGGACTCCGTGCCGCTCTCGGAGCACGAGCAGCGCATGCTCGAGCAGATGGAGCGAGCGCTGTACGCCGAAGATCCCAAGTTCGCGACAGCGCTTGAAGGAAGCGGGCTGCGCACGTACACCCGGCGGCGGGTCTACCAGGCGGTCGCGGGCTTCCTCGTAGGTATTGCGCTCCTCATGGCCGGTATGGTCGCCAAACAGGTCTGGCTCAGCGTCGTGGGCTTCCTCGTGATGCTGGGCTGCGCGGTACTGGCCGTGACCGGCTGGCGCAAGGCCCCCAAGCCCGGCGAACAGTCCGCCGGTGCGGCACCGCAGGCCCGCCGTCAGGGACGCCAACGGCGCTCCATGATGGACCGCATCGAGCAGCGCTGGCAGCGGCGCCGCGACGAGCAGGGCGGGCAGTAGCGGGCGAGCAGCAGGGCTCCAGGACATACGTGAAGACGTACGTCAGGGGGTGACCGCCGGTGAGGCGGTCACCCCCTGACGCATGAGTGCCTAGTGGCTCGGGGCTCCCTGTCGTTCGGTGACTGCGTTGTGGCTTGTCGCGCCCCCTGCGGCGGAGCCGCATATCGAGCACAGCCCCGCGCCCCTTGCAGTTTGGCTCACCCAGGCCGGCCCCCAGCCCCCGGGACTCGCTCCGACCCGTCAGCCGCGCTGCCCCGACGTGCGCCGCGTCGGCATGGCCGCCAGGGCCCGTTCGCGGAGGGTGGTCCAGCGGGCCGAGACCGCCCAGGTCACTCGTACGGTGGAGCGTGGGGCAAGGAGCGCGCGGAGGCTCGTGCTGCGGCTGACCTCCGTGCGCAGGCCGGTCGTCACCCGGCGGACGTCGTCCGCGAGGCCCGCCGTGGGTCGTGGGTGCGGGGCGTACAGGACCTGCTCCACGGCGTTCGCCACCCGGTGGACGGAGGCCGCGGCCGCCGGGTCGAGCCGGCCCAGGCGGACGATGCGGGCGGCCGACTTGCGCGGGGTCTGTGACTCGTCCGGCGCGATGCCGAAGTCCCACGCCGTGTCGGTCAGCTCCTGCCACACCGCCAGGATGTGGCCCGCGACATCCGCCTCGCCCCGGCCGTGCGCCCCGAGCCGTACGGATCGGGTCCGCAGTCTCCAGAGCATCGGCGCCAGTGGGAGCGCCAGCGCGGCGAGCGCGCCGAGCACCCACGCCAGGACCGTGTACCACTTCGGCCCGCCGTCGTCGGTCGGCAGCGCAGCCGCGGGGGACTCGGTCCCGCAGTTCCCGTCGAGCCGTTTCTGCTCGACCGTGCAGCTCTCGCTCGTCGACGGCGTCGGAGACGGCGCGGCGGACGTCGACTGGGAGGGCTGCAAGGTGTCCGGCAGTGCGCTGCCCGGCGTGTCCGTCAGCGTGTAGGACGGCACCGAGCCGCGGGTCGGGGTCGGCTCGAAGCGGGTCCAGCCGATGCCCTCGAAGTACAGCTCCGGCCAGGCGTGCGCGTCCCGCAGGCCCACCGACACCGTCTCGTCCCCCTGCGGGGTACCGGGCGCGAAGCCCACCGCGACCCGGGCCGGTATGTGCAGCGATCGCGCCATCGCCGCCATGGCGAAGGAGAAGTGCACGCAGAAGCCCTGCTTGTCCCGCAGGAAGCGGGCTATCGCCTGGGAGCCGCTGCCGACCTGCACCTGTGTGTCGTATTCGAAGCCGCCGTTCACGGCGAAGTAGTCCTGGAGCTTGACCGCCTGCTCGTAGGGGTTCCGCGCGCCCTCGGTGACCTCGCGGGCGGTGCGTTCCACCACCGGCGGCAGGGAGTCCGGCAGCTGGGTGTACTCGCGCTCCAGGGCCGGGGGCGGCGCCGGCGCCTCGGCCAGCTGCTGCGCCGTCGGCTCCACGTCCAGGCTCTTCACCCGGTACGTCAGCCCGCTCGTCGTCTGCCCGTGGTCGCCGACCAGCGTCATGCCCACCGGCTCGTAGCGCCAGTTGCCGCTGATCTGCACGCCGCTCGGCGGATACGGCATCGGCAGCCAGTTCTGGGAGTACCCGTCGGCCGCCGAGATGGTGGTGTCGACCTCCGAGCGCCGGACGTCGGGGCTCAGGCCGACCGGAGTCGGGAAGTCGTCGGGCACACCGGTGATGTGCCGCTTGGACGGCTTCCACGTGGTGCCGTCGAAGTCGTCCAGGGAAACGATCCGCAGATACAGGTCCGAGACGTCGTCCGTGCTGGTCCGCAGGGACATCACCTGGCTGTCCTCGTCCACGTTCAGACTGTCGCGCAGGGACACCAGCGGGTTCACCGCGGAGATCGTGCCGCCGCGCCCGCTTCCGGAGCCCACGCCCGTGCCGGTGGCGTCCAGCAGACCGCCGTTCATCGCGGGCAGCCCGAGCGGCACGACCAGGGCGATGCCCAGCGCGACCACGCCGATGCGCCGCCCGGTGCGCACCGGGGCCGTGGCGCCGCTCGGCTCATCGCCCGGCGTGCGCGGCGCCCCGCCGAAGACGCGGCCCCACTGCGAGAGCCGGTCGCGTCCCTCGGCCAGCAGCAGCATCAGATAGCCGCCCGCCGCGACCAGGAACCACACCCAGTCGCTGCCGCCGTCGGACAGCCCCGCCGCCACCGAGTACAGCGCGAGCAGGGGCAGACCGGCCGGGGCCGCGCTGCGGAAGGTCACCGCGAGGGCGTCCACCATCAGCCCGATCACCAGCACGCCGCCGATGAGCATCAGCCGGATGCCGTCGGACTCGAGCGGCGCCGGAATCGCGTACCGCGCGATGTCGTCGGCGCCCAGTCGCAGCAGACCGGCGAAGTGCCGGAAGGCCTCCGGGCCGGGGAACACCCCGAGGAAGGCGTGCTCACTGGCGAAGACCAGGGTCAGCAGCATCAGCGTGACCAGGGCCTGCGCCGCCACGGTCAGCGGCCGGGCCAGCGGCACCCGCCGGGTCGCCGCGCCCACGCCTGCCTGCACGGCCAGCAGGAACGCCGCCTGCAGGATCCAGGAGGCAGGCTCGACCAGGGGCAGCAGGGCACACGCCGCCATCAGCGTCGCCGTCCACGCGCCCAGCGTCAGTCGTGTCCGACCGCTCATACCGGCCCCTCCCCGCCGCTTGTGGCGGCGACGCCGGAGCGCTCCCGGTCCGCCTGCCGCCACAGGTCCTCCAAGGAGGCGGCCCGCGGCACGCTCAGGGCCGTCCAGCCCGCCTCGCGCAGCATCCGCAGCCGCTCCTCGCTCCTGTCCAGCGGGCCGGACACATCGGTCGGTTCCCGCAGCCAGGCCCCGCTGACCAGCTGGAAGGCGACCGCGCCCCCGCTGCGCTGCCGCATCCGGGCCACCACGGCGGCCTGCTCCTCGTCCAGGTCGCCGAGGAAGGCCACCAGCAGCCCCTCGTTCCCGCTGCGCAGCACGTCGTACGCACGGGACAGGCCCGCGCCGTCGGAGTGGTCGATCACGGCGAGCGTGTCCATCATCAGCCCGGCCGCGTCCGCCGACTCCTGGCTGGCGCCCGCGAACCCGTCGGCGCCCTCGCTCGGCACCGAGTTGCCGGTGTCCGTCAGCAGCCGGACGGAATAGCCCCGCTCCAGCATGTGCACCAGCACGGACGCCGCTCCCGCCACCGCCCACTCGAACGCCGAGTCCGGGCCCGCGCCCTCGAAGGCGATGCCCCGGGTGTCCAGCAGGACCGTGCAGCGGGCGCGCTGCGGCTGCTCCTCGCGGCGCACCATCAGCTCGCCGTAGCGCGCGGTGGAGCGCCAGTGCACCCGGCGCAGGTCGTCGCCGTAGCGGTACCCGCGCGGGAGCACGTCGTCCTCGCCGGCCAGCGCCAGCGAACGCTGCCGCCCGTCGCCGTACCCCTTCGCCTCGCCGCTCAGGCGCACCGGCGGCAGCGGCTCCGTGCGCGGGATCACCGTCAGGGTGTCGGACGTCGAGAAGGACCGGGTCAGCTCGCACATGCCGAACGGGTCGGTCAGGCGCAGCTGGAGCGGGCCCAGCGGATAGCGGCCGCGCAGGTCGGAGCGGACGCGGTAGGACACCTCGCGGCGGCCGCCCGCCTCGACCCGGTCGAGCACGAAACGGGGGCGCGGACCGAGCACGTACGGCACCCGGTCCTGCAGCATCAGCAGACCCGTGGGCAGCCGGGAGACGTTGTCCATCCGCAGATGGACCCGGGCCTCGCTGCCGGCGGACACGCGCGCGGGGGAGAGCCGGCGGCTGCCGGCGACCCGGTAGCGGGTGCGGTACAGCACGGTCGCGCACACCAGCGGCAGCACCGCGAGCAGCAGCCCGACGCGCAGCAGATCGCTCTGCCCGAGGACGTACGCGCAGACCGCAGCCGCGACACCGGCGGCCAGGAACGAGCGGCCACGCGTGGTCAGTCCGGCCAGGGCGGTACGGATGCCGCTCCTGTCGCCGCGGTCGCCCTCCGGCTGCTGCCCCGTGCCCCCGATGGACGGGGCGGTCATCACAGCCTCCGCGGCGGCTGCTGGCCGTATGGCGGAGCGCTGCGGCCGAGGCCCAGACCGCTCTGCTGGGGCGCCGCCGGAACCGGCGTGCTCTGCAGGATCTCCTGGACGACCTGCTCGGCGGTGCGGCGGTTGAGCTGGGCCTGGGCGGTGGGCAGCAGGCGGTGGGCCAGGACGGCCACGGCGAGCGCCTGCACGTCGTCCGGCAACGCGTACTCCCGGCCGCTCAGGGCCGCCGACGCCCTCGCCGCGCGCAGCAGGTGCAGCGTCGCGCGCGGGGAGGCGCCCAGTCTCAGGTCCGGGTGGGTGCGCGTGGCGCTGACCAGATCCACGGCGTAGCGCCGGACCGGCTCGGCCACGTGGACGCCGCGCACGGTCTCGATCAGCTTCACGATCTCGTGCGCGTGCGCCACCGGCTGGAGGTCCTCCAGCGGCGAGACGCCGCCGTGCACGTCCAGCATCTGCAGCTCGGCCTCCGCGCTGGGGTAGCCGACCGAGACCCGTGCCATGAAGCGGTCGCGCTGGGCCTCCGGCAGCGGGTAGGTGCCCTCCATCTCGACCGGGTTCTGCGTCGCCACCACCAGGAAGGGGCTGGGCAGCTCGTAGGTCTTGCCGTCGATGGTGACCTGCCGCTCCTCCATCGACTCCAGCAGCGCGGACTGCGTCTTCGGCGAGGCACGGTTGATCTCGTCGCCGATCACGACCTGAGCGAAGATGGCTCCAGGCTTGAACTCGAAGTCCTTGCGCTGCTGATCCCAGATGGACACACCGGTGATGTCCGAGGGCAGCAGGTCGGGCGTGAACTGGATACGCCGCACCGAACAGTCGATGGAGCGCGCCAACGCCTTGGCGAGCATGGTCTTGCCGACTCCGGGAACATCCTCGATCAGCAGGTGTCCCTCCGCGAGCAGCACGGTCAGGGAGAGCCGGACGACCTCGGGCTTGCCCTCGATCACGCCCTCCACCGACCCCCGCACGCGCTCGACCACGGCGGTCAGATCAGTGAGGCTCGCTCGATCGTCATAGGTCGTCACCCGGCCCTCCTCGGCCCGTACTTTCCGGGCCGACGCACTCGATGCGCAACCGGCCCACCCCGAACACGGACACCACGCGTGAAGAGTTCCGCGTGACGCCACACTCGCATTCTTGCTGCCGTTACCGATTCGTGTCACTCGACTGTGGACAACTGGCAGCGACATGTCCTGTCTTACGGCCTTTCGTCGCGCGAGTGACAGGAGATTGACAGCAAGCCGTTTCCCGGGCGGGCGGGCGGGTCAGGCGGGATCGATCTCCCGCAGCAGGCCCGTCTTCACGTCGAAGACGAATCCGCGTACGTCGTCGGTGTGCACCAGGAACGGCGAGGTGCGCACGCGCTGCATAGACTGCCGCACGTCCTGCTCGACGTCCCGGAAGGACTCCACCGCCCAGGCGGGGCGCTGGCCGACCTCCATCTCCAGGTCGTGCCGGAAGTCCTCGGTGAGGGACTCCAGACCGCAGCCGGTGTGGTGGATGAGGACCACGCTGCGGGTGCCGAGCGCCCGCTGGCTGATGGTCAGCGAGCGGATCACGTCGTCGGTGACCACGCCGCCCGCGTTGCGGATGGTGTGGCAGTCGCCCAGCTCCAGGCCGAGCGCGGTGTGCAGGTCGAGCCGGGCGTCCATGCAGGCCACGACGGCGACTCGGAGGACGGGACGGGCGTCCATGCCGGGATCGGTGAAGGCGGCAGCGTACCGGGCGTTCGCCTCGACGAGACGGTCGGTGACGGTGCCGCCGTGTATCGCGCCTTCGGAACCCGTGGAAACCGATGCAGAAGTCGTCATAACCACGACGGTACTGGTCACGCCGGACGCCGGCCCTGTGTGAGAGAGGACAAAGAACCGCATCGAGACTTGTTGTGAGGTAACCCACAAGAGCGGCGTGAGGGCGTCCGTTCGAGTGAATTCCGGCGCGGTACGGCGTGACGCGCGCCGGAGCCTGCGACGCGCAGGCCGGTTGATTGACCGCGAGAGAGGGTGGACTAAAGTGACGCGAAGCGGGAGGCGAGCCCCCTGGAGACTCTCCCCGCTGGACTGATTTCCCCTGGAGTTCCCGGCACGCTTCCGGCCGGTCTCCCCGCGTGCGCGGCGCGTACGTACGGCTCGGCCTCCTCCCGCTCCCGGTCGGCTGACGCTTCCGGCGCCGGCAGGCCTCCCCTTCACGAGCGGGCGGGGACCCGGCGGTGCGTGACGCCGCGCCGGACCTGAGAGGTCTCCGTGAGCCAGAGTCGACACGTCCCGGTGATGCTCCAGCGGTGCCTGGACCTGCTGGCGCCCGCCCTGGAGCGGCCCGGGGCCGTGGCCGTCGACTGCACCCTCGGCCTCGGCGGCCACAGCGAGGCGCTGCTGACCCGGTTCCCCGAGGCGCGGCTCGTCGCCCTCGACCGGGACAAGGAGGCCCTGCGCCTGTCCGCCGAGCGCCTCGCGCCCTTCGGCGAGCGCGTCACCCTCGTGCACGCCGTGTACGACGAGCTGCCCGAGGTGCTGGAACGGCTCGGCATCGCGCGCGTGCAGGGCGTCCTGTTCGACCTGGGCGTGTCCTCCATGCAACTCGACGAGTCCGGCCGCGGCTTCGCCTACGCCCAGGACGCCCCGCTCGACATGCGCATGGACCAGACGACCGGCATCAGCGCCGCCGAGGTCCTCAACACCTACCCGCCCGGCGAACTCGTGCGGATCCTCCGGACGTACGGCGAGGAGAAACAGGCCAAGCGGATCGTGTCCGCGATCGTGCACGAGCGCGAGAAGGAGCCGTTCGACACCAGCGGGCGGCTGGTGGAGCTGATCCGTGACGCGCTGCCCCAGGCGGCCAAGCGCACCGGCGGCAATCCGGCCAAGCGCACGTTCCAGGCGCTGCGCATCGAGGTCAACGGCGAACTCGCCGTCCTGGAGCGGGCCGTCCCGGCCGCCGTGAAGGCCCTCGCCGTGGGCGGGCGGATCGCCGTGCTGTCGTACCACTCCCTGGAGGACCGGCTGGTCAAGCACGTGTTCGCGGCGGGCGCCGCCACCACCGCGCCGCCTGGTCTGCCCGTCGTGCCCGAGCGCTACCAGCCGCGGCTCAAGCTGCTCACGCGCGGTGCCGAACTTCCCACCGAGGAAGAGATCGCCGAGAACCGGCGGGCGGCACCGGCGCGGCTGCGCGGCGCCCAGCGCATCAGGGAGTCCATCGAATGACGAGCATGAGGCAGGCGACGGGGCGGGCGTGCGAGTCCGGAATCCGGACCCACGCGGGTGGGAAATCCGGACTCGGGGGAGCGGAGTGAGCAGGACACCCGAACTGAAGGGGAGGGCCGCCCGTCTCGCCCGGCTGATCCCGACCGGCAGCCCCGGCCAGGCCGCCCGCACCCCCTTCGTCCTCCTCGTCGTCCTCCTCCTCGGCGGCGGCCTGATCGGGCTCCTGGTGCTGAACTCCGCGCTGAGCGAGGGCTCGTTCAGACTCGACGACCTCCAGCGGGAGACGAAGAACCTCACCGACGAGGAACAGGCGCTCCAGCGGGACATCGACGCCTACTCCGCCCCCGACGCCCTCCAGCGCCGCGCCCGCGAGCTCGGCATGGTGCCCGGCGGCGACCCCGCCTTCCTGAACCCCGACGGCACCGTCAAAGGCGTCCCCAGACCGGCCCCCGCAGACTGGCGCACCCCCGAGCGCAGCCCTCTCGTCCTCGCACCCGAGGCGCTGGCCGACGCGACGGTCCCGCCCGCGACGCCCACCCCGGGCACCACGCCCCCCGCCCCGCGGCGAGAAGCCACGACGCCGCAACAAGCCACCCCTCAAGAAGCCACGCCCCCGACCCCCGGCAGGTGACGGAAGTGTCTGATCCTTCTGGCAGGCAACCGCCGCGCCGCCGCGTGCCCGGATCCGCCAGGCCCGCCCGCCCCGGCGCCCGGCGCCCCGGCCCCGGCTCCCGCCCCCGCGCC
>NZ_JACTVI010000082.1 GCF_014495685.1 Streptomyces sp. TRM68367 | reverse complement strand
TCAGGTGGACTGGCAGTTCACCACCCACGATGCACGCATCAAACTGCGTCACCTTTATCCCAAATATTAGCCGCGACAGTCTACTAGGTCTGCCTCCGCCCGTTCGATGGCCTGCCAGCCTGTCCACTCCACCGGGTTGATGCCGTCGGCGCGCATGGCTGCGAGTGGGTCGGTGGGGACCTGGCGGTGTTCGAGCAGGGGGGCGTCCTCCAGGAGGGACGTCACTGTCTCCTTGGCGTCCGGGCGGTTGGTGCCGATGACTCCCGTGGGGCCGCGCTTGATCCAGCCCGCCACGTACGCGCCCGGTACGACCGCGCCCTCGTCCAGTACGCGTCCGGCCAGGTGGGGGACCGTGCCGGTCGCAGCGTCGAACGGGAGGCCCTCCAGTGGTACGCCGCGATAGCCCACCGAGCGCAGGACCAGCTGGGCCGCGATGTCCTCGTACTGGCCTGTGCCGGTCACGCCGCCGTGGCCGTCCGGTGCTGTGCGTTCGAAGCGTACGGCGCCTACGTGACCGTCCTCGGGCAGGACTTCGACCGGGCGCAGGAAGAAGCGCAGGCGGATGCGGCGGTGAGCGCCTCGCGGCTGTGTGTCGGCCCAGCCGCGGAGGACCTCGACGTTGCGGCGTTGTGCGGCGGGGAGTCCGGAGGGGTCGGTGTACGCCGGGTCCAGGGACAGTTCCGCCGGGTCCACGGTGACGTCGGTGTCCGGGAGGGCGCCCAGTTCGCGCAGTTCCTTGGTGGTGAAGCGGGCCTGGGAGGGGCCGCGGCGGCCCACCATCTGGATGTCGGTCACGCGGCTCGCGCCCAGCGCGGTGAGCGCGGCCTGCGGCATGTCGGTCGGGGACAGGTCCGGCACGGCGCGGGCCAGCATCCGCGTGACGTCGACGGCGACGTTGCCCACGCCGATCACCACGGCCGACCGCGCCCCGAGCACGAAGCCGTCGTCGACGGCGTCCGGATGCGCGCTGTACCAGGACACGAACTCCGTCGCCGACCAGCTGCCCGGCAGCTCCTCGCCGGGGATGCCCAGGCGCCGGTCGGTGGCGGCGCCCACGCAGTACACCACCGCGTGGTACAGCTCCCGCAGCCGCTCGGCCGGCATCCCGCCGGGGCCGACCTGGACACCGCCGAGGAACCGCACCCGGTCGTGCTCCAGCACCGCGCGCAGGTTGCCCTGCAGGGACTTGATCTTCTCGTGGTCCGGCGCCACGCCGTACCGGACCAGGCCGTACGGGCACGGCAGCCGGTCGAGGACGTCGACGCACACCTCGGGATCCAGCTGGACAAGGCTCTGGGCGGTGTAGCACCCGCTCGGCCCGGAACCGACGACGGCGACACGCAGCACTGCGGAACTCCTCACCCCGGGGGACGTCCAGGAGTCGCTGATGAGTCCAGCATCGCACCGCGGGCGCTCCGCTGACAGGGTGCTGTGCGCCGTACGGGAAGCGTGTTCATTCGTATGGAATGTGATCATGCGGTTTCGTTGCGTGTGTGCTTGAAGCATCCTTTCTTAATCTGTCCGACCGGTGCCCCGAGGACGGTGCGGTGTCCGTGCGGCCCGCGTGGGAGGTACGGGAGAACGGCGACGCCACGTCGTGGCTGACCGTCCGGCTGGAGTTCGGCGACGGCGCCCGCGTCGACGCGCTCGCCGTGGTCTCGCCCGAGGGGTGCCTCTCCGTCGAGGACGTACGGGCCCGGCCGGCGCTGTCCCTGGACGACCTCGCGGTGCTCGCCGACTGGATCGAGGGGCTGGTGTGCGAGGCGTGCGGCACGGCGCCCGGATCCGACGGGTGCGGGGGAGCGCGCCGGGCCCGGCCCGCATGGCCGCGCGGCGTCGAGGGGCGCCGGCTCGTCGCGCAGAAGTACCGCGCGGCCCAGGAGGAGGGCGCCGACCCCGTGCTCGCGGTGATGTGCGCGACCGGGCACAGCCGGCGCCGGTCGCTCAGGCTGATCGGGCAGGCGCGCGACGACGGCTTCCTGGCGCCGCGTCGCGCCCGGCGCTGAGCGGACCGGGCAGGGGCCGAGTCCGCGGGCCGCTCAGGGCGCGAGTCCGCAGGCCGCTCACAGCATGGCGCGCATCCGCGTGATCTCGCTCGTCTGCTGGGCGATCACGTCGTCGGCCATCTCCTCGATCCGGATGTTGTTGCCCTGCCCCTTCACGTCCGTGGCCATCGTGACCGCCCCCTGGTGATGGGTGATCATCAGCGTCAGGAAGAGCTCGTCGAACGCCTTCCCCTTCGCCGCGCGCAGCTTCGTCAGCTGGGCCTCGGTCGCCATGCCCGCCATCGCGCCGTGGTCGTGCCCCGTGCCCTTCTCCGGCTTGCCGTGGGACCTCAACCAGCCTTTCATGGCGTCGATTTCAGGCCCCTGTGCGACCGAGATCCGCTCGGCGAGGCGCTCCACCTTCGCCGACTCGACGCGGTCCGGGACGAGTTCGGTCATCACCAGGGCCTGGGCATGGTGCTCGATCATCATCTGTGCGTAGGCGACGTCCGCCGAGTTGGGGGAGTCGTCCTCGGCTCGCTGCTCGGCGGCCTCCTGCGCGCTCAACTCGCGGTTGGGCTCGCCGGGTCTGCCCGGCGCGAGCACCGAAGGCCCGCTGCCCGCGGCCGCCTTGGCCTTGTCGCCGGACTCCCCCGAGTCGCAGGCCGTGAGCGTGGACAGGGCCAGAACGGCCAGTGAGGCCGATACGAGGAACGCGTGGGACGCACGGCGGATGAGCACAACGACCTCCTGTGGCGGGCGAGATGGGGGATACCGGGTGGGTGTGATCAACGTCCTAGCACGTTTCCATGCGTTACTGGTCGGAAAACTTCTTTGCGGGATCGTTTTCCTCTGTTGGTATGTGCATGGCGAAGACAATACTTCGTGATGCATGAACCGTTCCGCAGCGGAACGGCACAAGGGAGGAAACAGTGATCCTGTTGAAAGACCCGCGAACACGGCGCAGATGTCTGGGGGTCGGCGTGGCCGCCGCCGGGCTGCTGGCCACGCTGCTCACCGCGGCCCCGGCCGGCGCGATCCCCGACCCCGGGGACGGCCCGTCCGCGCCGAAGGACGTCTCCAAGAGCGCGCAGGCCGAGGTACGGGAGGCGATGGCCGACGGCGAGATACCCGGCAAGGACGAGATCGTCCACACCGACAACATCGAACACGTCGCCAACGTCCCCAAGGACGCGCTGCCCGGCACCAATTCGGACCTGGCCTTCCAGGGCAGGTACGCGTTCGCCGGCAACTACGACGGCTTCCGCATCTTCGACATCAGCAACCCGAAGGCGCCGAAGACCGTCGCGCAGGTGCTGTGCCCCGGCTCGCAGAACGACGTCTCCGTCTCCGGCGACCTGCTGTTCCTGTCGACCGACTCCTCGCGCAGCGACAGCAGTTGCAACAGCACCACGCAGCCGGCGACCGAGAAGTCCTCGTGGGAGGGCATGAAGGTCTTCGACATCAGCGACAAGCGCAACCCGAAGTACGTCGCCGCCGTCGAGACCGCCTGCGGCTCGCACACCCACACGCTGGTGCCCGAGCGCCGCAACGTCTACGTCTACGTCTCCTCGTACTCGCCGAGCGCCACCTACCCGGACTGCCAGCCGCCGCACGACGGCATCTCGGTCATCAAGGTGCCGCGCCACGCGCCCGAGAAGGCGAAGGTCGTGGGCTTCCCGGTGCTGTTCCCCGGTGAGGGACCGGACGGCGGCGGCAACCCGGGCGCGCCCACCAACCCGGGCGTCTCGAAGACCACCGGCTGCCACGACATCACGGTGCTGCCGTCCAAGGACCTGGCCGCGGGCGCCTGCATGGGCGACGGCATCCTGTTCTCCATCAAGGACCCGGAGCGCCCGAAGGTCATCGACCGGGTGCAGGACAACGTGAACTTCGCGTTCTGGCACTCGGCGACCTTCAACCAGAAGGCGAACAAGGTCGTGTTCACCGACGAGCTGGGCGGTGGCGGCGGCGCCACCTGCAACGCGGCGACCGGCCCGAACCGGGGCGCCGACGGCATCTACGACATCGTCGGCAAGGGCGACGAGCGCGAGCTCGTCTTCCGCAGCTACTTCAAGATCCCCCGCCACCAGGCGGACACCGAGAACTGCGTGGCGCACAACGGCTCGCTGATCCCGGTCAAGGGCAAGGATTTCATGGTCCAGGCCTGGTACCAGGGCGGCGTCTCCGTCTGGGACTTCACCGACTCCTCGAACCCCAAGGAGATCGGCTACTTCGAGCGAGGCCCGCTGTCCACCGACCAGATCGTCACCGGCGGCTCCTGGTCGGCGTACTACTACAACGGCTACATCTACTCGAACGACATGGCCAAGGGCTTCGACGTCCTGAAGATCAACGACCGGCGCACGGACCCGGCCAAGTGGGTCCGGATGCACGAGCTCAACGTGCAGACGCAGCCGGACTACTTCGACTGACCGTCCGTGCGGCACCCGGGTGCCGCCCCGGTCGCGAAGAACCGTGACAGGTCCGTGTCACAGGTCCCGTCGGACGCCTTGGCGTCCGGCGGGACCCCCAGCTCCCAGTCGAGCCGGTAGCGCCGGAACAACTCGGCCCGCAGCACCGGCACCGGCATCGGCACCCCCGGCACCAGCGCCGCGTACACGGCACCCATCAGCAGCGCGCGCAGCCTCGGATAGTCGCTGTCGACGTCCGGCGAGCCGTTCCGGGCGACGGTGTCCCTGAGCAGTTCGGCCAGGCGCCGCTGCTCCGGGCACGGCACGAAACCCTCGGCCTGCAGCAGCCCGGCCATGTGCTCGCGCATCAGCACCGGCCGGTCCCGGGCCAGGCCCAGGATCGCGTCGATGGCCCGCGCCATCCGCTCCCGGCCGTCCTTGGTGCGCGGCTCGCGCTCCAGGGCCTCCTCCAGCGTGCGGTGCATCAACCGGTGCACGGCGGACTGCAGCAGCTGGCGCTTGCCGGGGAAGTAGTACGACACCAGTCCGCGCGCGGAGCCCGCCCGGTCGGCGATGTCGCCGAGGGTCGTCGCCTCGTATCCGCGCTCACCGACCAGCTCGACGGCGGCCTGCAGGAGCCGCTCCTTCGAACGCCTCCGCAGCTCTTCATTGACCGAGGCGCTGCGCGGGGACATGCTGTAACTCCTGCGTTGACTGGCTGCCAGCCAACTATACTCAGCGCGACCGGACAGTTCTTCTGCGGGACTGCCCGGCATTGCCGTCTGCCTCGGGCGACGCGGGGGATCGTCCGAGGCGGGCGCGCACAGGTGGCCGTCGTCGCAGGTCAGCGGTGATCCGAGGGCCTTGCGCCTTGCCAGGCGAGGCCCCGGTCAGGGCAGCAGGTCCAGCACCGCCCGCAGCCCGTCCGGCCGCTCGGCCGCCGGCCGGTGCTCCACGAAGTGCACCGCGCACCCCAGGGCGCTCGCGCCGCCGTCCGCCCGCCGGTCGTCGCCGACCATCAGCGTCTTGCCCGGATCGGCCCCGAGCGCCTCGCAGGCGAGGGCGAACAGCCGCGGATCGGGCTTCTGCACGCCGTGCTCGTACGACAGGACGTACGCGTCGACGAACGCGTCCAGGCCGTGCCCACGGAAGACCGGGCGCAGGTCCCAGCCGATGTTGCTGATCACGCCGACCGCGACGCCCCGCTCCCGCAGGGCGGCGAGTACCTCGGCGGCGTCCGGGTACGGCTGCCACGCGGCCGGGGCCATGTGCCGGTCGTACAGCGCGTCGTAGAGCGCCGGGTCGGGCAGCGGGACCTGCCGGGCGAGGCCGGTGTAGGCGGCCCGGTGCAGGTCGGCGCTCCGGTCGCGGATCCGCCAGACCTCGACGAGGTGCTCCGGAACCTGCGTGGGATTCGCCCCGCCCGGCAGCGCCCCGGCCGCCTCCAGCGCCCGCGCCGTGGCCGACACCTCCGGCTCGGGCAGGGCGACTCCGGCGCCGTCCAGGGTTCCGCGCAGCCAGGACTCGGTGGACTCGACGCGGAAGAGCGTTCCGGAGAAGTCGAACAGCACGGCGGTCATGGGAGGATCCTACGAGCTGCGTTCCGTCGTGGATCTCAGGGGGCCGCGTCCCGCATCGCAGCGCGGTGCTCTTCCGCGGCGGCGCGGTGCCACCGCCGGTGGACCAGCACCGCCAGCACCACGACCAGGGCGCCCAGCAGCCAGCCGCCGACGACGTCCGAGGGCCAGTGGACGCCCAGCCACACCCGGGTCAGGCCGACGCCGAGCACGGAAACCAGGGCCACGGCCAGCGCCGTGTGCCACAGGGCACGCGAGGTGCCGTGGTGGTGCAGCAGCCACAGCAGCAGGCCGCACACGACCACGGCGGACATGGCGTGGCCCGACGGGAACGCCGCGTAGTGGGCGGAGTCGACGGGGTCGGGCCAGACCGGGCGGGCGCGGTCGACCACGACCTTCAGGGACTGCTGCAACGCCGTGCCCAGCGCGACGGTCGCCACCAGCCACACGGCCGTCCAGCGCGCCGCGTGCCGCCACGTCAGCCACAGCGCGGCGGCGGCGCACAGGATGCGCATCGTCCAGGGGTCCCACACCCAGTCCGTCAGGATGCGGTTCGCGTGCGTGAGGCCGGGTTCGTCGACTGCCCAGCGGTGGGTGGTGCGGGAGACGTCGCCGTCCAGACTCGTCAGCGGGTGCCATCTGGCCGCGACCAGGGCGGTCAGCAGGACGGAACACAGGGCCAGGACACCGGCGCCGCGCGTTGCCGTGCGGTGCTGCGGCGGACGGGGCGGGGAGTCGGCGGACGAGGTGTGCATGGTCTGATCCTTGCCGACCGGTGGGGCCGGGGGCCAGCCCCGGGGGTGGTCAACTGTTGTTCTGGGAGAGGCATGGTGGCTGGACGGTCCGGGTTCCGCAGCTGTCGTTTTGACGGTGTCCGCAGCCATTGCGCCGGCCGATCCGGCGCCCGCGGCCCGGTGTGCGGCGCCTGCCGGTCAGCCCAGCGCCCGCAGCCCCGGGCCGAACGCCAGCAGCAGCGGTACCACGGGTACCAGTGCCGCCGCTGCCGTCAGTTGCAGGCGGCGAACGGGCGGCAGTCTGTCCGGGGGAGTGAGCAGCCGGTGCACGCGGGCCGGGACATGGGCCTGCGGGGTCGGGCAGGGGCCGAACACGCCGCGGTGCTTGTTGAGCTCGACCAAGGCCAGGGCGGTCGTCAGCCGGCCGAAGCGGCGGGAGGCCATGTCGTCGGCGGCGAGTTCGACGAGCCGGTGCATCTCGTCCCGGAACGCGGCGAACACCGGCACCTGCGGGAACCCGTGTGCCAGTGCGGCCGAGCAGTGCAGCAGCCAGTCGTGCCGCGCCTGCGCGTGCCCCTGCTCGTGGGCCACCACGGCGTCCAGCTGACGCCCCTTCAGACGGCGCAACGCGGCCGTCGTGACGACCAGTTGCGGGGGCGAGCCGGGCAGCCACCAGGCATCGGGCCGCTCGCTCTCCAGCACGACGAGCCGGCGCCCCCGCTCCTCGCCCGGCAACAGCGGGGCCCCGTCGATGAGTTCGGCCCTGCGCCGCCGACGGCGGGCCCGTGCCCGTACGACCTCCCGGGCCAGCATCACGGCGCTCCACAGCCCGCCGCACGCCAGCGCGGCCGCGGTGGCCGCCGCCCACGGCCCGGCCGTACCGAGCGCGTAGGCCTCCACCACCACGGACGGCGCCGTCGCGAACACCCGGCCACCCACCGCCCGCCACGCGGCCGCCGCGCTGAGCGTCATCGACAGCGCGCAGCACAGCAGCACGCCCGCGATCACGCACTGCCACATCCACAGGGCGACCACCGGTTCACGGTCCGGCCAGCCGGCCCGGGCGAGCAGCCGGGGAGCGAAGACGGCCGTGAGGGCGCCGAGCAGCAACAGTGCCGCGGGGAGCATCATGGGGGCAGCCTATGAGCGGCGTGCGGCTCCGGGGTACGGGCGGACGGGGCAAAGTGACGCAGGCAACGGCTCCGTGCACCGGACCCGGGGTGGCCGGGGACATGCGGCCGGGGGCCGGTCTCACATGGTCAGCAGCATCGCCACCATCGCGATGCCCATGGACAAGCGGCACGCCCGCGCCAGCTCGGGCCGGTCGCCCCACCCGGACCCGGTGGCCGGGCCGCCCGTGGCCCCGGCGGGGACGGGCACCAGCCGGACGCCCGTCAGCAGCACGTACGCCGTGAAGTAGAGCAGCAGCGCCCCGGTGAGGAGCGGTACGCCGGAGCCGCCGTGCGCGTGGGCGGGGGAGCCGGCCATCACCATCGCCATGTAGACCATGGCCGCGGTCCCCACCAGGTGGTGCAGATGGTGCGGGCTTCTCCGCGCCGCCCAGAGCGCGTCCAGCGCGGCCGCGCCGAACACGGCCGCGTAGGCGGACCAGGCCCACGACGGCGGGGTGAACACCGCCGCCGGCACCGCCATCGCGGCCATGCCGAAGCCCATGAGCGCCTCGCCGCCCGCGGTCCGGCGCTGCTCCCCGACGCTGCTGCGCATCCGCAGCAGGCAGTAGGCGCCGGTCGCCGCGCACAGCGCGACCAGCAGCCAGCCGGACGACGCCGGTCCGTGCACGGGCACCTCCCCGCTCGGCCGTCCCGCCCGCCGGGCGGTCTGTCGGTCGGTCAAGGGATGCCCGGGCCCGACGGCGCGCACGCGAGCGCAAGGATGTACACGGGGAGCATTCGAGGGAGCGCGGCAGGTGGCGGGTCGTCGGCCAGGGGAGCGAGCCGGTCCGACGTCTGTTCGGAGCACGATGGCCGGTCCTCGCCGATGCGGGGTGGGAAAAAATCCACTGGTACGCACCGCGGGCCCGACGTACTCTCGGCCCTGTACCGCACCGCATGGCGGTCCTCCAGCCCTTCACTCTGCCCGGAGGTTCCGCATGCCCGCGTCCACGGTGCGCCCCTTCCGCCGCGACGACCGCGACCAGGTCACGGAACTGGTCAACCAGCACGTCGCCGCCGTCGTCCCCGGCATCTCCGTTTCCGTGAACACCGTCCTGAGCGACCTGGAACGGCGGCCCGGCGAGTTCATCACCGACCCGTGGGTGGCCGAGTGGGTCACCCACGTCGCCGAGCAGCGACGGTACATCGTCGCCGCGGCCCATCTGCTGCGCTACCGGGCCGACGACGAGGTCGGCGAGAGCTACCGGGACGTCGGGGAGATCGACTGGTTCGTGTGCCATCCGACGGCGTCCGTCTGGCACGACGCCGACCAAGCCGCCGAACAGCTGATGTCCGCCTGCCTGGCGCAGCTCGCCCGCTGGAACGTCCGTCTCCGGTACGCCAGTGGCGAGCTGCCCGCCCCGGCGGTCTACGGGCTGCCCCGGAACTGGCCGCACATCCGCGCCGTCTACGAACGCGCCGGTTTCCGGCACGTCGGGCACACGGAGGTGATCCTGCTCGCGCGGGTGGCCGACCTGCCGTCACCGGCGCCGCGGCCGGGTGTGACGTACGCGCGCACGCTGGGGGATTGCGGCACCCGCCGCACGGCGTACGCCGACGGACGCGCCCTCGGTTTCATCGAGGTCGACACGGCCCTGACCCGCCCCGAGCGCAACGCGCGCGGCCGCGGGTCTCGCCGACATCGGCAACCTGCACATCGACCCCGCCGAGTACGGCACGGGCCTGGAACAGCAGCTCCTCGCGCAGGCCGCAGACTGGCTGCGCCTGTGCGGCGTCGGCCGGCTCTTCACCTACGAATCCGCCACCGACCAGACCATGATCGACCGGCTGGCCGGCGCGGGCTTTCGCGAACTGACCCGCACCGACCGCGGCTGGGAACACCGGCCGCGCTGACATCGGCGCCGTCTGGCGCGGGCCCCTGACCGGCAACCGTCTCGTTCCGGGGCCCGCGCCGAAATCCACCCCGGATCCGCGCCCGCCCTGTCTGAGCCCCGGCCGTGTCCGACCCGGCCGGAACCATCTCGGATCCGCACCCGGACCGGCTCAGGACCACCTCGGATCCGCACCCGGACCGGCTCAGGACCACCTGGAATCCGCACCCGGACCGTCTCGGACCCGGCCCGGCATCCCCTGGCACCCGCACCGGGGACCGTCTCGGATCCCGGGCCGGACCCCTCAGATCCCCGGCCGATACCGCAGCGGATGATCCGCCGGCGCCTCCACCAGCACGATCCGCGTCCCGTCCGGATCCGCGATCCACATCTCGACCAGCCCCCACGGCTCCTGCACCGGCGGCCGCACGATCTCGACGCCCTTGCCGCGCAGCTCCTCGTGCGCCGCCTCCACGTCCTCGACCTGGAGCCAGAGCCGTACGGCGGAGGAGGGAGGTGTCTCCAACCGGCCCGACACCTCCAGGAAGCCGCCGCCGAGGAAGTAGACGGTTCCGCGCTGCGGCCCCGTGCCGAACTCGCGGTAGACGGCGAGGCCCAGCTGCTCGCCGTAGAAGACACGGGACCGCTCGGGGTCGGTGGGGTGGAGCAGAATCCGGCTGCTGAGTACGTGCACCATGCACCCGGAGCATAGGACAGGCCTCGTGGCCGGGTTAGTCTCACCCCTGCCCGAGCCGCGCCAGGAAACGAGAGAGAGTTCCATGGAAACCGCCGCCACCGGACTGACCTTCCGTGACGCCACCGACGTCGATGTGGACGAGCTGGTCGCGCTGATCGAGTCGGCGTACCGGGGAGAGTCGAGCCGGGCGGGGTGGACGACCGAGGCGGACATCCTGCAGGGGCAGCGGACCGACCCCGAAGGCGTGCTGGAGGTCGTCAAGGCGCCCGGCAGCCGGCTGCTGACGGCCGAGCGGCAGGGCAGGATCATCGCCTGCTGCCAGCTCGAGCACCGCGGCGACCACGCCTACTTCGGGATGTTCGCGGTCAGCCCCGGGGCCCAGGGCGGCGGCCTCGGCAAGGTCGTCCTCGCGGAGGCGGAACGGCAGGCCCGCGCCCACTGGGGCGTCACGGAGATGCACATGACCGTGATCTCGGTCCGCGAGGACCTGATCGCCTGGTACGAGCGCCGCGGCTACCGCCGTACGGGACGCATGACCCCCTTCCCGTACGGCGACGAGCGCTTCGGCCTCCCGCAGCGCCCCGACCTGCAGTTCGAGTTGCTGGTCAAGCCGCTGGCGTGAGGCTCACGCGGTGAAGCGGCCGGTGCGCTTGATCTCGGGGTAGTCGGTGGTCGCGCCGTCCAGCTCCAGGGCACGTACGAGCCGCAGGTGGTCCTGGGTGTTCACGACCCAGCCGATGATCCTCAGGTCCGCCTTGCGCGCGTTCTCCACGACCTCCAGGGTGATCCGGCGGATGTTCAGGCAGAGCGTCCCGGCACCGGCCTCCACGGCGCGGTCCACGATGTCGCCGCCGTAGCGGCTGCCGATGAGCGCCGTGCGCACCCCCGGCACCAGGTGGGCGATCTCCGCGATCGCCTCCTCGTGGAACGAGGACACCTCCACCCGGTCGGCCAGATTCCGCCGGTGCATCACCTCGGCCAGCGCCCGCGCCGCCGCCACGTCCTTGATCTCGGCCTGCAACGGCGACGCCACCGCGTCCAGGACCTCCTCGAACACCGGGATCCGCTCCCCGCGGCCGGCGTCCAGCGCGCGCAGCTCGTCCAGGGTCTGCTCGGCGATCGGGCCGCTTCCGTCGGTCGTGCGGTCCACGTCGGGGTCGTGCATGACGACGAGGGCGCCGTCCTTGCTCAGGTGCAGATCCAGTTCGATGACGTCGAGGCCGGCCTCCTCCGCGGCGGCGAAGGAGCGGAGGGTGTTCTCGGGCTCGACGCCCATGACTCCGCGGTGACCGATGGTGAGGAAGTTCAAGGTTCGGCTCGCTTCCGTCGACGGCGGGCAGAGTCGCAGCCTAACGGCCATGGCCCGAGGTGAACCCGTGCGTCCTGGGCGAATCGGTCCGGCACACTGGGGCGGACCTGGACTGTCACCCCCGGCAGGTCACCCGGCCGTGGGCGAGTCCTGCCGCGAATTGACCCACCGGTGTAGTTCCCACCCGTCGCGCAGGTCACCCCGAACCCTGTCCGGCAGGAAAAAGTGCGGTGTAGGTCGGGGTGCGCAGGACGATTTCCCGAGGCTCCCCTTGCTGAGGGAAACCTCGTGTGCATACGGTGTCTCTACGCGAGGTTATCCGGTGGAGGATGAGACATGACGGAAATTCTTGTGCAGGCGGCTGCGGAGGGGAAGGTTCCTCCGGAGGGCAGGGTGGTGGACCACCCGGCATGGCCCGTGCTCAAGGATGCCGTGGAGCAGATCCGGCCATGGCAGTCCAAGGACGGGTCGATCGACTTCGACGCCGAGGGTGCTCCCGGCCTCGCGGACGCGGAACGCGCCGTACGCCGGGTCGTCGACGCCGTACAGGAGCTGTCCGCGCTGCTCTCGCACGACCGCGCCTACCACGAAGCCCTCGTGCGGGATCTGCGTCGCTGGGCCGACGGCGGCTTCCAGGTGCCCGACTTCCTCGACTCGCTGCTCGCCTTCCAGCCCGCGGCGAACCGCCGGGACGGCCTGCAGCACCTGGTCGTCTTCCCGATGTACACCCAGAACGGCAACCCCGACCGCAACCTCGAAGCGGTCGTGCTGCGCATGGTCTGGCCGGACTGGCTGGCCGAGCTGGAGCGCAGCCGCTACGACAACCCGCTGTTCTGCGGCATCACGTTCGAGGACTTCACGTCCGGCTACGACACCAACTCCGCCGTCCTCTTCCCGGAGACAATCGCCGTGCGCGCGGCCCCCGAGCGGTTCAGCTGGGGCGGCATCTTCTGCGACCGCGAGGCCGCCCGCTTCCGCCGCGTCACCGCTGCCGCCGTCGGCATCCTCGGCCTGGAGTTGCCCGAGGACGTCGCCGCGCTGGTCGACGACCAGAAGCGCTGCGAGGAGGCGTTCGTGCTGTGGGACATGGTCCACGACCGCACCCACAGCCACGGCGACCTGCCCTTCGACCCGTTCATGATCAAGCAGCGCCAGCCGTTCTGGATGTACGGCCTGGAGGAGCTGCGCTGCGACCTCACCGCCTTCAGGGAGGCCGTGGAACTGGCGAAGGAGGGCGTCTCGCAGGCCCTGGACGTGCAGGTCGCGGTGCTGTTCGACCGCATGTTCCGCTTCCCGGTCACCGGCGAGCGCGTACGCAACTACGACGGCCTCGGCGGGCAGTTGCTCTTCGCATACCTGCACAAGCACGACGTGGTCCGCTGGACCGACAACAAGCTGTTCATCGACTGGGAGCGCGCCCCGCAGGTCACCAACCAGCTGTGCGCCGAGATCGAGCAGCTGTACCGCGACGGCATCGACCGCCCCAAGCTCGTCCACTGGTTCGCCGGATACGAGCTGGTCTCCACCTACCTCGCCCCGCACCCCGGCTCCAAGTGGGCCAAGGGCCCCGACGCACTGGACCTCACCCAGCCGCCGCGCAAGCTCGTCGATGACGTGCTTCCCGACGAGTTCCCGCTGAGCATGTTCTACGAGGCGCTGTCCAAGAAGCTGAAGAAGGTGATCGCCGCCACCAAGGGCATCAGGGCGGACAGTGCCGAGCGGGCCGCCGCATGAGCGGACGCGCCGCTCCGCTGCGGGAGAGCACAATGGAGGCAACGATCGCTCGGCGGGCTCAGGAGGCGGAGATGGGGAACGGCAACGGAGCACTGAGCGGCGCGGTGATCGCGGTGGCCGGTGCGGGCGGACCGGCCGGACGGGCGGCGCTGCTCCGGCTCGCCGAGGCGGGGGCGACCGTCATCGGCTCCGACAACGACCCGGAGCGGCTGGCGGAGGCCGTCGACGCGGCCAGCTACGCGCACGGCGGCGCGACCGTCACCGGCGACACGGTCGACCTGCTCGACCTGAACGCATCCCATGCGTGGGCCGCCCGCATCGAGAAGGAGTTCGGCCACGTCGACGGCCTCGTCCACCTGGTCGGCGGCTGGCGCGGCAGCGAGACCTTCACCAGGACCAGGCTCGACGACTGGGACCTGCTGGAGATGCTGCTCGTCCGCACTGTCCAGCACACGTCCCTCGCCTTCCACGAGGCGCTCCAGCGCAGCGACCGCGGCCGGTACGTCCTGATCAGTGCCGCGGGCGCGAGCAAGCCCACCGCGGGCAACGCCGCCTACGCCGCCGCCAAGGCCGCCGCCGAGGCGTGGACGCTGGCCATGGCCGACTTCTTCAAGAAGGCGGGGGGCGCCCAGGGGCCGACCTCCGCGGCTGCGATCCTGGTGGTCAAGGCGTTGGTGCACGAGGCGATGCGCGCCGAGCGGCCCAACGCGAAGTTCGCGGGCTTCACGGACGTCAAGGACCTGGCCGAGGCCATTGCCGGAGTCTGGGAGAAGCCCGCCGCCGAAGTGAACGGACATCGTCTGTGGCTGACCGAGAAGCCGTGAACCCCCCGAAGGCCTCCTTCTCGCAGGCCCGGCGCCATCACGACCCGGACGTCCGCGGTTTTGCCAGCGACAACTACGCCGGCGCGCACCCGGAGGTGCTCGCCGCCCTGGCCCTGGCCAACGGAGGGCACCAGGTCGCCTATGGCGAGGACGCGTACACCGAGCACCTCCAGCGGATCGTCCGCAGCCACTTCGGCGCCACCGCCGAGGCCTTCCCGGTCTTCAACGGCACCGGCGCCAACGTCGTCGCGCTCCAGGCCGTCACCGACCGCTGGGGCGCGGTGATCTGCGCCGAGAGCGCGCACGTCCACGTCGACGAGTGCGGGGCGCCGGAGCGGGTCGGCGGCCTGAAGCTGCTCACCGTGCCCACGCCCGACGGCAAGCTCACCCCCGAGCTGATCGACCGGCAGGCGTACGGCTGGGACGACGAGCACCGCGCGATGCCGCAGGTCGTCTCGATCGCCCAGGCCACCGAACTGGGCACCGTCTACATGCCGGACGAGATCCGCGCGATCTGCGAGCACGCCCATGCCCGCGGCATGAAGGTGCACCTCGACGGCTCCCGGCTGGCGAACGCCGCCGCCTCTCTGAACGTCCCGATGCGCACGTTCACCAACGCGGTCGGCGTCGACATCCTCTCCCTGGGCGGCACGAAGAACGGCGCCCTGTTCGGCGAGGCGGTCGTCGTGCTCGACCAGGACACCGTCAGTCACCTGAAGCATCTGCGCAAGCTGTCCATGCAGCTCGCCTCCAAGATGCGGTTCGTGTCGGTGCAGTTGGAGGCCCTGCTCGCCAGGGACCTGTGGCTGCGCAACGCCCGCCACGCCAACGACATGGCCCAGCGTCTCGCGGAGGGCGTGCGCGCCGTGCACGGCGTGGAGATCCTTTACCCGGTGCAGGCCAACGCGGTCTTCGCCCGCCTCCCGCACGACGTGGGCGAGCGCCTGCAGCAGCGGTTCCGTTTCTACTTCTGGGACGAGGCCGCGGGCGACGTCCGCTGGATGTGTGCCTGGGACACGACCGAGGAGGATGTGGACGCGTTCGTGGCCGCGCTCAAGGAGGAGATGGCGCGGTAGGCCATCCCCTCCCCGGCGTCGTCAGCCGTTGACGACGATCGCCGCGGTGTTGTTGCGCAGGTTCGGGTCGAACTTGCTGATCGGCAGCTCCCAGTTGTCGTTGAGGGTGGCCACGGTGGTGCGAGCCCCGGGTACCACACGGTCGATCCGCAGCCGGACGTCGAGGGCGTGGGACGCCTTGTCGAGCGGCGTGTTCGGCGTCCGGCAGTAGTACGTCGTGACGGAGGGACCCTCCGGGGCCGGCGCCTGCCGCCAGCAGTCGTCCTCCGGCAGGCCGACCACCGTGGTGCCCTGCGGCGCCTGGAACCGCACCGTGGCCACGGGCGCGCCCGCGCCCAGGGACGCCACCCACGCCGGGCCGCGGTTGTGCACGGTGACCCGGGCGGTCACGGTGTCCCCGGCGCCCCCGCGCACCTTGCTGCCGACGAGCCTCAGGTCGGCGGTGTTCCGGTTCGACGGCTCCGAGCAGGCGATTTCTCATGTCCATCCCCCTGTTGATGATCTTCCGGAGACGAGACCCACGGCGGGGAACAGGGGTTGTAGCGGGGTGTCTGGTTGCGGCGATCTTCAGCCGTTCTTCCAGACGGGACCCCGAGTCTGCATATATATACGGTTGATTGAAAATCAATTGACTCATGATCGGCTGCGTGCCTATGCTCTGGCGACATGCAGCTGATCCAGGAGACCCCCGACCTCTCCGCCTACCTGGCCGCCGACGAGGTGATCGACCACCATCATCCGCTCGTCCGTGAGACGGCCGCCCGGCTCGCCGAGGGGGTGGCGGACTCGTATGAGTATGCGCGGGCGGCCTTCGAGTTCGTGCGCGACACCATCCCGCACTCGCAGGACTCCGGCGACCTGCGCGTCACCTGGCGCGCCTCCGACGTCCTGGAGCAGGGCACCGGCATCTGCTACGCCAAGGCCCATGCCCTGGCCGCCCTGCTGCGGGCCGAGGACATCCCCACCGCGCTCTGCTACCAGGGGTTCGACGTGGTGCACGGCCTGGTCGCCGTGCGGTTCAACGGCGCCTGGCACCGGCAGGATCCGCGCGGCAACAAGCCGGGAGTGGACGCCCGGTTCTCCCTGGACGGCGAACGCTTGGCTTTCGTACCCGACCCAAAGTCCAATGAACTGGACTATCCAGTCCTGTATGCTCAACCGCATCCGGCCGTCCTCGGCGCCCTCAAGGCCGCCCGCGACCGGCCGCACCTGTGGCAGACGCTCCCCACCGCACTCTGAGGCAAGGCCGACCATGACACTCACGCTGACTGTGTCCGACGAGGTACGCGCCCTCGCGCCCGGCTTCACCCACGTCGTCGTCGAAGCGCACGGCCTGGTCAACGGGCCCAGCACCGACGCCAGTTCGGCGCTCCTCGACGACGCGGTCCGACGGCTCGCCGTACGCCTGGACGGGCGCGCTGCACACGAGGACCCGCACATGGCGGCCTGGCGCGCGGCGTACACGGCGTTCGGGTCGAAGCCGTCCCGCACCCGCAACTCGGCGGAGGCGCTGGCCAAGCGGGCCCTGTCGGAGGCCGGGCTGCCCCGGATCAACCTGCTCGTCGACCTCTACAACGCCATCAGCGTCGCCCACCTGATCCCCGTCGGCGGCGAGGACATCGACCGCATCCAGGGCGGTATGCGCCTGGTGCGCGCCACGGGCGAGGAGGACTTCGTGACCGTCGCCGGCGGTGAGGAGATCGTGGAACACCCCGACGCAGGCGAGGTGGTGTGGCGTGACGAGGCGGGCGTGACCTGCCGACGCTGGAACTGGCGCCAGGGACCTCGCACCCGGCTCGCCGAGGAGACCACCTCGGGCATCTTCCTGCTGGAGGGCATGGCGCCGATGACGGCCGCCGAGGTCGCGGCCGCGGCCGCCGAACTGGCCGAGCTGCTGGAGAAGTTCAGCCCGGGCGCACGGATCGCCGTCAACGACCCCGTGCAGTAACGGATCGCCGTCAACGTCCCATGCGATAAGGGATGGCCGTCAACGCCGCGTAGGAACGGACGTGCCCCGTACGGCCGGGGCCGCGCGTCAGTGCGACTCGGCTGCCCGGACCTGCTCCGGCGTCGGGGCCGTGCCGCCGAGGTGGGCAGGCATCCACCACGTGTCGTCCGGACCCTTGGGGCGCACCGGGTAGGCACGCTGGGCGGCCTCCAGCAACTCCTGGACCCGCTCGCGCAGCTGCCGGGTGATCGCTCCCGCGTACTTGTCGCGCGAGGCCTCGAGCGCCTCGCCGACCCGGATCGTGATCGGCGTGTGGCTGCGCTTGAAGTTGCGCGGGTGGCCCTTGGTCCACAGTCGCTGCGTCCCCCACACCGCCATCGGGATCAGCGGGACGCCCGCCTCCTGCGCCATGCGCGCGGCACCCGACTTGAAGCTCTTCAGCGTGAACGACTGCGAGATCGTCGCCTCCGGGAACACCCCGATGATCTCGCCGGACTTCAGCGAGTCCAGGGCGTGCGCGTACGCCACCTCGCCCTGGTTGCGGTCCACCGGGATGTGCTTCATGCCGCGCATCAGCGGACCGGAGATCCGGTGCCGGAACACGGACTCCTTCGCCATGAACCGCACGAGACGATTCTGCGGCAGCGCCGCTAGGCCGTTGAAGACGAAGTCCAGATAGCTGATGTGATTGCTCACCAGCACGGCGCCGCCCGAGCGCGGGATGTTCTCCGAACCCCGGCAGTCGATCCTGAGGTCCCACACCTTGAACAGTGTGCGGGCGAGACCGACGACCGGACGGTAGACGAGTTCTGCCATGGGCGGATCGGACCCTTCCTGCTCTGCCTGGGAAGGGACTCCCGGCGGAAGTTACGCGGCCGTAGGTTTACGGCTTGTCGCAGATCGTGCCCGAAGAACGGCCGGGTAGCCAGTCCTCGTGCCCCCGCGCGGCGAGATTCTCGTCACGTCCGCCATGTGATCCACCTCGGGGTTTTACCAGTGCATTGCTCTGAGACGCCGTACGAGCAGGTACATCTCGCAGCCCAGGCAGTACCCGAACGCGGCATTGAGGGACGCGGCCGCGAGCGCTGCCGCCGTCGCGGCGACTCCCAGCCAGCCGGGCCCCAGCGCGTAGCCGACGAGACCGAGACCCGCGAACACCAGCCCCACCGCCTGCGCGAACCGCGGCGGTTCGGGCGCCTCGAACTCGGCCGGCGGGCCGATCCGCAGCCGTACGGCCTTACGGAACAGCCAGCCGTACGGCGAACGGCCCACCCCGCCCGCCGCGCCCAGCGCGAACGCCAGCGTCTGCCAGGCCAGCAGCCACGCGCTCCCGGTGACCAGCACGACCGCCAGGACGGCGGTCGTCACGGCCGCCCCGAAGCGCGGCCCCCTCACATCAATGTCCATGAATCAAGCATTCCGCAGCGGAACCGGTTCGGGGAGGCGGGAATCTTTGCGGTCTCGTGAGCGCTTGACCAGGGTGATGAGCGGACTGGTGGTGTGTGTGGTGGTGCTCGCTGCGGCGAGCGCCTATGGAGTACTGCAACGGCGGCGGAGTGGGAGAGTGCGAGTGCGCGGGCGGGACGACGGCAGGCGGCTGGAGGCGGCCGAACTGGGCGCGGAACTCGGCGTACGCGCCACCCTCGTGCAGTTCTCCAGCGCGTTCTGCGCGCCCTGCCGGGCCACCCGGCGGGTCCTCGGCGAGGTCGCCGGCATGGTCCCGGGTGTGACCCACGTCGAGATCGACGCCGAGGCCCACCTCGACCTCGTCCGCCGGCTCGACATCCTCAAGACCCCCACGGTGCTGATTCTCGACGCCGACGGACAGGTCGTACGGCGCGCCACCGGCCAGCCCCGCAAGGCCGACGTCATCGCCGCGCTGGGGGAGGCGGTGTGACGGCCGTTACGTCGACGGTGAGTCATCTCCCACATTCCGGTACGTACTTGACTGCGTGCACCACCTATCGTCAGCCTGACCCCATGCCTTCGGACCACCCTCTCCCCGGGCCCGGACTCAGGACCACTCCATGACGGCCACTCCCGACCTCGGCACTCCCCGGATCGCCACCCCCGATCTGCTGCGCTCCGTCTTCCGGCGGCACGCGGCCGGAGTCGCCGTGATCACCGCCCGTGGGGACGCCGGCCCCGTCGGCTTCACCGCCACCTCGCTCACCTCCGTCTCCGCCGAGCCCCCGATGCTCTCCTTCGGTATCGGCACCGGCGCCTCCAGCTGGCCCGCGATATCCGCGACCGGCCACGTCGGCGTGCACCTCCTCGGCGAGCATCAGCAGGAGCTGGCCGCCACCTTCGCCCGCAGCGGCGCCGACCGCTTCGGCCCGCCCACCGCCTGGCGCGAAGGACCCGAGGGGGTCCCTGTACTCGACGACGTCATGGCCTGGCTGGTGTGCCGGGTCGTCGCGCGCGTGCCCGCCGGGGATCACCGGGTCGTGCTGGCCGAGGTCCTCCTCGGCGACCCCGGGGGTATCGGCCGGCCGCTCCTTTACCACCAGGGGCGCTTCACCGGTCTGCGGGATTGATCACTGCTCCGCGCTTCTGCGGAATCGTTCGGTTCCGATTACGCTGCGTTGCACAGGTCACAGTTCAAAGCGCTTGCTTAGCGGGCACGAACTGAGTGTACTGACGAGTAATATTTCGGTCGGAGCGCGGATCGCCCCGACCGGGATCGGCCGCTTGAGGCGCCTATGCTGCCTGCAAGCAGGCAGCAAGCAGGCAGCCAGAAAAGACGATGCAGTAGGAGAGCCGGCGTGAGCTTGAGGATCGTTGTCACTGTGAAGTACGTGCCCGACGCCACTGGCGACCGGCACTTCGCCGATGACCTGACCGTCGACCGGGACGACGTGGACGGTCTGCTCTCCGAACTCGACGAGTACGCCGTCGAGCAGGCGCTGCAGATCTCCGAGAACTCCGACGACGACGTGGAGATCACCGTCCTCACCGTCGGCCCCGAAGACGCCAAGGACGCGCTGCGCAAGGCGCTGTCGATGGGCGCCGACAAGGCGATCCACGTCGAGGACGACGACATCCACGGCACCGACGCCATGGGCACCTCCCTGGTCCTGGCCAAGGCGATCGAGAAGGCCGGCTACGACCTGGTGATCTCCGGCATGGCCTCCACCGACGGCACCATGGGTGTCGTACCGGCGCTGCTGGCCGAGCGCCTGGGCGTGCCGCAGGTGACGCTGCTCTCCGAGGTCTCCGTCGAGGACGATGTCGTCAAGGGCCGCCGCGACGGCGACGCCGCGAGCGAGCAGCTGGAGGCCTCCCTGCCGGCCGTCGTCTCGGTCACCGACCAGTCGGGCGAGGCCCGCTACCCCTCCTTCAAGGGGATCATGGCGGCCAAGAAGAAGCCGGTTCAGTCGTGGGACCTGTCGGACCTGGACCTGGAGGCCGAGGAGGTCGGCCTGGAGGGCGCCTACACCACCGTCGACACGGCGGCCGAGCGTCCGGCCCGTACCGCGGGCACGATCGTCAAGGACGAGGGCGAGGGCGGCAAGCAACTCGCTGAGTTCCTCGCGAGCCAGAAGTTCATCTGAGCTCGACTTCGCTGACCGCCCCTCATCTTTCGCAAGCAGGAGAGAAGAAGTCCCATGGCTGAAGTTCTCGTCTACGTCGACCACGTGGACGGTGCCGTCCGCAAGCCCACCCTGGAGCTGCTGACCCTGGCCCGCCGCGTCGGCGAGCCGGTCGCCGTCGCGCTCGGCAACGGCGCCGCCGACACCGCCGCCACGCTCGCCGAGCACGGCGCGGTGAGGGTTCTCACCCATGAGGCGTCCGAGTACGCCGACTACCTGGTCGTCCCGAAGGTCGACGCCCTGCAGGCCGCCTACCAGCAGGTCTCCCCGGCTGCCGTGCTGGTGCCTTCCTCCGCGGAAGGCAAGGAGATCGCCGCCCGGCTGGCGCTGCGCATCGGCTCCGGCATCATCACCGACGCTGTCGACCTGGAGGCCGGCGACGAGGGCCCCGTGGCCACGCAGTCGGTGTTCGCCGCCGCCTTCACCACCAAGTCCCGTGTCACCAAGGGCACCCCGGTCATCACGGTCAAGCCCAACAGCGCCGCCGTCGAGGCCGCTCCGGCCGCCGGCGCGGTCGAGGCCCTGTCGGTGTCCTTCTCCGAGAAGGCCACCGGCACGAAGGTCACCGGCCGTACGCCGCGTGAGTCGACCGGGCGTCCGGAGCTGACCGAGGCCGCGATCGTGGTCTCCGGCGGCCGTGGCGTGGGCGGCTCGGAGAACTTTGCGATCATCGAGGCCCTCGCCGACTCCCTCGGCGCGGCCGTCGGTGCCTCGCGTGCCGCCGTCGACGCGGGCTGGTACCCGCACACCAACCAGGTCGGCCAGACCGGCAAGTCGGTCTCGCCGCAGCTGTACATCGCCTCCGGCATCTCCGGCGCGATCCAGCACCGCGCCGGTATGCAGACCTCGAAGACGATCGTGGCCATCAACAAGGACGCCGAGGCCCCGATCTTCGACCTCGTCGACTACGGCATCGTCGGCGACCTCTTCGACGTCGTCCCGGCCCTCACCGAGGAGATCAAGACCCGCAAGGGCTGACCCGACCGGACAGCCACGAGGCCCTCGCGACCGAGCACGGTCGCTGGGGCCTCGGCCTGTCACGGGCTCGGTTCACTCCAGGGTCAGCGAGGCCTGCACGGGCAGGTGGTCGCTCGGGAACTGCCCGTTCACCATGAAGGTGTTGATCGACGCCCGGTGCACCGTGGCCCCCGGTGAGGCCAGGATCCAGTCGATGCGGTCGCCGTCCGGCGTCAGCGGCAGGTAGCCGTGGAACGTCCCGAACAGCGGGCTCCGCTCGGCCGCCGCGTCCCATGTGTCGACGAGACCGGCGTCCAGCAGGGTGTCGTACACCGCCGCGCTGCCCTGCGCGGCGACATTGAAGTCCCCGGTCACCACCACTGGCAGGGAGCCCTCAAGGCCGCCGATCCGCTCGGCCATGAGCGCTGCGCTGCGCTCGCGGGCGTACTGGCTGCGGTGGTCGAAGTGGGTGTTGAGGACGTGGAACTCCCGTCCGACGGCGCGCAGATCGCGGAAGCGGACCTGCGTGACCATGCGCGGGAAGGCCGCACCCCAGGTGTTGGAGCCGATCGTGTATGGGGTGTCGGAGAGCCAGAAGTGGTCGTACTCGACCGGAGCCAGCCGGTTCCGGTCGTAGAAGACCGCCATGGACTCGTCGCGGCTGCCGTGCAGGCGGCCGGTGCCGACCCAGTCATAGCGCGCTCCGAGGTCGGCGTCGATGTCCAGCAGCTGCGGGAAGAGGCCCTCCTGGGTGCCGATGAGGTGCGGGGCCTCGCGGTGCAGCAGCGCGCGCATCACGGGTCTGCGGACGGTCCAGCTGTTGGGTTCCGTGGTGCTCGCGAAGCGCAGGTTGAAGGACATGACCCGCAGGGGCCGGCCGCCGCTCTCCTCGGCCGCGGCGGGCGGGGCGGACAGTGCTGTACTGGACAGGGGGGCGGTGACCGCTGCGGCTAACGCGGCCTTCAGGCCCAGGCGGCGGGTGACCCGGCGGTGGTTCGGCACTTCGGTCTCCTTCGGTGGGAACGGCCGGACGAGTCGTGCGGGGCGGGCGTATGGAAGTGTGATACCGCGGTATGGGATGGGCGTGAACATGGCGAGATGGCGGAGTGGCCCCGGGTGGACACGGTGTTGACCATCGGAAGGTCCCCGGATAACTTCGCTCTACGGATTGTTGATTCCGTGGAGCGGAAAATTGGAGGGTGTGGGATGGGCCAGGGCCAGCAGGAGCAGGCGGCGACGAGCCTCGCGGGCGCCGTCAGCGAGGAGATCAGCGCCTCCCTCGCGCCGGTCGACGCCGAGCTGGCGCGCCGCTACCCCGGCGACGCCGGGACCCGCCAGCCCGTCCACACCGTGTACGTCCCCGGCGACGCCTTCGCCGCCGGCACCATCCGCTCCTGGGGCGAGAAGGCCCTCGCCCTCCTCGACGAACACGCCCCGGACGCCGCCTCCTTCGCCGCTGTCCTCGGGCTGCCGGAGGAACTCGCCGGACCCGTCCACGCGCGCGTGCGGGCCAAACTGGAGCGCGAGCCGATCGAGGACCTGCGCGTCGACTTCGAGGACGGCTACGGCAACCGCCCCGACGCCGAGGAGGACGAGGCCGCCGCCCGCGCGGCCCGGGTGATCGCCCAGGCGTACACCGACGGTACGGCGGCCCCGTACATGGGCATCCGCATGAAGTGCATGGAGGCGGCCGTCCGGGACCGGGGCATCCGCACCCTCGACATCTTCCTCACCGGCCTGATGGCGGCCGGCGGACTGCCCGACGGGCTGGTGCTCACGCTGCCCAAGGTCACGTACCCGGAGCAGGTCACCGCCATGGTGCGGCTCCTGGAGGCGTTCGAGAAGGCGCGCGGTCTCCAACCCGGCCGGATCGGCTTCGAGATCCAGATCGAGACCAGCCAGTCCATCCTCGCCGCCGACGGCACCGCCACCGTCGCCCGCATGATCCAGGCCGCCGAGGGCCGGGCGACCGGACTGCACTACGGCACCTTCGACTACAGCGCCTGCCTCGGCGTCTCCGCCGCCCATCAGGCCAGCGACCACCCGGCCGCCGACCACGCCAAGTCGGTCATGCAGGTCGCCGCCGCGGGCACCGGCGTCCGTGTCTCGGACGGCTCCACCAACGTCCTGCCGGTCGGCCCGACCGAGAAGGTGCACGCCGCCTGGCGCCTGCACTACGGCCTCACCCGCCGCGCCCTGGCCCGCGCCTACTACCAGGGCTGGGACATGCACCCCGGCCACATCCCCACCCGCTACGCCGCCGTCTTCGCCTTCTACCGCGAGGGCTTCGAACAGGCCGCCGCCCGCCTCGCCCGCTACGCCAACCGGACCGGCGGCGACGTCATGGACGAGCCCGCCACCGCCAAGGCCCTCAGCGGCTACCTGCTGCGTGGCTTGGACTGCGGCGCCCTCGACATCGGCGAGGTCGCCCGGCTGAGCGGCCTGACCCGCGCCGACCTGGAAGGCTTCGCGGCACCCCGGCGCGGCGACCTGACGGCCTCCGCGCACTGACGGGGCCCGCGGACTCATGGGGGCCGTCGCCCACGTAGCGGCCCTGTCACAGCCGTCACTTCCGGCTGGCACTGTCACCGCCGCCCCGTAGTCTGTACGGCACGCAGGACGTGTCGCAGGTGTCACAGAACGGGGCAGCGGTGTCATCGGGGGAGTACGGACAGCCGGACGGGACCGGCCGGCTGCTGGCAGGGCGCTATCGGGTTGCGGCCCAGCTCGGGCGCGGTGGCATGGGCGTGGTCCGGCGGGCCGTCGACGAGGTCCTCGGCCGCGAGGTGGCGGTCAAGGAACTGCGCACGTACAACGACGTCGCCGGCCCCGAACTGGACGATCTGCGGCTGCGGATGCAGCGCGAGGCGCGTGCCGCGGCCCGGGTGCGCCATCCCGGCGTCATCGCCGTGCACGACATCACGGAGATCGACGGCCGCCCGCTGATCGTCATGGAGCTGATCGACGGCCCGTCCCTGGACGACGTGCTGCGCGAGCGCGGCACGCTCGACCCGCGCGAGGCCGCCGGGATCGGTGCCAAGGTCATGGACGCGCTGGCCGCCGCGCACGCCGTCGGCGTCCTGCACCGCGACGTGAAGCCCGGCAACATCCTGCTCGACCGC
The DNA here is from genome assembly GCF_014495685.1 of Streptomyces sp. TRM68367. Lineage (GTDB taxonomy): Bacteria > Actinomycetota > Actinomycetes > Streptomycetales > Streptomycetaceae > Streptomyces. The sequence goes on along the minus strand of NZ_JACTVI010000082.1, from coordinate 11,650 downwards.
TCCGGCCGCGTCGTCCTCACCGACTTCGGCATCGCGACCATGGAGGACCCGGGCGACGGCTCGGCCACCCACCTCACCCGCAGCGGCGAACTCGTCGGCTCCCTGGACTACCTCGCCCCCGAGCGCGCCCAGGGCGCCGACCCGGGCCCCGCCTCCGACGTCTGGGCCCTGGGCGCCACGCTGTACGCGGCCGTCGAGGGCGCCTCGCCCTTCCGCCGTACGTCCACGTTCTCCACGCTCACCGCGATCGTGACCGAGCCGCTGCCCGAGCCCCACCGGGCCGGTCCGCTCGCCTGTCCTGCGGCAGCTGATGGACAAGCGGCCCGAGTCCCGCCCCGAGGCCGACCAGGCCCGCGCACTCCTCCAGTCGGTCACGGACGCCAACGCCACGGACCGCCCGACCACCAGCCTGCACGGCCCCGCGGCCCCACCCGCACGCCCGGACACGCAACGCAGCGTCCCGGCGGGACCGCCGCCCGGATTCGGCCCGCCGCAGCCCGTGCCGTCGATGGGGGACGGGGCGGGTGCTTCGGGCTTCGGGGCGGCGGGGCAGAACACACCCGGTCAGCAGGGCTTCGGGGCGGGCAGCGGCGGCGCGGCGCCCGGTGCCTCCGCTGACACGGGCCCCATGAACTCCCGTACGACACCGCGCCGCAAGGGCCGTGCCGTGCTCGCCGCCGTGGCCGTCGCCGTCGTCCTCGCCGCGGCCGGTGCCACGGTCGCCGTGCTGACCAACCGGGGCGACTCGGAGACCGGCGCGCGCCCCGCGGCGTCCCGGACGCGGGCGGCGGACGTCTCGGCCGAGGACGACCGCTCGCGCGCCGACGTCTCGACCGAACCCGGACCCACCGACAAGGGCGGCAAGAAGACCGAGGCCCCGGCCGACAAGCCGAGCCAGAAGGAAGAGCCGAAGCCCACCGGCGAGGCCACTGCGTCATCCCCGCCCAAGCCCGCGCCCGGCGGCGGTACATCGGGCGGCAGCGGCTCCGGCGGGGGTGGCGGCACGACCGGGGGCGGCGGCACCACCGGCGGTGGCGGTACGACGGGCGGCGGCGGGGGGAGCGACCCGGCCCCGTCCTGCACCGCGATCGGCGGCGGCAAGTTCAACTGCCAGGTGTGGCGCACCGCCAAGTCCTACACCGCCGACGGCACCGAGGTGGGCGTACTCAACGCGGGCACCAACTACTTCTACTGCCAGCAGAACCTGGGCCGCCGCGAGACCTACGGCGAGTGGACCAACGTCTGGTGGGCCAAGACCGACGACGACAGCGGCAACACCAACGTCTACATCAGCGACGTCTACTTGGAGGGCGGCAACAACGACGAGCCGGTCCCCGGACTCCCCGTCTGCTGAGACCGCACGTACCGCTCCAGACCGGACGTCGTCACCAGCTTCTCCTCGGCCAGCAGCCGCGTGCCCCGCTCGCACAGCCGCCGGTCGGCGCGGGCCCGCGCGCAGAACTCCTCGGGCGTGACACCGAACAGCTTCCGCAACCGCCTCGAGTGCACGAGGAGTTCGGTGAGCAGCGCCCGCTGTCCCGGATGGGAGCGGGGCGCGGGGGAGCCGTTGCGCAGGACCCCGTGGCGGTTGACGTACGCGAACGCGCCGGGCAGCAGCGTGCCGTCGGCCAGTTCGATCCGGACGCCCGGCGCGGGCAGCCAGACGCGGTCGTAGTTGCCGGTCGGCACCGGCGCGCCCTCGCTCGCGTCGATCACGGCCAGTTGCAGGGCGTCGAGCCAGATGACGAACAGCTCCCGCACGGCGTCCGGCGCGTCGTACGGCGACGCCGACACGTATCCCATGCGGCTGACGTGCGCGGAGACGCCGACCCCGACGCCGGTGACCCGGGTCTTCACCATCGGGATCGGGGACGCGATCCCCGCCACGGTCATCTTGTGGCGCAGCTGGCCCGGACAGGCGTTGGAGCCGACGGTGAGCACCGGCGCGCGGTCCGTGTGCACCAGGGTTTCGAGGGGCAGCAGCCGGTCCCCGTCCAGCAGCCCGGAGTCCGTGGGCCACGCCCCCGGATACAGCAGTGGGTGCTCGCGCGGCGCCTCGCCGAGCCCGAGTGCGTGGAGTGTGCGATCGTCCATGGCCGCTCAGTCTGCCGGGGGCAGCTCGCCCGAGCCGCGGGTGATCAGCCGGTTCGGCAGCTCGATGCGTTCAGGGGTGAGGAGCGTGCCGTCCAGCTGGCGGAACAGGCGCTCGGCCGCGGTACGGCCGAGGGCCGCCGCGTCCTGGGCGACGACCGTGACACCGGGTTGCAGCAGGTCGGCCAGCTCGATGTCGTCGAAGCCGACCATGGCGACCCGGCGGGTCTGCTCGGCGAGCACCCGGATCACGGTGACCGTCACCCGGTTGTTGCCCGCGAAGACCGCGGTGACCGGATGCGGGCCGGAGAGCATCTCCTCGGCCGCCCGGCGCACCCGCTCGGGGTCGGTGACGCCCAGGGACATCCAGGAGTCCTTCACCGGTATCCCCGCGTCCTCCATGGCGGCCCGGTAGCCGCGCAGCCGCTCGGCGCTGGTGTGGATGCGGGGCATATCGCCGATGAAGCCGATCCGGCGGTGCCCGTGCGCGATGAGGTGAGCCACTCCGTCGCGGGCACCGCCGTAGTTGTCCGACAGGACGACGTCCGCCTCGATGTTCCCGGCCGGCCGGTCCACGAACACCGTGGCCACGCCCGCCTTCACCTCCGGCTCCAGATACCGGTGGTCGTCCCCTGCCGGGATCACCACCAGGCCGTCCACCCGGCGCGCGCACAGCGCCAGCACCAGTTCCTGCTCGCGGTCCGGGTCCTCCGCGCTGGAGCCGTTGATCAGCAGGGAGCCGTGGGCGCGGGCCACGTCCTCGACGGCGCGGCTGAGCGGGCCGTAGAACGGGTCCGCGAGGTCCTCCAGGACCAGGCCGATGCTCGCGGTACGGCCCTTGCGCAGCACCCGCGCGCTGTCGTTGCGGCGGAAGCCCAGGGCGTCGATGGCCTCCTGGACGCGGCGCTCCGTCTCCGGGGTGACGCCGGGTTCGCCGTTCACGACTCGCGAGACCGTCTTCAGGCCTACCCCGGCGCGGGCCGCCACGTCCTTCATCGTGGGACGGTTGCCGTAGCGATTTCCGGAGAGGCGGTCGGCGACACGCTCTGCGTGGCCGTCGGGTCGGCGGGGCGCGTCGGGCACGGTGCGGTGTCCTGTCCTGTCGTCCACGGGATTGGTGTGTGCGGGGATGCGCGGGTCCATGAGTTGTATGAGGATATGGCGTCGAGCATAGGCCCTGGACAACGTTGTCAGATGCGGGAGACACTGTCCAGCGCAATCTCCGGCCCGCGCTCCGCCGCGTGACGGGCCTGCCTTTCCGCATGGTTTTCCGCTTGATTTTTCTTCAAGGCTGACGGGGAGATCCGACTCTGATGCACACCGACCTCGTGGCCGCGCTCGACATCGGCGGCACCAAGATCGCCGGCGCCCTGGTGGACGGCCACGGCCGGATCCTGGCCCGCGCCCAGTGGCCGACGCCCGCCCAGGAGGACGGCGACACCGTGATGCGGGCCGTGGAGGAGGTGCTCGGCGAGCTGACCGCGTCGCCGCTGTGGGCGCATGTCACGGCCGTCGGTATCGGCAGTGCCGGGCCCGTGGACGCCTCCGCGGGCACGGTGAGCCCGGTGAACGTGCCCGGCTGGCGCGACTACCCGCTCGTGGCGCGGGTCCGGGCCACGGCCGGTGACCTGCCCGTCGAGCTGATCGGCGACGGTGTGGCGATCACGGCGGCCGAGCACTGGCAGGGCGCCGCCCGGGGCCACGACAACGCGCTGTGCATGGTCGTCTCGACGGGTGTCGGCGGCGGCCTGGTCCTGAACGGCCGGTTGTACCCCGGCCCCACCGGCAACGCCGGCCACATCGGACACATCAGCGTGGACCTCGACGGCGACGCGTGCCCGTGCGGCTCCCGTGGCTGCGTGGAGCGCATCGCGAGCGGCCCCAACATCGCCCGGCGCGCCGTGAAGAACGGCTGGCGTCCCGGCCCCGACGGCGACACCTCCGCCGCCGCGGTGGCCGCAGCCGCCCGGGCCGGCGACCCGGTCGCCGTGGCCTCCTTCGAGCGGGCGGCCCGGGCGCTGGCCGCCGGCATCGCGGCCACCGCGACGCTGGTCGAGATCGACATCGTGGTCGTCGGCGGGGGAGTGGGCAAGGCGGGCGACGTGCTCTTCACGCCCCTGCGCAAGGCCCTGACCGACTACGCCACGCTGTCCTTCGTCCAGCGCCTGACGGTGACGCCGGCCCAGATGGGCACGGATGCCGGCCTGGTGGGGGCAGCCGCGGCGGCACTCGCCCGGCGGGCGGGCGTGGAGGCAGCCGGGGTATGACGCCGACGGCGCCGCGGCCTGCAGGAACGTTCATCTGGCGGTGAGTGGGGTTCGGCTGCGCTGACGTTGCCGGGGTGCGGCGGGCCGTGGTGCGCATTGCGGGGTGTGGCTGCCGTGGTGTGTGTCGGGGCGGGGTATGCCTGCCGAGGTGCGTCTCCGGTTGGTGTGCGTCGCCGGGGTGCGTGCTGGGCGGTGCACTCGCCGATGTGCGCCACGCCCAGGGTGGGTCTCGCCGCGCTGCATGTGGTCGCGGAGTGTCTCGTCGTCGTGCGTGTGGTCGTGGGGTGTCTCGGCGTGGTGCGTGTCGCCGTGGTGCGTCGTGTGGAGGTGCGGCTTGTCGTGGGCTGTCGTGCCGGGGTCCGTCTGGCCCGTCCGCCGCGGTCCGTCTGGCCCGTTTCGTCGCGCTGCGTCTTGCCGTGAAGTGCCCTGTCACCAGGCGAACGCGCGTGACCCCCGAGCCGTCCGGCAGTTGAACCCGGCATGAAGAAGCGCAGCATGCTCGCCATCGCCTCCCTGGCCACCGGATTCGTTGTCGCGGCGGTCACGCCGTCCCATGCCGCGGGCGGCGGGGGGACCGCTCTCGGTGATCTCGACGTGGACAAGACCCTCAGCGCTGTGGACCGGACGATCGCCGGCGACAGCCTGGCCATGGACGACGAGAGCTCCGGGAGGAAGGGCTGACGGGCCCACAAGGCCCGGTCACGCGGCGCCGGCACCCCTGTCGCCAGGGGCACCGGTGCCATTGCCGTGCGCCCTCAACTGGCGCTGGTTTCCGTGGCAGGGTGGAGCGGGCAAGCCACAGGGGGCCAACAGAAGAGGGGGACCTGTGACCGTCGTCTGGATCAACGGCGCGTTCGGTGCGGGAAAGACCACCACCGCACAAGAACTGATCGAACTGATCCCGAACAGCACGCTCTTCGACCCCGAGGTCATCGGCGGAGCGCTCCGGTACCTGCTGCCACCCAAACACCTCGCCGAAGTCGGCGACTACCAGGATCTGCCGATCTGGCGGCGTCTCGTGATCGACACGGCGGCCGCGATGCTCGCCGAACTCGGCGGGACCCTCGTGGTCCCCATGACCCTGCTGCGCCAGGAGTACCGCGACGAGATCTTCGGCGGCCTCGCCGCGCGCCGGATAGCCGTCCGGCACGTCCTTCTCGCTCCGGCCGAAACGATACTGCGCGCACGCATAGCCGACCGCGAGGTCCCGCCGGACCTGCCCGACGGCGAGATACGCATACGGCAGTGGAGCTACGACCACATCGAGCCGTACAAGCACGCCCTCGCCTCCTGGCTCACCGCCGACGCCCACCCCATCGACACCGGCGCCCTGAGCCCGTACGAAGCAGCCGCCCGCATCGCCGAGGCCGTGGGCGACGGCACCGTGCCGGTCTGCGACATCGTGCAGACCCCCGAGCCCACGGCCGAGACCCTCGCCGCCGGCGTCCTCCTCTTCGACGAGCGGGACCGGGTGCTGCTCGTCGACCCCACCTACAAGGCCGGCTGGGAGTTCCCCGGCGGCGTCGTCGAACCGGGCGAGGCGCCCGCCCGCGCCGGCATGCGCGAGGTCGCCGAGGAGACCGGCATCCGCCTGGACGACGTACCGAGCCTGCTCGTCGTCGACTGGGAACCGCCCGCTCGGCCCGGCTTCGGCGGCCTGCGGCTGCTCTTCGACGGCGGGCGGCTCGACTCGGCGGAGGCCGGACGGCTGCTGCTGCCCGGCCCGGAGCTGCGCGGCTGGCGTTTCGTCACCGAGGAGGAGGCGGCGGAGCTGCTGCCCCCCGTGCGCTACGAGCGGCTGCGGTGGGCCCTGCGGGCGCGGGAACGCGGGGCGGCGCTGTACCTGGAGGCCGGTATTCCGGTGGGCTGATATCCGGTGATTAACCGGCGGTGATGCGCTGTTTTTTGTGCGCGGGGATTCTTTTTACCTGCCGCGGGGGAATTCGGGGGAAGACCTGGAGGAGTGGTCGCCGTCCCGGCGTTTGCGGAGGTCGGGCGGTGCAGGTCCGGGCCAAGCGATGCCCAAGGAACGGCCCTTGGTCATGCACGCGGTGCCTAATCACTCGCCCCGTTCTCGTCAACATTTTTCCACGAGCGCAAACAATCCCTCTTCTGTGCCTGGCTCGCCTTGACCGGGCTCGCACGGACTTGCGAAAGTCCGCAGAGCCTCACGGCGCCTGCAACGGACGCCACCCATTTCTTTAAGCAAAGGGCAGATTCGGAATGTCCGCACGATGACCACGCAACACCAGCCGGTGGAATCCGGCGGCGGTACGACGCTGCTGGCCACCGCGTCGCCGCAGGACCCGCGGTCCGACGGCACCGCCGTCGCCGGCCGCTCACCGGCCCGCATGGCATGGACACGCATCAGGCGGGACAAGGTCACCATGACCGCCCTGGTGGTCACCGTCCTGTTCATCGTGATCGCGCTGGTGGCCCCGGTGCTCACCGCAGTGACCGGCTGGGGGCCGACCACGCCGGACAACAAGGCGATCGACCCGGACACGGGCAACTTCCCCTACGGATCGCTGGGCGGCATCAGCCTCACCCATCTGCTGGGCGTCGAACCGGGGACGGGCTACGACCTGTTCGCCCGGATCGTCTACGGCCTGCGCACCTCGCTCTTCGTCGGTTTTGCGTCGGCCGTGCTGTCCACCGTGGCCGGCGTCGTCGGCGGACTCGCGGCCGGGTACTTCGGCGGCTGGGTCGACTCCCTGCTGTCGCGGATCATGGACGTGATGCTGGCGTTCCCGCAGCTGCTGTTCATCATCGCGCTCACCCCGGTGATCCAGAACGCGCTGCAGACCAACAGCCACGGCGGTACGGACGAGAACCTCCGGCTGCTGGTCCTGGTCCTCAACATCGCGGCCTTCGCCTGGGCCTACACCGCCCGCCTGGTCCGCGGACAGGTCCTGTCCCTGCGTGAACGGGAGTTCGTCGACGCCGCCCGCCTCATGAGTGCCGGCCGGCGGCACATCCTCTTCCGTCAGCTGCTGCCGAACCTGTGGGCGCCGATCCTGATCTCCTTCGCGCTCGCCGTCCCGCAGAACATCACCACCGAGGCGGCACTGTCGTACCTGGGCGTGGGCGTCATTCCTCCCGCCCCGGACTGGGGATCCCTGCTGTCGGACGCCTCCCAGTACTTCCTGCAGGACCCGATGTACCTGTTCATTCCCGGAGTCCTGCTCCTCGTGCTCGTCCTGGCGCTCAACCTCCTCGGGGACGGCGTACGGGACGTCCTCGACCCCCGCGCCCGCCGCGGCTGATACGCAACCCCACGAGTGCCGACCCGGCGGTCCCACGAACGACCGCCGAGCCCGCAACAAGAACGGAGTTTCCTCAATGACGCGCAGAACGCGCTCGCTCGCCCTCACGGCGTCCGCCGTGGCTGTCGCCCTGGGGGCCACCGCATGCGGAGGTTCCTCCAGCAACACCAGCAGTGGCAGCCCGACGAAGGGCGGCACGCTGACGATCCTCGACGACTCGGACTACAACCACCTCGACCCTCAACGGACGTACACGACCGAGGGGTCGAGCATGGACTACGAGCTCGTCCGCACCCTCACCGGCTGGGACGAGAATGGCTCGCAGCCGAAGCTGGTCGGCGACCTGGCCACCAACACGGGAACGCCCAGCAAGGGCGCCACGGTGTGGACCTTCCACCTGCGCCACGGGGTCAAATGGCAGGACGGCACAGAGGTCACCGCGCAGGACGTCAAGTACGGCGTCGAGCGGGCCTTCTCGCCCGACATCAACGGCGGCCCGCCGTACGCCAGTCAGTGGCTGGTCGGCGGCTCCTCGTACAAGGGTCCCTTCAAGGGTCAGCAACTGAGCTCGATTCAGACGCCGGACAAGTACACCCTCGTCTTCCATCTCAACCAGCCGGTCGCCGACTTCAACGAGACGACGGCCATGACCGGATGGTCCGCGGTGCCCAAGGCCCACGACACGGCTGCCTCGTACGACACGCACATCTGGTCCGACGGGCCCTACATGATGAAGTCGTACGCGCACAACAAGGAACTGGTCCTCGTCAAGAACAAGTACTGGAGCCAGTCCACCGACCCGATCCGCGAGCAGAACGTCGACGAGATCGACGCCAAGTTCGGGCAGAACCAGGCCGCCATCGACCAGCAGATCAAGTCCGACGCCGGCACGGCCCAGACCTCGATCACGCAGACGCCGATCGCCGGCTCGGACCTGTCGACGATCGCCAACGACCCGTCGCTGAAGTCGCGTTTCTACAAGATCCCGGCTCCCGGCATCAACTACATGGCGATCAACACGGGCCGGGTCAAGGACATCCGGGTCCGCGAGGCGATCGAGTACGCCGTCGACAAGACCACCGTCCGTGGCGCCTTCGGTGGTGCGGCCTACGGCGACTACGCGAGCACGATGCTGGCCCCCGGCATCGACGGCCACAAGAATTTCAACCTGTACAGCAGCAACCCCGCGGGTGATCTCACCAAGGCCAAGGCCTTGATGAAGCAGGCCGGCAACCCGAAGCTCACCATGTCGCTCGCGGTGAAGAACATCCCCACGCAGGAGCACTTCGCCGACGCCGTGAAGACTGCGCTCGCGAAGATCGGCATCACGGTGAACATCTCCCCGATCGACGAGGCGAACTACTTCAACACCGTGCAGAACGTGAAGAACCAGTACGACCTGACCTGGGGCGACTGGGTCGCGGACTGGCCGAACGCCTCCACCGTGCTGCCCACCCTCTTCGACGGAGGGCAGATCAAGAAGCTGCCGCAGTCCAACCAGGACCTGTCGTACCTGAACGACCCGAAGGTCAACGCGCAGATCGACAAGATCGGCAAGATGACCGACATCAAGCAGCGCAACGTCGCCTACGGGGACCTGGACGAGCAGATCATGAAGGATGCCGCCGTGGTCCCGCTGATGTACATGAACTACAGCGATCTGGGCGGCTCCAAGGTCGGTGGCGTCATCGACGACACGATCATGGGCGAGCCCAGCTTGGTGCACGCCTACGTCAAGCACTGACGTACCCGTCCGACTCCCCGCCGGCGGGGCACTCCGCCGGCGGGGGCACCTCTCTCACGTCAGGTCCAGCACCACATGCTTCGTTATCTGATCAGACGCCTGCTGGCAGCGGCCGTGATCCTGCTGGCGATCACGGTGATCACCTTCTTCATCTTCTTCGCGCTGCCGTCCAACCCCGCGCTCCTGGCCTGCGGCAAGACCTGCTCGCCCTCCCGGCTGGCGGAGATCAGGCACTCGCTGGGCCTCGACCAGGGCATCGCGACACAGTTCTGGGAGTTCTTCAAGGGGCTCTTCGTGGGCCGCGACTACGGCGACCAGAGCTTGCGCATCCACTGCGGCGCACCCTGCCTCGGCGTCTCCTTCCAGACCGACACCCCCGTTCTGACCACCTTGCTGGGCGACTTTCCGGCGGACCTGTCCCTCGGCCTCGGCGCCGCGGTGGCCTTCCTCGTCCTGGGTGTCGGCCTCGGCACGGTGGCCGCGGTCCGCAGGGGCATGGCGGCCGACAAGGCGGCGGTGGGACTGGCGCTGGTCGGCGTCTCCGTGCAGATCTACTTCGTTGGTCTGCTGTTCCTCTACCTGTTCGTCGACAAGTGGCAGATCCTGCCCGCCTCCGGCTACACCCCGATCACCCAGGACCCGGTCGGCTGGTTCCAGGGGCTCATCCTGCCCTGGGCCACCCTGGTCATCGTCTACCTCGCCATGTACACCCGGCTCACGCGCTCCTCCATGCTGGAGGTCTTCGGCGAGGACTACATGCGCACCGCCCGGGCCAAGGGGCTACCGGCCGGCACGGTCGTCCTCAAGCACGGGCTGCGGGCCGCGATCACCCCGATCATCACCATCTTCGGCATGGATGTCGGCGCGCTCATCGGCGGCTCCGCGGTCATCACCGAGTCGGTGTTCGGCATCAACGGCATCGGCAAGCTGGCCGTGGACTCCGTCCAGAACTCCGACCTGCCGGTCATCCTCGGAACCACGCTCTTCGCCGCGACGTTCATCGTCCTCGCCAACGTGGTGGTCGACCTGGTCTACGGCCTCGTCGACCCGCGCGTCCGCCTCGCCTGACCCCCCTCGTCCCAAGGAAACGCCAGTGCCCGTGCAGACCTCACCGCAGCCCGCGGACGTCACGCCCGCATCCAACGCCTTTCTCGACGTACGGGACCTGCGGGTGCACTTCCCGACTGAGGACGGCCTCGTCAAGTCCGTCGACGGCGTGTCCTTCACCCTCGAAAAGGGCCAGACTCTGGGCATCGTCGGCGAGTCCGGCTCCGGCAAGTCCGTGACCTCGCTGGCCCTGCTCGGCCTGCACAAGGGCACCCGCGCCCAGGTTTCCGGCGAGATCTGGCTGGAAGGCAGGGAACTCGTCGCCCTGCCCGAGCACGACATGCGCGAACTGCGCGGCAGAACGGTCTCCATGATCTTCCAGGACCCGCTGTCGGCGCTGCACCCCTTCTTCACCGTCGGCGCCCAGATCGCCGAGGCTTACCGGGTGCACCACAAGGTCTCCAAGCAGGAGGCCAGGGAACGATCCGTGGAGATGCTGAAGCGGGTCGGCATCCCGCAGCCCCAGCTCCGGGTGAGGGACTACCCGCACCAGTTCTCCGGTGGTATGCGGCAGCGCGCCATGATCGCCATGTCCCTGGTCTGCGACCCCGCGCTGCTGATCGCCGACGAGCCGACGACCGCGCTGGACGTCACCGTCCAGGCGCAGATCCTGGACCTGATGCGCGATCTGCAGGAGGAGTTCGGCTCAGCCGTCGTCATCATCACCCACGACCTCGGCGTGGTGGCCGACATCGCCGACGACATCCTGGTGATGTACGGCGGCCGACGCATCGAGTACGGCAGCAAGCAGGACGTGCTGAAGCAGCCGCAGCACCCCTACACCTGGGGCCTGTTGCAGTCGATGCCGCACATGTCCGGGGACGTCGGCGTACGACTGAACCCGATCCCCGGCACCCCGCCGAGCCTGATCAACCTTCCGGGCGGCTGCGCCTTCCATCCACGCTGCGCCTACAAGGGCTGGGTGCCGCAGGGGCGGTGCAGGGGGGAACGGCCCGAGCTGCGCGCGGTCTCCGGTTCCGCCGCGCACATCGCCGCGTGCCACCTCACCGACGAGGCCAAGCACGAGATCCGCGGCGGGGGAACCGCCCGAGCCGCGAAATGACGGCCGCGGACGAACAGGAGCATGCCGTGAGTTTCCTGAGTCAACCTCTATGCCGCCTGGGGCGTGTCGGCGGGCGCGTTGATCTTGCTGTTGGCCTGGTGGATGGCGGGGT
>NZ_JACTVI010000081.1 GCF_014495685.1 Streptomyces sp. TRM68367 | reverse complement strand
GCCCCGACCGGAGCGCCCAGTGCCCGATCTCTCGCACCATGCCCGTCAACTGCGCGCCGTGGCTGACGCCCTCGAAGCGCAATCCGACCTGACTGAGGACCCCTTGGTCCCTCATCCGGACACCTTGGAGATCATTAACGGTCGTCATACCACTCGCGGGCAAATCAACTACGCCGTCCCCGACGATCTCCAACTGCAGCGGCGTATCCGCCGTTATCACGCGGACCACGGTGTCCAGCACGGCGACATCGTCGCGCTAGCCCTCGACGCCTTTCTTCGTGCCAAGGGCTACCCGCCTGTCCTCAAGCCCACCAAGGTGGACCCGTCGTGAGCGGAGCGGACGAGCAACTCCTGCTGGAGCGCGTCGCTCCTCAGTGCCAGCCCGTGAACACGGGCGCTAAACAACTCTCGCTTCTTGGGGAGCCGATGCCGATTCGGCTCCCTGCGGAACTTTGGCGTGCCTGGTTAAACGACGAGGACGTTGTCGCACGGTTCGAAGTCAAGCGTTACGTCAGGTCGGCGGATCAATGCTGGCCGTGGTGCCACGCCGTCAGCTCTACCGGCCACGGTTCCTTTCGTGCCGCGAGCCTTCCTGGACCGTCCCGTCGTGGAACCGTGCCGGCTCATCTGTTCGCCTACCAACTCGCCAACGGAGTAATAGACCGCACTGGCTGGACCGCTGCCGAGGACCCTGTCGTGTGCCACACCTGCGACTTCCATGGCTGTACCAATCCGGCCCATCTTCGGCTCGGAACGCCAGCGGAGAACCGTGCGGAGTGGTCGCTGCGAAGGCGCAATCCCCACGGCCCTCTTGCAGATACGCGTGGGGCGGCTGGGCGGACACGTGCCATCGCTCAGGCGATTCGTGCCGGGCTCGAAGCGGGACAGTCGCCCGAGAGGATCGAGCAACTCATCCGGGCTGCAGAGGAGGCGGGCCGCCCCCTCACCCTCTGGTGAAGTACTGCGGGCGGCGTTCCTCCCGGCTGCCGATCAGTGGAGACCGCACCGCACTGCGGGCAAGGTCGGCCGCCCTTTTCCTCTCCGCCCCACGTCGCGGAGAAACACTGACCGTCCTGCCCGGCGCTCCGTCCGACGGCCCTCCATCTCTCTCTTCATGGGAGGGATTGGGGGCCGATCTCCACGGCATCCCACCACACCAGGCCAAGCCCGGCACCCGACCGCGCCCTGTCGTGACGGGCGGACAACAGGTTCGTTGTCTCGTGACCGACGTCTGTTGAGGCTTGCTCAGGGATCAGTGGAACCCAAGATGAGTCAGTTCAGGCTGTGAGCGTGAGCCACGGCAAACGCCGCTGCCTGCGCAAGGGAATCTGCAACGGGTACGCCGCTGCGGCGGAGGATGTCTGGGTGCGTTAGGCCGCCGGCGTAGGGCACGGGGTGAACCTGGTTGGCGAGAGCAGCCCGGACATCATCAACAGCATCACCGATGAGAACGATCGGGCGGTTCCCGATGGTCCGTTGCAGCATCGCCACGTGCTTCGCGAGAGGCTGTCGCTTACTCCGGGCGGAGGGGCCCGTACGTCCCTCGACGCGCAGGAACAGGGAGGCGATGCCCATGTCGGCGATGTGACGGGTCAGCCCATTGTGGGCGCTCAGCGACAGCACGGAATGGCTGCAACCGCTACGGATCAGCCTCGCAAGGAGGTCCTCGGTGCCAGGCACGAGCTGGGCTGGCGGTCGTCGGGAGTGGAAGGTCTCGAACGCCATGTTCGCCTGCGTTCGCTCCCGATCGGTGAGAGCGCGACCGAGTATCGCTGCACACAGGGCGGGGGCAGATGTGGCGAAATGGCGCCGGATAGTGTCGAGATCGACCGGCTCTGTGCCCAGCGAAGCCAGGGCTGCGTTCACTGCGCCGACCTGACGCTGGACGTCGTCGGCGAGCGTGCCTCTCCATCCCCACACGAGGTGTGGCCGGTTGAAGTTCCGTGGCACGGGACGTGGCTTCCTCTCTTGATCAGGTGAAGGGTAAGGCTCTGTTGTTGAGGAAGAGACATTCACCGATGTCAGATTCTGTGAAGATCCGCCATCAGGGCCTGGATACAGTGGTAGTCCCTCTCGATCGCCCCGGACCTCGCATGCGCAAGGACGATCTCGCAGGCATCCCCGCCGGGCAGGGGCGGCGCACTCCTGGAGATGAACGAGCTCGGGTCCACGTCTACACACGCCGTGGTGGGCAGTGCGGCAAAGGTCTGCAGCAGCCCAGGCCCAGGTACGCCTCTCTGCGGAACGTTCACGCAGATACGAGCCACGCGGTAGCGAGGGACGTCGCTACCGGCTCGGTAGGTGGAGAGGGCTCCGTCCAACGTTGCGTCGATCGGGTCGAGCCCCGATATCTCCCACACGGCCTCATCGGCACGCGATCGGTTGGTGACGACGCTGGCGGACAGCAGGACCGGGCCGCGCTCAGGATCGAACGCGACGTGGCATGACATCGGCCCCGATGCCACGCCGAGGGCGTCCAGAGCACTGCACACATACAGGGACAGCCGGCGGGCCAGGAGATCGTGCCGGTGGAGTAGGTCGGTTCGGGCGAGCAGTCCCGTTGGAGCGTGAAGGTCTGCCCAGATGCCGGTAACAGCGTGCTGAGGACCGTCTGGGCCGAGCCGCGTGACGCTGTCGACCACGTAGTGCCGCCCCTCCACTGGCTCTCGCAGGACGAGGGAGGCGTCCCCGCTGTAGCGGTAGGCAGACTCCTGTAGCTGCGGCCAGACAGCTGTGATCTGCTGCTTCGTAGAGCAGATGACCGGCCGCCCAGGCACACCGATCGCGGCGGAGGCCAGCTGGTAGGCAGACGCCTGATGGCAGTCGGTCCACGCAAGGGCCTCGGCGACGCTGGCGGTGCGCAAGGCGCGGGGCGCGGTAATCCCTGCCTGGGACAGGGCTTCTGGCTGAACACCGCGGTCCGTTCGGAGCTGGGTCGATCCAGGGATGCCGCTGCCGGGGAGTCGGAGTTGCCAGGCGATGCGCTCGGCCAGCTCAACGCCTACCGGGCTTGCGGCCACCACGGCATCGACTCCGACGGTCCGCAGCTTCTTGACGGTGCGACGCAGGTCTCCGGCGTACTCGATGACGTCGGAGTATCCCTCGTCGGGCGCAACACCGCTGTATGCAGGAGGCCGTGCGTCAAAGCCCAGGATGACCGCGACGGCGTCGCGTCCCCGCCGCGCCAGCACGTCAGCGTAGCCGGAGCCGGCTTGCGGAGCGATGACCGCGACGGCCGTCGTCCCAGCCGTATAGGGGGCAGGAGCCGCGACTGCAGCGCGGGCGATGGTCATCGGGCAGCCTCCAGGGCAGATCGATGCGGGGCGGTGGTAGAGATCACCGTGTGCAGCTCGTGGTGTGGGCGGGGCGGGAGATACGGACGGAGAGGTGGTCGGCGACCAGGTCGAGTCGTTTCGCGCAGTCCGCGGCCGTGGAGCCGGTGACGATCCAGTGCGCGATGCGGTCGTCGATGCTGGCGCGCGGTGGCGCGGTCACCTGAGTGCCGACGTCGCGCGTCCAGACGAGCCGTTCAAGCCACAGCTGATCTTGTATGGCTCCGTGTAGGTCGAGCTGTTCGACGTAGCCGGATTGGTCGGGGTACAGGAAGCCGATCGCGGCGGCTTCCGAGCGGGTCGGGGTCAGGTCGGGTATGTCGCCTGCGGCAAGGGTTGCCAGTGCCTGGGGCAGGTTGACGCCGGTAGCCCGTTCGACGAGGAGCGGGATGAGGTCTCCTGCGGGTCGGCCGTTGACCTCGATCACCCGGGGACCGTCGGTGGTTATCCGCAGCTCGATGTGCAAGACGCCCCGGGTGAGCCCGAGAGCCTGCACTGCTGCGGTCACGATGTCGGCGAGGACGGGGTCGGTGAGCAGTGGGTCCGCTGCGTCGACGCTGTGTGCGATCTCCTGGAACTGCGGTTCGGGGCCCAGGGTCTTGCGGGTGATGGCCACGATCTGCAGCTGCTCCGGGCCGAGGACCACGGTCTCCACACTGATCTCGGGACCGCGCAGGTATTCCTCGACCAGGGCGCCGGGCACGGACCAGGCCTCCAGGCCCAGGACGCTGTCCACCAGAGCACGGTGGAAGGCCGCGCGTACGTCCTCGTCGCTGTCGGCCCGCAGGACTCCCGCGCTTCCAGCCCGGCCTCGCGGCTTGACGACGACGGGGTAGCCCAGTCGGCGGGCGATCTCCACCCCCTGGTCGGCGTCCTCCGCAAGGAACGAGCTCGCAGAGGGGACCCCGTGCGCTGCCAGAAGGCGCCTCGTGGTGGCCTTGTCACGGCAGGCAGTGGCCGCTGATGGGGAGTTGCCCGGCAGTCCGAGTTGGTGTGTGAGCCGCGCCGTGAGTTCGACGAAGTGCTCCATGTAGGTGGTCACGCCGACCACACCGAGCTGGACCGCGGCAGTCTTGAGGAAGGTCTCCGCGGCCTCATGGTCGCGCAGGTCGACGGCCGTCTGGGCGGCCAGATATGGGCGGGCCCAATTGGGTGGGGCCTGGTCGACGAGCACCACGGGTCGGACGCGGGCGATCTGGCGCAGTACGTACTCACGGAATTCGGGTGCTCCGGCACCCAGCAGCAAGATCGGGCGGGCAGAGAGGTCTTGCTTGCCGGACGACTGCGCATCGGTTGCGCTTGCCTTCATTGCGGTGCGGCCTTTCACATCGAGGAACCGGGGGCTGCTCTGTGCGGTGTGCGCAGTCGTCCGCAACCTCATGACGAACCTCCATTGGCGGAAGGCCAACGCGACGCGTACGACCCGAGCCCAGCCGATGGAGCAGTAGGTCGAGCGAGTGCGAGGCCGTACAGCCGGCCGGCGGTCCACCACCGCGTGAGTCCCAGTCCCGACAAGGCCAGTTCGCACCGCACTCCCTGTTCGCGGAACTTGGCCGACACCTCCGTCCGTATCTCCTCGCCGACCGCGAAGTCGACCGCCAGGTCGAGGGCGGGAATCTTGACGGTCTGGACTGTGCGGGACCGCAGCCGCATCTCGATCCACTCGTTGGCCGCGTCCCACCGGGCCACGTGATCGAAAGCATCGAGATCGAAGTCGGCGCCAAGCGCACGGTTCACGACGCTGAGTACGTTCTTGTTGAACGCCGCCGTCACGCCGGCCGCATCGTCGTACGCGGCGAGCAGCACCCGCTCGTCCTTGACCAGGTCGGTGCCGAGCAGAAGTGAGTCGTTGGGCGAGAGCAAGGAGCGTATGGACGACAGCAACGTGGCGCGCTCGGATGGCAGAAGGTTGCCGATCGTGCCGCCCAGAAACGCCACGAGCCTTGGCCCGGGCGTGCCCGGCTGGGCCAAGCCCGCTGTGAAGTCGGCGATCAGTGCGTGGACGTTCAGGCCGGGCCTCTGCCCAACCAGCGCGTGTCCCGCCTGGGTGAGCGCGCTCTCGCTGACGTCCACCGGCACATACGTGTCGAGGTCGGGCATGGCGTCCAGCAGGTGCCGCGTCTTCTCGGACGAGCCGGAACCCAGCTCGATCAGGGTGCGCGCGCCGGTCGCCGCGGCGATGTCGGCGGATCTGGCGATCAGCAATTCGCGCTCGGCGCGTGCGGGGTAGTACTCGGGCAGCTCGGTGATCTTCTCAAACAGCTCGCTGCCGTGTTTGTCGTAGAACCACTTCGGCGGCAGCGTCTTCGGGGTGCGGGTAAAGCCGCGCAAAACGTCGGCGCGCAGGGCCGCATCCGTGGCTTCCTCGGGCAGGGTGCGGGTGATCAGGAATGGGCTCACAGAGTGGGCTCCTTGGCGCGTTCGGGGTCAGGCGTGGGCGGTAGCGAGTGCAGGAACGTCGGGTGGAGGCGCCTTCGGGCAGTGCCGAGAATGAGCGCGCCGGCAGCTGCTCCGGCGGGGAGGAGGAGCTGTGTTTGCGTGATGCCTGCGGCAGCTGTGCCGATGGCGCACCCGATGTCCAGGGCGGCGACCAGAAGGGCGTGGGCTTCCGTGGCGTGTCCAGCCGGTGCGAACGTGCTGGTCATGACGAAGGCCGCGCCGAGCAGGGGGGCCATGGCCAAGCCGGGGATCGCTGCGGAGTACAGCGTCGTTGCGGGGCTTTCTGCGACGATCATGGGGAGCCAGCCGACGGCGAATCCGGCTGACAGGACGATCAGGTGCCTGCCTGCGCTTCCGCGCCAGGCTCGGGCCCCGTAGGCAAGCCCGCCCAGGACAGCCCCGATCGAGAGGGTCGCAGGCAGGCCTCCGGACAGTTGCGGGGCATCGAACTGATCAGCCGACTGCACGGCCAAGGGGGTGAGGGCACCGATGGTGACTCCGACACACGCCATCCCCGCGTACAGCACCCGCAGGCTCTGCGACCGAATCGGCCCGAGCCAATCGGGTTGGCGGGCAGCGGAGTTGGCACCGACGGCGCGGGAGGCTGGCGTGCAGACGAACAGGGCGGTGCCGATGGCGCCGACGGCAGCGGTCGCCACGAGGGCGCCGGAAGCCGACGTCGCCGTGGCGATGGTGGCCACCAGCAGTGGTCCGACGACGTAAATGAGCTCCTCAGTCGCGGAGTCCAGGGCCAGCGCCACCCGCTGATGGGCAGGCGACGGCATCATCCCCCCGGCACCCCACAACGTTCTGAGTGCTGGGTCCAGCGGCGGCCGTGTTACTCCCGCGACCACCACAGCGGCCATCGCCCACCAGGCCTCCGTAGGCCCGGTGGCCAGGGCGAGGAAGGCCGTACCGCTCAGGGCGGCGCCAGCGGTGAGCGTTCGCCTCTGGCCGTACTGGTCGACCAGGCGGGCATAGCAGGGGCCTCCGATGGCGTTGGCCACCAGGTACACCGCGGCAAGTAGGCCGGCGGACGTTCCGAATCCGGCTCCGTGACCGGCGCTGAGGAGAATCGCCAGCGGGGCCATGCCGGTCGGCAGGCGCCCGATGAGCGTGCCGACAAGCAGCTGCGCCACGTGGGGCACCTGCAGGACGTCGCGGTACCGGACCGTGGGGAGTGATCTGCTGGCGGGCGTTCGCCCGCGTTCCAGTACCGTCACGGCTGCCGTGCCTGGACCTGTCCGCCGGTGATAGCTGGCGGCGAATCCGGCGCAGTGGCCGCGGGGTGGAAGGACTGCTCCCATCCGGGGGTGTTCCACCAGGCGCTGTGGGCAAGGCATCGCAGGGCCCAGCCCATGGCGCCGACCTGCCCGTTGAAGAGGTCTTCGTTGGTGGCCGCGGCGAGTTCTCGCTTTTGATTCCACTCGGTGTAGAGGTCGAGCATTCCCGCCGCGAGTTTCCTCTCGGCAAGGCAACCTGTGGCCTCGACTTCGGCGAGACGCCGGGCAACGAACTGCGCGAATCTGGCGTCGCGCTCGCGGGCCCAGTTGTCGTCGGGAGGTAGGGCCGTGAACCGAAGCCTCGTCTGCCTGTGTGTCCCGTTCAGCATCGTCTGACGCGGCGTCCTCATCGCGAGTCCACCAGGTGTGTGTCGCATCGTGCGTCGTACTCCTTCTGTAGCGGTGGGATGTGACGGTGTGTGGAGGGCGATCCGCCTTGCCGGTCTGCACGTGGTCGGCGCGTAGGCGGCGATTCCGGGGCAGCTGAGCGAGCACAGGCGATCGGCCCGCGGCTCGTGACGAGCCGCGGGGTGGTGTTGCAGGCCGCGACGGCGCGGCCGGACGTGGTGAGGCCCTTCACGCATAAGTCCGTGGTGTGCGTGACGGGCGGTGCAGGAGCGCGGCCAACGGCAGGCAGAGTGCTGCCCCGAGGAGTCCGGACATGAGGGTCGTCACGGCGACGAGGTGGTGGCCGCCGTGGGCGAGGGCCCATCCGCCGAGTGCGGGGGCGCACAGAACCGCGGCCGCGAGCGTGGTGCCCCAGATTCCCGCGTAGACGCCTCGGCTCGACGGCGGCGCGAACCGGTTGAGGACATCGGTGGCGGCGACGAAAGCGATGATCTCGCCTGGTACAGCCAGCGCCGCGGCTGCGCTGTATCCGATGGTCGAGGACGCAAGTCCTGCGGAGCCCATCCCTGCACCGAGGATCAGCCCGCTCGTGCCGAGTAGCCCCACCATGGGGTCGGGGCGCCTGGCGCGCCGTACGAGCCAGGGATTGAGAAGCGGCGACAGTCCGATCACAGCGGCGGCGCTGGCGACCTGGGTCCATCCGTAGGCCGTGGGCGGCAGGCCGTCCTGGGCCATCATCATCGGGAGCACGGAGAACAGGGCAGCGACTGGGATCAGCGTCAGAAGGCTCGCCAGCCACAGGAGCCACAGGAGGGGGTCGGTAAATGCTTCCTGATGCCCTTTCGGCCTGAGTGCCTGTGCCGGGGTGGCCGGTGGGATGACACGAAGTACGACGATGGCGAATGCGGCGCACACGAGTGCGTTGCACCAGAACAGCGCCGGGATGCCGATCGGCCCTGCGAGGGCTCCGCCCACAAGCCCGGTGGTGGCGGCGCCCAGGTTGACGGCGAAGTGCCTCCAGCCGGTGATGCGGGCACGACCCGGTTCGTCCGGGATGGTGTCGGCGACAAGGGCAGACACGATCGGGCGGGGCGCGTCGTAGACAAGGCCGGAAAGGGCAGCGGCAATGCCGAGGGCCATCGGGGTGCGTGCCTCGGCGAGGAGCGGGAAGCTCACCGCGGCGAGCGTCATTGCGCTCGTGAGGGTGGCCCGGCGGCCGATCCGGTCGGCCAGCCAACCGCACAGCAGTTGGCCGGTGAACCAGCCGGCGCCCCATAGCGCCAGGACCGTGCTCGCAACCGCAGTGTCCAGATGCAGGTCATCCAGGCGGTAGGGCAAGTACGGGTAGACGAATCCCGCGGCGCGCACGGCGAATGTCCCGATGAGCAGCGCCCAGATGACCGGAGGCCACCCTTTCGGCGCTAGGGACGGGGGTGACTTGATCGGTGTCTGGGCGGATGAGGTGATCGCGGGCACAGGGACTCCAGTTAGCCGAGGGCTGCGGCGCCTCACGGCACGGGGGTGGGGACCGGAATGAGTGGTCCGGTCAGCTCCCGTCGTCGCGATCAGTCCTTGCGTGGGGCTGAACGCCTGTTGATGCCAGGGGCGTTGGGTTGGAGACCCGGGGCCCAACTCGGTGTTCGGCTTGAGCCAGGTCACGCACAGGCAGCCGACTGCCAGGAGTCCGGACTGCTGGCCCAGGGCGGTCACAGCAGAGGAGCGCGGTGCGGTCGAACGTCACGGATCGCACCGCGCCATTCACCGACGGCTCTCGTTCTCGGCGGTCGGACAGGGCCTGCAGGGGCGTGCCCGGTGGTTCGCGGAAGAGCTGGGGCCGCCGCTGCCGGAGTCGCGCGAAGGCCTTCAAGCGAGTGGTACGCCGGTGTCGAAGGATGTCCACGGATGTCTCCGTACGAAGTGGAGGCGAAGCTTCTCGGCGGCTGTTACCGATCTCTGCCGTGCAACGGGCCCGGCGGCCGCATCACGGGTGCCGTGCACTGCGATGCGCGTCGAGATGCGGGGGCTGGGCGGCGGAGGGGCGCCACCGCAGCCTGCGGTGGCGCCCCTCGGGGAGCCGAGGACCGTACGGGGGGTGGGTCCTCGACTGGTCTGGCCGGCGAGTCAGAACGCGGCAGCGCCGGCCCGGTCTCAGTGAGTGCGCCGCAGGTGACTTACGGGCGCTTCGGGTACGCCGGGGGCGGGGAGACCTCGTAGGGGTTAACGCAGTAGTAGATTGCGTACCCGCGCACGCGCTTGCCGTCCGATCGGCGTGTCACGGTCCCACGGGAGTACCAGGTCTTCTCCTTGACCTTGTAGGCGAACTGGTCGACCCGGACCTTGTCGCCCTTGTAGCCGATGCCGACCACCGTGCTGCCCTTGCTCGGGCTCTTGTGGAACTTCACGGCACTGCACGACACCTTCATGGTCCCGGTGTCGTACGCCTGCGCCGCCGGCGCAGCGGCCAGGCCCCCACCGGCGATCATGAGGCCGAGTGCTCCTGCCGCAATCCTGCGGCGGTTCAGGACGATCAAGGTGGTCCCCTCACAGATGCTCGGGCGGCATTCCTGGATGCGGGGTCATCGGAGCGCGTCCGCGCCCCTCCCGAATGGCGGTCGGCGGGCATGAGAGCGCCACCGCTCTCCACATCCATAAACACCTGTAGATAACAGGCCTCGACCATAGCCGTCGATCCTCGACAGGTCGACCCCTTTTCATAAACAGGTGGAGAGAGGCGGCGGGATTGGCGAGCGGGGGCTGTAGAGCAATCCATCGCGAGAGCCGCCAGGGTGGGCCGTCGGTCGGAGGTCAGGGCAGGTCCGCCCACTAGTCCGATATGTGCTAGATTCACCTAAACACCTGTGGAGAAAGAGGCAAGGGCAGCCTGCGGCTTCTCATCCTGTGAGAGGGTCACAGGAAGCACGATCCACATCGGTGGACTAGACCTATCTGTGGGCTCAGAGCTGCAACGCGAGAGCGCTTGACGCGACCTGCCCGCGAAGTGATATTCACGTGCGTGGATGGCGACAGGGTTCGCGTATCTTCCGC
Source organism: Streptomyces sp. TRM68367 (assembly GCF_014495685.1). Lineage (GTDB taxonomy): Bacteria > Actinomycetota > Actinomycetes > Streptomycetales > Streptomycetaceae > Streptomyces. The sequence continues at coordinate 26,687 of NZ_JACTVI010000081.1, read as the reverse complement.
ATAATGATCAAGCCACGCAGGAGAGGGGGAGGGGCCGACGATGCCCGAAACCGGCGGTGACGGCGCCAACGAGCCGCCGCGCACGCTCGCGGAGAAACTGTCACGGCTCCGTGAAGCACGCGCGCCTGAAGGCGGGAGGCCGCCATCCTGGGACGCGCTGGCAAAGCAGATCGCCGACGCGACCGGCGTTGCAGTCTCGGGCGCCTACCTCTGGGAGCTGGGAACCGGCAAGCCAGGGACCAACGTGACCCTGAAGCACCTCAAAGCCTTCTCGGAGTTCTTCGGCCGTCGCGTCTCCTACTTCGTCGATGACGAGGTGGCTTTCGAGGACGACGCGCAAGCGCAGCTGGCTCTCCTGGAGCAGCTGCGGCGTCTGGGCGTCAAGCAGATCCGGCTGCAGAACATGGAGGGCGACGCCGGTCCCGAGGCGGTCACGGACCTCCTCGGGCGGCTGCAAACGCTCGACATTCTGCGTGACACAGATGTCCGGGACATCGCCCTACAGGTAACCCGCTTGACGGCTGAGCAGCGTGAGGCCCTCGGCAGCCTCGCCAGTAAGCCCTCACTACTTGATGCTCTCCCCCGCACGATTGGCCTACTCGAAGCGGCGACTGGGCTCACTGACGAGCAGATCACTTCGGCCACCTGGGCCCTTGGCCAGCCCGACGCCTTCCAAGCCCTCCAGGACGAGGGCGTATTGAAGATCGCGCGACAGTGCCACGAATTGCTGCCGTCGAGCAGGGACGCCGTCCTGTCCATGATCGCGCAGCTTGGGCGCCTGGAAAGCGGCAAGGCATAGGAGTTGGGCCGCCCCCGAAGGGACGGCCCCCACACTCCTGCCCGGCCTAAGCGGCCTCGCCGCCATCGCGGTACGGACCCAACCGGAGGTATTCCGCAATCAGTTCACGCGGAAGTAGGGGCATCAACCGGCTCGCTGCATCGAGTGTCATCTCGTCCGCTTCGTCCACCGAGCCAGCCTCTGGTACTGACCAGCCCTGGAGCTCATCCGAACCTGCGGAGACGGGATGAAAAATCACGGTTCCGTCCGCAGTAGCGAGCCATATCCCACTCGGAGCACCCCGCTCGCTCTCCTCGCCGCGGCCGGCGAGGACTTGTCCCCGTTTCCCGTTATGCCGGATCTCACCCTTTTCGGCAGGATCCGCGAATTCTTGCGGATTCAGAGAGCCCGCGCCTCGCGGCCCCCTATCCAGCACTCCGTTTCGATTTTCCCGCCGGTTCCCGCCCGGCTCCGTCATCGATATCGCCCCCGCGGTCTATTCTTTCCTTCTGTGCATTGCGCGACTGCGGCTCATTCCCCGATAAGTACACGCGCTCTTCTCCCGTTCAATGCGGGGTGAAACTTTGCTCGGTCCGGAGAGCCCGGCCGCCCTCCTGGTACACGATCCCAGGCGCGACAGCATCGAGCCATCCGGCGCGCGGCATCCCGGTCGATTCGGACGATCGCCCTCCCCGCGCTTTGATTCCTACCCTTGCGAATATGCCTTCGTCAACGAGGAAACACAGAGAGTCGCATACAGCACCTCCGTTTCTCACGTGGTGAGAAACGGGCCCCTCAAACGCATCTCATGTGGTGAGAAACCGGTTCCCTTTCTCACCACATGAGAAACGGAGGGGTTTGCAAATGCTTTACGGAAGCGTCAACTCCATCGCATAACCTGGAAAGGCAGACATACCCAGATCCAGCCCACAGGGAGAAGTGTGCGCGCCATCAGGATGGAGCAGTTCGGTGGTCCGGAGGTGCTACAGGCGGTCGAGGTCCCCGACCTTGAGCCACGAGGCGCCCATCACCTCTTGCAGGTGAGCCGTGCAGGGGTGAACTTCGCCGATATGCACGTGCGGGGAGACGACTATCTGGCCCCCGTGACGCTGCCCTACATTCCGGGCAACGAGGTGGTCGGCCGCACGGCAGAAGGCAAGCGCTTCGTCGGGCTCACCCAGGGCGGTGGCTACGCCGAGCAGGCCCACGTCCACCGCCGCACTTCGTGGGAAGTACCCGCCCACGTGAGCGATGAGCAGGCAGTTGCCCTGTGTCTGCAGGGCAACTCGGCCTACCACCTTCTGCACACCGTCGCCGATGTGCAGAAGGGCCAGACCGTGGTGATTCCAGCCGCTGCGGGCGGTTTGGGCTCCATAGCCGTCCAGTTGGCCAAGGGCATCGGCGCGAAGGTGATCGCGTTGGCGAGTACCAAGGAAAAGCGCCAACTCGCGGAAGACCTCGGTGCGGACGCAGTCGTCGATTCCACCAGCGAGAACCTCACCGAGGAGATCAAGGAGGCTGCGGGCGGCCCGGTCCAGGTCGCCCTGGAGATGACCGGCGGACCCACCTTCCACTCCATCGTTGCCGCCCTCGCCCCGCGCGGCCGGCTGGCCGTGTACGGATACGCGTCGGGCCAGACGACGGACGTGTCGACCAAGGTGCTGATGGAGCGCTCAATCGCCGTCATCGGATTCTGGCTGCCGTCGCTGTACAGCGACCGGAGCGCGTTGCCCACCAGTATGAACGCGCTGTTCGACGCTGTGCGGGGCGGCTCGCTGCGCCCGGTCCTCGGCCAGGTCTACCCGTTGAGCGAGGCAGGTGCTGCCCACGCGGCTCTGGCCGCTCGCACGCACACCGGGAAGCTCTGCCTCGATACCGTCGGGTAGTTAAAACCTCAAGTTTTCCTCAAATTGCCACCCGTCTGGAACACGAGTGCGACGTGAGACGTCGTTCAACTAGGCGTCCATGTGAGGGACTCGGTGGGCCGCACTCCGGCGGCGAGCGCGGCCCACCCGACGGGAGGTAGCGGCTGCATGACCGGCAACGAAATCTCGAACACCTCTGAGACGGGATCACGCCTCGTCGACAGATTCATGCGCGTCCAGAAAGCCTTCGCTCAGCTCGGAGGCGAGGTGCACGGCACAGGCGAGATAGCCAAGGCGGCCGGCCTGGACGACTCCACGACCTCCCGCATCCTGCAGTCCGGCGTCTACGGTGGCTTTTTCGAGCGCGTTGGCCATGGCAAGTACCGACTCGGTGCCACTGCGGCGCACCTCGGCATGCACGCGCTCGCCCACGCACCGGCCAAGGACGAAAACACGCACGCGATCCTGGAGGAGCTGCGCGAGGCGACCGACGGCGGCTTGGTCTTCCAATACATGCTGGCACCTTTCGGGGGCGCCCAGCGTCAGTGCATAGACATGGCCGTGGGTGATTCGGACCTGGTGGAACTCGGTATGACCGCCCTCGACATCCTGTCCATCACACGCTCGCTCCGGACCGGAGCCAGCGGCCGGACCATCCTCGCCTACCTTCCTGAGAGCATCCAGGAACTGGTTCTGGCCGAACCGATTCCGGCCGAAGCCGGTCCGGGCGTTTACCGCGACGACGATGAGCTCCTCGCCTCGCTCGCAGACGTCCGCGACCGCGGCTACGCCCTCGGCTACGAAGAGTGCATGCCCCTGTGGAACTCGTGCGCGGCGCCCATCGTGTGGGGTGAAGCGATCATGGGGGCTACCCTCTTGCTCAAACCCGCCACGGTCATGCCCGAGGCACCCGACACGGTGATCGAGGCCACGAAAACAGCCGCCTCCAAACTCAGCAACAAACTGAGCCATCTGTCGGAGCCCATGGCCATGATGCTCAGGTCGTGACCCGAAGCCCAGCCCCAGCCAGTGGGGCGCCGGCCTACACGACAGCTGAGCGGACTGCACGAGAAATCGAAGCGCTGACCGGCAATGCTCATCGCTAGGGTGGAACGCATGAGCGGACATCAGGAAGTTCACTCCGTCGCTCGGGTTGCGGCCACCCTCCGGACGGTACTGGCAGGCTTCCGCCAAGGGAGCGAGCGAGCCCTACCTCTGTTGGTCGGAGAGCAGGAGGGCGGCGAGCCGGAGGCTGTCGTCCTGCCCTACGACCTGTTCGTCGCCCTGTGCCGGGGATTGGAGCGAGCCGAGGATCTCGACCTCGGCGATCTCACAGCGAACCGGCTGGCCGATGCTCCGGCCCCTGGAGAGGGGCTGACCACGGAAGCCCTGGCCCGTCTCGTCGCCGAGGCGCAGCCCGAGGACGCCGATGACCTCCTCCGGGCCGGCGGAGCGTCGGCGCACGAGGACTGACGACGATAGGACGGAGAACTCGTGGCGGCGTCCGACCCCTACCGGGGAGATCACCTGACCGAGGTTGGCGCCGACATCCTGAAGCTGAAGAGCTCGCAATTGCGGAAGCTGGCCGTCATCCGCATTGCGCAGCTGACCAGCGGTGAAGCCAAGGGTGAACGTTTGGAACGCATGCCCGACTCCTGGCCGACGGAACTGAGGGACTGCTGGAAGCTGTACTTCGACGAGCAGGAGAATGAGGTAGGCCGACGGCTCAACCAGGCCGCGCCGCGCTATCGCATCGTCTACCGCTTCCTCGATCCCGTGCCGGACCCCAGGGATCGCGACCGGCGGCCACGCCTGCAGGTGCTCGCGGTGGGGCCCCGCTACCAGGCCGAGGCGTACGAGCGAGCCGTCTCCAGGCTCGCTCAACCTGCGGTAGCCGGAGAGCGCTCAGTCCAGCCAGCACGCCGGTCTCCTCAGCGTCGCGAGCAGCCCGCTGGGGAACGGAGGAGGCGAGCCGCCCAGGAAGACCAGAGGCAACAGCCTCATCAGAACCCGGCGCGCCCGCAGCGCCATCACTGAACGTCCCCCCGGCCGCCTTCAGCCCGCTGGCGAGTGCCCGGCGTGAAGCGGCAGACGAGTCGAGCTGTACGCCGGATTCTGTCACCCGGTCGCCTCACGGCGGCCGGGGAGACGGCCATCCATCTAGGGCCGACGTTGCCGCCAGCCTCATGCGGTCTACCCGCGGACTCGGGCGAGCAGCCCTCGAACGTCCGCGCAGGAGCACCTGGGTGCTCCCTCTTGACCTTGCTCCGGGTGGGGTTTACCTAGCTGCCCAGGTCACCCTGGGCACTGGTGGTCTCTTACACCACCGTTTCACCCTTACCTGGGACCGAAATCCCCGGCGGTCTGTTTTCTGTGGCACTGTCCCGCGGGTCACCCCGGGTGGCCGTTAGCCACCACCCTGCCCTGTGGAGTCCGGACGTTCCTCGGCGGGACACATTGGTCCCAACGCGACCGTCCACTCGGCTCGTCTGCCGCGCTGACAATGGTAGAGGACTGAACCGCTGGCCTGCGCCATTCGGTGCCAACCTCATGAACTGTGGTCAGGTAAGCGGGGTCACGTTGCCGAAATCCTGCCCCCATCAAGACCGGACTGTGACTGAGCGCGACACTTGGCCACTCCGAGTGTCACAGTTGGCCGCCATCCGCCTCGCCGTCGCGGGTACGATGGGCCCTCGCTCCGACAGGTTGGCACTGTGCGATCAGGTCCAGCACCTCATCCATGGTGCGTATGTGGTCCGCATAGAACTTGCGGCTCACGGGCCCCGAGCGGTGTCTCGTGCGCGATCGCGTCCCGCCGAGCTCGGCAGGACGGCCACCTCGTTTGCTGGCAGCGCCCAAGCGACCAGGCCAGCCCCCATTACGCAGCGACTCGGCGATGCGTCGACAGCAAGCGTCTCGGCCAGCTGGCCCTCGTCGCCCACCCAGGCGCATTGTGATCCAGCACAAGTCCATGGTCAATTTGCGCCGTAATGCACGAATTGCACCGAAGTGGCACTATTGACATGCACGCCAACACGAGCGGACCCTTGGCCGACCGTGTGGGAAGGAACGTGCCATGCCCTACAAGGTCCAAGAACTCACCGAATCCGAACGGCAACGCATCGCAGAGACGCTGTCCCGTTGGGCCGCTGTCCACCCTCGCAGGAATCTGCCCATCATCGCCTTGGCCGACGGAACCGAGCTCACCCCTGCGGGCATGGCTGAGGCTGTTGCGTCACCTGGCAGCCCTCACGGAGAGTACTTGTTCCGATCGTTCGCTGTTGCTCTAACGGCGGATGATGTGGAAGAGCCAGAGGATCTCGACACAATCCTCGCCGATTACGAGCGCGATGCAGATCAGTGGGCGAAGGAATCGTTTTCTGGAGCGTGACTGGACATGTCCCGCGGCAGCCTGCTCTTTGTCCGTCCAGCAGATGACACTGCAGCAATATGTGCCGCAGACTGGGGGCGCGCCGTCCGACAACTGGCTACAGGTTACGCATCGCATGACCTATGCGGCAGCCAAGCAACAAGGTCAGCGGTTGTGGCTGCCCTTGACGCATCATCGGCTCTTTTCTATTTCGGCCATGGAGCAGCTAATGCTCTCACCTCAAACGGTGAGTCTTTGATTGATGAATTGGATCTAAAGAGGCTCTCTGGACCCGTCGTTGCCGTCGCCTGTTACGCCGCACAGGGCCTCGGTCAGCTCGCCACTGCAAACAGCTCAAGCGTGACGGCATTTCTTGGTTTTGATGACGAGGTCGGCATTCCACTCAAAGTGCCATACCCCATGGGGTGGGCCATCGTGAGTGGCTTGCGGTGTCTCCTAACCAAATCTCATGATATTGGCTGTGCCGGACATGAGCTCAGGGGCGCGTTTGATACCGCCCGGATAGATTACAAGGGAAATGGAGCCAAGTACGGAATGTCTCCGTCTGACGCTCGCACCGCCTGGCTATTCGCAAAGTCCAACCGCTTCAGCGTGCAGATTTATGGCGATTACTCGGTCAAGCTGTGATCAGCCGGAGAGGAAATTTCCATGGCCTTGATTTCAGTAGGATCAATCAAAGACTTCTCAGTGGAGCCGACACCTGAGGCGCCGGGCGCGATAACGGAGGTTGACACTTTCGGCGCCCTGGCGGAGGTATCAACAGAAACGCCTGCAAATACGTACCGCTTCCGAGAGTCGGCCACCCCTCGGGGGCTTGCTGTAGCAAGCATCCGGCTGGAGTCCGGTTTCCAGAGCTTTTTGGCCCGACTGTTTCACCGTACCAGCGATGTCTACTTTGTCGCCTGGTGCTGGGACCTTAGTGGTGAGCCCATCTCTCTCTACCCACCTACCGGCGCAGGAGTAGACAAGTGCCTGATCCCGATGCGCGGCGGAGACGTGCGGGAGTTCATGGGAGCCGGCACAGTGCTATTTCCAGCTCGACGAGTCACAGCCGGGATCGGCGCACGCGTCCAAGTTTGGGAATCAAAACAGGGAACTCGTGATTTCGGTTCATCGATGGCCGCCGTGTCAGAACAGATTCAACAGAGTGAACTCAATTCCTGGCTGACGCTCATTGGGTCCATGGTAGACCCGACTGCAGCGACGATCGCCCTCATTGAAGAGGCTGCGTTGAAGCTGGGAAAGGTAATCGGAACGGCACTGAAGGCCGCAAGTGACGACTACGTCGACTTCTACGAAGGATACTTCCCTGCATCTGCACCATGGACCGCAGGAAAAGAAACCTATAAGGGGATCGACAGCGAACTGGAACTAAGTCGCTTTACTTAGATCCTCTTTTTATCTCAGTCGAAGAGCATGCTGCCGCCGACGGCACGCGGGCGCGGCAACGGCCGCCTACGTCACTCGTCCTAGCGGATCTCCCACCCGTCATGCCGCTCGGCCCGTGTACAGCTCCGTAGCGACCGCACAAGTGAGAGCGGCTAAACGATCGCGAAGAGCTGTCCCGCAAATGGTCGGCGGGGCGGTGGCACCGGTTGCTCAGCGGATACTCGCGAGACTCCGACGTGGCAGCTGTGGCACCTGCGGACATGCCAGAGCTGCGCGTTCATGCAGGCCGCCACTCCACCATCCTCGGACTCGGCGCTGCTGCCAGTTAAGGACGCACCAGCAGGCATAGGCGTCAACCCCAGGACCCCCGCGAGCAGGTGCCAGCCAAACACCGCCGCGAATGGCCAAACATCGCTGAACGTCACAGTCGCGGGGCAGACCGAGTCCCGCAGCGTCCTGACGAGATCACACAGGGCGGGGCCGCGGCCAGCTTCGGCCGCCTGGCGGGCGAGCGGTCAGGAGCGAACTGGGGAGCCTTCAGCGTTTAACACGACCGCGGACTGCAAGGAGGGCCAAGGCGAGAAGCGCCGGCTCTACTAGGCGCGAAGTCATTTCGATATATATTCCAACACGAGTCAGGTCTTGTCCTGCGGAGCGGAAGAGAACGGAATTAAGCGCGGTCCGCCACGCCATCTCAGCCCGTTCCGACGTGAACCGTTCATCCATCGGTCCTGGCGCTGCGCCACCAGGGCCAGGGGTCTCGGTCGTTACATCGATAGCCTGTCCCGCAGTCACGCTACCTCGGGTGCGTGGACTCGGAGCATGACTGGGCATGCCAACCAACATCAGCAGCATGACCGTTAGGCACATGGAGACAACTAGGCAGCCGAGGGCGCGCGAGGCACGCAGACCGTAGCCGGAAACAAACCAGTAGGAGGTTAGAAGAACGCGTTCGCTGTGCGGGCGGTTACGATCGTGGCGACGCATCTCCATCTCACCGTAGTAAAAATCCGCTGCGTCCGGCTCGTTTTTGGCGTCTTCAAAGCCCTTTCGTAGTTGACGGTATGTGGCGGCGAGGTCGCCCGGATCAGCGGTGAGGTCCGAATCTGGGTGGTGCGGTCCTTCCTTCCAGTCTGGATGTGGGCTGAGGCTCGTCGTGGGTAGGGCACGCCAGTGGTGCTCCTCCGCCAGGGTGTCGCGCGAAGTCCATCGCTGCGGCCACAGAAAATGGCGGCGCCAGCCTTGCGGAGTGCGCAGAAAGGTGCAGGTTCCCTCAATGCGCAACTGGTCCAGGTTGAATGCACCGGAAAATCGGCAGTTAACCAGACTGATGTCATTAAGGACAAGATGTCCCGCATCCACCCCATGCAGCGAGATCAACTGAACGGTGGCATCACCTGACAGAACGCCATCGGAAAAATCCTGAATGCCGACGGTGAATCGGGTCGGGTGGGCGATGACCGCGACTGGATTGGTCAGGATGGCATTCGACAAGTCGACCTTGGAGTAACGCAACCGCAGTGTGGCAGTGGACTCCCATTGCGTATGAGTACACGATACGGTCTCTGCCGCAGCCGCGATCGTTACCCCTGTGGCAAACACTGCCGAATCAAGGCCCAGATACCTACATGTCAGCGGACCGAGTGATTTAGCCGTTCCTTCAAAGATGGCCGAGGTGAATAGCGCGTTCTGCTCGAAGTGCACTGCGGTGAATACGATGCGATCCGCAAAGGTTGAACCCCCAAATTCGGCGTCTCCTCGAAAAGAGGCCGATTCGAAGACGGTATCTCCCCTGAAGGTGGCATGCGCGAAATTGGCGAAAGTGAATTTTCCGCGACGGAACCAAGCGGCGCCTTCGAAGGTACTGTTAAATCTGGCGTGCCCGTAGAATTCTGCGCTAGTGAAGTTAGCGCCCTGATTGAAGGTCGCTAAGCTGAAATCTGCGTCCCAGAACCTCGTGTCGGTGAAGTCGGACCACTGGTGAAAGGTAGCCGAGCGGAACGACACGTCGTCGCCCTTGAAGGTCCCCGGGCGATACGGGGAATAGCCATGGTACCTGTGGGGGCTAAAGTCGACGCCGCGCTCGAAGGTGGTCGAGGTGAAGTCCGCTCCGTCGGTGAACGTGGTCGAGGTGAAGTCCGCCCTGTCGGTGAACGTGGTCCAGGCGAAGTCTGCCCCGTCGGTGAACGTGGCCCAACTGAAGTTGGCGGGGCCAAGAATGGGGCGACCTGTCTCCGGATCCGTCGTCGCCGCCATGTCCCGCTTGTCCCGGCATGCCCCGAGCAACGCACCAAGAAGTTCACCGTTGAACGTGGTGCCTCGGTGATCTACTTCTGCGGCGGGTCGCAGCGTCTTGAAGTACCGCCGCCGCCGACGCGGCGATAGGTGTTCTAGGCATGCCGTGTGACCGGGGACGTGGATGCCTAGGCAGCCGACCGGGTCGGCCGGACCCGCTCCGTGCCCGCAGTGAAGCCAGGGAGGAGGAGACGTCTCGGCCATAAGCGCAATTATTCTCCGGCCGGGGGCGTCGCCTTGGACCCACGCCGCGCATTCGAGTCTCGAATGCGGCCCATGGCGTAGGGCCACTCCACCCGCGCGGGGGCAGGCCGAAGACGCATCGCCGACGAGGTCGGCCCCAGCAAGCCGCCAGAGACCGCCGAACCTGTAGGCCATCATCCAAGTGCCCCAGGTCAAACGTCTGAAGATCCGGATGCGCATACGCATCCGCGAGCTCCCCCACGGCCACCGCTGACTACCGGCACTCCGCGCTGATCAAACTTCGATGGCACGACCTTACTGATCATCAACTCTCGATGGCAGAGCTCACCGTGCGGTGTCACAGGACAATCAGATCCCCTGTGTCCCGTCTCAGTCGGCCTGGTCCGAATCTCAGATGATCTGGTCCGGTTCGCTTGTCGCCTCAGGTGATCTGGTTCCTGGCGTGGAAGCAGGTCACCGGGGGAAGTCGAGGGGCCGTCGGCGTCCGACCTCTCACCGGGCGTGAAACCTGAAGAAGGCGCCTGGGCCGGTCGCGGCTATGATCCGGATCTTCGAGCGATTGGGGACCTGGTGGGGATATTTCGGCGCGGAGAGCGTCGTGAGGGGGTGGACCTGCCGCGCGACGGGGAGTTCGCGTTCCTGTCCGAGGCGGAGGCTGCCCGGTTGCGTACCTTTGTCCGCGAGGCCTTCGCGGAGCGCGGCATCGAGGTAACGGTCGAACCGGGACGCGTGACCACGGACTCGGGTTGGCGCTTTGGCCTCTCCAATCTCGCGGCCGTGTGCCACCACGACAGCCGCGGCCCTCGGTGCTGGCGGACGCTGGTAGACGAACATGTTGACCGGGTCATCCGTTCGATGGATGGACCGCAGGCTCTCAGGGCCCTGCCGCACGAACGGCTCCTGGCCCAGCTCTACCCCCGCTTCATTCCTGGCGATCCCGCGCTCCTGAAGGCCTTCGGGTACGGTCCCCCATCGGTCCCGGGCCTGCTGGAGGTGCTGGCGCTCGACCTCCCGGAAACCGTCGACATGCTGACCGCGGACTCCCTCTCCAATCTGGGTGAAATCACGGCCCTTCGGGACCGCGCGTTCCAGAACCTACGGGCCGTCCGCGTTGACAAGCACAAGGTGGTCAGGGACAAGGACGGCTCCCACTTCGACGTGCTGATGGGGAGCTCGTACTTCATCGCGAGCCTCGCTCTGGTCCTCGACGAGGTCGTACGCCGCTACACCAAGGACGCGCCGGCGCCGGACGGAATCCTGGTCACGCTGCCGCACCGGCACCAACTCGCCTTCCACGTCATCCGCGACAGGAGCGTGGCCCCCTCGCTGCACACCATGGCCCGGTTCGTCGCCGTGGGCTTCGAGCAGTCACCGGGCGCGCTGAGCCCCTCGGTGTTCTGGTGGCACGAGGGCAGCTTTTCCCAGGTCGCCACGCAGGACAACGCCGGCCTGCACATCAAACTCACCCAGGAGGCCATGGACCTGGCGGCACGTTTCGCGGGCGGATAGCCAGGCCTGACTCAATACGCAGCCTTGCAGTCACTTCGAATCGCCACCGGCGGACCACATCGATTGAGACGACGGGCACCATCCGCGGGCGACGGACCAGATCACATGAGATTCGAGGGAGCTCACCGTCTCAAGTGATCTGGTCCTCGCAGGTCCCAGCCCTGACTCCGAGCCAGATCAATCGAGACGGGACACCCTGACGCTGACCAGCCAAAACCAATCTAGACTCGAACATGTGAACGAAGCCCTTCCGTCCCGACTAGAGCTCCTGCACTTCGCGCGTCGCGTGGTCGTGCAGCAGGCACGGGCAAGCCTCGCGCAGCTCGATGCGTGGATCGCCGCAGAGGAGCGCAGGGAGGCGGAGCGGCGCACGGGCGAGGCGCAGCGCCCGCCGCCGCCCGAGTGGCTGGTGGAACGGGGCATCGGCGCGGGGAGTCCGCCGACGCGTATCCATCGGGGCGGCTGCCACATGGCGCAGGGCGTCCGAGTCAAGGCGATCTCGGAGGAGCAGGCGAAGCGGGCGCTGTACGCGGACGTGGAGTTGGCATGCCCTCACTGCAACCCGGACACGGAGCTGCGGGTGATCCCTGGCTAGGTCGGCAGGCGGTGCACCCGCGGAGGTCGGAGGCTGATCGTGTGAAGTTCCCCGTACAGGTGGCGCTCGCTGAGCTGGTTCCCCGGCTGCCGGTCGGGCCGAACTGGTGGTACGAGGTCAAGCTCGACGGGCACCGCACGGTGCTGTGGCGGGAGACGGGCACGGTGCGGCTTCAGGCTCGTTCCGGGCGGGACGTGACCGCGTCATGGATGGACATTGCTGTCGCTGGGATGGAGCTGCCGCCGGGCGTCATCCTGGACGGCGAGGCGATCATCGTGGTGGACGGCAGGATTTCGTTCGAGGCTGCGCAGTCCCGCGCTTTGTCGTCGCCGTCGCGGGCGCCGCGCCTGTCGGAAGATCATCCGGCCCTGTACATCGTGTGGGATGTGCTCGCACTGCCGACGGGGGATGTACGGAGTCGGCCGTACGAGTACCGGCGCGGTGCCATGCTCGATGTGCTGGCGGGTCTTCCGTCGCCGTCACGGATTCAGGCAGTGTCGGCGACGGACGATGCGGAGGTGGCCGAGGTCTGGTCCGACTCCCTCCAGGGCACGGGTGTTGAGGGTGTCGTCGCAAAGCTCTCGACGTCGCCGTACCGTCCGGGGCGCTCCTCCTCGTGGAAGAAGGTGCGGCATTCCGAGACGGTCGATGCGGAGGTGATCGGCTACACGGGGCCGGCGGCACGCCCGCGCACGGTAGCGGTCCGTCTGCCGGACGGGCGTACGGCGCTCTCCCAGGCGCTCGGCGCGCCGCTGGCCGCGCAGATCGCTGGGCACCTCGCCATTTCGCCGGCTTCCGGGCGTGGCCGTACGGACACAGGCGAGGCGTACATGGCGGCATCGCCGGACCTCGTCGTCGAGGTCCTGGCTGGGACGTCGAGACACGCGGTAGTCACAGTGACGCGACTCCGCTGAGGGCACGCTGCCAGAGCCGTATCAGCCAGCAACGGACTTCACCAGCCCTGCCATGCACGCACGCTCATGACGGCCAGGGGGGTTGGCTTAGCAACTTCCTTGGCTGCAAAGGGGTGACCGAGTGCCTGATCCTCACTGTCCCCGACTTCGGCCAGGTCGCTCGCGCGAGTGAGGACGAGGTCCTCTACCGCAGTCATCGGTCCAGGTAGGCAGATAGGAGGAGTTCGGACTCCGTGGAGAGCTTGGCGACCTTGATCTCGTCGCCGTCACGGTAGGTGAGGCTCCCCGGTACGTCTCCGACGCTCGGGTGATAGTCGCCACGGGACAGCGTGGTGAGGACTGTCGCGCCCAATCCCTCGCGGAGCGCAAGCGACATCGCAAGGGGGATTGCGAGGTCGACGGCGGGATCTGCGAGAGCGGCGTTGACGAACTCGCGGATCCCGTCGGTGGTCATCAACTTCTGCCGTCCGGTCACAGACCCAGTATCGGGCCTTCCGATGTCTCAACGCTTGGTTGACCGACCTGCACCCCAACGGCTACGCCCGTCTCCCGAGACGCCAACTGCGGCGCCCTTCAATGCCGGCCCGCTGGGGAGAAACCTCACGGCCCACGTCATGCACACATGTTGATAGACCCAAGATGCAGCAACGCTGTTTTCAGAGACGAGTGGCGACTTAACATAAACGCCTGTTGATGAGGTCGCCTCGCGCGGCCTGAGGTCGTACGCATCAAAGAGGGAGTCCTCGTTCATGACAGCGTTCCGCCGAACCGCAGCCATGACCCTGTCCACCGCTCTCCTCGCGGGGGGTGCGATAGCACTGGCGCCGACCGCGTCCGCTGCCAGCTCTCCCAAGTGCACATACAACGTGACCGACTTCACGGGGGTGGTGGATGGGGACGGAGTCAACTACAGGACCGGCCCGAGTACCGGCTACACGGCGAAGGGACGGCTCTACGACGGCGACCGCCTGCGTATCTACTGCGGCAAGAGCAACTGGTACTACAGCAAGTTGACCAAGCGCTCGAAGGGGGGCTTGGCCAAGGGGACCACCGGCTGGATCCGCAGCGACATGCTCTACCAACTGGCCGGCTGAGCGACTCAAGGGAACCGATGCTGTGGGTCCCGTCTGTCGCGTCGGATTCCCGGTTCCGATGTCGGTGCGGTATCAGATCCCACACCGCACCCGGAAACCGCAGGTGAAACGCCCCCTGCTCCGGCGCATCGAGGTCTCGTCCCGAGGAAACCGACACGGGGGCGGGACAACGGCCCGACGACACAGAACGGGACCAGCCGGAAAACCACTGGTCAGAACAGTGGTCTCCGGCGCCCGCGGAGTCCGCGCGAAATGTAGGCCCGTGCCGTGAGGTCATCCCGACCGACACGAGTGCCCGTAGCGCGACAAGTCCATCCGGAATCTACATCCGGGCGGCATTCGCGGGACCGGACGACCGAGGCAGCACGGACCTGAAGGCTGCTGCTTGGGCCACGAAACTCCGGCCTTGCATGCGGGAGTTCGAGCGCACCAGCCAGCGCATCAAGTCTGCCTGACGTTCAGCCAGGCACCGTGCCACACCACCCGATCGGTGCGGCACCTCATCCCTACGTCCGGACCGGGCCGCATTCCGCACGCCTCCCGATCCGGCAAAGCCCAAGTAACTCATCTGACGAGAGGACTCTCATGACGCTCCGCACTCCTGCGCGTCTGGCCGCCTCGGCCGTGCTGGCCCTATCGGTGACGGCCGGTGTGGCGGCGACGGCGACCACCGCCTCGGCCGCCCCTTCCAAGGTCGGCCGCAGCGCCTGTACCGAGTCGGTGAAGCTCAACACCACCGTCTCCACCACCGTGCGGTTCCGCACCGGGCCGGGGACCAAGTACACCGCGACCGGTCAGCTCGCCAAGAACACGCGGGTCTACTGGGACTGCAACAAGGGCTCGACCGGCAGCGGCAAGAGCTGGGGATACGTGAAGGTCAAGTCCGGCGTGCACAAGGGCGAGACGGGCTGGGTGGCTCGCATCTACATCAACACACCGATGCAGTTGGACTGACCCGCCATCCCGCTGTCCGGGGCGCTTGCGGCTGCGCGGCGACGGCCCGTGCAGCCGCAGCGAGAAACCGGCAGCAATGCGAGACGAAGCACACGCGACGGACTGGACGCCGACGAGTCAGTTGGTCAGGGACGAGCCCACAACATACGTGTACGGAACCACGGAGGACCAGGCGAAACGTGTGGCGGCTCTTTGCCGTAGGTCGTCGCAGTCCTGCCCATGTCGAGATCAGCGCCACCAAGAGAAGGCCGGGTCTCGTGCCAGGAGCGCCGCCGGCCAGCCCGCAATAGGAGAAGCGAGGAAGACATGCGTAGGTGGACTCGTGCTGTTCCGACGGTGATCGGTGCTTTGGCCCTGGCCGTGGTGCTGACCGGATGCAGCGACGACGATTCGGCAGCAGGGCGCCCGAATTCCGCCTCCAGCACGGCACAGGAGCAGACGACGTTCCATCTCGGCCAGCCCAGTCCGGTGCAGGAGAGCACCATGCAGGACTCTGCCGGCGCCACCTACAGGGTCACGCCTACCAAGGTGGTGACCGGCACTGCAGCCGACGTGGACAACTCTGGGCTGGAGAGGGACGCGAAGGAGGGACCGCAGATCCCTGTGTTCGTCTGGTCCACGCTCACCCACGAGGGCGGCAAGGCCATGCGCGTTGGTGACATGGACGACGACCTGGTCATCAAGACCAGCAGTGGCCAGCGCACGCGTGCCCTCATCGTGCTCCTTGGCCAGGCGAAATGGCCCAACTGCCCAGCTTTCGACAGCGACAAGAAGCTCGCGGCGGGGCGGTCGGAGCGGATCTGCACCGCCTTCCTCATCCCGGAGGGTCAGCGGGCGAGCGCGGTGGAGCTCACGCAGGGCTACTACAAGGAGCCCCTGGAATGGCCCGTGAAGAGCTGACCGGACGTCCACGAAGCAAGTCACGAGGGAAACGGCACCGGGCCAGGAGGAAGACCGGATGACGAAGAACGGCACTGGCTCGGAAGTCACTGGTCAGAGCGACAACCGCTCACCGTTGACCCAGGATGCACTAGAGCCCGCATCCGCCGTGCCGCAGCTGCCAGTCTCCTCGCTGCTGCTCGATCCCCCGCCGCTGCAGATGACCACGCGCGCGAATCGGGTGACGCTGACCCGGATGGCGTGTATCGAAGACCTCGACCAGGTCAACGAGATGCATGCCAGGTGCTCGCTGGATTCCTGCTATGCCCGCTACAACGCAGCTCGGCAGGCTGTGACGACCCACGAGTGGTGGCACCTCTGCGACCGGGCGAACGGCACGACCTTGATCACCACCCCGGTTCATGACCGGTCCCGCGTCATCGCCGTCACCCACCTGCTGCGCACCTCGGCCCCCCATGTCCGAGAACTCGGCATCCTCGTCGAGGACTCCTGGCAGGGACAAGGGCTGGGCACGGTTCTCACGGGCTACATGGTGAACCTCGCCCGCACCTACACCCTCGACTGCCGGGCCATCACAGCTATGACGGGACGCGGCAACCAACGGATGCTCTCCATCCTGCGGGGGCTGAATGCCGAAGTGGAGCACCCGAGCGGGCCGACCGTCGACGCGCTGATCCGCGTGGAGGAGTAGGCCATGCACAAGACCATCCTCCAGGCTCCTGCTTCTCGTCGTGCCGGGATCCACCGGGCCGGTCGGCATCGAGATCGTCGGCCTCACGCACGGGCCATCGTCTTCCGTCATCACCGGGGCAGCAGCCGGCGAGGTCGTGGCGTACCGGCTCGGAGGATTCCGCAGGACAGACCGGGATCGGAGCGCTACCGGTCATCTCGGGGGCTGACATCGCGCAACACCGCCGGCTGTTCCTGACCAGCCGCATGAAGACATCCGACGCTGAATTGGAGATCTCCTCAGTGCCCCCGCTCCTCACTGATGTCAGACACGACACGCCCTTCATCCTGGACGACGGCTCGGTCGCGTACACCCGCGCGGCGGTCGTCGAGGACTACCCGCTCGTCGAGGACCTGCATGCCCGCTGCAGCGCCGCGACCCTCGTCGGACGGTACGGAGCCGGCCGTCCCGGATTCTCCGCCGCCGAGTGGCGGCGCATGGCGGACAGCCCGCGCAGTCGGGCGCTCCTTGTAACCCCATACCAGTCTGATCGCGTCGTGGCCATGGCATCGATGGTCGAGCGCTCCAACGCACCGGAGGTGTGCGACGTGGCGATGCTGGTCGCCGACCGCTCTCCGGATGCCTACCAGTCGCGTGGGCTCGGTACGCGACTGGCCGATCTTGCTGCCGACCTCGCCCGCGACGCCGGATTCACGTCCCTCGCCGTTACCTCGCTGTGGACGAACTGGCGCATGCTCCTCATCGTCGAGCATCTCGGCGGTCCGGCCCTTCCCCAGACCTCGTACGTGCGCAACATGGCGCTGCTCGGCTTGCTGCCGAACTCCGGCCTGGACGTCGCCGACGAGCTCGAATTCCGGATCGCGCTGTGAGGGCGGCTGCGCCCCCGGGCACCCGACGGTCCACGGTCGTCACCGACGACGACGCCCGGCTGACGGTCTACACCGATGGTCCTTCACACGCCGGCGTGACGGCCATCCTCAGCCACGGATACCTGATGACCGCGGACGTGTGGCGCCTCCAGGCACGCGAACTGTCCGCCCGCGGCGTTCGGGTCGTCCGCTACGACCAGCGAGCCCACGGCACATCGGACCCCGGCCACGCCGCACTCACCATCGACCGGCTCGGCGCCGACCTCGCCCACATCATCGACGCGACCACACCCCAGGGCCCGATCGTCCTCGCCGGCCACAGCATGGGCGGCATGGCAGCCCTCACCGTCGCTGCCCGGCAACCGGAACTCATCCGGCGCCGGAACCCCCACGTGGCCCTGATCTCGACGGCCTGCAGCAGAGCCCAGCTGGCACCGGGCAACCACCCTCGCCACTGGATCAAGGCAGCAGTCCGTGCCAGTTACTCGTATCCCCTCTGCTGGATGCCGCCCGCCGCCGACGCCGTACGGCGTCGGCTCCCGAACCGTCACCCATGGGCGCTCCGCCCCGAGGCACAGCACCATGACGACATTCCGCCGCCGGGTCGACAAGCTATCCGCCATACGCCCACGGAGCAGATCGCCGAGCTGTGGCAGTCCCTGCGCACCTACACCACGGCAGATCAGCTTCACGCGCTCGACGCCCTCGACGACCAAGTCGAGATCATCACGGGCGAGCTGGACGACTGGATCCCCCTGTCCCAGACCCGTGAACTGGCCCGGCAGCTGCCCAACGCACGTGTCCACGCGCCCGTCGCGGGCGCCGGGCACCGACTGCCCACCAACAGGTTCGGCCACGCCGCGGTGACTCAGGTTCTGAGCGGGATGGCCGAGGCCGCGCTCCGCGCGCCCGAATCCACGGCCGCGGCGCCGACGCGCCTTCGAGGTGTACCCATATGAGCCCCGCCCACCAACAGCCACCTTCCGCTGCCCCGTTGTCCATCCGGCTCGGCCCTGACACGGCGATGACCCTGCGGTTCATCGCCGAGCCGACAAGGCCCCGACGGCGCCACCGAAGCCGCGTTCAACATCCCCACCGTCCCGCCGAACCCGGGCCACGGGCATCCTCCGGTTCCGGAAAGCCCTCCGCGTAAGCAGGTCGGTCCCGGCCCACAGCGCCCGCCGGCCCCACGGCGAGCAAGCCGATCGGGCCCGGTCTGCAGCGATTTGCACCACCTCACCCTTGGCCTTCTCGATCGTGTTGGATCGGAGAGCCCATGCAGCCGCACGCCCGCCAAGCCCTTGAGCACTGGCACACGGCCTGGACCGCCCAGCAGGACGCCGCCCTGGTCGCCTTTGCCGCCGCATTCCCCGGCCTTGGACGCCCAACCGGCTGCTGTGATCCGCGCATGAGAGTCGAACGGCCCAGATAAGCATCCGGCTTCGTATGCTTCGACGATCACGTCCGCGCCACAGTGGATTTCAGCGGAATCCCACAGAGCACCCTCGGTGAAACACTTGAAGTCATCTTCGGACGCGGGTGGTTCAACGAAGGCCCCGATGGAATTGGCGCCGCTCCGCCCGGCACCTACAACTGGGACGACGACGCCACATACGCCGAATTCGAAATCAAGGTCGAGGTCGATGCCACGGCTTCGATCTGTAAGTCGTACGTGACCGTGGACGACGCAATGGTGCTCCTGGACGAGTTGCAGACCCATCTGGTCGGGCGCACCGGCGGCCCCGAGGAATCGTGACGTCGCCCCGCTCGGCCCTGCGCCCGCGCAAGGAATGTGCGGGCGGAGCCTTTCAGCGTTCCCAGACTCCGGTCAGACGTTCCGGAGCAGGTGTCCGAGCCTCCACGTTCTCTCTCCATGTCGCCGTGAACGGGAACTCGTTGTCCAGCCAGAGCACTCCGGCCAGCTCCGAAGGCATCATCCACCGGGGCGGGTTCCCGGGCTGGAACTCGATGGGGCTGTGGATGAAGGTGTCTCCGAAGTTGAACTGCACCGTCACCGTGGGTCTGCCGTTCAAGAGACAGTCCAGCTGTTCGATGCCCAGGCCTGTGAACTTGTCGGCTCCGGCGGCGACGATGAGCGGCAGGCCTGCCTCGTTGGCCAGGGCCCGGTACTTGCTGACCTTCTCCTCGATGCCTGCAACAAGCGGCTGGGCCGAGACGACTCCGGCCAGGCCGCTGGGCGGGGACAGGATCGCGCGCATCCCGGGCACGCGCATTGGGGAGCCCGTCTGCGGATCGGCCATCAGGAGAAAGGTGTAGCCCTGGCTTGCGAACTGCACCTGATGCAGGGGTGACAACAGGTAGCGCCGCAGGTCCAGGGCGATCTTCTTCGCTGTGCGCGCGTCCGGCGGATTCAGAGGGCGGTCAGTTGGGCCGGCCGCGGTCAGCACCACGGGCACGGGGATCTCCTTGACCCGCTCGACCAGGTCGTGCCAGGCCTTCATCCTTCCGTACAGCTCTTTCGACGGGCTGTGCGTCAACACCTCGACCAGGGCGACCGGCCGGCCTTCGTCGTCGAGCACGGTCCAGTCTGGTGTCTTCGTGCCCCACAGCCGTTCGTACTCCACGTGGAGACCCGACGCCCGGAGTGCCTCGCCGGCGGCGAGTTCGATGTGATCGCTCCAGAAGTTCTGGTCTTTCCAGAGGTTCCTCGCGTACGTGTCGGCGTGCTGGTCCGGCAGCAGGGCGAGTTGCGTGTCGAGCCATGCTCGCCACGGGCCGTACTCGTCTTCTACGGCGAGGTCGTACGAGAGGGGCCGCCCCTCGGGGCGGCGGTGGCCGTATCGGCTTTTCTGTTCGGCTACGAAATCGGGGCCGAACCGGCGATGCGGCTGATCGGTCGTCATAGGAGTGGATTATGAATCCTCACGCCCTTGTGCCGCACCCGAGTTGACAGCAGGTCCGGCCCCTTCCGTGTCTCCCGATCCACGTTGCCGTGTTCAGGTTGCTGTCTGTGTCCAGCCCTCCGGTCGGCGAAGGCAGAGCGATGTCGAATATGGCACCCATTCACAACAAGCCAGGCAAGGCGCATCGGGGTTGATGCGCTCGGCCGGGTGCGGGTGGTGTCCCTCCCGGCTATCGAGTATGGGAGGCCGCAGCGAACTCCGCGCAAGGTCGGCCGCCCGGTTTTTCTCCGCTCCTGCGTCGCTGAGAAGAACCAGCCGTCCTCCCCTGCACTCCGTCCGACGGCCCCCCAAATCTCTCTTCGCCGGGAGGGGGCGGGGGCCGATCTCCACGGCAACGCCCCGCGCGGGGCCGCGCCCGTCACCCGACCGCGACACACGGGACCAGACCGCACCAGACAACACCCCCCTACATCCATATCTGCCCAGCCCAGAGCCCCTTTTCCGATTGACCACGACACCCGCGAAGGATAGATTTACCTATGTCGAACAAGGGGCAGGGCAAGCCCCGGAACCCACTCGCGGATCAGGAGATCCCATGGACCTCAACCACTTGACGCAGCCGCTCCAGCTCAACGACACCACACAGCTCAAGGCGGTCTTCGACCCGGCCCTTCGGTACTTCTCGGCGCAGCTGTGGAAGGGCGGCGAGCCGGCCGGACTGCTCGGCACGGTCGGCCAGTTCACCCACCCCGACGACGTGCTGGACGCGGTCGACGAGTTCCTCACCGAGCACGGCGAGAGCCCGCTGACGGAGTCGCAGATGGGGCAATTCGCCGGGATGCTGATCATGGCGAAGGGCGGGCCGGACGCCGCGATGCTCCAGCTGGCCATCGAGAACCCGTCCAGCGTCCTCCTCTTCTGACCCACCGCCCCGTCCGGGGGGCAGGGCGGCGCGACAGCCCTGCCCCCCGGACGCGGGACCCGCCCGTCGGCGTGGCGCTCCTGCCCGCGAGACGCGTGTGCCGACGGCGCCTCCCCAGCCCGAATCCCCACCGGAATCGAAGGGATCAGCCAGACCTTGCATACTCCCGCAGACATCGCGCAGCTCGCCGCCGGGATCCTCGGCGGCACCTGGGCGGCCGAGCGCGGCCCCCGAGGGGCCAACGGTCGCCTGGCAGCTCCCGGGACGGACACGTTCACCCTTCACTTCGACGACCACGGTCATCTGCGTCTGGAAACCGTCTTCGACGGCTCCGGCGAGATCGCCCGATTCCCCGGGCCGACAACCGGCGACGCCGAGACGATCGCCCGAGACGTCGCCCAGGCCATCCGCCAGCACCTGGCCAACGCTGAAGGCGAGCTGGGCGCCACGTTGTACCAGGAGCTGAACCTGGGGGCGCACTTCTCCTGCGCGGACTACAGCGACCCGGAGATGCCCTGCCACCCCAACGTCACCATCGCGGGGGCCGCCTGCTTCTTCTACGTCGACGAAGCCGGAGTGGCTCGGATCTCCGCCCACATGGACGGGCTCACCGAGATCGGCACCCGGATCTGGGGCGAGGACGCCGTACCCCTGCGGATCACGCTCGACGGCGGAGTCGTGTTCTCCTCCACCGGCGCGTGGGTGGTCCAGTTCCAGCACCCCGAGGACGGCGGGGACGACGGTGTATGGGAGTACGTGATCCCCGCGGAGGAGGCCCCGACCGAGGCGTCGGCCCGCGCCGTCGCCACGGAGCGGTTCGTGTCCGACATCAACTCCCACGAGAACGCGGATGCCTGGCACGGCAGCACGATCCGCAGCGTGCAATTCACGGCTCAGCCCCGGTGACGTGAGGTTGCTCCGCCCGAAACCGGCTATCGGTCGACCCTGAACAACTCGGCGGCCCCCGGCCTGACGTACACCGGGGCCTCCCGGATGCCGCCCGCCTCCCGCGCGGGCGGCATCCTCCCGAGTCCAACGCCTTTTCCTCGGTGGAAAGTTCGGTTCACCCCCGTGAGGGTGTGCGCTGGGCAGTGCCGGGGCCGCGCTCAGCAGAGCGCAGATTCATCTACGTCGTATCAGGGGGCAGGGCAAGGCCCCCGGAACCCACCTTCGGCAAGGGAACTACACGTATGGGTGCCCACAGCCCGCAACTGCAACTCGACCTATGGCAAGAGCCTCTCCCCGCTGCGGTCGACGTCAAGCCGGCGACCGTGCTCTCTTATGGGCTTGGAGCTGATTCCACACTCGTTCTGATCGAAATGCTGCGCGACCCTGTCAGCTACGGCCTGGAGCCGGATCTCTCCGACCTGATTGTGGTCACGGCGACGGTCGGATCAGAGTGGGCGGACACCGTCAAGCTCGTCGAGGACCACGTATTCCCTCTCCTCCGGCGCCATAGGGTCAGGTACATCCAGGTCGCGCGGTGCGGCCCGTACGAGGCGGACGGCTGGGAAGTCCTCGCGGACTCCTGCGAGCCGCGGCGCTTCGTCCCGCGAGGCCGCTGGACTCTGATGGACGAACTCTCCGTCAATGGCACGGTCGTCCAGGCCGCCGGCGGGAACTCGTGCTCGTTGAAATACAAGGGCTGGCCGCTGGACCAGTGGGGGCTGGCGGAGTTCCCCGACCGGCCGTTCCGGAAGATCGTCGGCTACCACGCCCGCGAGCACAAGCGCGCCCGCACCTACGATGGATGCCAGCACACGGACAACCTCAAGGCCCGACGGACCATCTGCACCGTCGAGTACCCGCTCATTGGGCAGGGCTGGGACCGCGACATCGTGGAGGCCCGGCTGTTCACCGAATTCGGCTTCTTGTGGCCCAAGTCCTACTGCACGTTCTGCGTTTACTCAGGCTCCTGTTCTGCCCAGCCTGCCCATCTGGCGCGCCTGCGCGACCACCTTGAGCAGGCTGTCGAGGTACTGGCGCTGGAGTACACGTCGATGGCGCTGAACGAGAACGGCTCCTTCTACCCGAAGGGCACGCTGTACGAGCTCGTCGCCGGGGACGGCAACACCGCGGCGCTGCGGGCACTGGACGGCCACTTGGCGTCGGCGGAATGGGCGCTGTACCGAGTACGGCGTGTCTTTCCACCAGCCCGCACCGGCAGTTGCCGGGAACGGCACGGTGACTCCTGCCCCTCCCCGTGGCCTGGCTGCCTCGATCCGGACACCGGCGAGCGGACACCGCCGTGCGTGCAGTGGCACGGACCCGCCTGCCGCGACCCGCAGCCGGGCTGCCGCGACGCGTCCCGGAAGGGGAAGGCAAGCAGGTCCGTCGAGGTCGTGATCACGGGAACCCATGCGCAGGTCGCCGACCTCATACGCCGTCGCGCGCAGGAAGCCGGCGAGCATGTCGAGGAAAGCGCCCTGCACCCCCTCGGTCATCTCCGCAGCCAGACCCTCTCGCGCGGCACCCTTTTCCCCACCGTGGAGGAGTTCCACGCGATCGCCCCCAGCGGCGTGGTCGCGAAGCAGAAGAAGAACTTCGAGGAGCTGTGGCGCACTACGTGCCGACAGCTCCGACTCCCCGCCTGATCCCGCAAACGGCACTCCCGGCCCGCCGATCCGCCGTCACGGTGAGCCGACCAGAACATCTCCTCTTCCCGGCTTTCCGATTGTGGGGCCCTCGGCGGGAGGGGTGCAAGAACGGGCTTCGCCGCGTTCTTGCACCCCTCCCGTTCGGGCCCCGTTTTCTTTTCGCCGGGAAGGGGGAGGGGGCCACTCCACGGCACTGCACCGCGTTCGGTACCGCCCGGCAGCCGACCGCAGGCCGCACACCCTTAAAAATGTCGCCGCAACGTGGCAGACACTCCAAAATTCCTTCCAATCCCCTTCCTGAAACCCGGATTCCGAGATTGACCCACCTCTCCATGGAACGTAGATTTACCTATGTCGAAAGGGGCGGAAATGGAAAGCAGGAAGCCGCCTCACAGGAACATCGACAGCGAATAGACCCGCACGGTCGTCGATCCTTTACAACTCCACAGAGTGCTTTATTTGGAATCCGCAGAACATTGATGTGACATCAAGAACCTGAATTCCAAAGGGGGCAGGGCAAAGCCCCCAGGAACCCACACTGCTGAATGGAGTCACTCAGGTGACCAACCCCGAGATTCCTATTTCCATGACCGCCCTCGCTATTGCCATCCGTGAAGGCGCGCAGGTCGAATCGAACAACATCCTCGGCAAATCCGTCGTGTTCACCCTGCCCAGCTCCGGAGACGAGGTGACGGTGTGGCCCGGACCCGACAAGCCTCAGCCCTCCGCTCCTCTCGTCCTGCTCTGGCAGCGCCGGTCGCCGCAAGGCACGAACATCGCCCACGGTGAACTGCCCTGGCCCAGTGACCCGAAGCCGCTCGTGAACTGGGCGATCACCATGGCCTACTCGACCGACGAGATCGGCCCGCAGTACGCGCCCGTCCTCGCCACCCTGCGCGACCACAACGTGATCGGCGACATCGTTCCCGTCCAGGGGGTCGGCCACCTCATCCACGTCCGGCTCCCGGACGCCACCTACCTGACCATCGGGGGTGACGAGGGCCTGCCCAGCCGTGCCGACCAGGTCAAGAACTGGCACGTGCAACACGAGGGCCCCGACGAGCACATCGGGGTCATCTACCACGGCTCCGAGCTCCTCAGGATGGTCGGCGCAATCCAGCGCTACCTCCAGGCGACAGCCACCCGCTACGGCAGCCACCACCCGCTCGGCGCCCCGGTCGACGGTGAGGAGCCGGACGGCCCGGACAAGCTCTATGGCCTCCTCTCCGACCTGTCCGAACTGCGCCGCACCCGCCACGTAGCACCGGGCGGGGCCCTGATGACCGTCTTCGACGCCGACGGCCACAACGGCGCCACCATCGAGGTCCCGGCCGAGGTCGTGACCCGCCTCTGCCGCCTCCTCACCGTCGAGAAGCGGGTCATCGAGACCTACGGCGGCTAGCAGCCGACACACCCCAACCTGCCGGGCCCGGAGGGCAACCGGGCCCGGCGCCCACGAACCCACAACCACGGATGGACACATGACCACCCGCATTCCCCCGGCACACAACCACTGGGCCCTGGCACTCGCCCGCCACTCCAGCGACCCCGAGCCGGTCGGACTCCCCGACCACCACCGGCCGATGCCCTTGCTGTGGGCGTCCCCGCCCTGCCTGCCGACCTGGAGCACGTCAGGCCCGCGTCACTCCGCCCAGGCCGAGGACCCCCGTTCCCGGATCGCCCGTCGCCTGGCAGTCGCGCTCGGCACCTCCTCCACCTGGGACCTGATCCGCGAAGCGCAGACCGGCCGCTTCCAGGTGGGCACGGTCGAGAACGTCATCGAGACCGCAGTCCGGCTCACGTACCAGATCTACGGCGAGTAACCGCCCCGCAGTCTTTTCCAGCGCTTCGGGCCCGGAGGGCAAACCGAGCACGAAGCGCTCAGGAACCCATACGCAGGAAGAGCACTTGAGCCTCACATTCACCGATATGTATGCGGGCGCGGGCGGATCCAGTACGGGCCTTGTCAATGCAGGACTCGAACTCCTACTCGCCGCCAATCACTGGCAAGTCGCGGTCGATACGCACACCGCCAATCATCCCGACGCCGAGCACCTATGCGCCGAGATGGAGTACTACGACATGAGGCGCCTCCCGAAGACAGACATTCTTTGGGCGAGCCCCATCTGTACAGAGATAAGTCCCGCCGGGGGGCGCCCCCGGACCAAGGGGCAAGTCGATGACGAGGAATGGAAAGCCCTCCCGGACAAGGCGTTCCAGCGAACCCGGGCTACTGCTTTCGAAGTCATCCGTGCCGTCCAACTCCACCGCTACAAGGCCGTATTGGTTGAGAACGTCATCGAGTTCGCGACCGACTGGGAGTTGTTTGACTGGTGGCTGGCCGGAATGGCGCAGTTGGGCTACAACTACCAGATCGTCTGTGTCTCGTCGGCACACATCGGGGACGCGTTCAATCTCCCCGCTCCGCAGTGGCGCGATCGGCTGTACATCGTTTTCACGCAGGTTGGAATCCGTCTCCCGGATGTGAAGCCGACGCCGCTGGCGTTCTGCGAGGTCTGCGACGAGGACGTGCACGCGGTGCAGACCTGGCGTAAGCCTCGTAAGCCCCGCAAGGGCCAGAAGCCCCGGAGGAGCGGAGTCGGCAAGTACGGCGTGCAGTACGACTACACGTGCCCCTGCGGCCACGGGGTCGTGGAGCCGTACGTCCAGCCCGCGTCCTCCATCATCAACTGGGAGGACGAAGGCGTTCGCATCGCCGACCGTCACGAGCACGGGCTTGACCCTCTGGCCGAGAGCACCATCGCTCGCATTGAGGAAGTTTCATCGTGATTCGTGCAGGTCAACGGCCCTGGCGTGACGGGTGGTTGGGCTGCTCGCGCATGTCACGAGCGTGAT
>NZ_JACTVI010000080.1 GCF_014495685.1 Streptomyces sp. TRM68367 | reverse complement strand
AACGAACCGATCAACTCATCGAAGCGACCCATACCGCATCAACGAGCCCAACTACCGCAAGAAACCCACTAATTCATCGACAGGCCCAGTGCCGATGTTCAGGTGCGGTTTGGTGCGCACGTATGCCGTTTTGGACATGGCGGTACCTCGAAGCCTCTTCGGTGGTGAACGGGGACCCCAAGGACTTGCCGACCCTCCCCTGCGGGGTCCGCCGGACGATCCGGAGAGGGTCAGCTTCGGGCGCCGTCGACGGCGGCCGGGATGACGCGGACGGCAGCCTTCGGAGCATCCGCGACCGCGGATGCTGCGAGGACGAAGGCGTGCCGGAACATGACGTCGATCATTACCCACGCTTTGCCCGGCGTCGAATGGTTTTCGGCAAACCAGGGCGAACCAGGAGTTGGCCCACTACGTCCTGATGTTTCGCAGCGCTTCCCGCACCGACAGGGGCGAGAAGCGGTTCCCTTCCCGAACCAGGAAGTCCCGCACGGCGTCCGGGTCGGTCTTGGCGTACTCGCGCAGGCACCAGCCGACGGCCTTGCGGACGAAGAAGTCGGCGTGCCCGGACTGGCGCAGGCAGTACGCGAACAGGCGCTCGGTGTCGGTGCGTTCCTTGTAGCGCAGCTGGTGCAGCAGGGCGGCACGGGCCACCCACAGGTCGTCGTCGGCGATCCAGGCGTCCATGTCGGCGGTGAGCTCCGGGTCGGCCGCGACCAGGGCGCCGACGACGTGCACGGCGAGCAGGTCGACGGTGTCCCACCAGGGCACGGTGGTGACGAGGTGCCGGGCGACCGGCAGGAAGCCGGACGTGCAGCGGCCGGCGTGGCGGCGCAGGTAGTCGACGGCGAAGTAGTGGTACTCCCGCTCGGGCAGCCGCCAGCAGCGTAGCGCGATCGCGGTGCAGTCGGCCTCGGCGGGCCGGGGCGTGCCCGCCAGCACGGTGCGGGTCAGGGTGCGGCGCAGCGGGGTGGGCAGGCCGAGGAAGGGGGCCACGTCCTTCATGTAGGCCCGCATGGCAGCGGCTCGCTCCGGGTCCGCCGCGCCGCCGTACACGGAGGTGACACGCTCCAGCACCGCGTCGGCGAGTGCGCTGCGCGGCACGTGTGCGTTCCCGACGCCTGTGACGCCCATGGGACGAACCATACGGCGATCACACACATTCGTCGGTTACTGTCACCGGATGCTCGATGCCACCACCCGCTCTGGGGGCACCGCCACGGCCCTGCCCCGGGCCGCCGCCACGGAGTTCGCCGTCTCCGCGCCTCTGCGCGTGGGCGCCGCACCCGTACCCACCGGTCTCGCCGGGCGCTGCGCGCGAGTCCTGCTGTCGCCGTGGGCGCGGCTGTCCCTGCTCGTCGCGCTGCTCGCGGCAGCCGCGTCGGCGGTGCTGGCCTTCGAGCCGCAGCGGCTGCTGCTGCACGGCTGGCCGCCACAGCTCGGCGGGGCCGCCGCGGCCGTGGTGTTCGCGGTGGCGTACGGGCTGTGCACGGTGGCGTTCGTGCCGCGGCCGCTGCTGAACCTCGCGGCGGGCGCCCTGTTCGGCTCGCAGCTGGGGCTCGGCGCCGCACTGTCGGGCACGGTGCTCGGCGCCGGGATCGCCTTCTGCCTCGGCCGGCTGCTGGGGCAGGACGCACTGCGCCCGCTGCTGCGCGGCCGGTGGCTGAAGGCCGCGGACGGGCAGCTGAGCCGGCACGGCTTCCGCTCGATGCTGGCCGCGCGGCTGTTCCCCGGCGTGCCGTTCTGGGCGGCGAACTACTGCGCCGCCGTCTCCCGCATGGGCCTGCTGCCGTTCCTGCTGGCGACGGGGCTCGGCTCGATCCCGAACACCGCCGCGTACGCCGTCGCCGGCGCCCGCGCCTCCACGCCGACGTCGCCGGCCTTCCTGATCGCGCTGGCCTGCATCGCCGCACCGGCCCTGGTGGGCGTGCTGGTGGCCTGGCGCAAGCGGCATCAGCTGCACGGACACTGACGAACCGTTACGCCGGCCCCCGGACGGCCCCTGTGTGAATCGTCACCCCGGCCCCCGCAGTGCCTCTGCGTGAGTCGTCAGACCCGCTCCAGCACCATCGCGTTGGCGAGGCCGCCCGCCTCGCACATCGTCTGCAGGGCGTAGCGGGCGCCGCGCTCCCGCATGGCGTGCACGAGGGTCGTGGTCAGGCGGGTGCCGCTCGCGCCGAGCGGGTGGCCGAGGGCGATGGCGCCGCCGTGCACATTGACCCTGGCCGGGTCGGCGCCGGTCTCCTGCTGCCAGGCCAGCACGACGCTCGCGAACGCCTCGTTGACCTCGAACAGGTCGATGTCGCCGAGGGACAGCGAGGCCCGGCGGAGCACCTTATCGGTGGCCGGGACCACGCCGGTCAGCATCAGCAGCGGGTCGGAGCCGGTGACGGCGAAGCTGTGCAGCCGGGCGAGCGGGCGCAGGCCGAGGCGGGCCGCGGTCTCGCCGGAGGTGATGAGCACGGCGGAGGCGCCGTCGTTGATGGGGCTGGCGTTGCCCGCGGTGACGTTCCACTCGATCTGCGGGAAGCGCTCGGCGCAGGCCGGGTCGTAGTAGGCGGGCCTGAGGCCGGCGAGGGTCTCGGGGGTGCTGTCCGGCCGTACGCACTCGTCGCGGGCGACGCCGTCCAGGGGTGCCAGCTCGGCGTCGAACAGGCCGGCCTGCCAGGCGGCCGCGGCCTTGTGGTGTGAGGCGACGGCGAAGGCGTCCAGCTGCTCGCGCGTGAGCGACCACTTGGCGGCGATCAGCTCGGCGCTGATGCCCTGCGGGACGAGGCCCTCCGGGTAACGTGCGGCGACGCCGGGCCCGAAGGGGTCCTTGCCGTCCGGCACGTTGGACCACATCGGCACCCGGCTCATCGACTCGACGCCGCAGGCGACGACGAGGTCGTACGCGCCCGCCATGACGCCCTGCGCGGCGAAGTGCACGGCCTGCTGGGAGGAGCCGCACTGACGGTCCACGGTCGTCGCCGGGACCGCCTCCGGGAATCCGGCGGACAGCGCGGCGTACCGGGTGGTGTTCATGGCCTGCTCGCCGACCTGGTCGACGGTGCCGCCGATGACGTCGTCGACGAGGGCCGGGTCGACGCCGGAGCGCTCGATCAGGGTGCGCAGGGTGTGCGCGAGGAGTTCGACGGGGTGGACGTGGGCGAGGGTGCCGTTGGGCTTGCCCTTGCCGATCGGGGTGCGTACGGCTTCGACGACGACGGCGTCACGCATGGTGCGGCCTCCTCGCGGCCAAGCGTCAGAACTCTCAGTCAGTAGGAAATCCAAACTCACTATAGCCCTTTGAGTTGGAAAATCCAACCCTCACCTAGACTGGCGCCATGGCCGCCAAAGACCCGCGCCCCTGCTCGATCGCCGACGCCCTGGCGCTCGTCGGCGAGAAGTACTCGCTGCTCGTACTGCGGGAGGTGTGCCTCGGCAACGGCCGCTTCGACCAGCTGGCGCGCAACATCGGGGCCCCGCGCGACATCCTGGCCACGCGGCTGCGCCGCCTCGTCGACGCCGGGATTATCACCAAGCGCGCCTACAGCGAGCGCCCGCAGCGCTTCGAGTACCTGCCCACCCAGGCGGGACTCGAGCTGGAGCCGGTGCTGCTGACCCTCATGGCGTGGGGCGACCGGCACCTGCGCAGGGCCGGCGACCGGCCGATGGTGATCGAGCACACCTGCGGCCACGAACTCGTGCCGCACGTCACCTGCTCGGTCTGCGGCGAGTCCGTGCGGCACGACGACCTGACCGCGCATCCGCAGGTCCCCGGCTGGACGGTGGCCGGACCGACGGTGGCATAGTCCTCCCGGCACCCCTGCGGCGTAGTCCCAGCAGCCCCACCGGCACTCCCGCCCGACCCGCACCGGCCTGCTCCGGCGCCCCTGTGTTCGGGGCTGTCACCGCGGGACGCTACGCTTCCCCCTCGGCACACCTGATCCCCGGTCACCGCACACGGCGGCTTGGTGTGTCCATCGCCCGTTCCTCGATCGGCACTTGGACTCGGTTACCTTCATGTCTTGGTTTGAATCCCTCATCCTCGGACTCGTCCAGGGGCTGACCGAGTTCCTCCCCGTGTCCTCCAGCGCGCACCTGCGGCTGACCGCTGCCTTCTCCGGCTGGAAAGACCCCGGCGCCGCCTTCACGGCGATCACCCAGATCGGCACGGAGACCGCCGTACTCATCTACTTCCGCAAGGACATCGGGCGGATCATCGCCGCGTGGAGCCGGTCGCTCACGAACAAGGCGATGCGCAGGAACCACGACGCCCGCATGGGCTGGCTGGTGATCGTCGGCTCGATCCCCATCGGCGTGCTCGGCGTGACGCTGAAGGACCAGATCGAGGGCCCGTTCCGCGATCTGCGGATCACCGCGACCATGCTGATCGTCGTCGGCGTGATCATCGGCGTCGCCGACCGGCTCGCGGCGCGCGACGAGAGCGGCGGACGGCACCGCGCACCCAAGCAGCGCAAGAGCCTGGAGGACCTCGGCGTACGCGACGGCCTGATCTACGGCGCCTGCCAGGCGATGGCCCTCGTTCCGGGCGTCTCCCGCTCCGGCGCCACCATCAGCGGCGGCCTGTTCATGGGGTACCGGCGCGAGGCCGCGGCCCGGTACTCCTTCCTGCTCGCCATTCCGGCGGTGCTGGCGTCCGGTCTGTTCGAGCTCACGGACGCGATGGAGGGAGGGCATGTCTCCTGGGGCCCGACGATCTTCGCGACGGTGATCGCGTTCGGCGTCGGCTACGCCGTGATCGCGTGGTTCATGAAGTACATCTCGACCAAGAGCTTCATGCCGTTCGTCTGGTACCGCATCGCGCTCGGCGTCGTGATCATCGCCCTGGTGACGATGGGTGCGCTGAGCCCGCACGCGGCCGAGACGGCGGGCTGACCCGCCCCTCACACCCCGCCCCGCGCGAGCGTGACCAAACCCATACCGCATGGGTAGCCGTCCGGTAGCGCACTGTCAGTGCTTGCCCCTAGGCTTGTCGACATGTCCCCCGATTCCCTGACCCCTGGTTCCGTGCGGTCCGCTGACGAGGTGAACGATCAGATCCGCGCCCTGTGGCGGCGCGCGGGCGGCACGCTGTCGGCCCAGGAGCGCGCGGAGTACGAGCTGCTGGTGGTCGAGTGGGCGGCCGCGATCCGCGGCGAGGTCGTCGAAGCGGCCTGAGCTCCGCGCGGCCGGTGCGGTCCCTCAGCGCCCGCCCGACACCCGCAGTACCGCCCCCGTCGTGTACGAGGCGTCCGGCGACATCAGCCAGGCGATGGCCGCGGCGATCTCCTCGGCCTGTCCCGGCCGACGCAGCGGTACCCCGCCGGCCATGCGCCGGGCCCGGTCCGGGTCGCCCATCGCGGCGTGCATCTCCGTGTCGATCACCCCGGGCGCGACGCCGTTGACGCGGATCCCGTCCGGGCCGAGCTCCTTGGCCAGGCCCAGCGTGAGCGCGTCCACGGCGGCCTTGGTCGCCGCGTAGTGGACGTACTCGCCGGGGCTGCCGATCGTGGCGGCGGCCGACGACACGTTCACGATCACGCCGTTGCCGCGGGGCGTCATCAGCCGGGCGGCCCGCCGGGAACACAGCAGCGTGCCCAGCAGATTGACGTCCACGACCCGGCGCAGATCCGCGGTGCCGGCGTCGGCGAGCCGGCCCAGCGGTCCGGTCACGGCGGCGTTGTTCACCAGCCCGGTCACCGGCCCCAGCTCCCGCTCCGCCGCCTCGAAGAGCCGCGCGACGTCCTCCTCCACCGACGTGTCGACCCGCACGGTCACACAGCGCGCCCCCGTCTTCCGCACCCCGTCCGCCACCGTGCCGGCGGCCGGTGCGTCCCGGACGTACCCCACCGCCACGTCGTGCCCGTCCGCCGCGAGGCGCAGACAGGTCGCGGCGCCGATCCCCCGGCTGCCGCCGGTGACCACCGTGACGGGACGTGACATGGGGCTGCCTCCAGGGGTCCGGGCCTCAAGGCCTGCGAGGCGTGGACCCAAGCCTGGCAGACTCGCGGACAGCGCGCGGCAGCGCCCCCGCCCCAGGCGATCACGACACGCCTCGCACCCGGCGATCGACAACAGCAGGTGAATATCCCGCACGCCCCCTTGGCTGAGCCCGTCACATGACCAACACTGAGCCGATGACGCAGCGCGTGGAGCTCGCTACCGTGAGGGACCAACTGGCCGTCGACGGCCTGATCACCGACTACGCGGTGGCGGTGGACGACGGCGACTGGACGGCGTACCGGTCCCTGTTCACCCTGGACGGACGCGCGGACTACCGCTCGGCCGGCGGCATCGAGGGCGATGCCGGGAAGGTCGCCGCATGGCTCGCCGAGAGCCTGGCGGCTTTCCCCATGCGGCAGCATCTGATCGTCAACCGCCGGGTCAGCTTCGGCGTCTGGGAACACGACACCGGGGACACGGCCCGGGTCCAGGCCGACTACGTCAATCCGATGGGCTTCGCCGACGGCGGCGACGGACCGGCCACGCCGGACTTCGTGTGCGGCGGCCGGTACGGTTTCGCGCTGCGGCGCACGGACGACGGCTGGCGGCTGAGCGAGGTCGTGGTCCAGGAGAAGTGGCGCCGCCTCCCCGATGGGCACCCGGCCCCGGTGATCAACTGACTGCGGGTGCCCTCTGTCGTGGATCTTCCGCAGAGCGCACACTGGGAAGCACCACGGGGTAGGGAGGCGCCTATGCAGACGCTCGGCCACTGGCTCGCCTCCCGGTGGCGGCGCTCCGGCCTCGCCGTACTCGTCGGCGCCCTGCCGGTGCTGGCCTTCCCGGCCCCCGCCCTGTGGTGGTTCGCGTACGTCGCCCTGGTCCCGTGGCTGCTGCTGATCCGTACCGCGCCGACCGGGAAGCGGGCGGCGTACGACGGCTGGTGGGGCGGGTTCGGCTTCATGCTCGCGATGCACCACTGGCTGCTGCCGAACCTGCACGTGTTCACGTTCGTCATCGCCGCCCTGCTCGGTGCGCTGTGGGCGCCGTGGGGCTGGCTGGTGCGCCGCTTCCTGGCCGGGACGCCGTCGCGGCGCCGGATCGCGGCCGCGCTCCTCGTCCTGCCGTCGGGCTGGCTGATGGCCGAGCTGGTCCGCTCCTGGGAGGGCCTGGGCGGCCCCTGGGGCATGCTCGGCGCCAGCCAGTGGCAGGTCGAGCAGGCGCTGCGGCTCGCGTCGGTCGGCGGTGTGTGGCTGCTGAGCTTCCTGGTGGTGGTCCTCAACGTCGTGGCGACCGTCCTCGTCGCGGTCCGGCAGGCCCGCGTGCCCGCCGTGGCCGGCCTCGTCGCCACCGCCGTCGCCACCTCCGCGGCCTGGGTGTGGTCACCGCGCCCCGACATCGACGACCGGGTCCGCATCGCCGTCGTCCAGCCGGGCATCGTCGAGGGCGCGAACAGCGCGGAGCGCCGCTTCGACCGCGAGGAACAGCTCACCCGCGGGCTCGCGGGCCAGAACGTCGACCTGATCGCGTGGGGCGAGAGCAGCGTCGGCTTCGACCTGACCGCCCGGCCCGACCTGGCCCGCCGGATCGCGGCGCTCGCCCGCGACACGGACGCCAACATCCTGGTCAACGTCGACGCCCGGCGCGCCGACAAGCCCGGCATCTACAAGAGCTCCGTGCTGGTCGGACCGGACGGCCTGACCGGCGACCGCTACGACAAGATGCGGCTCGTGCCCTTCGGCGAGTACATCCCGGCCCGCTCCCTGCTCGGCTGGGCCACCTCCGTCGGCCGGGCGGCGGAGGAGGACCGCAGGCGGGGCGGCGAGCAGGTCGTGATGAACGTCGGGCACGGGCTTCGGGTCGGCCCGATGGTGTGCTTCGAGACCGCGTTCCCCGACATGAGCCGCAGCCTCGCCAGGGACGGCGCCGAGGTGCTGCTCGCCCAGTCCTCGACGTCGACGTTCCAGCACAGCTGGGCCCCCGAGCAGCATGCCTCGCTCGCCGCGCTGCGCGCCGCCGAGACCGGCCGCCCCATGGTGCACGCCACGCTGACCGGCGTCTCCGCCGTCTACGGCCCGAGCGGCCAGCGCGTCGGCACCTGGCTCGGCACCGACGCGAGCGCCACGCAGGTGTACGACGTGCCGCTCGCGCACGGCACCACGCCGTACGTCCGGTTCGGCCACTGGCCGGTGTACGCGGCGCTGCTGACCCTCGCCGCCTGGTGCGCCGCCGAGGGCGGACGGGCCGTGCGTATCAGGCGGCCCGCTCCTGGGCCGCGCGTACCACCCGCTCGCACAGCTGATGGGTCTCCAGCGCGTCCCGCGCGCTGAGCACCTTGCCCGCGCGCACCGCGTCGAGGAACGCCAGCACCGCCTGCTCGATGCCGCGCTGCCGGGCCACCGGCACCCAGTCCCCGCGCCGCCGCACGGTCGGCTGGCCCTTGTGGTCGATCACCTCGGCGAGGTTGAGCACCTGCCGCTTGGTGTCCTGCCCGGAGACCTCCAGGATCTCCTCGGCCGAGCCGCTGAGCCGGTTCATCACGCCGAGCGCGGTGAAGCCGTCCCCGGACAGCTGGAGCACCACGTGATGCAGCAGACCGTGCTCCACGCGGGCGCGCACGGTCACGTCGTCGATCTGCCCCGGCACCAGGAAACGCAGCGTGTCGACGACGTGGATGAAGTCGTCGAGGATCATCGCGCGCGGCTCCTCGGGCAGCCCGATCCGGTTCTTCTGCATGAGGATCAGCTCGCGCGGATGGTCGGCGCACTGCGTGTACCCGGGTGCGTAGCGCCGGTTGAAGCCGACGGCCAGGGCGACGTTGCGCTCCTCGCCGAGCCGCACGAGCCGCTCGGAGTCGGCGAGTTCGTACGCCAGCGGCTTGTCGACGTACGTCGGGACGCCCGCCTCGAGCAGCCGCGTGACGATCTCCGGGTGCGCGAGGGTCGGGGCGTGCACGAAGGCGGCGTCGAGGCCCTGGGCGAGGAGCGAGTCGAGGGTCGTGTGCCGCCGGTCCTCGGGGAGGTGCAGACCGTCGGCGACCCGGGTGAGCGTCGCGGGTGTGCGGGTCTGCACGTGCAGCTCGATCCCGGGCTGGAAGGCGAGCACCGGGAGGTAGGCCTTCTGCGCGATGTCGCCGAGTCCTATGCAGCCGACCTTCACGGGGTGCTCTCCTCTATCGGTTGCCTGCTCCAGGGGTTGCCTGCCGGCGCCTTCCCGTTCTTTCCGGCAGCATACGGCCCGTGCGGGGGCCGCCAGTCGGCGATGCCGTCGAAGCTGCGCAGGAACAGCGCCGGTCCGGCCTTCGACAGCGCGGCGATCGCGGTGTCGCGTACGGCCCTGACGGCGCGGCTGCTCGCCATGTTGAGGCGCGCACTCTTCACGGCCTGCCTGGTGATGGCGGTCGTACGGGGCAGCCGCGCGGCCGTGTAGGCGGCGAGGCCGTCGCAGTGGTGGGCCAGCACGATCGCGTCCTCGATGGCCTGGTTGCCGCCCTGGCCCAGGGTCGGCGGCATGGCGTGCGCGGCGTCGCCGAGCAGGGCAGCCCGGCCGCGGTGGAAGGCGGGCAGCGGGTCGGCGATGTGGTGGACGTCGTGGCGCAGGACGTCCTCGGGGCGGGCGGCGGCGAGCACGGCGGGGATGGGGTCGTGCCAGTCGCCGTAGCGGCGCAGCAGTTCGGCCTTCTCGTCGTCGGGCGCGCGCTGTCCGGCGGGGGCGAGGGCGGCGGCGTAGGCGTAGACCCGGCCGTCCTTGAGCGGATGTGTCCCCCAGACACGGCCCCTCCCCCACGTCTCATGCGAGGCGAACTCGGCGCCGGGCACCGGGATCACGACCCGCCACGTGGTGAAGCCCGAGTACACCGGGCCGGGGTGGCCTGGGAAGAGCGCACGGCGTACGGCGGAGTGGATGCCGTCCGCGCCCACCACGAGGTCGGCCTCCAGTTCGCCGTCCGGGGTGCTCACGCGGGCCGGGCGGCCGGCGTCGCCCGGGTCGGCGAGGGTCGCGGCGGCGGCCGTACGGACCGCGTCCGGCGGAAGCAGAGCCGCCAGCCTCTTGATGAGCGTGGCCCGGTGGAGCAGGACCAGCGGGCCGCCGAAGCGCCGGGCCGCGGCCTCGGCACTGGAACGCGAGAGCCAGCGCCCGCTCGGGGTGCGCAGTCCGCCGTCACCCGCCCAGGCGGCGAGGTCGCGGATCTCGTCGCCGATGCCGATCACGTCCAGGGCGCGCAGGGAGTTGGGCGCCAGGGAGATCCCCGCGCCGACCGGCTCCAGGGAGCGGGCCCGCTCCAGCACGGTGACCCGGCAGCCGCGCTGATGCAGGGCGGCCGCCGCGGTCAGGCCCCCGATTCCACCGCCGATCACGACGACTCGCGTCGACTGCGCCATGGCTCCTCCTCGCAGATGACGGCAGGTGTGGTCCCGCCGATACCTAACTACGGATGTAGTGTCACCCGCACGCCGACTGTACTACAGACGTAGTCCGACGGGTAGGTTGACCTCCATGTCCGTAAGCACCACGGGCGCCTCGCGCGCCGACCTCGTCGCCGACACCGCCCTCTCTTTGCTCGCCGAGCGCGGGATGCGCGGCCTGACGCACCGGGCGGTCGACGAGGCGGCCGGGCTGCCGCAGGGCTCCACGTCCAACCTCGCGCGCACCCGGCAGGCGCTGCTGGAGCTCGCGGTACGGCGGCACGCCGACCGGGAGGCGCGGGTGCTCGCCCTGCACGAGATGCCGGACCCGCGCGGCGGCCTCGACGCGCTGGCGGACGGGCTGGCCCTCGCCGTGCACCGGTCCCTGACCCACAACGGGGACCTGCTGATCGCCCGCTACGAACTGGCCCTGGAGGCGACCCGCCGCCCCGAACTGCGCCGGTACTACGACGCGACGGGCGCCCGCTTCCGTGACCTGCTGACCGCGCTGGTCACCGCGATGGGCTCGACCGACCCGGACCGGCACGTGCTCTCACTGGTCGCCTGGGCGGACGGGCTGATGTTCTCGTGCGTGGCCGGGTCGTTCAGCGCCCGGGTGCCGAGCCTGGACGAGGTGCGGAGGGGTCTGCGGGAGCTGCTGTCGGGCATGCTCGGGCGCTGAAAACGCGTGGCACGAGCGGGCGTTTGGGGCGAGGATGCGGGCATGACGACGACCGAGCGACGCGAACCCGGGACCCTGGCCGACGAACGGACCATGCTGGAGGGCTGGTTGGAGTACCACCGGCAGACCCTCGCCTGGAAGTGCGAGGGCCTGACCGACGAGCAGTTGCGCACCACCTCGGTGGAGCCGTCCGAGCTGTCCCTGATGGGGCTGGTGCGGCACATGGCGGAGGTGGAGCGCAGCTGGTTCCGCAGGGTGCTCGCGGACGACGATGCGGGCCCGATCTATTTCAGCGAGGCGGATCCGGACGGCGAGTTCCACCTCACCGAGTCCGACACCTGGCAGGAGGCGTACACCACCTGGCAGGCAGAGATCGGGACCGCCCGGCGCAACGCGGCCCGCTTCGGCCTGGACGATGTCTCCGAGGGCCGGAGCCGGCACACCGGCGAGCAGTTCAACCTGCGCTGGATCTACACCCACATGATCGAGGAGTACGCCCGCCACAACGGCCACGCCGACCTGCTCCGCGAGCGCATCGACGGCGCCACGGGCGACTGACGTCAGCGGCGGCAGGCCCGCGCGCTCCCTGCGGGGCCGGAGATCACCCGTGCGGGGCAACCTGTGCCCGTCCGCTGTCGCAAGGGGGGCCGGACACAGCAGAGTTGCGCGGGTGCATCGAACGACGACCACAGCAACACTCCTGGTGACCGTGGCTGTCTCGGCCCTCTCCGGCTGTATGACCGTCCAGCCTCCCCCCGCGTCGGATCCGCCGCCGGCACTGCGACCGGACGGTCGGACGGAGGCACAGATCGTACAGGCACCGGCCCGCGAGGCCCTGGAGCTGATCGGCCCCTCCCGCCGCCCGGACCGGCCCACGCCCACGGCGACCCCGCCCCGCCCAGCCACGCCGACGCCCCCGGCACCGCACACGGAACCGCCGACGCCCCGCTCCCACCCCGGGCCACGACCGCCCCACCCGGAACCCCGCCAGCCACCCAGGAGACCGCGGTTGGAAGTCCGGGACCTGCCCGAAAAGGCCCACAAGGACGTGCACAAGGAGATCCCCCGCAACACGAACGTCTGCACCCTCGGCAAACGGTACGGCGGCTGGCACCCGACCAGCCCCGAGGCAACCATCTGCGACCGAACGTACGGCCACTGACCTGACCGCGGGCAACCCCGAAGGGTCTGGGAGGTACCCCCCACCCGACCCCCGGCCCGCACCAGTGCAGGGCACCTGCCGACTACCGGTACGGAGGCTCCCCCAACCGCACCTCCAGCCCCCGAATAGCCGCCCGCACACCCTCCCCGTACCGGTCGTCGCCCAGCGCATCGGCCGCCCCCCGAGCCCACCGCAGATGCGTGCGGGCGGCCTCCCCATGACCGAGCTTCACATAGTCGGCGGCAAGATTCAGATGCAGCGAGGGATAGAGCGCCCGCACCGCCACCACCCCCGCGCGCTCGGCCGGCCAGTCACCGGCAACCTCCTCCGCCGCCGTCAACGCCCGCAGATCCCACGCGAGTTCATCGGCCGGGTCATCCTGCGTGTCGGCCAGGTAGTGGGCCAGCGTGCACCGGTGCCACGGGTCACCGTCCTCGCCGATCTCCGCCCACAGCCCGAGGAAGCGATGCCGGGCCTCCTCACGGTCCCCGGCGTGGTGCAGCATGACGACCTGCCCGATCCGCGTCAGCACCGCATCCGGCGCCGCCTGCCCCTGTCGCTCCGCCACGGCGCCCTCCGCACACTCACCGGCTGTCCCCACCGACGCTAACCGCGAAGCCCACCGATCCCAGTCAGGCGCCCCCGCGCGGCGCGAGCCGAGGCGAGCCGGGCCGGCACAGGCCGTGGCGTCGTACCCCACCGGCCGGCGCCCGCCCCAACCGGACCGACCCACCCGGACCGACCCGGCCAGGCCGACCCGCCCGCGCCCCGGCCCCGCCCGCCGGTCAGCCCAGGTCCGGAATCCGCCAGTCGATCGCCTCGTGCCCCTGCCTCGCCACCGCCTCGTTGATCTGACTGAACGGCCGGGAACCGAAGAACTTCTTCGCGGACAGCGGCGAGGGATGCGCGCCCTTGACCACCACGTGCCGCCCCTCGTCGATCAGCGGAAGCTTCTTCTGCGCGTAGTTGCCCCACAGCACGAACACGGCCGGATCGGGCCGTCCGGCCACCGCACGGATCACCGCATCGGTGAACCTCTCCCAGCCCCGCCCCTTGTGCGAGTTGGCCTCACCGCCCCGCACCGTGAGCACGGCGTTGAGCAGCAGCACGCCCTGCTCGGCCCACGGCATCAGATAGCCGTTGTCCGGGATGGGCGTGCCCAGTTCCTCGTGCATCTCCTTGTAGATGTTCCGCAGGGACGGCGGGACCTTCACACCCGGCCGGACCGAGAAGCACAGCCCGTGTCCCTGTCCCTCCCCGTGATACGGGTCCTGGCCGAGGATGAGGACCTTCACCCGGTCGTACGGCGTCGCGTCCAGCGCCGCGAAGACCTCCTCGCGCGGCGGATGGACGGGAGTCTTCGCCCGCTCCTCCTCGACGAACTCGGTCAGCTCCTTGAAGTAGGGCTGCTGCAGCTCGTCGCCCAGAACCCCGCGCCAGGACTCGGGCAGCATGGCGATGTCGGTCACGTCAACGTCCTCACGGTGTGCGGTCACTTCCAGGCCACAGAACCTACCGGCGAGCACTGACAACCGGCCCCGTCGACGACCCGGCCGACCCCTACCAGCTGGTCTTCCGGTGCAGCTCCCACACCATCATGATGGTCGACGGATCCAGCGCCCGCTCCGCGCCCGAGATGTCCCGGCTCGCGGCCACGTACTGCTTGCCCTGCCACAGTGGCAGCAGCCGCACGTCCTTCACCAGGATCTCCTGGGCCTCCTCGAAATCTTTCACCACGTTCGCGCGGTCGCTCTCCCGCCGCGAGCGGGGCAGCAGCTCCCCGGTGATCTTCGGCGCTGCGTACGGCGTACCGAGCGCGTTCTGGTCGCCGACGAACGGGGCGATGAAGTTGTCGGGGTCCGGGAAGTCGGGGAACCAGCCGCGCCCGAACACCGGGTACTCGCCCTTCTGGTAGCCCGGGGCGAAGGTCTTCCAGGGCCGGCTCTTCAGCGTGATCCTGAACAGGCCGGACGCGTCCAGCTGGCGCTTGAGCTCCGTGAACTCCAGGGCGGTCTCGGAGCCGTACCGGTCGGTGGTGTACCAGAGGGTGAGCGGGACGGGCCGGGTGATGCTCGCCTCGGTGAGGATCTTGCGGGCCTTTGCGACGTCGGGGTCACCGTAGGCGTCGAAGAAGCCCGTGGTGTGGCCGGTCAGCCCCTTGGGGACCATCGAGTACAGCGGCTCCACGGTGTCCTTGTAGACCTCGTGGGCGATCGCCGCGCGGTCGACGATCTGGGCGACGGCCTGCCGTACGGCCGGCTTGCCCGCCCAGGGGTCCTTGGGGTTGAACACCAGATAGCTGATGTCGGTGCCGGAGCCCTCGATCAGCTGGAGCTCGTCGTCCTTGGAGGCGGTGCCCTCCAGCTCGACGATGTCGTCGGCGGCGAGACCACGGTAGGTCACGTCGATCTGCCTGCCGCGCAGCGCCTTGACCATGCTGTCGGAGTCCTGGAAGTAACGGATGGTCACCGCGTCGTTCCGGCGCTCCGCGAAGCCCTGGTACTGGTCGTTGCGGACGAGTGCCTTCTTGCCGTCCTCGTACGACCGGAGCCTGTACGGTCCGGAGCCGAGCACGTCGTTGCCCTCGCGCAGCTTGTCGGCAGGGTAGCTGTCGGGGTCGACCACCGACATAGCGGGCGTGGCGAGCACGAAGGGGAAGGTGGCGTCGGGCTTGTTGAGGTGGAAGACGACCTCGCGTTCGCCGCCCGCCTGCACTCGCTCGAGACTGCCCAGCAGTCCGGCCGGCCCGCCGTTGACGTTGATCTTCCGGATCCGGTCGATCGAGTGCTTCACGGCCTGCGCGTCGAGCGGGTCGCCGTCCGAGAACTTCAGGCCCTCGCGCAGCTCACAGCGGTACACCTGGTTCGAGCTGTCGGTGAAGGCGCAGCTGTCGGCGGCGTCGGGTTGGGGCGTGGTGGCCCCGTTCGGGTAGCTCAGCAGCGTCTGGTAGATGTTGCGGAACAGCTCCCAGGAACCGTCCCAGGAAGCGGCAGGATCCAGCGTGCTGGGCGGGCTGGTGGTGCCCACGACGATGGGGTCCTCGTCGTCAGAGTCTCCGGACGACAGCATGCCGCAACCGGTGACC
Organism: Streptomyces sp. TRM68367; assembly: GCF_014495685.1. Lineage (GTDB taxonomy): Bacteria > Actinomycetota > Actinomycetes > Streptomycetales > Streptomycetaceae > Streptomyces. The sequence continues at coordinate 22,154 of NZ_JACTVI010000080.1, read as the reverse complement.
AGGGATGATATGGACGCGATGGCCGCCACCCGGCGCAGGCATCGGTTCCGGTTGAACAACGCGCACGCTCCTCGATCTGCCGTACCAAGGGTCGGCAGACCATACCGCAGGGCCCGTGCGCCCGGACCTCCTTCGGCGCAGGTCACGTGATCGACAGCGGGATGACCGCGTGGTCACCCGCGCCGCCCGCCCCGGGCGCGTCGACACGGGCGCCCCGGCCGTCAAGATCCGACGGCTCGTGGTGCGGGCGCCCGTGCCGGGGTCGCGACGTCAGTCAGCCGGTTTCCGGCGTTTGTCAGCCGGATTCCGGCATCCGCGTCAGCCGGTGCCTGCGTTCAGGAAGATGCCGCCGTCGACGACGAGGGTCTGGCCGGTGATCCAGTCGGACTGGCCGGAGGTGAGGAACGCGGCGGCGCCGCCGATGTCGGAGGGCACGCCGAGCCGGCCCAGCGGGTAGGCCGCGGCGGCCTCCTCCTCGCGGCCCTCGTACAGGGCCTGGGCGAACTTGGTCTTCACCACGGCCGGGGCGATCGCGTTGACCCGCACCTTCGGCGCGAACTCGTGCGCGAGCTGCACGGTCAGGTTGATCATCGCGGCCTTGCTGACGCCGTACGCGCCGATGAAGGGCGAGGGCGCGAGGCCCGCGACGGAGGCGATGTTGACGATCGCGCCGCCATTGTCCTTCTGCCAGGCGTGCCAGGTCTTCTGGGCGAAGCCGAGCGCGGAGACCACGTTGGTCTCGAAGACCTTGCGCGCCACGTTCAGGTCGAGGTCGGCGATCGGCCCGAACACCGGGTTCGTCCCGGCGTTGTTGACCAGGTAGTCGACGCGCCCGAAGGCCTCCATCGTGCGCTCGACGGCGACGGCCTGGTGGGCCTCGTCGTGGGCCTTGCCGGCGACGTAGACGGCCCGGTCGGCGCCGAGCTTCTCGACGGCCTCCTTCAGGGCGTCCTCGCCCCGGCCGGTGATGCACACGCGGTCGCCGCGCGCGACGAGCGCCTCGGCGACGCCGTAGCCGATGCCGCGGCTGGCGCCCGTGACGAGGGCGACCTTGCCGGAGAGTTCAGTCATGTCCGTTGCTCCTGGTCGAACCTAGTCGAGGGGGCCGCCGGCGACGTACAGCACCTGGCCGGAGACGAAGCCGGCCGCCTCGCCCGTGAAGAAGGCGATGGTATTCGCGATGTCGTCGGGGTCGCCGACGCGCTGTACCGGGATCTGCGAGGCGGCCGCGGTCTTGAAGTCCTCGAAGCCCATGCCGACGCGCTCGGCGGTGGCCTTGGTCATCTCGGTGACGATGAAGCCGGGGGCGACGGCGTTGGCGGTGACGCCGAACTTGCCGAGCTCCTTGGCGAGGGTCTTGGTGAAGCCCTGCATGCCGGCCTTGGCGGCCGAGTAGTTGACCTGGCCGCGGTTGCCGAGCGCGGAGGACGAGGACAGGTTGACGATCCTGCCGAAGCCCGCGTCGACCATGTGCTTCTGGCAGGCCCGGGACATCAGGAAGGCGCCGCGCAGGTGCACGTTCATGACCGTGTCCCAGTCGGAGACGCTCATCTTGAACAGCAGGTTGTCGCGCAGCACGCCCGCGTTGTTGACGAGGATCGTCGGCGCGCCGAGCTCCTCGGTGATACGCGCGACGGCCGCCTCGACCTGCGCCTCGTCGGAGACGTCGCAGCCGACCGCGATCGCCCTGCCGCCGGCGGCGGTGATCTTCTCGACGGTGTCCTTGCAGGCGGCCTCGTCGAGATCGATCACGGCGACCGCCCGGCCCTCGGCGGCCAGTCGTACGGCGGTGGCGGCCCCGATGCCGCGCGCGGCACCGGTGACGGCGGCGACCCGCTGCTCAGTGGTCATTGCTGGTTCTCCTCAGGTGAGCGACCGCTTAGTACCTTCAGTGGACGTGACGCTAGAAGCCTTGGCACGCGGTGTCAACGGCCACCGCGCGCATGTGATCCATTACCTGAGCGACCGGCGCGGCGCGGACCACGCCCTCCCGTCATCGTCGCGCGAACGATATCCACCCGAAGCACCCGACCGGCCTACGACTGCGCGCCATTGCGCTACTCGGCTCCTGGGGCCTGTTGCGAAAGTGACGCCGTCGCCCGAAGGGCGGCCGCCACCACCGCTCCCACCAGGCCGCCCACGGCTCCGCTCACCGTCACCCCGACCCGTGGCGCGCGGGGCGGACTGGGCGGCGCCTCGACCGCCGGGCCAGGCAACTGGGACAGCTGACGACCGGCAGGAGCGCTCTGCTGCGAGGTGGGAGATCAGTCACCGCACCATCAGGTCCAGCAGCCGCTCCGCCTCCGCCGCCGGATCGGTGGTGAGTCCGGTGTGGACGGGGCCGGGCTGGAGGACGGTGGAGCGGGGGGCGATCAGCCAGCGGAAGCGGCGGCCGGGGTCGTCGGCCGCGGCCTGGCCCGCCGCCTCGCCGCCGGCGCACACCGCTTCGACGGCGTGCAGTGCGGCGCGTACGCCGGGCACGTCCGCGTCGGGGTCGAGGGCGAGCAGCCGGGCCTCGTCGAGATGGGTGCGCACCCCGACGTACGCCTTGGCGCGGCAGTAGACCAGGACACCTGCGTTGATGCACTCGCCGCGTTCGACGCGCGGGACGAGCCGCAGCAGGGCGTACTCGTAGACGTGCCGGTCGCCGGTACCCGCCCTGATGATGTGCCGGTCGCTCACCGGACCCCCTCGATGCGTTCGTGGATGACGGCGGCGCGCGCCAGCAGGGGGCGCGCGTAGGCGGCGCGGAGGTCGTCCGGCGCGTCGGAGCCGGGCTCGCCGGCCAGCCAGGCGTCCGGGATCTCGGCGGTGACCTCGGCGAGCAGGTCCTCGGTGACCAGGGGCGCCAACTCGGCGGCGGCCGCGGCGACATCGGGGGCGAAGGGGCGCAGGGCGTGGTCGGAGGCGTCGTACGGGCGGGCGGCGGAGGCCTTCGCGCCGGGCCAGTTGTGGTGCCAGATCATGGTCGCGCCGTGATCGATGAGCCACAACTTCCCCTGCCACATCAGCAGGTTGGGGTTGCGCCAGGACCGGTCGACGTTGTTCACCAGCGCGTCGAACCAGACGATCCGCCCGGCCTCCTCGGGGCCGACCGCGAAGGCGAGGGGGTCGAAGCCGAGCGCGCCGGAGAGGAAGTCCATGCCGAGGTTGGTGCCGCCGCTGGCCCTGAGCAACACCTGTACTTCCTGGTCGGGTTCACCGAGCCCGAGCACCGGGTCGAGGCCGATCGTGACCAGCCGCGGCACACGGAATCCGAGCCGGCGGGCGAGTTCGCCGCAGACGACCTCGGCGACGAGCGTCTTGCGGCCCTGTCCGGCGCCGGTGAACTTCATGACGTATGTCCCGACGTCGTCGGCCTCGACGAGCCCCGGCAGCGAGCCACCCTCACGCAGCGGCGTGATGTAGCGGGTCGCCGTGACTTCTTTCAGCATTTTCCCAGGTTATCCAACTTCCCAGCCTTACAATCGATGACCGGAATCTGGGGAGTTTCGGGCCGATATGGAGCATGATAACTGAGCGTGACAGTCGGCGAAGAACGTCCAATCACCGCGCCGGAGTCGACCCAAAGCCTGACACACCGAAATATTCGACGAGTCAGCCGATGGGAATATCTGCCCGATGGGCTGGTCAACATCAGGCCAAATTGTCCGACCTGCGCTCGATCGGCCACCTACGCTCGCTGACGGACGGACGCCGCGCTGCCGCGCCCCCCACATCCATGGCCTCGCAGGCGAGTCCCGGCATTTCTGTCTCACCCGAAGGCACCCAAGAATGAGCGATGACCGCAGCGGCCTCTCCTGGCCGGACGGCGAGAACACCACGCGTGCCGGCCGTGGGCCCGAAGGGGCGGCACCTGCGGGCGGGCAGTCCCCGATGACGCGTGCGGAGATGCGCAGGGCCGCCCAGGCGGCGAACCGGCGGCCGGGGCGCAGGAAGGCCGGTCACAAGGCGAGAGGCGGGTCGCGGCGACGCGTATCGCCGGCGCAGCGACGGGCGTCTGCGAAGAAGAGGTTCATCGACTACCCGCGGGCGGGCAGAGGCCGCCTGTGGCGCTGGCTGCCCTCCTGGAAGCAGACGCTCGGCTTGTTCGTCACGTTGTGCGGCGCCCTGGCCGGCGCGGCGGCCTACGCGTACGCGTCCGTCTCGATCCCCAGCGTCAATCCGAGCACGCAGACGCAGGCGAACGTCTTCTACTGGTCCGACGGCTCGCAGATGGCCGAGGTCGGCCAGGTCGACCGGCAGAACGTCAACCTCGCCCAGGTGCCCCGCGACGTGCAGTGGGACTTCCTCGCAGCCGAGAACGCCTCCTTCTACACCGACCCCGGTGTCGACCCGCAGGGCATCCTGCGGGCGCTCTACCACATGGCGAAGGGCGGCCAGGTGCAGTCCGGGTCGACCATCACCCAGCAGTTCGTGAAGAACACGTACCTCAACCAGAGCCAGACGCTCTCGCGCAAGCTCGACGAGATCATGATCTCCCTGAAGATCGGCGGGAGCCTCAGCAAGAAGCAGATCCTGCAGGGTTACCTCAACACCTGCTACTACGGCCGGGGCGCCTACGGCATCGAGGCCGCCTCCGAGGCCTACTACCACGTTCCCGTGCGGAAACTGACCATGAGCCAGGGCGCGTTCCTGGCGTCCACGGTGAACGAGCCCAGCGTCATGATGAACGCCAACGACCCGCAGGAACGGGCCCCGGCCGTGGCCCGCTGGAAGTACGTGCTGGGGCGGATGGCGGCCATCGGCAAGATCAGCAATGCGCAGAAGGACCGTTATCTGCGGGAGGGTTTCCCGGTTCCCAAGCCGATGCGCGACCGGGGCTCGACGAGCGGGCAGGTCGGCTACCTGACCCAGGCCGCCGAGCAGTATGTCGAGCAGCACTCGTCCATCACCGACCAGGAGCTGCACCAGGGCGGCTACCAGATCTACACGACCTTCGACAAGCACAAGGTGACCGAACTGAGCGCCTCGGTGGCCAGGATGCGCAAGCAGCACCTGCACCCGGCCGGCCGTGCGGCCGACAAGAACGTCCAGGTGGGGGCCGCCTCCGTCGACCCGACCACGGGGGCCATCGTGGCCCTGTACGGCGGTGACGGCTGGAACAAGGGCCACTACACAGACAACGCCAACAGCTCCGGCGTACCGGTCGGCTCCACGTTCAAGCCCTTCGACCTCGCCGCCGCCCTCGACCACGGCGCCGTGCTCTCACCGGGCCAACCGCCCTCCCCCATCACGCCGGAGAGCCGGTTCGACGGCGACGACAACATCAAGATCAAGAACCAGCAGGGGCAGTACCTCCCGGACGGCTCCGACCCCTCCGGATTCCTGCACCAGCAGAACGACGTCCCCACCAAGTATGGATACATCACCCTGCGCAAGGCCATGGAACAGTCGGTCAACACCCCCTACGTGCAGCTCGGCGAGTACGTCGGCTACGACAACGTGGAGAACGAGGCGCTGAAGTCCGGTCTGCTGCGCAACAGCCTGCAGTACGACACCGCCGGCTTCTACATCGGCACCTCAACCCCCTCGGCCATCCGCATGGCCGACGCCTACGGCACTTTCGCCGACCGCGGCATGCACCACGAGCCGTACTCCGTCGCCAAGGTCCTGCAGGCAGGCAAGCAGCTGCCCGGATTCCGGGCGCCCGCCGGCACCCGGGCCATGCCCGCCTCGACCGCCGACACCGTCTCCGACGTCCTGCAGGGCGTCGTCAAGCACGGCACGGGTACCAACGCCCTGGCCCTCGGGCGACCCGCCGCCGGCAAGACCGGCACGACCGACGACTACAAGTCCGCCTGGTTCATCGGCTACACCCCGCAACTGTCCACAGCGGTCGCCATGTTCAAGGAGAATGCGAAGAATTCGGGCCTACAGTCGATGGCCGGGGTCGGCGGCTACAGCAAGGTCTTCGGAGCCGACATGCCCACCCAGGTCTGGCTGGGCTACATGACCGCCGCCCTCCAGAACCAGCCGGTGCTCCCCTTCCCCGCCGCGCCGCAACTCGGCAAGGGCACGAACGAGAACGGCGCGCCCTCCCCCAGCCCGTCGCCGTCCCCGACCACGCCCCCTTCACCCACCCCCACACCGTCGGCGCCCTCTCCCACACCGTCCCCCACGCCGTGCGACACCGTCCTCGGCGGGTGCACCTCACCCAGCACCGAACCCTCGCCCTCGCCCCCGCAGACGGGTACGGGCTCCTGGGGTGGACTCCTCGGCCCGGGAACCGGGAGCCAGCCGCAGGGAGCCGCCCCGGGCCCTTCGGGGCGTCCGCAGAACTGAAGGTGCGGACAGCTTCCGCGGGTACGCCACACCGGGCTGAGGTCGCTCACCAGGTCCAGCCGTGACCGCCGCTGTTGTGGAACAGGGCGAGCACGGCTGTGGTCCCGATGAGGTACTGGGTGAGGCGGCCCTGGCCGGCCAGGGCCGCCAAGGCGCAGGCGAGAGCGGCGTACCAGGGCATCGACCACGGTGCCGCGAGCATCCAGGCGAAGGTGAGCGCGAACGGTACGGCGACGACAGCGGCCGTGTCCGCCGGCGCGCGGCGGCGCAGTCCCCACGTCAGGGCGAGCATCAGGGCGGGCCACATGAGGCTGATCGTGGCCGCGACCGTGCGATGGCCCAGGAACGCGGTGCCGAAGTGGTCGAACGCCTGCCAGAGCGAGGGTGTGGAGATCATCTGTGAGGCCGCGGAGAGCGGGACGAGGGCATGCAGCCCGTAAGCGGCATAGAGGACGGCCAGCGTCAGCGTGGCCGCGCACACCTGTCGGGCAGCCCGGCGCCAAGCGCCCGAGCGCAGCAACGGCCAGGCCAGTCCCACGCCGAGCAGGGCGGTGCTGATCTTGACGCCGCAGGCCAGGCCGACCAGCACGCCGACGAGCAGATCGTGATGCCATCGGACAGCCCGGTGGGCGAAGTGGAGGGCGCAGACGGCCAGGCAGGCGACGATGGTGTCCAGATGCCCACCGGCGACCAGTACGCCGATCAGGAGCGGGTTGGCGATCCACAGCAGGCCGGCGCGGACCGGATCGTCGGCGGTGCGTATCAGCAGGTAGCCGGTGACCAGGAACGCGGCCGCGTTCGCGAGCATCAGCGCCCAGATCGTCAGCCACGGCTGATCGCCGCCGACGAACGCCGCAGCCGCCTGCCACCCGGTGGCGACCGGACCGTACACGGAAGGGGTGTCCCGCCATGCGTTGCCCACCAGATGGGCGTAGGCGCCCCCCAGTTGGGCGGGGGTCGTCACGTACGGATCACCGCCGAGCGCGGCGATACGGCCGTACGCGGCATAGCTGGCCGTGTCGGAAGAACCGACCGGGGTGAGGTTGGCGACCACGAGCACGGCGAGCGCGCCGGCGCAGAACAACAGCCTCGGGTCAGGGCGCCAGCCCCGTCTGTGGGCGCCGAGCATGCCGAGTGCTCCCAGACCCGAGAGCACTATGGCCACGTACGTGATCGCCTCGGAGACGGTGCCGGGCAGGGCGGGCAGTCGAAGCCAGGTGATCGGCGCGCGCAGCGTGTTGGGGTTGGGCGCGCTCGCGCCGACCAGAGCGAACAGTGCGAGGCCCGCTCCGGACATGCCTACGGCCGCGCGGGGCCGGCACCGCGTCACGACCGTCACGTCCCGCGAGGGAGCTGTCCGGATCCGGCCTCCGGAACGCACCGCCCTCTCCTCGCTGTCGGTTGTCGTCACGGTCACTCTCCGCGTCGCTGCCAGGTGTGGTACGTCCCCCGCTGAAGCCGGTCGAAAGTCCATGGCGACGATCGAAGCAGACCACCGAGCTCAGCTTGCGGCGAGGACCGCAGTGACGATCTTGCCCGCGAAGCTGTAGCCCTCGCCACTGTCAGGCACCACGGCCGCCGCGGCCACGTCGTCCCGGTAGGCGATGAACCAGTTGTCGGGCTTCGGCCGGCCGTCCACCTCGGCGGTACCGGTCTTCGCGCCGACATCGCCGCTCAGGCCGCGGACGGTCGGCGCCGAAGTGCCCTGCTGTGCGGTCGACTTCAGCAGGGAGCGCAGGGCCGCGTCGGCCGGGGCGCTCAGTCCGATGTACGTCATCGCCTTCGAAGCGCCGCCGGTCGTCGGCGCGCTGCCGTAAGAACTGGGTACACCGGTGCTCCAGTTCAGGCCGAGGCCGAACACCTGACGTGCTTCGTTCGCCACGGCACCGTCCGGCAGTACGCGGACCGTCACCTTGAAGGTGGAGCAGGGTGCGCAGGTGCCCTGGAACGCCCTGCCGAAGCCTCTGTGAGAGCGTCCAGTCGGCTCCGACGGCGTCCACTTGACGACCGCCCCGCCGTCCGCGCCGCGCGCCACGGGCGGCGACGAGTCGCAGGCCCACGTGGACCGCTGCCCGGCGTAGCCCTGTGGTGACGGCGGCCCGGTGGTCACCGGCTTTGCGACACCCGAGCGCGTCGACACCGCACCACCGACGACCGCGATCTTCGCCGCTCGCCGCACGCGCCCATTCCCTCTCATGACAACGCCTCCGCACCACCCGCCGGGCTCCCGGCCCCGGGCGGGTACGGGGCGTCGTCGCCAGGACGCGGGCGCCGGGTGGCGATCAGGTACACGAGTGCGCCGGTGAACAGCAGCACGGAGACGTAGTCGTTCAGCCGGACTCCCAGGAAGTGGTTGGCGTGATCGATGCGCAATGCCTCGATCCAGGTCCGGCCGGCCGTGTACGCGAGCACGTAACAGGCGAACAGCCGCCCGCGCCGCAACCGCCGGTGGTGGCGGGCGTCCAGCCACAGCAGCAGCGTCATCACGCCGAGGTCCCACAGCGACTCGTACAGGAACGTCGGGTGGTACAGGGCGATGCCCGGGCTGCCGGCGGGCCGGTGGGCCGGGTCGATGTACAGCGCCCACGGCAGGTCGGTGGGACGGCCGTACAGCTCCTGGTTGAAGTAGTTGCCCCACCGGCCGATCGCTTGCGCCAGCACCAGCCCCGGGGCGACGGCGTCGGCGAAGTCGGCCAGCCGGATGCCCCGTCGGCGACAGCCCAGCCAGGCACCGACCGCGCCCAGCGCCACCGCACCTGGGATACCGAGCCCGCCGTCCCAGATGTACAGCGCCCGGATCGGCTGCCGGCCTGCGGTGAAGTACAGCTCCGGGTCGGTGATCACGTGGTACAGCCGGCCGCCGAGGACGCCGAACGGCACCGCCCAGACCGCGATGTCCGCGATGTCCTCCCGGCGCCCGCCGCGGGCCTCCCAGCGCCGCCCGGTGAGCCATACGGCGGTGAAGATGCCGGCCAGGATGCACAGCGCGTACGCGCGGATCGGCACCGGCCCGAGATGCCACACCCCCTGCGATGGGCTGGGCAGATACGCCATATTCATGAGCACGACCGTTCTCACCCCACGGGGACCCGGCTGCGACCGGGAGGACCGCCCGACAATACATCGGACACCGAAGCATTTGGCGACCGGGGTCCCGCTCGGCTCTCGCACACGGCGACAGAAGCGGCGGCGCGGCCCGGCTACCCTTGCCTCATGCCCGCCCAGCCCCGTACCGGCGTTCCCGTCTCCCGGCCCGCAGGCGGGGCGCCGGACGCCCGCCTTCTCACCGAGGCCGTCACCCGCCTGCGCCGCGCGCTGCGCGCCTCGATCCGCACCGACTACCCGTGGGAGACCCTCCCCATGGCCCAGGTCGAGCTGCTGCAGGTGCTCGGCGAACACTCCCCCGCCCGGATCAGCGACCTCGCCGCGCGCCAGCGTCTGGCCTCCAGTACCGTCAGCGGACTGATCGGTCAGATGATCAATGCAGGGCTGGTCGCCCGCGACGTCGATCCGGCCGACCGACGCGCCTCGGTGGTCACCCTCACCGGCGCCGGACGCGAACAGCTCGCCGCGTGGACCGCCGCCCACGAACGCCGCATGCACGCCGCACTCGCCGCCCTCGACGACGACGCCCGCTCGGCCATCACCGGCGCCCTGCCCGCCCTCTTCCAGCTGGCCGAGAATCTGGGCGGACAGGAGGACGACGAGGGGGCACGGTGACGGGGGTCAGTTCCCGTGGTCCAGGGCGAAGGTGGTGACGACGGCGGCGTGGTCCGACGGCCAGTCGTTGCCGGAGACGTCCGGCCAGGCTCGGGGCCTGCCGCTGAGGGCGGTGCGGGAGTCGAGTACCCGCAGGCCCTGTCCCCGGCGAGCATGCGCAGCACGGTGGTCTTGCCGCAGCCGGACGGGCCGAGCAGGGCCAGGAACTCCCCCGGCCGCACGGTCAGGTCAAGCCCGTCCAGGGCGAAGGTCGGCCCGAACTCCCGGCGCAGGACCCGGAATTCGACGGTGGCGGCCCTTGCGGCGACAGTGGCCTTCTCACGTGTGGTGGCGGTCATGGTTCATCCCCGGGAGGCGGTGGTCCGGGAGCGCCCGCCGACACCGGCGAGCGCGAGGAGCAGGATCCACGTGACGAGCAGACTGAGCACGGACACGGCGAACGACAGCTGGGCGTTGGAGCCGCTGACGGTCACGATCCACACGGCGAACGGCTGGAATCCGAGCAGCTGGGCGACCGTGAACTCGCCCAGCACCAGCGCCAGTGCAGGAAGGACGCGTTGAGCAGCGCCCCGCGCAGGTTCGGCAGCACCGCGCGGACCAGTGCATGCGGCCAGCTCGCCCCGCAGCTGCGGGCGGCCTCGACGAGGGTGCGTACGTCGATGGCGCGCAGCCCCGCGTCCAGCGCGCGGTAGACGAACGGCAGCGCCATCAGCGCCGGGCGGGCATAGCCCTTGAGCAACAGGTTCTGGCCCTCGGTGCTGTAGAGATACTCCTCCCACAGGCGGGCTGCCGCGGGGTGCGGGGCGTCCTTGTTGATGGCCTGCGAGTAGTACTGGGCGAACTTGCCGTCGCTCGGCACCGACACCTGCCACGGCGGGCGCCGACAGAAAACCGACAGCCCCTGACAGTGAACCGACAGTGCCGCTTTACCCATGCCCCAGGTCGAGCGGGTCAAGATTCCGACATCGTCTGAACAGGCGATCTGTGCCGACCGTACCAGTCGGCAGATTCAACTCGACCTTCCCGAAGGGAATCCAGCATGACCAGCGCACCGTTCAACCCCGCATCCGAACCGACCCGCCGTACCGTCGTGGCGGCGGCGGGAGCGGTGGGGCTCGCCGTCGCGCTGACCGCGTGCGGGGGCTCGGACGACGGCTCGTCCGCCTCGTCCAGCGCCGCTCCCGAGGAGACCGGCGCCGGCGGCAGCGGCGGCTCCGGCAGTCGTTCCGGCGGCGGGGACAACACTGGGGCCGGGACCGCGCTCACCAAGACCGCCGACATCCCCGAGGGCGGCGGCAAGGTCTTCAGCGAGGAGAAGGTGGTCGTGGCGCAGCCGGCTGCGGGCGACTTCAAGGCCTTCTCGACGATCTGCACCCACGCGGGCTGTCCGTTGATCGACCTCCAGGGGGACACCCTCTCCTGCAACTGCCACGGCAGCCGGTTCTCCGTCCTCGACGGCAGCGTGAAGAAAGGGCCCGCCACCAAGCCGCTGGCCGCCAGGCAGATCAGCGTGCAAGGCGACTCGATCACGCTCGCGTGACCGTCAGCGCCGTGCTCGGGTGACACAGGCCAGCACCTCGTCCGTGGTCGCGACCGTGGCGACCAATGCGAGGGTGTTGCGGATCATCGCGGGGGTGTAGTCGGAGGGCACCCCCGCGATGGCGTCCCGGGGTACGACGGCGGTGTAGCCGAGGTTCACGGCGTCGAACACCGCGTTGGGCACGGCCACGTTGGCCGACACGCCGGTCACGATCAGCGTGCGGCAGCCAAGGTTGCGCAGCAGCGCGTCGACGTCGGTGCCGTGCAGCGGCGACAGCCCGTGCAGCCGCCGTACGACGATGTCCGCCTCGGCGACCTCGATCGGGGTGGCCACGCGGACCGCCGTCGTGCCGGACAGCTGCTGCACGGGCAGCCGTTCGGCGGCGTGGAACAGGCGGGCGTTGCGGCTGGCGCCGCGGCCGTCCGGGCGGCGCTCGGCGATGGCGTGGATCACCTGGATCCCGGCGTCGTGGGCGGCGGCCACCAGCCGGGCGATCCGGGCGAGGGCGCCCGAGGAGCGGGCCTCCTTGGCAAGTTCGGGCAGCGCGCTGTCCGTACCGACGACGCCTTCCTGGCACTCGACGGTGAGCAGGACGGTGGTCGCGGGGTCGAGCAGCTCGCGGAGTCGTTCGTACGACGGCATGGTGCCCCCCTGGTCGGCGACGGGCGGAGCGGGCGAGCGTAGCCCCCGTTGCGCGAGAGCGGAAGACGGCCCATCCTTTTCTGACGTGATGTCAGAGGATCTCTCCTCTGACACGACGTGAGAGAAGAGAGGACGCATGACCGTCGGAGAACAGGGCGGCCGCGTGACCACCACGCAGCGCCGGGGCCGGAAGATCATGATGACGCCCGGTGAGCTGGACGAGTTCCTCACCAGCCAGCGCACCTGCCGGGTCGCCACGGTGTCGCCGGGCGGCTTCCCGCACGTCAGCGCCCTCTGGTTCGCCTGGGACGGCACCTCGCTGTGGCTGTACTCCGTGGTGCGCAGCAAGCGGTGGGCGGATCTGCGCCGGGATCCGCGGGTGGCGATCGTGGTGGACACCGGCGAGGAGTACGAGGAACTGCGCGGCGTGGAGCTGTCCGGCACCGTCGAGTTCGTGGGCGAGGCACCGCGCACCGGTGAGCTGTGCGCCGAACTCGACGTCATCGAGACGCTGTTCGCCCGCAAGAACTTCGGCCTGGAGGAGATGCCGCACGACGGGCGGCACGCGTGGGTGCGGCTGACGCCGGAGAAGATCGTGTCCTGGGACTTCCGGAAGCTGGGCGTGTAGGTCAGCTCTTGGCCCGGCCCGCTGCGCGCAGGGCCTCGACCGCCGCCCGGATGGACGGGCGGCGGTCGGCGTCCGCTCGCCAGACGGCGTAGACATGGCGGTGGACGCGCTGGCGGACGGGCACCGTCCGCACTCCGGGCGGCGTCGGCTCGCGGCCCAGCCGGGGTGCGACACACACGCCCAACCCCGCGGCCACGAGGGCGAGTTGGGTGTGGTGTTCCTCGGCCCGGTGCGCGATGCGCGGCTCGATGCCCTTGGCGCGCAGCGTGTACATCAGCCACTCGTGGCAGAACTCGCTCTCGCCCCAGGTGACCCAGTCGTCCTCCGCGAACTCCTCCAGGTCGACCTCGTCCCGGCCGGCGAGCGGGTGGTCCTCGGGCATGGCGATCTCCGCGGGGTCGTCGAGGATCGAGGCCTTGGCGAGTCCCTCGGGCACGGGTAGCGGCTTGTTGTACCAGTCCAGAACGACGGCCAGGTCGAAGTCCCCGCGGATCACGGCCTGGACGGCCTCCGCCGGCTCCAGCTCGCGCGAGCGCACGCGCAGCGCCGGATGCTCGGCCCGCAGCGAGCTGAGCACGGCCGGGAAGAGTCCGCGCGCGGCTGTGGGGAACGCGGTGATCCGCAACTCGCCCACCACCTGCCCGCGCTGTGCCTCCAGGTCCGACTGGGCGAGTTCGACCAGCGACAGGATGCGCGCCGCGTGCTCGGCGAGCAGCCGGCCGGCGTCCGTGAGCCGCACGCCCCGGCCGTTCTTGGCCAGGAGTTGCTGGCCGACCTCCCGCTCCAGCTTGGACATCTGCTGCGAGACGGCCGATGTCGTGATGTGCAGACCCTCCGCCGCGCCGCTGACCGAGCCGTGCCGGGCGAGGGCATCCAGGGTGCGCAGGCGCTCCAGACTCAACATGTAAGCAATACTACGATTTACCGGGTGCGAATTCTCGGTTGTGCTACGAGGTTCCGGTCCACCATCGTGGCGTACATGACCACCACCCGCGTCCCGCCCTGCCCCTCCACCGCCCGCCCGCGTCCGCGCCTCGGCTGGCGGCTGCGCTTCGGCGCCCTGTCCCTGGTCTGGGGTTTCAGCTTTCTCCTCATCAAGGTCGGCACCGAGGGCTACGCGCCGTTCCAGGTCACGCTGGGGCGACTGGTGTTCGGTACGGCGGTGCTCGGGGCGGCGATGGCTCTGAAGCGGGAGCGGTTGCCGCGCGGGAGGCGCACGTGGGGGCATCTGGCGGTCGCCGCGTTCTTCCTCAACGCGCTGCCGTTCTCCCTCTTCGCCTACGCGGAGCTGACGATTCCGTCCACGCTCGCGGGTATCTGCAACGCGACGTCCCCGCTGTGGGGCATGGCCCTGTCGCTGGTCGCGCTGTCCGAGGACCGGCCGACGCGGCTGCGGGTCGCCGGGCTGGGGATCGGCTTCGTGGGTGTGCTGACGGTACTCGGTGCGTGGGAGGGCTTCGCCGGGCTGGATGTCTCGGGCACGGTGATGGCGCTGCTGGCCTCGCTGAGCTATCCGATCGGCTGGATCTACGTGCGCCGCACGTTGGCCGGCAGCGGCCACTCGCACTTGTCGCTGACCGGCGGGCAGTTGCTGCTTGCCACGCTCCAACTGGCCATGATCACACCGCTGTTCACCAGTGTGCCGCGCAGCTTCCCCGTACTGCCGTTGCTCGCGGTCGTGGCCCTGGGTGCGCTGGGTACGGGGTTCGCCATGCTCGTCCAGTACGGTCTGGTCGCCGAGGTCGGGCCCACGACGGCGCAGACGGTCACGTATTTCATTCCGGTCATCGCCACGGTCGCGGGCGTCGCCCTGCTTGGTGAGTCGCTGGCCTGGTCTACGCCGGTGGGGGCGGTGGTTGTGCTGGCGGGTGCGGCGTTGACGCAGGTCAGGCGGGGCGCCTGATGGGGTGGGGCGCCATCGGTCATTCGCGACCGCGGGTTGGGGTTGGCTGGTCGCGCAGTTCCCCGCGCCCCTTTTGGGTTGGCTGCGCTCACCCTTGTCTATGCGTAGCTCCTCGCTGGTGCTGGGCCCACTGCCGTCGCTACCGCGTTGGCCAGGGGCGCGATGTCCTGCGGCTTCAGCGTCGAGACGGTGATGCGGATCCCGGGCGGGGCGCTCAGCCGGAAGCGTGCGCCGGGTGCGACCGCCCAGCCTGCGTGCAGCAGGCGGGACACGGCGCCGGTCTCGTCCGGTACCGGTACCCACACGTTCATGCCGCTGCGCCCGTGCGCCGTGGTGCCCCGCCGGGCGAGCGCGTCGATCAGGGCGTCGCGGCGTCGCCCGTACGCCGTCGCCACCGCCGCCGCGTCCACCGCGCCGTAGGCCCACAGCCGTACGACGGCCCGCTGGGCGACGCGGCTGACCCAGCCGGGGCCGAGGCGCTGCCGGCCGCGTACCCGGTCGAGCGTGACGGTGTCCCCGGTGAGCACGGCGAGGCGCAGGTCGGGGCCGTACGCCTTGGCCGGTGAGCGGACGAAGGCCCAGCTGCGGGTGGTGCCGGCGAGGGGGTGCAGGGGCAGGTCGACGATGCGGTGGCCGTGGTCGTCCTCGATGAGCAGGGTCTGCGGGTGTTCGGCGAGCACGGAGCGCAGGGCACGCGCGCGCGTAGCGCTCACCGCGGCGCCGGTGGGGTTCTGCGCCCGGTCCGTGACGATCAGGGCGCGCGCCCCGGCGGCCAGGGCGCGGCGCACGGCGTCGGGGAGCGGCCCTTCGTCGTCGACGCCGACGGGTGCGGTGCGCAGTCCGAGCGCCGGGACGAGGTCGAGGGTCCGGCCCCAGCCGGGGTCCTCGACGGCGACGGTGTCGCCGGGCTTGAGGTGGGTGGCGAGCACCCGTTCGACGGCGTCGAGGGAGCCGTTGAGCACGGCGAGCGACCCCTGCGGCACGCCGTCGGCGTCGAGGTCGGCCCGGGCGATCCGGGCCAGCTCGGGCTCCATGGGATCCTCGCCGTAGAGGACCGGCGCCCGGTCGCCCTCGGCCGCCGCCGCGGCGAAGGCCTGCGTCAGCGGGGGCAGCAGCGCCGGATCGGGGTTGCCGCTCGACACGTCGCGCACCCCCTCGGGGGCGTCCACCCGGATGTGCGCCCGCCCGGTCGTGGCCGGCGCGGGCCGCACCCGGGTGCCCCGGCGCCCCGCCGTCTCGACGACCCCGCGTTCGCGCAGGGTGCGGTAGGCGGCGGCGACGGTGTTGGGATTCACCCCGAGCCGCGTGGCCAACTCCCGCATGGGCGGCAGCAGTTGCCCCGGTTTCAGCTCCCCGGCGCTCACCGCGCTTTCGACGCTCGCGGAAATCTCCGCTGCGCCACGCCCTTCGATCCGATACTCTCCTAGCACAAAGTTCATTATGCACTAGTGCAATACAGAGTGCCAGTTTTGAAGGGGCCGCCAGTCATGCAGGGGACGCAGCAGCCGTCACAGTCCGCAGCCTCCGCCGCCTACACGCCCACCGACCGCACCGTCCCGACGCGCTCGGCGAACCGCGCCTCGTACGACAAGGACCTGGTGCACGCGATCCTCGACGAGGGCTACGTCTGCCACCTCGGCTTCGTCCGCGACGGCGCGCCGGTCGTGCTGCCCACGCTGTACGGCCGACTCGGCGAGCGGCTCTACGTGCACGGCTCGACGGGCTCGCGCCCACTGCGGGCGGCGGGCCAGGCCGATCCGGGCCTTCCGGTCTGCCTGACGGTGACGCATGTCGACGCGCTGGTCCTGGCCCGCTCCGCCTTCCACCACTCGATCAACTACCGCTCCGTGGTGGTGCACGGCACCGCCCGTCAGGTGACCGACCCGCAGGAGCGGAGCGCGGCCCTGGACGCCCTGGTCGACAACGTCGTACCCGGCCGCTCGCGCGACTGCCGGCCCGCCGACGCCAAGGAACTGGCCGCCACCGCCGTGCTCCGCCTCGACCTCGACGAGGTCTCCGCCAAGGTCCGCACGGGCGGCGTGAACGACGAACCGGAGGACCTCGCCCTCCCCCACTGGGCCGGCCTGGTCCCGCTGCGCAAGGGCTACGACACTCCGGTGGCCGACGCCGCACTGCCGCCCGGCGCCGAACTCCCCGGCTACCTGGGGGTGTTGTGATGCTGGTCCACCCCTGGGACGCACCCCGTGAGGACGCCGAGTGGCAACGCTGGCTGACAGTGCACGACTTCGGGCAGCTCGCGGTCAACGGCCAGCCGGGTGAGCCGCCGGACGTGCAGCCGCTGCACTTCGCGTACGAGGCCGAACGCGGTGAGGCTGTCACCCACCTCGCGCGGCCCAACCCGCTGTGGCGGGCGCTGGAGGCGAACCCGCACGTGTTGCTGAGCGTGATCGACGACTACGTGTACGTGCCCGGACCGTGGCAGGCCGCGCCGGACGTCCCGTCCGAGCACGGCGTCCCGACGAGCTTCTACGCGGCCGTCCAACTCCGGTGCCGCGCCCACGTCGTGGACGATCCGGCCGCCAAGGCCGACCTCCTCAATCGCCAGGTCGGCCACTTCCAGCCGGAGGGCTCTTCCGCGCGGGCGGCGGTGGGCGAGGCGCCGTACGGCAGGATGCTGTCCGGCATCCGTGGGCTGCGGCTGGAAGTGACAGGCGTACGGGCGAAGTTCAAGTACGCCGGAAACAAGCCCGCTCAGGTGCAGGACCGGATCGCCGCTGAGCTGGCGGTCCGCGGCGGCCCAGGCGACCGCGCGGCGCGCGAGCACCTGCTGCGCCGCCGCGGGGCCTGACGGTCGGGGCAAGTACCCCCTTCCCGAGTGCTCCCTCGTACGAGTGCTCCCTTAAACGAGTACCGGCTCCTCCCCTTCCTCTTCCTCCGCCCCCAGCCGCGCACCCCGCGCCTCCGCCCGGGCGAGTCCCGCGACCGAGCCGAGCATCAGCAGGGTGCCGGTCACGGTGGCGGGCGTGAGATGTTCGCCGAGCAGGACGACGGCGAGCACGGCCGCGCTCACCGGCTCCAGCAGCATGATCACGGACACTGTCGCGGACCGCACGACGGCCGCGCCCGCGAAGTAGAGGCCGTAGGCGAGGGCCGTCGGGACAGCGGCGACGTACGCCAGCAGCCACAGCAGCCGGGCGGGCTCGGCGGTGTGCGGCACGAGCCCCTCGGCCAGGGCGAACGGCAGCAGGCACAGGCTCGTGACCGCGAACGCCCCGACGGTCGTGCTCGCGGCGTCCACGCCGCCGTCGCGGCCCCACCGGCGGGTGAGCAGCGTCATCACGCTGTACCCGGCGGCGGACAGCAGCGCGAGCAGCACACCCCAGGGGCGTACGGTCGCGTCCCCGCCGCCGAGTACGAGCACGGCGAGTCCGGTGAGCGCGCCGGCGACGGCGAGGGTCCCGCCCGTGCCGAGCCGCTCGCCCAGGGTCAGCCGGGCGCCGAGCGCGATGAGTACGGGTCCGGCGCCCAGGGTGACGACGGTGGCCACGGCGAGTCCGGTGACGTCGACGGCCGTGAAGTAGGCCGTCTGGAACAGCGCGAGCCCGATCCCGGTGACGCCGACGCGCAGCGCCCTGCGGGCGAACGGCTCGGCGGCGGACGTCCGTGCGCGCGGGCGCAGGAGGCGGGCGGCGTACAGCAGCACGAGCCCGGCCGCGCAGCGCCAGAAGGACAGGGCGACCGGTCCCATGTCACTGGCGCGGTACACCAGGGAGGCGGCGGCGCCCGCGGTGCCCCAGGTGGCACCGGCGACGATCAGATAGAGGAGGCCTCGCCCGACGGGCAGGCCGGAGACAGCATTCGACACGTGTGTTCTCCGCAGACGCGCACGGCGCACGACAGCGCGGTGCGCGGAAGTTCGGGAAGTGACCCCGGATCAGCGGGGTCGCGGACTTCGTCTGCGGGCAGCGGCGTTCCGCCCGGCGACATGCCGGGCACGCTTACCGGAGGGCCCGCCTCAGGCGGCCGGGGGCGGAAGAACGAGTGCGTCCGAATGCATGATCCAGCACCCTATGCAGGGGTGCCGGGCGTGGACAACTCCCTTTCCGGCCCGCCGCTCGCCACCGGCCGCGCCGATCCCTTCGCGGGCGTCGCCGACTGCGCGATGAAGGCGCCCAGCAGAACCACCGCGCCGCCCGCGAGCTGCGGCGCCGAGAGGTGCTCGCCGAGCAGGATCCAGGCCAGCACGGTCGCGATGACCGCCTCCAGGCAGGCCACGACGCCCGCGACCTGCGGTGACAGGCGGCGCACGGCGACGATTCCGGTGACGTACGCCAGGACCGTGGCGACCAGGACGATCCAGGCCAGCAGGACGACGGCGGCGACCGGGGTGCCGTTCATGGTGGCGGTGCCGGTGAGCACGGACCAGTCCATGGTCCAGGGGCGGGCTACGGCGGTCAGCACTGCGGCGCCGACGAGCAGGCCGTAGGCGATGACGCCGAGCGGGTCGGGCGCGTCGTCGCCGGCGTCGCTGCCCTGGTCGGACAGGACGAAGTAGCCGACCTGGCAGCAGGCGGCGCCGAGCGCGAGCAGCAGGCCGAGGGCGTCGAAGCCGAGGCCCGACCAGACCTCGACGACACAGGCGAGCCCGCCGACCGCGAGGACCACGCCGAGCGCGGCGGCCCGCGTCACCGGCCGCCGCTGCACGAACCGCACCCAGCCCAGCACCAGGGCAGGCGCCAGATACTCCACGAGCAGCGCGACCCCGACGGGGATGCGGGAGAGAGCGGCGAAGTAGCAGGCCTGGACGCCGGCCACGGCAAGCAGCCCGAACCCGGCGAGCAGTCCGGGGCGGCGGCGCAGCAGCGCGCGGTGCCGTACGGCGAGCGGCAGCATGACCAGCGCCGCGCCGGCCACCCGCAGCCACACCACGTGCAGCGGGTCGAGGCCCGCCTCGATCAGCGGTTTGGCCGCGACTCCGGATCCCCCGAAGGCGACCGCGGACGCCAGCGCGAGGCCGAGCCCCACGCCCTTGCCCCGGCTGCCCCGACTGCTCTTCGACGTATGCACCGGCACATGATGACAGGCGATGACATGAGCGTCACCCCCGATGACACCTGTCTCGTCGACTGGACGGTGACAGGGAACGGCACAGAGGCGTTACTCCGGCTCAGCCGGTGCCGTTGCCGCCGACGTACTCCTGAGGGCTCGGGCGGTCCGGGAACTCCTGCTTGCCGGTCCGGGCGAACACCTCGTGCGCGTCGATCCCGGCCCGGTCGAGCACCTCGACGGCGCGCGCCTGCGGGTCGACCATGATCGCCGCGAGCAGGTCGACGCCGCGGGCCCGGGCACGCCCGTCGCGGGCGGCGCGCTCACCGGCGTACCCCATCGAGGCCGCGGCCAGCGGCGAGAAGCCCGCGGCCTCCGCCACCACCGGGACGGCACCGGAGTCCTCGACGCTGCCCTGCCAGCGCAAGCCATAGCCGATGCTGCGCTGCACGAGATAGGCGAGCACCCGGGCGATCCGCGGGCCCTCGCCGAGGACGGCGCGCACCTCGGGGTCGGACTCCAGGAGCGAGTGCAGCAGGTGGGCCGTGTCGATCTGCCGGTCCCCGTCCCGGACCGCCCGGCGGCGGGCACCGGCGACCACCGCTGCCAGCTCGTCGCTGAGCCCGGCATCGGTCTCCGGTCGGTGAATGTCCTGCTCGTGGGACGACTGCGGGGGGATTCGATGCTGCACACCCCTACCCCATCAGCCACTCGGGCCCGGGTCATCCCCGGTGCGAAGCATTTCGGCGTCCCACGGGGAGTGGACATCCCCGACCGGGATCTCCTCCTTACGGATGAGATCCCGACGTTCCTGCACCAAGGGCGCACACCGCTTCGCCGCACACCCCCGAGGGCAACCACCGCACCACGCCAGTCTTCCGGCACCCACACGACGAGGACCCCTTCCCGCGCGCGTGGGACGTGTTCGACGCGGCGGTGATCCGGCGGGTCGGCTGATCCCGCGGCAGCTCCGGCACTACCTGACGGTTCATCAGTATTGAACATTTCAGACCCTGCGGCTACGTTCCGCGACACCCAGCCCGACACGGAAGAGGTGGTCGCATGGCCGAAGTCAGCGCGGAGGCACGGATCGGGGCACCCGCGGAGAAGGTCTGGGCGCGGCTGACGGACTGGCCCTCGTACGGGGAGTGGAACGAGACCCACACGAGCTTCCCGAAGGGCGGGCCCGCCTCCCTCGACGTGGGTGCGACCTTTCAGGAGAACATGAAGCTCATGGGCTTCCCGGCGGAGGTCGAGTGGACCGTCGAGCAGCTGGAGCCGGCCCGGGTGTTCGCGATCCGCGGCCAGGGCCCGATGGGCGTGACCGTGGCCACGCGCTACACCCTGACGCCCGATGGCGACACCACGTCGGTGCGCATCGACGGGGAGTTCACGGGCGCGGCCGTGGCCATCATGGCGGGCAAGCTCAAGGACTCGGCGACGGCGGCCCTGAACGAGTCGCTGCGCAAGCTGGACGGGCTGGTGACCTGAGCCGCCTGACCGGCCCGGCGCCCGTACGCACGCGAGCGCCCCGCGGAGTGCTCCGCGGGGCGACCTTCCTCCGGCGGGGAGGCAGCCGGATCCCATCAGCGAGCGGACCACCGGTGCCGGCAGAGGATCAGTCCTCGTCGGCCAGGATCAGATACAGCTTCTTGCGCGACTCGTTGATGACGGCGAGCGCCTTCTCGCGCTGTTCCTTGCTGCCGGTCTTCCAGACCTGCCCGAAGGCCTCCATCAGCCCGAACCCGGCCTGACGGATGTCGTTCAGCGCCTCCCAGTCGACTCCGCGCGAGGCCTCCTCCCAGGGCGCCTCGGGGCCCTCGTCGGCGGCCGCGCGGCCCGCCTCGGTCAGCGAGAACAACTTCTTGCCGCCCTCGCTCTCGCTGGCGATCAGCCCCTCGTCCTCCAGCAGCTGGAGAGTGGGGTACACCGAACCCGGGCTGGGCTTCCACGCCCCGCCGCTGCGCTCGGCGATCTCCTGGATCATCTCGTAGCCGTGCATCGGCCGGTCCTTGAGCAGGGCCAGGATCGAGGCCCGTACGTCACCGCGCCGGGCCCTGCCCCGCGGTCCCCCGCGTCCTCGCCCGCCCCACGGCCCCGGCCCGAAGCCGCCAGGACCACCGTGACCGAACCCGGGCCCGCCCGGCCCGAAGGGACCGAAGGCCGCACGCAGCGCCTCGAAGTCACCCCGGCCACGCCGGCCGGGACCGCCGTGTCCATGTCCATGCTCGAATCCATGGGTGCGCATCGCAACCACTCCATTCCATCGTTGATCTGTCGCGATGCCTCAACGATATATCGGAAGCGTGAAGCTGACAACCTCCTTTGGGGCCAGCTGTCTGGTGAAGTCGGCCCGGGGCGCGGTTCCGGTCTTCCGACCGGCCCGTTTCCCCGGAGCCGCTTCCCGAACCGGGCATGCGACTTGGCAC
>NZ_JACTVI010000008.1 GCF_014495685.1 Streptomyces sp. TRM68367 | reverse complement strand
AATCCCAAACAGGACAGTCGAGACGTCAGTCAGGCGAGGGGTCAGACCCACCAGCGGCGTCACCACGTCACATCCTCACTGTCAGGCGTCGTTGAGGTGCGGATGACCGGCTACGACGTGCTCAAGCAGGTCCAGATGCCCGCCAAGACGGACACGTGCCCGATGCGGGTTCCGGTCGCGCTGCGGGAGGACGGCTCGGTGCACTACCGCGACTACCGCGCCGTCCCCCACGGTCTGACCCTTGGCGCGACGGAGTCCGGCAAGTCCGTCTATCAGCGCAACCTGGTTGCCGGGCTCGCCCCGATGGACGTCGCCTTGGTCGGCGTTGACTGCAAGCAAGGCGTCCAGCTGTTCCCGCTCGCGCGCCGGTTCTCCGCTCTGGCCGACAACCCCGACACCGCCCTGGAACTGCTGGAAGCGCTGGTGACGCACATGGAGGAGGTCTACCAACTGATCCGGGCTGAGCAGCGCATCAGTGTCGCGGTGCCGGATGCGGAGATCGCCGCCGATATCTGGGACCTGCCCGACGACATTCGCCCGGTGCCGGTCGTGGTTCTGGTCGACGAGGTCGCCGAACTCGCCCTGTTCGCCAGCAAGGAGGAGGAGAAGCGGCGTGACCGGATCATCACCGCGCTGGTCCGTCTTGCCCAGCTCGGCCGCGCGGCCGGCATCTACCTGGAGATCTGCGGGCAGCGCTTCGGCTCCGAACTCGGCAAGGGCATCACCATGCTCCGCGCCCAGCTCACCGGCCGCACCGCCCACCGCGTCAACGACGAAACAAGCGCGAACATGGCCTTCGGCGACATCTCACCGGACGCTGTCCTGGCCGCGATCCAGATCCCGGCCGAGACTCGCGGGGTGGCCATCGCCGGTGACTCGACCGGGGGCTGGCACCGCATCCGCGCCCCGCACACCTCGCTGCGCCAGGCCGTGAACACCTGCAACAGGTACGCCGACCGCACCCCCGATCTGCCCGCCCTGGCCGCCTACCGGCCCGCGGTCGCCGCGCTGCCCTCGGACCGGGTGCCGCTGTCCAAGACAGCCCCCGCCACCGCCTGACCTTCCCCTGCTCCACCGGTCGGCGTGACCGCTTCGCGCCAGGTCCCTACCCCCGCCATGCCTCACGACAGGAAGGAACCGTGATGACTCGCCCCGCTCTCCGCGTCGACGCCGTCCTGGTCCAGGCCGTCATCGCCGGGGCGCTGTCCTTCGCCCACCTGCACGACCTGGCCGCCGCTGCCGGACAGGACGGCTGGAAAGCCTGGGCCTACCCGATCAGCGTGGACCTGCTCCTGGTCGCTGCCTGGCGGCGGCTGCGCTCCGACGGGCCGTCCCGGCTGGCCTGGTGCTGGTTCGTGATCGCCCTGGTGGCCTCGCTCGGCGCCAACGTCGCCACCGCCGGACTCCTCGACCTGACCGACGTCCCGGCCTGGCTGCGCATCCTCGTCGCAGCCTGGCCCGCCCTGGCGTTCATGGGCGGCACGCTTCTCGCCCACTCCGCCACAGACCCGGTGCCGGAACCGCCGGCACCCATGGCCCCGGTCACCGAGCCGGACCCTGAGCCGGTTACCGAGACCGAACCCGAGCCTGTTCCTGAGCCGATTCCGGCGGGTGACGACACCCCGGCCCTCCCCGCCGTCGAGCCCGCTCCGGCCGTGCCGGTCCCGGCCGCGCTGGTCGACCATGCCCGCAAGGTCGCCGACGACCACCGCTCCCGCACCGGTACGCCGATCGACACCGACACCCTGCGCGCCCGCCTCGGCGTCCCGCCCCAGCTCGCCGATGCCATCGCCGCCCAACTCGCCTGACATCGACGGGAGACACGCCATGACCAGTGACCCGGCCGACCTGACCGCCGCCGACCACCTCGACGCCGCCCACGAGATGGCCGCCGCGAACCGGCCCCTCCTCGCCCACCTGCTCGCCGAGGAAGCCGCCCGCCGCACCCCTGACCCTGCCACCGCCGCCAGCATCCGCGCCGCCTTCCCCAACCCGGCCCTGACCCGAGAGGAAACCGACTGACATGCCCGCCCGCGACCACTTCCACTCCGTGATGCGAATCGGGCCGGTGCAGATCGGCACCCACCGCGACCGGCGCGGTCAGACCAAGTACGCCGCCGTGTGCACCGCCGACCGGTGCGGCTGGTCCTCCGACTACTCCAGCCAGTCCGCCGCCCAGCTCGCCGCCCGCACCCACCGCTGCCGCGTCCGCTAGGAGGCCGTCCGCCATGGAAGTTCCGCTCTGGCTCGCGCTGCTCGTCGTCGGCTACCTCGGCGTCAAGCTCATCCGCCCGCCCGCCTGGCTCATCGCCGTTCTGCTGCTCGGTGGCTTCCTCCTCGCCGACAGCGTCCTGGCCCCCGCCATCGACACCTTCGTCAAGTAACCGCCCCGGAAGGGAGAACCGCTGATGTTCCGTCCGAAGATCCCGACCATGCCCACGCCGACCGGTCAGGTCACGCCGCCTGTCGTGGTCGAGCCGACCACCGTTGTCCCGGCCGCTCAGACTCCGCCGCCCGCACCGGTTGCCGCGGCCTCGTCCCGGCCGATGGTGCAGTTCACCCCCGGCACCGCGCTCGCCCTCGTCGGCGGCGGTACCGCCGTGGTCCTGGTCGTCGGCGCCGTCCTGGTCTCCATGCTCCTGGCGGTCGCCATCACCGGCGCCTCGGTCGCCGTCTGTGCCGTCGTCCTGCGCTCCCTGCTCGCCTCGGAGATGAAGCGGCGCTGACCGGCCCCCGGAGCGGCCTCAACCGCCAAGTCTCGTCCGCTCCGGGCGCCGTCCCTGTCCGATCTCGCAACCGGAAGGAACACCCAGCATGACGCACCGCACCACATCGACGGCCCGCATCTGCCCGAACTGCGACGGCTTCGCCATCGCCGCCATCACCACCGGCAGCCGCGACAGGCACGGCCACCGGCACACCATCACCGCCAACTGCCCGGCCTGCCACGGCCAGGGCACCGTCCCCGCCCGTGCCCGGGAGAGTGCGCGTGTCTGATGTGCTCGACCCGACCACCCTCGGCGACCTGCTGAGGGTGGCTTCGGCCTCTGACTACGACCGTTGGCATGAGCAGATCCGCCGGACCGGCGGCTGCGCCGACCCCATCCACCTGACCGGCTGGTCCCTGCACAAGGACAAGACCACCGGCGAGACCCTGCACCACTACTCCACCGCGAACGAGCCGGGCGGCCGTCTCCGTGTCGCATGCGGCAACCGCCGCGCGTCCCGCTGCCCGTCCTGCGCCTGGACCTACGCGGGCGACACCTACCACCTCATCCGCGCAGGCCTGGCTGGCGACGACCGCCGCGACATCCCCGCCACTGTCCGGGATCATCCCCGGGTCTTCGCCACCCTCACCGCCCCCTCCTTCGGCCCGGTCCATAACCGGCCCGATCGAGGAGCCTGCCGCTGCGGCACCCACCACGCCGCAGACGCCCCGCAACTCGGTACGGCCCTGGACCCGGCCACCTACGACTACGCGGGCGCGGTGCTGTTCAACAACCATGCCGGGCAGCTTTGGCAGCGCTTCACCAACCGGCTCCGCCGCGAGATCGCCGCCCGCGCCGGCATCACGCAGCGGGAGCTGAAGGAGTGCGCCCGCCTCTCCTACGGAAAGGTCGCCGAGTTCCAGAAGCGCGGCGCCGTGCACTTCCACGCCGTCATCCGCATCGACGGCCCTGACGGACCCGAGACCGCCCCGCCGTCCTGGGCGACGGTCGATCTCCTGGCCGACGCGATCCGTGCGGCTGCCGCGCACTCCTACACCTCGGTCTCCGTACCGGCCGCCGAGGACCAGCCCGCCCGTACCTTCCGCTGGGGCACTCAGCTCGACGTCCGCCCCGTGAAGGCCTTCGGCGACGGCTCCGACATCACCGAACAGGCCGTCGCCTCCTACGTCGCCAAGTACGCCACCAAGGCCGCCGAGAACACCGGCACCCTTGACCGCCGCATCGGCGAACTCGCCGAACTCGACCGCCACGGCGTCCCCGACCACACCCGCCGCCTCATCGAGGCATGCAAGCAGCTCGACCCGCTCTACCCCGACCGGCGCCTGTGGGCCTGGGCTCACATGCTCGGCTTCCGGGGCCACTTCTCCTCCAAGTCCCGCCGCTACTCCACCACCCTTGGCGCCCTCCGCCAGGTTCGCGCCGACTACCGCGCAGCCCAGGAACACGCAGTCCTCGGCCTGGACGACCGGGAGCCGGACACCGTCCTGGTCCTGGCCGACTGGCAGTACGCCGGACACGGCCACACCCCCGGCGAATCCGCCCTCGCCGCCACCATCGCCCGGGATCTCCAAACCAACCGCGAAACCGCCCGCGAAGCCCTACGCGATCAACTCGCTCAGGAAGGAGCCGCAGCATGACCGCTGCCACCCCCGAACTGCTGACGGTGTCGGACGTCATGACGCGGCTCAAGGTCGGACGCTCCAAGGTCTACGACCTGATCCGTACGCACCGGCTGGCCTCCATCAAGATCGATGGGGCTCGTCGCATACCTGCCGACGCCGTGCACGACTTCATCCAGCACCAGCTGGAGGAGGCTGCCTGATGACCAAGCGACGCAGCCGCGGTGACGGCGGGCTCCACTGGGACGAGAAGCGACAGCGTTGGATCGCCACGGCGAACCTCGGCTTCGATCCGAGCGGCAAACGGATTGTGAAGCGGGGGAGTGGCAAGACCAAGACAGAGGCGAAGACCAAGCTCAAGGAGGTGTTGCGGGATCACGAGGATGGCCTTGCGATCGCGCCCACGGGCTACACCGTCGCCGACGCTGTGAACGACTGGCTTGCTTACGGCCTGGCGGGTCGTGAACCGGGCACCGTCGAGAACTGCACCATCCTGAGCCAGAACCATGTGATCCCGGCTCTGGGCGCCCGGAAGCTCCGCGACCTCAGCGCGGAAGACGTCGACCGCTGGCTGGCTGCCAAGGCCCAGACACTCAGTACGCGCACTCTGCAGGCCATCCACTCCTGCCTGAACCGCTCGGTCAAGCGGGCCATGGCGCGGGACAAGGTCAAGCGCAACGTGGTGGAGCTGTGCTCCGTGCCGCAGGGGCAGAAGGGTCGTCCCTCCAAGGCGCTCACCTTCGCCCAGGCCGAGGCGGTGCTCAAGGCGGCCGAGGGGACCTCGATGCTCGCGTACATCGTCGTAGCCCTGCTGACCGGTGCCCGCACGGAGGAACTGCGAGCCCTCACCTGGGACCACGTCTTCCTGAAGGGCCAGCCGGATGCCGACCTGCCGCAGCTTCCGCACATCGCAGTGTGGCGCTCGGTCCGGCGCGGCGGGGACACCAAGACCCGGAAGTCCCGGCGAACGCTAGCTCTGCCGGCGCGTTGCGTCGAGGTCCTGTGGCAGCAGTTCGAGGACCAGGGCTGGGAGCGGCTCGCCGCTGGCGACAGCTGGGAGGAACACGGCTTGGTCTTCTCCTCGGCCGTCGGCAAGCCGCTCGACGCAACCAACGTCCGGCGGGCCTTCCGCCAGGCGCTCAAGGACGCCGAGGGGATCAACGCCGACGAGTGGACGCCCCGGGAGCTCCGGCACAGCTTCGTGTCCCTGCTCTCCGACCGTGGGGTTCCCCTGGAGGAGATCTCCCGGCTCGTCGGCCACTCCGGTACGGCCGTGACCGAGGAGGTCTACCGCAAGCAGATCCGCCCGGTGATCCAGACCGGTGCCGTGGTCATGGACGGCATCTTTAAGCGCGGTCCGGAGCGCTAGAACCTGTCCGTTGGGTTGCGTGACCGCAGGTAGACGCACGTTCGGGGGATCGCGCGATCAGGTTGCGTCGCATGCCTCGGCGACTGACAGCCCCGCGACCGGACACGCTATGAGCATGACCACTCTGCGCTTGCGCTACATCCTCGGACGTTCCGCTGTCGTAGCCGCCCTTGGCATCACCACGGCCATCATGACTGCCACCTCTGCCTCAGCTCTTCCTCAACCTCCCCCGCCTCCTGGCTCCAGTGACTGCGTGATCACCATTGCCCCCAAGTCAGGCGTTCAAGGGCTCTTGTGGGGAGCCGCGTACGGACCCGCAGGGTCAGCCAACTTTCACGCACTCTGCCCATCGAGCTAAGGCGTGTCCGATGAGTGCGGAGGCTGACCCATCGGACAGGCCTCAGTCACGCAGATAGACACGCAGACCAAACAGGTCAGGCACCTACTCACTTGAGTAGGTGCCTGACCTGTTGTTTCTCTGTCGGGGTGGCGGGATTTGAACCCACGACCTCTTCGTCCCGAACGAAGCGCGCTGCCAAGCTGCGCTACACCCCGATCGTCGCTGCTTGTCGCGGCGACGTCGTTTACTTTAGCCCACTGGTGGCTGTAGACGAAATCCCGTTTTTGAGCGGTGGCGGGTGGGGCTGCCGAGGAGGAGTGTGATCGTCACGCCGGTGATCGCCGCCAGGGCGGTCAGCAGGCGGAAAGTGGCGGTCAGGGGATGGCGTACGGGTGCCACCACCGCCGTGGCCGGGACGGGGGACGGCGACAGCGCGGGTGCGCCAGGAACCGCGGGGAGGTCCGGGATGTCCCTGGGTATCGGGGCGGTCATGCCCTCACGCTAGGCAGAATGGGGCATATCGGACTATTTGAGTGGGGTGTTTGGGTGATCCGTCATCACCGCCCGCCGGCCCCCACCGTCGCCGCCCCCCGATCACGCGTCCCGCCCCACCAGCGTCAGCAACGTCGCCTCCGGCGGGCAGGCGAAGCGCACCGGTGTGTAGCGGTTCGTGCCGCAGCCCGCCGAGACGTGAAGGTAGGCCGTGCGGCCCTCCGCCGTGTGCGTGGACAGGCCCTTCACGCGGTCCGTGTCCAGGTCGCAGTTGGTGACCAGGGCCCCGTAGAAGGGGACGCACAGCTGGCCGCCGTGGGTGTGGCCGGCCAGGATCAGGGGGTAGCCGTCGGCCGCGTACGCGTCCAGGACGCGGAGGTACGGCGCGTGCACCACGCCCATCGAGAAGTCCGCGCCGGCCGACGGACCGCCGGCCACCTGCTCGTACCGGTCCCGCTTGATGTGCGGGTCGTCCAGGCCGGTCAGCTCCACCGACACGCCCTCGATCTTCAGCGTGCCCCGGGTGTTGGTGAGGTTGAGCCAGCCCGCGGCGTCGAAACTGTCGCGGAGGTCCTCCCAGGGATTGTGGACCGCTCCTACGGCGGGCGCGTTGCCGTTCAGGCCGTGGCGGCCCTGGGCCTTCTCGATCAGGTAGCGGGCCGGGTTGCGCAGCTTGGGGCCGTAGTAGTCGTTGGAGCCGAAGACGTACGCGCCCGGGAACTCCATCAGCGGGCCCAGCGCGTCCAGGACCTCCGGGACGCCCTCGGGGTCCGAGAGGTTGTCGCCGGTGTTGAGCACGAAGTCGGGGCGCAGGCCGGCCAGGCTGCGCAGCCAGCGCTGCTTCTTGCGCTGGCCGCCGACCATGTGGATGTCCGCGACCTGCAACACGCGCAGGGGGCGCATCCCGGCGGG
The DNA here is from genome assembly GCF_014495685.1 of Streptomyces sp. TRM68367. GTDB lineage: Bacteria > Actinomycetota > Actinomycetes > Streptomycetales > Streptomycetaceae > Streptomyces. The sequence goes on along the minus strand of NZ_JACTVI010000008.1, from coordinate 177,606 downwards.
CAGGACGGGGACCGTCACCCGTCGGAGGCGGAAGGATCGGGCCTCGAAGCCCGCCGCGTAGACCAGTCCGGCGGCGCCAACCGCCGCGATTCCCAGGGGCACTCCGTATCGCGCGCGCATACGCCCCATCGTGTCAGACCCCGGCCGCCGCCTGTGCCGGGCCGCCTCCCACGGTCACCGTTCCCCGAGCCCCTCCGCACGCCCTTCAACCCACCGCCCCAGGGACCTTTCCGCACGCCCCTCAACCCACCGCCCCACGGACCCTTCCGCACGCCCTTAAACCCACCACCCCAGGGACCCTCCCGCACGCCCCTCAACCCACCGCCCCACGAACCCCGCATCAAATCAACAGGCACCTTTCTCCCCGCACCTGCGACAATCGCACCCATGACCACGCTCAAGTCGAAGCTGCAGGATGACCTCAACTCCGCGATCAAGGAGCGCGACGAGCTCCGCTCCTCGACGCTCCGGCTGACGCTCGCCGCGATCACCAAGGAGGAGGTCTCGGGCAAGGCGAAGCGCGAGCTCTCCGACGACGAGGTCCTCAAGGTGATCACCAAGGAGGCCAAGAAGCGGCGCGAGGCCGCCGACGCCTTTGCGCAGGGTGGTCGGGCCGAGCAGGCCGAGCGGGAGAAGGCGGAGGGCGAGGTGCTCGCCGCGTACCTGCCCAAGCAGCTGTCCGACGAGGAGCTGAACGCGATCGTCGCCCAGGCCGTCGAGGAGGCGAAGGCGGCCGGGGCCGAGGGGCCGCGGGCCATGGGTGCCGTCATGAAGATCGTGAACCCGAAGGTCGCGGGCCAGGCCGAGGGCGGCCGCGTCGCCGCCGCCGTGAAGAAGCTGCTGGCCGGCTGACCGACACCGGTCACCGCACCAAACCGGTCACGCACACACCGATCGCCTCACGACACCGGTCGGCCCTACGGCGCCGCCCCCTGCGCAACGCCGGTCACCGACCCGGCCCCACACGGTCACGCCACAACAAGCGGCCCCTTTCCCCTCGTACGCCCACACGGCCGTACGAAGGAAAGGGGCCGCCCGCGTCACCGCGTCGGCCGTCAGCCGCGCCGCCCGCCGTTCCCGTTGCCGCCGCCGTTCCCCTGGCCCTGGAAGAAGCCTTCCGGGAATGTGAACTCGGGCGCCGGGGTGGCGCCGTCGCCGCCTCCGTTGTTGCCGCCGATCAGGCCGCCGATGAAACCGTCGTTCCTGTCGCCGTTGTCGCCGTCGTTGCCCCCGTTGTCGTTCCCGCGGTCCCGCTTGGGCGGGTCGGGGATGTCGACGAGGTTGAAGTCGGGGGCGGGCTTGCCGTCCAGCGCGCCGGTCATCATGTCCCGCCAGATCGGGCCGGGAACCTGGCCACCGAACACCTTGTCGTGCCAGACGCCGCCGATGGTGATGTCGGTCATCTTCCGCTTGTGCGCCGGGTCGCCGACCCACACCGCGCCGGACATGTTCGGCGTGTAGCCCACGAACCAGGCCGCGTAGCGCTCGTCCGTCGTACCGGTCTTGCCGGCGCTCGGGCGGCTGCCGAGGCCCGCTTCCTTACCCGTACCGTCCTCGACAACGCCCCTCAGCAGCGTATTGACGGTGTCGGCGGTGGTCTCGGACATCGCGCGCGAGCAGGTCGACTTCGGCACCGGGAGCGACTTCGTCCGGTCGCCGACCCGCTGGCTGATCGACTCGATGGCGACCGGCGTGCAGTACATGCCGCGCGAGGCGAAGGTCGCGTAGGCGTTCGCCATGGTCAGCGGGGACATCTCCTGGGTGCCCAGGGCGATGGACGGCACCTGCGGCATCTTGTCGCCGTCGGCCCGCTCGACGCCCATCTTCTGCGCCATCGTCGTCACCGGGCAGATGCCGATGTCGCTGATCAGCTGCACGTAGTAGGTGTTGACCGACTTGGCGGTCGCCTCCTTCATGCTGTACGGGCCGACCTCCGACTTGTTCTCGTTGGCGACCTTGGCGGGGTTGTTCCGGTCGTTCACCCACCTCTTGCCGTCGCAGGTCGAGACCGGGCTCGGGTACGCCATCTCGTACGGCGAGGGGTACGACTTCGTCGCAGGCATGCCGTCCTCGATGGCGGCGGCGGCCACGATCGGCTTGAACGTCGAACCGGGCTGGTAGCCCACGCCGCCGCCCATCCTCCGGTCCACGGAGAGGTTGATCTGCGTCTCGTTCTTGCCGAAGCCGTACGGCCGTGACTGCCCCATGGCCAGGATCTTGCCGGTGCCGGGCTCGACGATGCTGGCGGCGGTCGCCACGTCGTCGCTCTTTTTGACGTGGTCCCGGACCGACGCCTGCACCGACTCCTGCGCCTTCGGGTCGAGCGTCGTACGGACCGTCAGGCCGCCCTGGTTCCAGATCTTCGCCCGCTTCTCCTTGGTCTTGCCGAAGACCGGGTCGTTCAGGAAGACCTCGCGGACGTAGTCGCAGAAGAAGCCCGCGCCCTCGACCGCCGTGATGCAGCCGTTCCTGGGCTGGCTGACCTTCAGGCCCAGCGGTGCCTTCTTCGCCTCGTCGGCCTCGGCTTGGGAGACGTCGCCGAGGTCCGCCATGCGCTGCAGGACGACGTTGCGCCGCTTGGTGGCCTCCGCCTCGTCGTTGACCGGGTCGTACCGGCTGGGCGACTGGACGATGCCGGCCAGCAGCGCCGATTCCGGGAGGGTGAGGTCCTTGGCGGACTTGGAGAAGTAGCGCTGGGCGGCGGCCTCGACGCCGTAGGCCTGCTGGCCGAAGAAGGTGATGTTCAGGTAGTTCTCGAGGATCTTCTTCTTGCCCAGTTCCTCCTCGACCTGGATCGCGTACTTCAGCTCGCGGATCTTGCGGCCGATGGTCTGCTGCGTGGCCTGCGCGACCTTCGTCGGGTCGTCGCCGGCCTCCTCGACGAAGACGTTCTTGACGTACTGCTGGGTGAGCGTGGACGCGCCCTCCTGGACGCCGCCGCTCTGCGCGTTCCGGTTGAGGGCGCGCAGGACGCCCTTCAGGTCCACCGCGCCGTGCTGGTAGAACCGCGCGTCCTCGATCGCGACGATCGCCCTCTGCATGTACGGCGAGATGTCCTTGAGGCCGACGACCGTGCGGTCGCGCGAGTAGACCGTGGCGATCTGGCCGCCGTCGGCGTCCAGGATCGTGGTCCGCTGGCTCAGCGGCGGGGTCTTGAGGGTGGCCGGGAGCTCGTCGAAGCTCTCCACGGATCCCTTGGCGGCAAGGCCCAGCGCGCCGACGGCGGGCAGTGCGATGCCCGCCAGCACGGCTCCCGCGAGCACACTGACACCGAGGAACTTGGCGGCCTGCTGCGTGGGCGACAGCCCGCCGCCCGAGCGCTTCTTTGGCATGGGGGCAGCCTAAACCGTACTCATGAACGTTCCGAGGGAACGGTTGTCCGTCGGGGTGGCCCGGCGCCGGATCAGGGGCTGACCGCACGCACCTTCACGGCATGGCAAAGAGCGTGGCCGACCTTCCCGTTCGCCGGACAGGCGTGCAGGCCTTGGCCTAAGCTGCTGTCAACTGTCACAGCAGTGAGGCCACGTATCAATACGTCCGGCGGCCCCGAAACGTTCCGGACTTTCGCTATTTTTTTCGGCGGGACGTGTCCGAATCCGCCTTGTGTGTCATCCGGCGTCCGTTGTGACGCAAGAGGACTGTCCCGGTTTGCCGGGAAAGTTCTCTATGTCGTCAGCTCACTCCCGCGGGTGATCTGCCGCTTACCCATAGTCCGTTCGGGCCATTCAAGATTGGGCCCGAAGGGGGTGTTGCGCTGTGCCCACCTTCCGTAACGTCCTCAACTGGCGGCGGTGAATATGCCGCTGCCGCCGTGGGGGAGCCTCGATTCGGGAGAGGACGGCGCCGGTATGGGCTGGGTAACCGACTGGAGTGCGCAGGCGGCCTGCCGCACTACCGATCCGGATGAACTGTTCGTTCAGGGAGCAGCGCAGAACAGGGCCAAGGCGGTGTGCACCGGATGCCCGGTGCGTACGGAGTGCCTGGCCGACGCGTTGGACAACCGCGTCGAGTTCGGCGTGTGGGGAGGCATGACGGAGCGGGAACGCCGCGCACTGCTGCGCAGGCGGCCCACCGTGACCTCGTGGCGCCGGCTGCTGGAGACCGCGCGCACGGAGTACGAGCGGGGGGCCGGGCTGGTAGCCCTCGACGACGACGAGATGTACGAGAACTACGCGGCGGTCGGCTGAGACCCCGACGGCATTACGGCAGCTCCGGACAGCCGGCCGGCTCGCCCCGGGTCCACGGCGACTCCGGTCCAGGACTGAGGGTTACGGCAGGTCTACGGCGACTCAGGTCCGTCGGTCTGCGGTGTCCGTCGGTCTGCGACGACTGCGGTCCCGCCGGTCTGCGGCGACTCGTTCCGCCAGGTCTGATGCGGCGGATCCGTTCTGTCCGATGTACGGCGGCGGCTCTGGCTTGCCATGACCTGTGGCGGTTCTGGCGGACTTGCGACGGTTTCGCTGGATCTGTTGCAGTTTGGCGGGCACTACGGCAGCTCACGTCCGCGCATACCCACGGCACGGGCCGTCAGTCCCTCGGCAGCTCCGGCCTGTTCGCCGCCAGGCGGCTGCCGATGTTCCGCAGCCCCGCGAGGTCGTGCACATCGCCGGGCAGCGCGGCCACCTCGGTCACCGCGACCTCGGGGTGCAGCGAGGTGAAGCGGTCGCGCGTGCGCTGCTCGCGGGAGAGCAGCTGCATACGATCCGCGTGCAGCCTCAGCAGTCCTGCGGTGAGCCGGTCGACGGGCGGTGCGGAGTCTTCGGCGGCGGGGGAGCCTCCGTCGGGGTCCGCTGGCCCGGAGCTGGGAGATGAGCGGGGGTTTTCTGAACTTCCATACGTGTCGGGGGAGTTACGAAAATCAGCTTTCCCGCTCTCCTGATCCACAATGCGGGACTCCTCAAGATTTTCCGCGGCGGCGAGCGCCCGCTCGGCCGACAGCCGGCCGGCGCCGCTGCCGTGCACCCGGTTGAGCACCAGACCGGCGAGCGGCATGTCCTCGGCGGCCAGCCGCTCCACGAAGTACGCGGCCTCCCGTAGCGCGTCCCGCTCCGGGGCCGCGACCACCAGGAACGCCGTCCCGGGCGCCTGGAGCAGCTTGTACGTCGCGTCCGCGCGCGTGCGGAAACCGCCGAAGGTCGTGTCCATCGCGGCCACGAACGTCTGGACGTCCTTCAGCAGCTGACCCCCGAGCAGCTTGCCGAGCGTGCCGGTCATCATCGACATGCCGACGTTGAGGAACTTCATCCCGGCCCGGCCGCCCAGCTTCGCCGGGGCCGTCAGCAGCCGGATCAGCCGCCCGTCCAGGAACGACCCCAGCCGCTTGGGCGCGTCGAGGAAGTCGAGGGCGGACCGGGACGGCGGCGTGTCCACCACGATCAGGTCCCACTCGTCCCGGGACCGCAGCTGGCCCAGCTTCTCCATCGCCATGTACTCCTGCGTGCCCGCGAAGCCCGCCGAGAGCGACTGGTAGAAGGGGTTGGACAGGATCGCGGCGGCCCGCTCCGGGTCCGCGTGCGCCTCGACGATCTCGTCGAAGGTGCGCTTCATGTCGAGCATCATCGCGTGCAGCTCGCCGTCGCCTTCGATGCCCTTCACCCGGCGCGGGGTGTTGTCGAGCGAGTCGATGCCCATGGACTGGGCCAGCCGGCGGGCGGGATCGATGGTGAGGACCACCACCTTGCGGCCCTGCTCGGCCGCGCGCAGCCCCAGCGCCGCCGCGGTCGTGGTCTTGCCGACCCCGCCCGAGCCGCAGCACACCACGATCCGGGTGTCCGGGTCCGCGAGCAGTGGATCGACGTCCAGCACGCGCGCGGGGGAGAGGTGGTGGGGGCGGGCGGGGTCGTGCGCGGGACCCCGGGGGGAGGACCTGGCCTGGGCCGGGTCCGGACTCATGGCATCCCTTGCTTCCGGACTCATGGCATCCCCTGCTTCCGACTCGTGACGGGCCCGCGCTTCCGGCCCGTGCCGGGCCCGGCCGGGCCGCTCATGACACGCCCTGCTCGCGCAGCTCGGCGGCGAGGTCGTACAACCCCGCCAGGTCCATCCCCTCGGTGAGCAGCGGCAGTTCGTGCAGCGGCAGGCCCAGCTCGGTCAGGGCGGACCGCTGCTCGTGCTCCAGCGCGTACCGCTCGGCGTACTCCTCGGCCTGCGCGAGCAACGGGTCCACCAGCCGCTCGGCGTGCCCGCCGCGCCGCGCCCCGCCGAGCCCGGCCGCCGACAGTGACCGGGCAATGGCTGAACGTGGCAGCCCCCGTACGAGTTCCAGGCCGTCGCCGTCCAACACCTCCGGGCGCACCATGTTGACGATGATCCGCCCCACCGGCAGCCGCGCCGCCCGCAGCTCGGCGATGCCGTCCGCGGTCTCCTGGACCGGCATCTCCTCCAGCAGCGTCACCAGGTGCACGGCCGTCTCCGGCGACTTCAGCACCCGCATCACGGCCTGCGCCTGATTGTGTATCGGGCCGATCTTCGCCAGGCCGGCGACCTCGTCGTTGACGTTCAGGAACCGCGTGATGCGGCCGGTGGGTGGCGCGTCCATGACGACGTAGTCGTACGCGAGCCGCCCGTGCTTGTCCTTGCGCCGGACCGCCTCGCACGCCTTGCCGGTGAGCAGGACGTCCCGCAGACCGGGCGCGATGGTCGTGGCGAAGTCGATCGCGCCGAGCTTTTTCAGGGCCCGGCCGGCGCCGCCCAGCTTGTAGAACATCTGGAGGTAGTCCAGCAGGGCCAGTTCGGGGTCGATGGCGAGGGCGTACACCTCGCCGCCGCCCGGGGCCACCGCGATCTTCCGTTCCTCGTACGGCAGCGCCTCCGTCTCGAAGAGCTGCGCGATGCCCTGCCGGCCCTCGACCTCGACGAGAAGCGTCCGCTTCCCCTCCGTGGCCAGGGCCAGCGCGAGGGCCGCGGCCACCGTGGTCTTGCCGGTACCGCCCTTGCCGCTGACGACCTGGAGCCTGCTCACGCCTTCGAGCCTAACCAGTCCGCGTGCGGGCTACGCGGGAGGCTGTGGACAACATGCGTCCGCAGGCTGTGGACAGCGCGGCTGCGGGCGGCCGCATGAGCCGTTCGGGAGCGGTGCCTGCCGGGGCACTAGAGTCGGCCGCATGACCAAGTGGGAATACGCAACCGTGCCACTGCTCGTCCACGCCACGAAGCAGATTCTGGACACCTGGGGCGAGGACGGCTGGGAGCTCGTCCAGGTCGTGCCCGGGCCGAACAACCCCGAGCAGCTCGTGGCCTACCTGAAGCGGGAGAAGCAGGCATGAGCGCGGTCGAGGCGCAGCTGGCCGAGCTGGGCCTGACGCTGCCGGAGGTCGTGCCGCCGCTCGCCGCGTACCAGCCCGCCGTGCGGACCGGGCCGTACGTCTACACGGCCGGCCAGCTTCCGATGGTGGACGGCAAGCTGCCGGTCACCGGCAAGGTGGGCGCGGAGGTCACGCCCGAGGAGGCCAAGGAGCTGGCCCGGACGTGCGCGCTGAACGCCCTGGCCGCCGTCAAGTCCGTGGCGGGCGACCTGGACCGCATCGCGCGCGTGGTGAAGGTCGTCGGCTTCGTCGCCTCCGCCTCGGACTTCACCGGCCAGCCCGGCGTCATCAACGGCGCGAGCGAGCTCCTGGCCGAGGTCCTCGGTGACAAGGGCGTACACGCCCGCAGCGCGGTGGGCGTCGCGGTCCTGCCACTGGACGCGCCGGTGGAGGTCGAGGTCCAGGTGGAGCTGACGGAGGCGTAGCCCGGAGCGGGGCGGCGAAGATGCGTCGTCGACGAAACTCGCCCGCGCCGCCCCGGTCCCCGGAGGATCGCCAGCCGGTGCCCGTCCGCAGCGGCCGCCCGGCCGTGCCGGTGCCGGAACAGCCGTACGCGCGTACCCGCCCGGGAGGATCCATGCCGCAGACGCCCGCGACCGGCCTCACCCACCGGCTGGTGCCCTCGCCCGCCGGGCGGGTCCACCTGGTGGAGCAGGGCACCGGCCCACTGGTGCTGCTCGTCCACGGATTCCCCGAGTCCTGGTACTCCTGGCGTCACCAGCTGCCCGCCCTGGCCGCCGCAGGCCACCGCGCCGTCGCGATCGACGTGCGCGGCTACGGACGCTCCTCCCGGCCGGACGCGGTGGACGCGTACCGGCTGCGCGAGCTGGTGGCGGACAATGTCGCCGTCGTCGAAGCCCTCGGCGAGAGTTCCGCGGTGATCGTCGGGCACGACTGGGGCGCAACCGTCGCCGCCACCTCCGCGCTGCTGAGGCCCGACGTGTTCCGCGCGGTCGCCCTGCTGAGCGTGCCGTACACCCCGCCCGGCGGGCCCAGGCCGAGCGAGGTGTTCGCGGCGATGGGCGGCGCGGAGGAGTTCTACGTGTCGTACTTCCAGCAGCCCGGGCGCGCCGAGGCGGAGATCGAGCCCGACGTCCGCGGCTGGCTCGCCGGCTTCTACGGCGCCCTGTCCGCCGACACCATGCCCGGCCCCGGCGCCCCGGACCCCCACTTCGTCACCCCTGGCGGCACCCTGCGCGACCGCTTCCCCACCGGCCCGCTCCCGGCCTGGCTCGGCGCGCACGACCTCGACGTCTACGCCGGGGAGTTCGAGCGGACCGGCCTGACCGGCTCCCTCAACCGCTACCGGAACATGGACCGCGACTGGGACGACCTCGCCGACCACCACGGCGCTCCCGTCACCCAGCCCTCCCTGTTCCTCGGCGGTGCCCTGGACGCCTCCACCACCTAGCTGTCCGAGGCGATCGCGGCGTACCCGCGCACACTGCCCGGCCTGACCGCCGCCCACATCCTCGACGGCTGCGGCCACTGGCTCCAGCAGGAGCGCCCCGAGGAGACCAACCGCATCCTCTCCGACTGGCTCGCCGCGCTCCCAGCCTGAGCCGCGCCCCCGCATGACACCCCCGATCAGCACCGGGTGCCACTCGAACATCCGCCCGCCACGGGATAGCCTCCGCCCATGGCGAACGGTCAGTGGTATCCCCCGGAGTGGCCCGACCGCATCCGCGCGCTGGCGGAAGGCACCCTCACCCCGGTCACACCCAAGCGCGCCGCCACGGTCATGCTCCTGAAGGACACCCGCACCGGACCCGTCGTCCACATGCTGCGCCGCCGCACGTCCATGGCCTTCGCCGGAGGCGCGTACGCCTACCCGGGCGGCGGCGTCGACCCGCGCGACGACGACCACCAGGTGCGCTGGGCGGGCCCCACGCGCGCGTGGTGGGCGCGGCGGCTCGGCGTCGACGAGACTGCGGCCCAGGCGATCGTCTGCGCGGCCGTACGGGAGACGTACGAGGAGGCCGGTGTCCTGCTCGCCGGGGCCACCGCCGACTCCGTGGTCGGCGACACCACGGGCGCGGACTGGGAGGCCGACCGCGCCGCCCTGGTCGCCCGGGACCTGTCCTTCGCGGAGATCCTGCACCGCCGCGGGCTGGTCCTGCGCTCCGACCTGCTGGGTGCCTGGACCCGGTGGATCACCCCGGATTTCGAGCCACGCCGCTACGACACGTGGTTCTTCGTGGCCGCCCTCCCGGCGGGCCAGCGCACCCGGAACGCCTCCACGGAGGCCGACCGCACGGTGTGGACCGCCCCGGCGGAGGCCACGGCCGGGTACGACAAGGGCGAGCTGCTGATGATGCCGCCGACCATCGCGACCCTGCGCCAGTTGACGTCGTACGCCACGGCGGCCGAGGCGCTCGCCGCGGCCCCCGAGCGCGACCTGACGCCCGTCCTGGCCACGGCCCGCCTGGTGGACGGCGAGATCGTGCTCTCCTGGCCGGGCCACGACGAGTTCACCAAACACATCCCCACCGGTGGAGCCCCCGCATGACGGACGCAGCAGCCCTTCCCGGCCAGCCACGCGGCGGGGTCCTCTCGGGCCCTGCCACGCCCCGGGCGGTCAACGTCCTGGCGCCCAACGCCTCCGCGATGACCCTGGACGGCACCAACACCTGGATCCTGTCGGAGCCGGACTCCGACCTGGCCGTCGTGGTCGACCCGGGCCCGCTGGACGAAGGACACCTGCGGAACGTCGTCGACACCGCCGAGCAGGCGGGCAGACGCGTCGCGCTGACCCTCCTCACCCACGGCCACCCCGACCACGCCGAGGGCGCCGCCCGGTTCGCCGAACTGACCGGCACGCGCGTGCGTGCTCTCGACCCGGCGCTGCGGCTGGGCGACGAGGGCCTGGCCGCCGGGGACGTGGTGAGGGTCGGCGGCCTGGAGCTGAGGGTCGTACCCACCCCCGGTCACACGGCCGACTCCCTGTCCTTCCACCTCCCCGCCGATCAGGCGGTCCTGACGGGCGACACGATCCTCGGCCGCGGTACGACCGTCGTGGCGCACCCCGACGGACGCCTGGGCGACTACCTGGACTCGCTACGACGCCTCAGGTCGCTCACCGTCGACGACGGCGTCCACACCGTCCTCCCCGGCCACGGACCCGTCCTGGAGGACGCCCAGGGCGCCGTCGAGTACTACCTGGCCCACCGCGCCCACCGCCTCGCCCAGGTCGAGACGGCAGTCGAGGACGGCTACCGCACGCCCGCCGAGGTCGTCGCCCACGTCTACGCCGACGTGGACCGCTCCCTGTGGCCGGCGGCGGAGCTGTCGGTGCGGGCGCAGCTGGACTACCTGGAGGAACACGGCCTCATCTAGTTGTACTGACCCGGGAGGTTGTGGACGCGGCCGGCGGTGGTTGGCCTTTCAGCGCGGTGTGTTCGCGGTGGTGATGGTAGGTGTGCAGCCAGTCGGTGAACGCTTCGCGTCGTTCGGTCTCCGGCCGGCAGGGGCGGGCGCAGCCCCAGGAACTCAGCGCGAACGCTTGGCGAGCCGCTCCACGTCCAGCAGGATCACGGCCCGCGCCTCCAGGCGGAGCCACCCGCGCTGTGCGAAGTCCGCCAGCGCCTTGTTGACCGTCTCGCGGGACGCGCCGACCAACTGGGCCAGCTCCTCCTGCGTCAGGTCGTGGACGACGTGGATGCCCTCCTCGGACTGCACGCCGAAGCGGCGGGAGAGGTCCAGCAGGGCGCGGGCCACACGGCCGGGGACGTCCGAGAAGACCAGGTCGGACATCGCGTCGTTGGTCTTGCGCAGGCGGCGGGCGACGGCGCGCAGCAGCGCGGTGGCCACCTCGGGACGGGCGTTCAGCCAGGGCTGGAGGTCGCCGTGGCCCAGGCCCAGCAGCTTGACCTCGGTCAGCGCGGTCGCAGTCGCCGTCCGCGGGCCCGGGTCGAACAGCGACAGCTCGCCGATCAGCTCGCTGGGTCCGACCACGGCCAGCATGTTCTCGCGGCCGTCGGGGGACGTGCGGTGGAGCTTGACCTTGCCCTCGGTGACCACGTAGAGCCGGTCGCCGGGGTCGCCCTCGTGGAACAGGGAGTCGCCGCGTGCCAGGGTCACCTCACTCATGGAGGCGCGGAGCTCCGCGGCCTGCTCGTCGTCAAGAGCCGCGAAGAGCGGGTTGCGCCGCAGAACGTCGTCCACGAGTTCTCTCCTTGTCGACCTGCTCAGGGGATCTTGCTCCCCGCGTACCAGGGGACCGTGCTCCCCATTTTGCCGGACGGTCCAAACAGTGTGATCTGTCACAAGGATGCCGCACACGTGTCCCGGGGTAAGCGGCAGGGGTCCAATTGGGGGCCGATCGTCAGGGGCCGGGGCGGATGTCAGTGCCGGGCCTTAGGCTGGCCGGGTGTCCAAATCGCCGGTGAGAGCACAGGCCGAGGGGGCTGCGCGGGTGGTTGTACGTCGCGATTCCGCTGTGGGCGAACAGGGCCCCGATGGCGGTAGCAAAACCGCGAAAGAGACAAAGAAGGCGCCGGTGAAGCAGGCGCCGGCCAAGAAAGCGGCCGCTTCCGGGAAGGCGCCCGCGAAGAAAGCGAGCGCGAAGAAGGCGCCCGTGAAGACGGCGGCGGCCAAGAAGGCCCCGGTCAAGTCGGCGGCGCCCGCCAAGAAGGCCGTCGTCGCCCCCAAGAAGGCCACCGCCGCCGTCAAGGGCGTCCCTCCAGCGAAGACCGTCGTCACGCCGCGCAAGGAAGAGTCCCGCACGGCGCTGGTCCGCCGCGCCCGCCGCATCAACCGCGAGCTCGCCGAGGTCTATCCGTACGCCCACCCGGAGCTGGACTTCGAGAACCCCTTCCAACTGGTGGTCGCCACAGTCCTGTCCGCCCAGACCACGGACCTGAGGGTCAACCAGACGACCCCGGCGCTCTTCGCGAAGTACCCCACTCCCGAGGACCTGGCCGCCGCCAACCCCGAGGAGGTCGAGGAGATCCTCCGCCCGTGCGGCTTCTTCCGGGCCAAGACCAAGTCGGTGATGGGACTGTCCAAGGCGCTGGTGGAGGACTTCGGCGGCGAGGTCCCCGGCAGGCTCGAAGACCTTGTCAAGCTGCCCGGCGTCGGCCGCAAGACCGCGTTCGTCGTGCTCGGCAACGCCTTCGGCCGCCCCGGCATCACCGTGGACACGCACTTCCAGCGCCTGGTGCGCCGCTGGCAGTGGACCGAGGAGACCGACCCCGACAAGATCGAGGCCGCCGTCGGCGCGCTGTTCCCCAAGAGCGACTGGACGGACCTCTCGCACCACGTGATCTGGCACGGCCGCCGCATCTGCCACGCCCGCAAGCCCGCCTGCGGCGCCTGCCCCATCGCCCCGCTCTGCCCGGCGTACGGCGAGGGCGAGACGGACCCGGAGAAGGCGAAGAAGCTGCTCAAGTACGAGAAGGGGGGCCTGCCCGGCCAGCGACTGAAGCCCCCGCAGACGTACCTGGACGCCGGCGGCCGGGCGGCGCCGCCGCTGGGCGCAGGATGACGGGCCGGTGGCGGCCGCGCCGGGCGCGGGAACGATCTCGGGGCCGCCGGGCGTTGGATCCGGCAGGACGACGGGGGTGGCGATGACACGCGCGAGCCATACGCGGGGCGCTCCGGTGACGCTCAGCAAAGAAGGCCTGCCGGCCTGGCTGGATCCGGTGGTGCACGCCGTGGAGACGGTGCGGCCGGGCCAGCTGAGCCGCTTCCTGCCCCCGGCGAACGGCGCCGGGCGGCAGTCGGCCGTACTGATCCTCTTCGGGGACGGCGAGCGCGGGCCGGAGCTGCTGCTCATGGAGCGGGCGAGTTCGCTGCGGTCGCACGCGGGGCAGCCGTCCTTCCCCGGCGGTGCCCTCGACCTCGAGGACGGCGACCCGAAGGCCGACGGGCCGCTGCGGGCCGCTCTCCGCGAGGCCGAGGAGGAGACCGGGCTCGACCCTGCCGGCGTCCAGCTCTTCGGCGTCCTGCCCGCGCTCTACATCCCGGTCAGCGGCTTCGTCGTCACGCCGGTCCTGGGGTGGTGGCGCGAGCCGAGCCCGGTCGGCGTCGTCGACCCGAACGAGACCGCGCGTGTCTTCACCGTTTCCGTGGCGGATCTCACCAATCCGGACAACAGAGCCACCACCGTGCACCCAAGCGGTCACCGAGGCCCGGCATTTCTGGTCGAATCGGCCCTGGTGTGGGGATTCACGGCCGGCGTCATCGACCGGTTGCTGCACTACGCGGGCTGGGAGCGCCCCTGGAACCGCGACAGGCACGTCCCGCTCGACTGGCGGTCATGACAGGGTGGGCGCCGTGAACGTGCTGGACATCTTGCTGCTGGTCGCCGCCGTGTGGTTCGCGATCGTGGGCTACCGCCAGGGGTTCGTCGTCGGCATCCTTTCGGTGATCGGGTTCCTGGGCGGCGGCCTCGTCGCCGTCTACGTGCTGCCCGTCATCTGGGACGCGCTGACCGACAACGCGGAGGTGAGCACGACCGCCGCCGTCGTCGCGGTCGTCGTCGTGATCGTCTGCGCCTCCATCGGCCAGGCCCTGACCACCCACCTCGGCAACAAGCTGCGCCGCTACATCACCTGGTCCCCGGCCCGCGCCCTGGACGCGACCGGCGGCGCGCTGGTGAACGTCGTGGCGATGCTCCTCGTCGCCTGGCTGATCGGCTCGGCCCTGGCCGGTACGACGCTGCCGACGCTGGGCAAGGAGGTCCGGGGCTCCAAGGTGCTCCAGGGCGTCTCCAGAGCGCTGCCCGACCAGGCGGACACCTGGTTCGCCGACTTCTCCTCCGTCCTCGCGCACAACGGCTTCCCGCAGGTCTTCAGCCCGTTCTCGAACGAGCCGATCACCGACGTCCAGCCGCCCGACCCGGCGCTCGCCAACAGCGCGGTCGCCACCCGCGCCCAGCGCTCCATCGTCAAGGTCATGGGCACCGCCCAGAGCTGCGGCAAGGTCCTGGAGGGCACCGGATTCGTCTTCGCCGACCGCCGCGTCATGACCAACGCGCACGTCGTGGGCGGCGTCGACGAGCCGACCGTGCAGATAGGCGGGGAGGGCCGCAAGTACGACGCGAAGGTAGTCCTCTACGACTGGCGGCGCGACATCGCCGTACTCGACGTACCGGACCTGCACGCGCCCGCGCTGCGGTTCACCACCGAGGACGCGGGCAGTGGGGACGGCGCGATCGTCGCGGGCTTCCCGGAGAACGGCGCGTACGACGTCCGTGCCGCGCGCGTACGCGGGCGTATCACGGCCAACGGCCCGGACATCTACCACCGCGGCACGGTCCGCCGAGACGTCTACTCGCTGTTCGCGACCGTCCGTCAGGGCAACTCCGGCGGCCCGCTGCTCACCCCCGAGGGCAGGGTCTACGGCGTGGTCTTCGCCAAGTCCCTCGACGACGCCGAGACCGGCTACGCGCTCACTGTGGACGAGATCCAGGCGGACATCACCCGGGGCCGCACCGCCAACCAGCAGGTGGGCAGCGACAGCTGCGCGCTGTGAACCGTACGGGTGTCGTACGACGGGGGAAGGCTCAGCTGCGCGGGTGACGCAGGCGTACCGAGACCCAGCGGGCCCGGCGGCGCAGAATGCGCGGGATGCCCACCCGGAGGTCGCTGCCCGGCAGTTGCGGGGCGCCGCTTCGTTGGTGGGATTTCACACCGCCCGCCGAGCGGCGAGTGCGGCTTGCGTCACTGTAGTCGTGCGTCCAGCCCATACCCCGACGTCTGCCCCTGGCCCAAGGTCGATAACCGCTTCCGGGACGCCCAATCGGCCTATGCGTCAGGCATGTGGCCGTTCGTAGGACAATCGTTCCCGTCCGGATGCCGGGCGCATTGGCGCGGTCACCGAACGGGTTCGCGCCCTTTCGGCCAGGTGAGACGACCAAGTCCCGGGCCGACCGGAATCACCGGTCGGGTTCCGGATCCTTGAGCCAGTTGATGAGCTCGGCGGAGAACGCCACCGGGTCCTCCTCGTGCGGACTGTGCTGTCCGGGGGTAGCCCCCGGGCCCCCGGTCCCGCGCAGCTCAGCCGCGTTTCATCGGTCGGGTTCCGGGTCCCTCAGCCAGTTGATGAGCTCCGCGGAGAACGCCACCGGATCCTCCTCGTGCGGGAAATGCCCGAGGCCGTCGAACAGGCGCCAGCGGTACGGGGCTTCGACGTACTCGCCGGAGCCGGCCGCGCTGCGGGTGCGCAGCACCGGGTCGAGCGAGCCGTGCAGATGCAGCGTCGGCACGCGCACGGGCCGCTTCATGCGGCGGTTGAACTGGATGCCGTCCGGGCGGGCCAGGGACCGCACCATCCAGCGGTACGGCTCGACCGCGCAGTGCGCCGTGGACGGGATGCACATGGCGCGGCGGTACGCCTGCAGCGTCTCGTCGTCCGGCAGGCGCGGGCCCGACCAGTCCTGGATCAGCTCGGCCACGAGCGCGCCGTCGTCCGCGGTGAGCTGCCGCTCCGGGATCCAGGGCCGCTGGAACCCCCAGATGTAGGAGCCCGCGCGGGTCTGTCTGACGTCCCTCAGCATCGCCGCGCGCCAGCGCCGCGGATGCGGCATGGACGCGACCGCGAGCCGCCGGACGAGCTTGGGGCGCATCGCGGCCGCCGTCCACGCCAGATAACCGCCCAGGTCGTGGCCGACCAGCGCGGCGTCCGGCTCGCCCAGGGAGCGGACCACGCCGGTGATGTCGAGCGCGAGGTTGGCGGGGTCGTAGCCGCGCGGGGTGCGGTCGCTGCCGCCGACGCCCCGCAGGTCCATGGCGACGGCCCGGAAACCGGCGTCGGCGAGCGCGACGAGCTGGTGCCGCCAGGTCCACCAGAACTGCGGGAAGCCGTGCAGCAGCAGCACCAGCGGCCCGTCGCCCCGCTCGGCGATGTGGAACCGGGCACCGTTGGCCGCGACGTCCCGGTGGATCACCTCGCCGCCGCCGGGGACGTCGAGCCGTACGACCGAAGCGGGTTGCGCCCAGGGGGTGGTGGCGGGGTCCGTCATGAGGACGAGCGTGCCACAGCCTCGATGGCTTCGGGGGCCCGGTCCTCCAGAGCGGGCGCCGGACGCGGGTGCGGCCGGGCCTTCTGCAGCACGCCCGCGCTCTCCTTCATGGACGCGGCCACCTTCTGCGGGCCCCGGCCCTTCTTGGCCTTCTTCGCGAACACCCGGCCGATCAGCGCCAGCACGCCGGCGACCAGCGCGTTCGCCAGGAAGGACAGCAGGAAGCAGAGCGCGAGGTTCCAGTCGCTCCAGGTGCGGATGCCGTACGCCAGCGCGAAGTTCAGCATCGGCAGCGAGAACACCAGCAGCACGAGGGCCACCGTGAGCACGCCGCCGCTCGTCGCGCCGCGTTTGACGTCCTGCTTGAGCTGCGCCTTCGCCAGCGCGATCTCGTCGTGCACCAGCGCGGACATCTCGGCCGTCGCCGAGGCGAACAGCTGTCCGATGCTGCGTTCGGCGCCGACCGGGCTGCCGTCGGGTGCGCTCATCGCGGTCTCCCTCTTCTGCCTGACTTCTGACTGACTGGGAACGGTCCTGCTTTTGTACCGTTCCGTCAGATCATGCCGGACCGGCGTTCTCATCGCCTGCCCCGCCCGCCACTTCGGCAAGCGCGCGTCGCTCGGCGGCCTTCTCCTCGGCGATCCGGCGGTGCTCGGCGGCCTTGTGCTCGTGGATGACGGCCATTCTCAGGTGGTACTCCGGCTCGTCCTCCTCGTAGATGTCCGGGATGCCGTCGAGGTCCTCGTCGCGCTCCTCGGCCTCGCACAGCTTGCGGTACTTGCCGTTGCGTATCTTCAGCAGCACCGTCGCCAGCAACGCCGCGATCAGCGAGCCCAGCAGCACGGCCGCCTTGACCTCGTCCGTGAGCACCGCGTCGCCCTCGAAGGCGAGTTCGCCGATGAGCAGCGAGACGGTGAAGCCGATGCCGGCGAGCGCCGCCACCGCGAACACGTCCGCCCAGGCGAGGTCGTCACTGAGCGCGGCCCTTGTGAACCGTGCCGTCAGCCACGTGCCGCCGAAGATGCCGAGCGACTTGCCGACGACCAGACCGAGGACGACGCCGAGGGTCTCCGGCTTGGTGAACACATCGCCCAGCGCGCCGCCCGAGATCGACACGCCCGCGCTGAACAGCGCGAACAGCGGCACTGCCAGGCCGGCCGACAGGGGCCGCACGAGGTGCTCGATGTGCTCGCCGGGGGAGTGCGCCTCGCCCTCGTGGCGGTGGCAGCGCAGCATCAGGCCCATGGCGACACCGGCGATGGTGGCGTGGATGCCGCTGTTGTACATCAGCCCCCAGATGACCAGGGCCAGCGGGACGTACACGTACCAGCCGCGCACGCCCTTGCGCAGGAGCAGCCAGAAGACGGCGAGGCCGGCCAGCGCGCCACCGAGCGCGGCGAAGTTCAGGCTGTCCGTGAAGAAGACCGCGATGATCAGGATCGCGAAGAGGTCGTCGACGACGGCGAGGGTGAGCAGGAAGGCGCGCAGCGCGCTCGGCAGGGACGTGCCGATGACGGCGAGTACGGCCAGTGCGAATGCGATGTCGGTGGCGGTGGGCACCGCCCAGCCGGCCAGTGAGCCGCCGCCGGTGGCGCTGGTGAGGGTGTAGACGAGCGCCGGTACGGCCATGCCGCACACGGCGGCGACCACGGGCAGCGCGGCGGCCCTGGGGTCCCGCAGATCGCCCGCGACCAGCTCGCGCTTGAGCTCGATGCCGGCGACGAAGAAGAAGATCGCCAGCAGTCCGTCGGCCGCCCAGTGGGCGAGCGAGAGGTCGAGGCCGAGGGCCGCGGGGCCTATGTGGAAGTGGCTGACGCTCTCGTAGCTGTCGTGCAGTGTGGGGGCGTTTGCCCAGATCAGTGCGGTGACCGCGGCGATGAGCAGCAGCACGCCGCCGACCGTCTCGGTGCGCAGCGCGTCCAAGACGAAGGTCCGCTCCGGCAGGGAGAGACGGCCGAGGAGCTTGCGGGGGGTGGGGCTGGGGGTGCCGGTCGCGGGCAAGGAGACCTCCGGGCTGGTTGAAGGCAGGGCTGAACGCGTGCCGACCAGACTTCCCGGCGCACCTTGCTCGAGGATGGATGCGATTGCGTTGTTTAGCTTAGCTAATGTACGCCGGGGTGCATTCCGGCGGGCTTGACCGAGACGCGCCCTTCACCGCAAACGCGGCCTTCACCGCCGGTCGGTCCTCGTGCGCCGACGCCGGTTTCACTGTGGACGCACGAAGGGCACCCGGCGCAGCGAGTGCCGGGTGCCCCTGTCGCTGCCGCTTCAGTCCTCGCTGGGCGCGGCCGGGAGCTTGGCCTGGATGAGGTCCATCACCGTGGAGTCGGTGAGGGTGGTCACGTCGCCGAGCTGGCGGTTCTCCGCGACGTCCCGCAGCAGGCGGCGCATGATCTTGCCGGAGCGGGTCTTCGGCAGCTCGGCCACCGGCAGGATCCGCTGGGGCTTGGCGATCGGGCCGAGGGTGGCGCCGACGTGGTTGCGCAGCTCGCCGACCAGGGTCTCGGTCTCGGCGGCCGTACCGCGCAGGATCACGAACGCGACGATCGCCTGCCCGGTCGTCTCGTCCGCCGCGCCGACCACGGCCGCCTCGGCGACGGAGGGGTGGGACACGAGCGCGGACTCGACCTCGGTGGTGGAGATGTTGTGCCCGGACACGAGCATCACGTCGTCCACCCGGCCCAGCAGCCAGATGTCGCCGTCGTCGTCCTTCTTGGCGCCGTCACCGGCGAAGTACTTGCCCTCGAAACGCGACCAGTACGTGTCGATGAACCGCTGGTCGTCGCCCCAGATGGTGCGCAGCATCGACGGCCACGGCTCGGTCAGGACCAGGTAGCCACCGCCGCCGTCGGGCACCTCGCCCGCCTCGTCGTCGACGACGGTCGCGGAGATGCCGGGCAGCGGCGTCTGCGCGGAGCCCGGCTTGGTCTCTGTCACGCCCGGCAGCGGGGAGATCATCATCGCGCCGGTCTCGGTCTGCCACCAGGTGTCCACGATCGGCGTCCTGTCGCCGCCGATGTTCTTGCGGTACCAGATCCACGCCTCGGGGTTGATCGGCTCACCCACCGAGCCCAGGACACGCAGGCTGGACAGGTCGAACTTCGCGGGGATGTCGTCGCCCCACTTCATGAACGTCCGGATCGCCGTGGGGGCCGCGTAGAGGATCGTGACGCCGTACTTCTGGATGACCTCCCAGAAGCGGCCCTGGTGCGGGGTGTCCGGCGTGCCCTCGTACATGACCTCCGTCGCGCCGTTGGCCAGCGGCCCGTAGACGAGGTAGGAGTGCCCGGTCACCCAGCCGACGTCGGCCGTGCACCAGAACACGTCGGTCTCCGGCTTGAGGTCGAAGACGGCGTGGTGGGTGTAGGCGACCTGGGTGAGGTAGCCGCCGGAGGTGTGCAGGATGCCCTTCGGCTTCCCTGTCGTCCCGGACGTGTACAGGATGAACAACGGGTGCTCGGCCTCGAACGCCTCCGGGGTGTGCTCGGCGGACTGCCGCTCGACGAGGTCGTGCCACCACACGTCCCGGCCCTCGCTCCAGGCGACCTCCTGGCCCGTACGGCGTACGACGAGCACGTGCTCGACGTTGTCGACGCGCTCGATCGCCTCGTCGACGGCCGGCTTGAGCGGCAGCGGCTTGCCGCGCCGGTAGCCGCCGTCGGCGGTGATGACGACCTTGGCGTCCGCGTCCTGGATGCGGGTGGCGAGCGCGTCGGCCGAGAAGCCGCCGAAGACCACGGAGTGCGGGGCGCCGATGCGGGCGCAGGCCAGCATCGCGACCGCCGCCTCCGGGATCATCGGCATGTAGATCGCGACCCGGTCGCCCTTCTGCACGCCCAGCTCCAGCAGGGCGTTGGCGGCCTTGGAGACCTCGTCCTTGAGCTGGGCGTAGGTAATGGTGCGGCCGTCGCCGGGTTCGCCCTCGAAGTGGATCGCCACCCGGTCGCCGTGCCCGGCCTCCACATGCCGGTCGACGCAGTTGTACGCCACATTGAGGGTGCCGTCCTTGAACCACTTGGCGAACGGCGGATTCGACCAGTCCAGGGTCTCGGCCGGCTCCTTGGCCCAGGTCAGCCGGCGGGCCTGCTCGGCCCAGAAGCCGAGCCTGTCAGCCTTGGCCTGTTCATACGCCTCCGCGGTGACGTTGGCGTTCGCGGCCAGGTCTGCGGGGGGTGCGAACCTGCGCTCTTCACGCAGCAGGTTGGCCAGGCTTTCGTTGCTCACGACATCTCCCTTTCCCAGGGTGTCCGTTGTGTCCCAGGCCACAGCTCATCAGACCCGAGGGCCCGATGACAAGGGCCGACGGCGTATTGGTTTAGACCTGTGTACGGTTTGTTCCCGAGCCGCTCCGGGCGGCCCGGGTCATCCGTACCCACGGACGCCGACCAGCTGTAGTTCAGCCCCTGTAATGCCTTTCACATCCGGGCCGACGCACGGCCGGGGGCTGTGCGCCGTTGGCGGCGGATGCGGTCTTGCATGCGGCGAGGGCGGCACGCGGCGAGGGCGGGCACGTGGCGAGGGCGCGCGTGCACGCGGCGACGACGGGCGCCGCCGGGCTCACGCCGTCAGGTCCGCCGCGTGCACCCGGTCGAACACCGGTCCGCTCCCGTCCGTCTCGGTGAGCAGGTACGCCTGGGCCTCGCCCACGTGGAAGTACATCCCGTGCAGCTCCAGGGCGCCGTCCTTCAAAGCCCGGGCCACCGACTCGTGGGCGCGCAGGTGCTCCAGCTGCTGGACCACGTTGGTCAGGCACAGCTGCTCGACCGCGTCGGCGGGTGACCGCCCGGCCAGTCGGGCCCCCGGGCGGCCGTCGCCCGTGATGCGCTCCAGGCTCGGCCGCCCGTGCCGCAGCCACCGCCTGAGCGGCGTCGGGGCGCCGCCGGGCTCGGAGTTGAGCAGTGCCTGCATGGCACCGCACCCGGAGTGCCCGCACACCGTGATGGACCGCACCGCGAGCACGTCCACCGCGTACTCGATGGCCGCCGCCACCGAGTCGTCGCCGCTCTCCTCGCCGGGCAGCGGCACGAGGTTGCCCATGTTGCGCACCACGAAGAGGTCGCCGGGACCACTGGAGGTGATCATCGACGTGACCAGCCGCGAGTCGGCGCAGGTCAGGAACAGCTGGACGGGCTGCTGTCCCTCCCGGGCGAGTCGGGCCAGCTCGCTGCGGACCAGGGGGGCGGTGTTGCGCTGGAACGCGCTGATGCCGCGGGTCAGTTCACCTCCGTCGGCGGGGGTGTCGGTGCCGGTGCGGGCGTCGGCGTCTGTGTCGGCGGACGTGCCGGACGGCTCGGTGCTGTCCGTCCCGGCCCCGTCGGTCCCGTGCGCGCGTTCGTCGTCGGTCGGTGCGGACAGCGGGCGTTCGCACTGGTGGTTGCGCCAGGCCGTCCAGGGGCTGCACCGGCACTCGGCCGGGTCGGCAGACCCGTCCGTGCCGTCTGCGCTGCGGCGGTGGGCGGGCCCGGTGGGCTCGGCGAGGCGTACGCCGGCGCGGCGGCCGGTGATCTCGACCGTTCCGCCCCGTGCGGTGTGCGTGTTCTGCCAGTCCTGCAGCGTCTCGTACGCCGCGTGGTCCATGAACGACCCGTCCAACTCGACGATGGCGTCGGACCCTTGGGGAACGAGATGCAGGGCCCGGCTGAGCCGCGGCACCGCGAGGAACGTCAACTGGCCTCGTGCATGGACATGATGGACTCCTTCCTTCTCGTCGTGCGTGATCCGGGTGCGGGCGAGGCGGTGCAGGGCGAGGGCGACCGCCGTGGCGATCCCCAGCGCCACGCCCTCCAGGACGCCGACGACCACGACGCCGAGGGTGGTGACGGCGTACACCAGCACCTCGCGGTGGCGGGTCACCGTGCGGATGTGGTGCAGGGACACCATCTGGATGCCGACGGCCATCACCAGGGCGGCGAGCGAGGCGAGCGGGATGAGCTCCAGGAGCGGGACCATCAGCAGCGCGGCGACTACTACCAGAACGCCGTGCAGCATCGTGGAGTTCCGGCTCACGGCACCCGCGCGCACATTCGCCGAACTCCGCACGGCCACGCCCGCAACCGGCAGCCCGCCGAGCGCTCCGGAGGCGATGTTGGCGGTGCCCTGCCCGAGCAGTTCGCGGTCCAGGTCGGAGCGGCCGACGCGGGCGGGCAGACCGGGCCGGGCGGCCACCAGCTTGTCCACGGCGACCGCGCCGAGCAGCGACTGCACGCTGCACACCAGCGTGGTGGTGAGCACGGCGGCGACGATGCCGGGCACCGGGCCCTCGGGCAGTCCGGCCAGGGCGTGGCTGCCCCACGACGGCAGGTCGACCTTGGGCAGCCGCAGACCGGCGAGGGCGGCCGCAGCGGTGGCCCCGGCGACGGCGATCAGCGCGGCCGGGACGCTGCGCAGGAGGCGCCCGACCCGGCCGGGGAGGCGGGGCCAGAGCAGCAGCAGCGCCAGGGTCAGCGCGCTCACCGACACGGAGACCGGGTGGAGATCGGCCAACTGGGCGGGCAGCGCACGGAGGTTGTCGAGGACGGCGCTCTGCGGGGTGCCGCCGAGGACGATGTGCAGCTGGGCGACGGCGATGGTGATGCCGATGCCGGCAAGCATGCCGTGCACGATGGCGGGGCTGACGGCGAGCGCGGAGCGGGCCACGCGCAGGCAGCCGAGGCCGAGTTGGGCGAGTCCGGCGAGGACGGTGATGGCGCAGGTCGTACGCCATCCGTAGCGCTGGATGAGGTCGGCGGTGACGACGGTCAGTCCGGCGGCGGGGCCGCTGACCTGGAGCGGGCTGCCGCCGAGCCGTCCGGCGACGATCCCGCCCACGGCGGCGGCGACCAGGCCGGCCTGGAGCGGGGCACCGGTGGCCAGGGCGATGCCGAGGGACAGGGGGAGGGCGATCAGGAAGACCGCGATCGAGGAGGACACGTCGGCGCCCGCGATGCGGAAGCGGCGGCCGGGTGGCGGGCTGTGGGGCGGATGGGTGCGCTCGGGCCGAATCGGGTCGGTGGCGCGGGCGGGGACGCAGGCTGACATGTTTCCCGTCTCCTCCCGGGCGGCGCGGTCGCGGGTCTTGGTCGCGGCCGTGGGTCACGGCGTACAGCGGCGGGATGCATCAACGCTCGGTAAACGGATCGTAATACAGAGTAAAGGGTGGGCATAGATTTTCCGAGCAAATGGACTAATAAGTCACTCTCCTGAATGAAATGAGGCATTTGATCGGCTGGTCATATTAATTCCTTCTTCTTTCCGTGCGAGCTTGGCGGCGCTGTCGGCCCCCGAGAGAAGGAAGAAGGTGGGCGGAACATGGCCGCCACCCACAGGATCGCCGCGGGCACCGTGATCGCCGCGCTCGGCGCCGCATCGCTCGCAGGCTGTGCGACCGGCACCGACGACTCCCGGAAAGGAGCCCCCGGCCCGCAGCAGGCGCAGCCGGCTCCGGCGCCGAAGAGGGTGGTGCGGCTGATCGGCGACGGCTCGACGGCATACACCGGAGCGCAGCCGCACCTGCCCAGACCCGAACGCCTCAAGCCCGGCCACAAGCCCCCGCAGTTCGTGGTGTTCTCCTGGGACGGCGCGGGCGAGGACGGCCAGAAGCTGTTCTCCCACTTCCGCAAGGTCGCCAAGGCCAACGACGCGACGATGACGTACTTCCTGAGCGGCGTGTACATGCTCCCGGAGGAGCGACGCGACCTGTACCGGCCGCCGCAGCACACACCGGGCCGCTCCGACATCGGCTTCAACGACGAGCAGGGCATCGCCGACACCGTGAAACAGCTGCGGCTGGCGTGGCTGGAGGGCAACGAGATCGGCACCCACTTCAACGGCCACTTCTGCGGCAAAGGCGGCGGGGTCGGCGAGTGGTCGGTCGAGGACTGGAAGGACGAGATCGCCCAGGCCAAGCACTTCGTGAAGACCTGGAAGACCAACACCGGCATGAGGAACTCGGCCCCGCTGCCCTTCGACTACGACAAGGAGCTGATCGGCGCCCGCACCCCCTGCCTGGAGGGCCAGAAGAACTTCATGAAGGCCGCCCGTGAACTGGGCTTCCGCTACGACACCAGCGGCGTCAACAACCAGGTCTGGCCGAGGAAGAAGTATGGCCTGTGGGACCTGTCGATGCAGCTCGTGCCGTTCTCCGGCCACTCCTACGAGCAGCTCACCATGGACTACAACTTCATGGTCAACCAGTCGGGCACAGCCACCCAGGGCGACCCCGCCAAGCACGGGTTCTGGGGCGACCAGATGCGCGACAGCCTGCTCAAGGGCTTCTACCGGGCCTACGACGGCAACCGCGCACCCCTGATCATCGGCAACCACTTCGAGTCCTGGAACGGTGGCACGTACATGCGGGCCGTCGAGGAGGTCATCGAGCACGTGTGCACCAAGGACGAGGTGCGCTGCGTCTCCTTCCGGCAGCTCGCGGACTGGCTGGACGCCCAGGACCCGAAGACCCTTCGCAAGCTGCGCACCCTGAAGGTGGGCGAGGCCCCCGAGAAGGGCTGGGCGTCCTTCCTGGCCGCAAGCCCCGCCCCGGCCCCGAAGGGAGTGCCCGGGGCGCCGGCGGCCCGCCGGTAGCCGACGAGGCGCCGCCGCCGGGCAGGTGTCCGACAGCGGCAATACGACAACGCCGCCGTCGTAGCCGTCAGGCCGGCGCGACGACGCCTTCGCCGAGCACGAAGCCGGGGTCGACCTGCGCCGCCAGGTCGGCCCCGGTGCGCTCGTTGCCCCACGACCGGGCGTTCTTCAGGTGGAAGTGCACCATCTGGCGCGTGTAGCGCTCCCAGTCGCGGTGCTCGTACGCCGCGTCGGCGGTCGTCCGCAGCACGCGCAGCGCGCGGAGGTTCGGCTTCTCCAGGAAGCCGAACCGGGGCGGCCGGCCCTTCTCCATGGCGCGCACCCAGTCCGAGTGCCCGACCGTCACGAGCAGGTCGTCCCCGACCTCGGCGCGGAGGAAGTCGAGATCGTCCTGACCGTGCACCTTGTTGCCGATGACCTTCAGGGCGACACCGTAGCCGGCGGCGTACTCCTTGTACTGGCGATAGACGGAGACCCCCCTCCGGGTCGGCTCGGCCACGAGAAACGTGATGTCGAATCGGGTGAACATGCCGGAGGCGAAGGAGTCCGAGCCCGCGGTCATGTCGACCACGACGTACTCGTCACGGCCGTCGACCAGGTGGTTCAGGCACAGCTCAACCGCTCCCGTCTTGGAGTGGTAGCAGGCGACCCCCAGGTCGGCGTCCGTGAAGGGGCCGGTGACCATCAAACGGACGGCACTGCCGTCGAGTTCCACCGGCCGGGCGCACGCGTCGTAGACCGGGTTGTCCTCGCGCACCCGCAGCAGCCGCGAACCCTCGCCGGGCGGTGTCGTCTTGATCATCGTCTCGGCCGAGGAGATGCGCGGGTTGGAGCCGCGCAGATAGTTCTTGATCAGCGGCAGGTGCTCGCCCATCGCGGGCAGCGCTGACGCCTCCGCCTCGTCGAGGCCCAGCGCAGCCCCCAGATGCTGGTTGATGTCGGCGTCGACCGCGACGACGGGCGCGCCGGCGGCCGCGAGATGGCGGATGAACAGGGAGGACAGGGTGGTCTTGCCGCTGCCGCCCTTCCCCACGAAAGCAATTTTCATGTTCACGAAGAGTAGTGAACTTATAGCTGTATGTGGCGAAGGGGTATGAGGAAGACCACTCCTTCGAGGGGCGTCGGCCGCGGGTGCGTAGGGTCGTCCTCATGAGTACGACAGGCGCGACAGCCGATCCGTTTGCGGCCCTGGGCGCACTGCCCGGCGTGGCCGAGTCCGTGGAGTCCGTGCGCAAGGCCGTGGACCGGGTCTACGGACACCGGGTCATGCGGCGCCGCAGCAACGAGATCACGTCCGAGGCGGCGCTGCGCGGCGCCCGCGGCTCGGCGGCGCTCTCGGGTGCCGACTGGGCCCTGGAAGAGGTGCGCCGGCGCTCCGACTTCCGGGTCGACGACGAGGCGCGGGTCATGGGCGGGGCCCTGCGGCTGACCGCCGAGGCGGGCCAACTGCTGTCCATCTGGCGGCAGTCACCCCTCAGAGTGCTGGCCCGGCTGCACCTGGTGGCGGCGGCGGACCAGGCCGACCAGGTCGGGCGGCCCCGGCAGGAGGGCGAGCCGGTCGACGAGCCGCTGATCGGGCTGCCGCTGCCGAGCGCGGCCGAAGTGTCCGGGCGCCTGGAGGGGCTGTCCGAACTGATCATCGCGGGCAGTTCGGCCCCGGCGCCGGTGATGGCCGCCGTGGTGCACGGCGAACTCCTGGCCCTGCGCCCGTTCGCCTCCCACAACGGCCTCGTCGCACGCGCGGCCGAGCGGATCGTGCTGGTCGGCAGCGGCCTGGATCCGAAGTCCGTCTGTCCGGCCGAGGTGGGCCACGCCGAGCTGGGCCGCGAGGCCTATCTGGCGGCGCTGGACGGCTATGTCTCGGGCACCGCGGAGGGCGTGGCCGCGTGGATCGCCCACTGCGGCCGGGCAGTCGAGCTGGGCGCCCGCGAGTCGACGGCGGTATGCGAGGCGCTCCAGCGCGGGGCGGCGTAATACGGCGTCACGGCGTAACAGGGGCCACGGCGCAACGCGGCCTCACAAAAATGCGGCGGTACGAGAACTCGTACCGCCGCTGGCATGTTCACCGCGTTACCAAGCGTCCTCAGTATGTGCCCATCAGGTCGGGAAACTTTGCCCGTCACCTGGTGTGGCTGGCCCGTATTCGACGGGTCGACGTCGCGTGGGTGCCCGGTGTCCATGCGCGGTCCGTGGGGCCAACTTGCGGTTTATAGGTGATCCTCTCGGATGTCCTTGGTCTCGCGGGCCGTTGAGTCCTTTGTACTCCGGCGCCGGAGTAACCGGAAGGGTCGGCTGCACTTCTTTACTTTTAGGTGCAAAGTGGAATTAGACGGGCGCCCAGGTCAGACGGCCGTCGCCCGGCGCCGGTTCGCGTACCAGACGAGGCCCGCGGTGGCTGCCGCGGCGCCTATCGCGGCGGCCGCGACGAGTGCCGGACGGGGCGGTACGGAGAACGCGGGGATCCGCTGCTTGAGCCGGACCGGACGGTGGAAATCCAGAATCGGCCACCCGCGCGCGAGTGCCTCGCGGCGCAGCGCCCGGTCCGGGTTCACGGCGTGCGGAAACCCGACTGACTCCAGCATCGGCAGGTCGGTCGCCGAGTCGCTGTAGGCGTAGCAACGGGAGAGGTCGTACCCCTCGGACTCGGCCAGCTCCCTGATCGCCTCGGCCTTCGTCGGGCCGTAGGCGTAGTACTCCACCTCCCCGGTGAAGCAGCCGTCGTCGCCCACGACCATCCGGGTCGCGACCACCCGGTCCGCGCCGAGCAGCTCGCCGATCGGCTCGACCACCTCGACACCCGACGTGGACACGATCACCACGTCGCGGCCGGCGGTGTGGTGCTCCTCGATGAGGGAGGCGGCCTCGTCGTAGATGATCGGGTCGATCAGGTCGTGCAGCGTCTCGGCGACGATCTCCTTGACCTGCCGCACGTTCCAGCCGCGGCACAGCGCGGACAGGTACTCGCGCATGCGCTCCATCTGGTCGTGGTCGGCGCCGCCCGTGAGGAAGACGAACTGGGCATATGCGGTACGCAAGACGGCCCTGCGGTTGATCAGACCGCCTTGGTAGAAGGACTTGCTGAAGGTGAGCGTGCTCGACTTCGCAATGACCGTCTTGTCCAGATCAAAGAAGGCCGCTGTGCGGGGCAACGAGTGGTTTTCCACGCCCTTGAGCATAGGGGCAGCCCATTCGGCGTAAGGTGGGCGCGTGGGTTTGCCTGAGAGGGCTCTCGGGTACACCATGGAAGTCACGGATCGTTCGCGACCGTGCTAACCCGGTCCGACTCCTCCCCCCCCGAGTCGGCCGTGGAGACGACCCCCGCTCTCCCCCCCGGCGGGGGTCGTCGCATGTCCAGATGGGTTTTCCCCTTCAGTGCGCGACCGAGGTGCCCTGCCGGTCCCTCTCTCGGCAGTTGGCTTGACATGTGCATGATCCATCACGGCCCGTAGTCGTCGGACTGCTCTGCGGAAGTCGCACAGGGGGCTGCGGCGGTCGCCGGTATGGGTGACGGCGATATTCACAACCACCGAGTTGTCCACAGTTATCGACCAAGATCCACACGATTTCCGGGATCGCTGCACCGTGATTCCAACGCGCTCCGCTCGTGGCGAGTTCCTCGCCGGTTCCGTTTGTCGGGCGCGCATGGCCGGTTTCTGTCGGCCGCTCATATGAAGGCCGGTTGCCGGTTCTTCACACGTTTGGGAATCGCGGGGCCCCACAGGGCCCGAGCGAGAGATGCAGCGAAGGGGGATGGAGACCGTGACCGGAGCACTCACACACGATCCGCCGCCCGCCGCCGGAGGGCGGCAGGGTGGACCACTGATCGTCACCGAGGACGCCGAGCTCCTCGACGACCTGCTGCGCCTGTGCGCGGCGGCCGGCGCCACACCCGAGGTCCACCACGGGGTGCCGGAGCACAGGGACAGCTGGGAGGCCGCACCGCTCGTCCTGGTCGGCGAAGACGCCGCGCGGCGCGTGCGCGGGGCCGCGCGCAGAAGGGGAGTGGTGCTGGTCGGCCGCGACCAGGACGACTCCGGGGTGTGGCGGCGGGCCGTCGAGATCGGCGCCGATCACGTGCTGATGCTGCCCGACGGCGAGCAGTGGCTCGTCGACCGCATCGCCGACGTCGCCGAGGGCGTCGGCCGGCCCGCCCTCACCGTGGGCGTGGTCGGCGGGCGCGGCGGGGCCGGGGCGTCCACGCTCGCCTGCGCGCTCGCCGTCACCTCCGCGCACGAGGGGCTGCGTACGCTCCTCGTGGACGCCGATCCGCTCGGCGGCGGACTCGATGTCCTCCTCGGCGGCGAGACCGCCGAGGGGCTGCGCTGGCCGGCGTTCGCCGCCTCGCGTGGGCGGGTCGGCGGCGGCGCCCTGGAGGAGTCGCTGCCCGAGCTGCACTCGCTACGGGTGCTCAGCTGGGACCGCGGCGACTGCGTCGCCGTACCGTCGCAGGCCGTGCGGGCGGTGCTCGCCGCGGCCCGGCGCCGGGGCGGCACGGTCGTCGTCGACCTGCCGCGCCGGATCGACGACGGAGTCGCCGAGATCCTCGCCCAACTGGACCTGGGGGTGCTGGTGGTGCCCGCCGAACTGCGCGCCGTCGCGGCGGCCGGGCGGGTGGCGTCCGCCGTCGGCATGGTCCTGCGCGACCTCCGGGTGGCGGTCCGCGGGCCCTACGCCCCTGGCCTCGACGACCGCGAAGTGGCCCGGCTGCTCAAGCTGCCGCTGGCGGGCGAGGTGCCGGTGGAGACGGGACTGCTGCGCCCGCAGGAGGGCAAGGCTCCGCCGGGCGCGACCGCGCGCGGGCCGCTCGCCCGGTTCTGCAAGGAGTTCTGGGAGCGGGCTCTGGTGGAGGCGGGTGCCGCGTGAGCACGTTCGCGGGACTTCAGGGCGCACGTGGTGCGCCGGACGCGGCGCCCGCGCCGACGCGGTCCGACGGGAGGGCGCACGCCCGCGTCGGCGGGCCGGAGGAGCGGGCGCACATGCCGGACGGGCTGCTGGACGGCGTACGGCGGTGGCTCGCCGAGAGCGGGGCGGAACCGACACCCGCGCGCGTGGCGCAGGCCCTGCGGGAACAGGGGCGAGTGCTCGGCGATGCCGAAGTGCTGGGTGCCGCCGAGCAGTTGCGGTCGGAACTGGTCGGCAGCGGACCGCTGGAACCGCTGCTCGCCGATCCGTCGGTGACGGACGTGCTGGTGTCGGCCCCGGACCGGGTCTGGGTGGACCGGGGCGGCGGACTGGAACTGACGTCTGTGTGCTTTGCGGACGCGGCAGCCGTACGACGCCTCGCGCAGCGCCTGGCCGCCGTGGCCGGACGCCGCCTCGACGACGCCCGGCCCTGGGCCGACGCCCGGCTGCCCGACGGCACTCGGCTCCACGCGGTGCTGCCGCCGGTCGCCGTCGGCTGCACCTGCCTGTCGCTGCGCGTCGTACGGCCGCGCGCGTTCACGCTCGGCGAACTCGTCGCGGCGGGCACGGTGCCGCCCGGCGGGGACCGGGTGCTGCGGGCACTGCTCGACGCACGGCTGTCCTTCCTGGTCAGCGGCGGCACCGGCAGCGGCAAGACGACGCTGCTGAGCGCGCTGCTCGGGCTGGTCGGGCCGGACGAACGGATCGTGCTCGCGGAGGACTCGGCGGAACTGCGGCCGGACCATCCGCACGTCGTGCGCCTGGAGACCAGACCCGCCAACCAGGAGGGCGCGGGCCTGGTCACCCTCGAGGACCTCGTACGGCAGGCGCTGCGGATGCGCCCGGACCGGCTCGTCGTCGGCGAGGTGCGCGGACCCGAAGTGGTCCATCTGCTGGCCGCCCTGAACACGGGTCACGAGGGCGGCTGCGGCACGGTCCACGCCAACGCCGCCGCCGACGTACCGGCCCGGCTGGAGGCGCTCGGGACGGCCGCCGGGCTCGACCGGGCCGCACTGCACAGCCAGTTGGCGGCTGCGCTGTCGGTCGTCCTGCACCTCGTGCGCGACCGGACCGGGCGGCGGCGGATCGCCGAGGTGCACGTGCTGGAGCGGGACCCGTCCGGGCTGGTGCGGACGGTGCCGGCGCTGCGGTGGGGCACGCAGGCGTTCGCGTACGAGCGCGGGTGGCCGCGGCTGCGGACCCTCTTGAGGGACGAGGCGCGGGAAGCGGGGGAGCGAGTGATGCGTGAACAGGGGACCGAGTCATGAGCGGGACGGCCGGGATGACGTTCGGGGCGGCGGCGGCCTGCCTGGGGGCCGCGGTGTGGCTGCTGGGCGGGGGCAACTCCGGGGCACGGCGGGCGCGGTTGCTGCTCGCGGGCGGCGGAGTGGTCGGAAACGGGCCACCTGCGTGGGAGCGTGCCGCCGACGGGTGGCGGCGGATCCGCGGGCGGCTGCGGGCCGAGTGGTGGTCGCTGGCGGCCGGACTGGTGCTGTCGGTGCTCGGTGCCTCGGTGCTGCCGGTCGTCGCGGGGGCGGCGGGCGTGCCGGCGCTGCGGCGGGTGCGGCTGGGCAGGGCTGCGCGGCGCGCGCGGGAACACCGGGGCGAGGCGGTGATCGCGCTGTGCGGGGCGCTCGCCGGGGAGGTGCGCGCCGGGCGGCAGCCGGGCGAGGCACTGCTGCGGGCCGCACGCGACTCCAGCGGGCTCGGTGACGCGCAGTCGGCGGTGCTGGCGGCGGCGCGGTTCGGCGGGGACGTACCGGGGGCGCTCACGGGCGCTGCACGGCAGCCTGGCGCCGAGGGGCTGCGCGGTCTCGCGGCCTGCTGGCGGGTGGCCGTGGACCAGGGCGCCGGACTCGCCGCGGGCCTGGACCGGCTGGACGCGGCACTGCGCGCGGAACGGGACCAACGCGCCGACCTGCGCGCCCAGTTGGCCGGCGCCCGCTCCACGGCCGTGCTGCTCGCCGCGTTGCCGGCCCTCGGCTTGCTGCTCGGCACCGCCCTCGGCGCCGACCCGCTGCGCGTGCTGCTGCACACCTGGGCGGGACTGGGCTGCCTGCTGGCCGGCGGCGTGCTGGAGGGCCTGGGGTTGTGGTGGGCGCTGCGGATCGTGCGGGAAGCGGAGGCGGCGGCATGAGTGGGGAGGTTGTCCACAGGCTGGGGGTGACCCTGGGGCTTGCGCTGGCGGTCGGCTGGTTGGCCCGGTCGGTGGCGGAGGCCCGGAGCGAGCGCCGGACACGGCGGCGGCTGGCCGAGGTGCTGGCCCTGGGAGCGACGGCCACCGGGCCGCGCCGTGCGGTGCGGATCGCCGTGCGGCGATGGCTCCCCCTGGTGGGCGTGGCGTGCGCCGGGTGGGTCCTGGTCGGCGGTCTCGCCGGTGCCGTGGTCGGTGCGGTCGCGGCGGCCGGGCTGTGGCGGTGGCGAGCGCGGCAGGCAGCCGCCGGCACGGGCGCGGAGACCGGTGCCACCGGCGAGGCTGCCCGGCAACTCCCGCTTGCCTCCGACCTGTTGGCTGCCTGTATCGCGGCGGGTGCCGGGCCGGTGATCGCGGCCCAGGCAGTGGGTGAGGCCCTGGGCGGCCCCGTCGGGGACGCGCTGGCGCGCGGCGCGGCGGAGGTACGGCTCGGCGGTGAACCGGGGGACGCCTGGCGGCGGTTGGCCGCGACGCCGGGCGCCCGGCCGTTGGCCCGGCTCCTGGAACGGGCCGATGTGTCCGGCCTGCCCGCGGCCGCGCCGGTCGCCCGGCTCGCCGCCGATGCCCGCGCCGACTGGGGGCGCGCCGCGACGGCCCGTGCGCGGCGGGCGGCCGTCCTGGTCACCGCGCCGGTGGGGTTGTGCTTCCTGCCCGCGTTCATCGCGGTCGGCGTGCTGCCGGTGGTGATCGGGCTGGCGGACGGCGTGCTGGGAGGGGGTGGTGGATGAGGCGGGGTGCGGGAGAGGCCGCGACGGGTGGATGACGCGGCGAGTGGGACCGGCAGGTGGCCGGTGATCAGCGCCGGAGAGTCGGCGACAGGCAGCAGGACGGCAGGGATCGATCTGCCGACATGACTCGTTCTTACGGGGGTTGAGATGTATCAGGTGGTACGGGCGCGGCTGCGTGCCCTGGTGTGCAGGGTGGCTGCGGCGCGGAGGGACGCGGGGATGGTCACCTCCGAGTACGCGATGGGGATCATCGCGGCGGTGGGGTTCGCGGCGGTGCTCTACAAGGTGGTGACCGGCGGGCCCGTGGGTGCGGCGCTCCAGAACGTCGTGAAGCAGGCACTCGATGGGCGGATGTGAGGCGCGGGGCGGGGACCGGGGGTTCGTGACGGCGGAGTCGGCCGTGGTGCTGCCCGTGCTGGTGGCGTTCGCGATGACGCTGGTGTGCGGGCTGCTCCTGGTGGGGGCGCAGATCAAGTGCGTGGACGCCGCGCGGGCCGCCGCCCGCGCGGCGGCCCGCCAGGAACCGGCCGGCGCGGTCGCGGAGCTGGCCCGCGAGGCGGCGCCGCACGGCGCGAGGGTCACGGTCAGCCGGGATGCCGGCCAGGTCCGCGTGACCGTCGTGGTGCGGCCGTCGATGCCGGTTGGCCGGCCCTTCGAGCTGCGGGAGGAGGCCGTGGCTTCGGTGGAGGGGGTGGTGGAGTGATGAGAGACGGTGCCCTGGACGGGGCCCTCGCCACGGGGCCCCGGGCGGCCGGGGTGCGGCGCTCCGACCGGGGGACGGCAGGTGAGTGCGGCCGTGCGGGCGGGTGCCGACGTGGCCGTGGCCTGGCGGCTGTGTGGTGGCCCGGTTGTGGTTGGGCCGCTGGGTGCCGGAGTGGTCGTGGCTTGGCGGCTGTGTGGCGGTCTGGCTGGGGCTGGGCCGGTGGGCGGCGGGGCGGCGGTCGCTTGGCGGCTGTGTGGCGGTCCGGTCGGCGCTGGGCCCGCAGGTGGCGGAGTGGCCGTGGCCATGCGGCTGCGTCGCGGTCCGACCGGGGCTCCGCCACCGTCTGGAGCGTCGGGGCCATCGCCGTGCTGTGCGTCGTCTTCGGCATTGTGCTGGCGCTGGGGCAGGCCGTCCTGGCCCGGCACCGGGCGGCCGGCGGTGCGGATCTCGCGGCGCTCGCGGCGGCGGACCACTGGGCGGACGGTGCCGCGGCGGCCTGCGGCCGGGCGGA
Organism: Streptomyces sp. TRM68367; assembly: GCF_014495685.1. Lineage (GTDB taxonomy): Bacteria > Actinomycetota > Actinomycetes > Streptomycetales > Streptomycetaceae > Streptomyces. The sequence goes on along the minus strand of NZ_JACTVI010000008.1, from coordinate 143,740 downwards.
CCGGGTGGCCCGGGCGCAGGGCGTACGGCTCGTGCGGTGCGCCCTCGTCGGCGAGATCTCGGACGTGACGGCGGCGTCGGGACGGGGGCCGTTCGCGGTGGAGGTCAGGGCGCGGGCGGGGCCTGCGGCACCGGCGGGAGCGGCTCAGAGGGCGGATCCTGCGGGACCGCGTCCCCGGACGGACTCTGCCGGGCCGGCCCCCCGCGCGGATCCTGCGAAGGTTCCGTCGGCCGTCCCTCGTCCGGCCGCTCCTGCGCCGACCGCGTCCGTGCCGGTTGGACCTGGGGCGCTTGCGCCGTCGCCGGCCCCCTTGCCGCTTCCGCCCCGGCTCGCCGCTCCACGGGCGGCTCCCCGGCCGCCTGCGCCTCTGCAGTCGGCTCCCCAGCCGCCCGTGCACCTGCCGTCGGCCCCTCGGGCGCCGGCCCCTCAGCCGTCGTCTCATCCGCCGTCCGTCCCTCCGGTGCCCCCTCCAGCAGCACCGTGAGCAGGCGTACCGCGCCCCTCTTGTGCAAGGGATCGTTGCCGTTGCCGCACTTGGGGGACTGAATGCAGGACGGGCAGCCGGAGTCGCACTCGCAGGAGGCGATGGCCTGGCGGGTGGCGGTAAGCCAGGCGCGGGCGGTGTGGAAGGCGCGCTCCGCGAAGCCCGCGCCGCCGGGGTGGCCGTCGTAGACGAAGACCGTCGGGAGGAGCGTGTCGGGGTGCAACGGGATGGACACGCCGCCGATGTCCCAGCGGTCGCAGGTCGCGAAGAGGGGCAGCATGCCGATCGACGCGTGCTCGGCGGCGTGCAGGGCGCCGCCGAGGAACTCCGGGTTGATCCGCGCCCGGTCCAGCTGGTCCTCGGTGACCGTCCACCACACCGCGCGCGTGCGCAGCGTACGAGGAGGGAGGTCGAGCTTCGACTCGCCCAGCACTTCACCGGTGATCAGCCGGCGACGCAGGAAGGAGACGACTTGGTTGGTGACCTCGACGGAGCCGTAGCACAGGCGGCCGTCACCCCAGGGGACCTCGATGTCGGTCTCCAGAACGGAGATCGTCGTCGTGTCGCGGGCGACCGTCGAATACGGCGGGCCGGCCTCCTCGACCAGGGCGACGGAGTCCTCCAGGTCCAGTGTCCGCACCAGGTACGTGCGGCCCTGGTGCAGGTGCACCGCGCCCTCGTGGACGGTCGTGTGGGCGGCGCCCGCGTCCACCGTGCCCAGCAGCCGGCCGGTGCCCGCCTCGACGACCTGCACCGGCCGCCCGCCCTCCCCGCGGATGTCGGTCAGGTCGGCGGCACGCTCCCGGCGCGTCCAGTGCCAGGCCTTCGTGCGGCGGCGCAGCAGCTTCGCTGCCTCCAACTGGGGGAGGAGGTCCTCGCACGCTGGGCCGAACAGGTCGAGGTCCTCCTCCGTCAGGGGGATCTCGGCGGCGGCCGCGCACAGGTGCGGGGCGAGCACGTAGGGGTTGTCGGGGTCGAGGACCGTCGACTCCACGGGTTGGTCGAACAGGGCCTCGGGGTGGTGGACGAGGAAGGTGTCCAGCGGGTCGTCGCGGGCGACCAGGACGGCCAGGGCACCCTCCCCGGACCGCCCTGCCCGGCCCGCCTGCTGCCACAGGGACGCGCGCGTGCCCGGGTAGCCGGCGATGACGACCGCGTCCAGGCCGGAGATGTCGACGCCGAGTTCGAGGGCGTTCGTCGCGGCGAGGCCGAGGAGCTCGCCGGAGTACAGCGCGCGTTCGAGGGCGCGGCGCTCCTCGGGGAGGTAGCCGCCGCGGTACGCCGCGACACGCCGGGCCAGTGAGCGGTCGACCTCGGCGAGGCGTTCCTGGGCGATGACGGAGATCAGCTCGGCGCCGCGCCGGGATCGCACGAAGGCGACCGAGCGCACGCCCTGCACGGTGAGGTCGGTCAGCAGGTCAGCGGCCTCGGCGGTGGCCGTACGCCGGACGGGTGCGCCCTTCTCGCCGTGCAACTCGGTCAGCGGTGGCTCCCAGAGGGCGAACACCAGTTCACCACGCGGGGAGGCGTCGTCGGCCACCTCCACCACCGGCACACCGGTCAGGCGCCGGGCGGCCACCGAGGGCTCGGCGGCGGTCGCGGAGGCCAGCAGGAACACGGGCGACGCGCCGTAGCGGGCACACAGACGGCGCAGTCGGCGCAGCACCTGGGCGACGTGCGAGCCGAAGACGCCGCGGTAGGTGTGGCACTCGTCGATGACGACGTACTTCAGCGACTTCAGGAAGGAGGACCAGCGGGGGTGGGACGGGAGTATGCCGCGGTGCAGCATGTCCGGGTTGGTCAGCACGTAGTTGGCGTACTGGCGGATCCACTCGCGTTCCTCGAACGGCGTGTCGCCGTCGTACACCGCGGCGCGCACGGAATTGCCAAGGGGCTGTGAAAGTTCCTTCACCGATCGACACTGGTCCGCCGCGAGTGCCTTCGTCGGGGCGAGGTAGAGCGCGGTGGCGCCGCGGCCGTTCGGAGCACCGGAGCCGTCCAGGAGAGTGGACAGTACCGGGACCAGATACGCCAGGGACTTGCCGGAGGCGGTGCCCGTGGCGACGACGACCGACTCGCCGTCCAGGGCGTGTTCGGCCGCGCGTGCCTGGTGGGTCCACGGATGCTCGATGCCCGCTGCCTGCACGGCTGCGATGACCTCGGAACGGATCCGGTCCGGCCAGACTGCATGGCGGCCCGCACGTGGGGGCAAGTGCTCCGTATGAGTAATGCGCGCAGCCCGGCTCGGCCCTGCGGCGAGCCGGTCCAGGACCGTGCCCGGCGCGGGCCGGGACACGGGGTCCGCCGAGGGTCGATCGGATCTGTGATTCTTGGCCATCGGCACCGAGTGTGTCACTGGCGTGACGGACAATGGGGCCAAGGCGTCGTGCACGCCTGCCGGTAAGTGATTGAATGCCATCGCGGCTGGCGAACCGTCCCGGGGGCTCCAAGCCGAGGTGTCCCGAGGGGCGACCGCTCGATAGCAAGGTGCTGGAGGATCCGTGGACCTGTCCCTGTCGACCCGTACTGTCGGCGATCGTACGGTCGTCGAGGTCGGTGGCGAAATCGACGTATATACCGCGCCCAAGCTGCGCGAGCAGCTGGTCGAGCTGGTGAACGACGGGAGTTTCCACCTCGTCGTCGACATGGAGGGCGTGGACTTCCTCGACTCCACCGGTCTCGGCGTGCTGGTCGGCGGCCTGAAGCGGGTGCGTGCCCATGAGGGCTCGCTGCGCCTGGTGTGCAACCAGGAGCGCATTCTCAAGATCTTCCGCATCACCGGTCTCACCAAGGTGTTCCCGATCCACACCTCGGTCGATGAAGCGGTGGCGGCCACCGACTGATCACCGCACCGGGCCGCGCGCCCGGGGCGGCACAAGTAGACACCGTGGGGGGCTGGGCTGTTGGCGGCCCGGCCCCTCGACCGCACGCCCGTAGTTGCGAGGGGGATTCATGGCCACCGTTGAACTCCGCTTCAGCGCGCTGCCCGAGCACGTCCGCACCGCCCGGCTGGTGGCGGCAGCGGTGGCGCGCAGGGCCGGAGTGGACGAGGCCGTCCTCGACGAGGTCAGGCTCGCCGTCGGCGAGGCCTGCACGCGGGCCGTCGGGCTGCATCAGAACGGCGGTATCTCGGCACCTGTGAAGGTGCTGCTGATCGAGGAGGAGAAACAGTTCTCCATCGAGGTCGGCGACGAGGCACCGCGCTCGGTCCCGGGGGAGCGGGCGCCCGGAAACGGGTCCGGCGACCCCGAGGCGGAGGCCGACGAGGACGAGATGGGCCTCGCGGTCATCAGCGGTCTCGTCGACGACGTCGAGGTCAGCGCCGGGGAGCACGGCGGCCTGATCCGCATGACGTGGCCGACCACGCCGCCGACCGTGCTCGCCTGAACCGCTCATCGCGCACGCGCCTGCGCGACGCCTGCGAAACCGAAGGGCCCCACCTCGTGGGGCCCTTCGCCATGTGCGGCTTGCGGTACCCGCGTTTACAGTGGTTGCTGAGCGGTCCATTACGTGAATTCGTTCACGATCAATCGTGTGATCAATGGGTCATACAGGAATGCTTTCAGGGCATTACCGGGGTGAAGGCCAATTCGATTTCTCGCGCACTGTTTTGATCAGGTTCCGGTACCTACAATCCCGTCCACATCTTGAGCTCAGCCCAAGCGTCAAGGAGGACGAATGGCGGGGCTTTCCATCTCACATCAGTCGGGCCACCCCACACACCTCGCAGCCGCCGTGCTCACCGACGACAACCGCGTCCTCATCGCGGTCTTCGTGGTCGTCGCGCTCGCGGCGCTCGTGGTCGCCGGCATCCTGGTTCGCCAGGTGCTCGCGGCCGGCGAGGGCACCGACAGCATGAAGAAGATCGCGGCCGCGGTCCAGGAAGGCGCGAACGCCTATCTGGCCCGTCAGCTGCGTACGCTCGGCGTATTCGCCGTCGTCGTCTTCTTCCTGCTCATGCTGCTGCCCGCGGACGACTGGAATCAGCGTGCCGGGCGCTCGGTGTTCTTCTTGATCGGCGCGGCCTTCTCGGCAGCCACCGGCTATATCGGCATGTGGCTGGCCGTGCGCAGCAATGTGCGCGTCGCCGCGGCGGCCCGGGAAGCGACACCGGCTCCAGGCGAACCGGAAAAGGATCTCACTCTCGTCTCGCACAAAGCGATGAAGATCGCATTTCGCACGGGCGGCGTGGTCGGCATGTTCACGGTGGGGCTCGGCCTGCTGGGCGCCTCCTGCGTGGTGCTGGTCTACGCGGCCGACGCGCCGAAGGTGCTCGAGGGCTTCGGCCTCGGCGCGGCGCTCATCGCGATGTTCATGCGGGTCGGCGGCGGCATCTTCACCAAGGCCGCCGACGTCGGCGCCGACCTGGTCGGCAAGGTCGAACAGGGCATCCCGGAGGACGATCCGCGCAATGCCGCGACCATCGCCGACAACGTGGGCGACAACGTCGGCGACTGCGCGGGCATGGCGGCCGACCTCTTCGAGTCGTACGCCGTGACCCTGGTCGCCGCGCTGATCCTCGGCTCGGCGGCCTTCGGCGACGCCGGGCTCGCCTTCCCGCTGCTCGTGCCCGCGATCGGCGTGATCACCGCGATGATCGGCATCTTCGCGGTGGCGCCGCGCCGGGCCGACCGCAGCGGCATGACCGCGATCAACCGTGGGTTCTTCATCTCCGCGGTGATCTCGCTCGTGCTGGTCGCCGCAGCCGTCTTCATCTACCTCCCTGGCAGCTACGCCGAACTCGACGGGGTCACCGACGCGGCGATCCAGGGCAAGGACGGCGACCCGCGGATCCTCGCGCTCGTCGCGGTGGCCATCGGCATCGTGCTCGCCGCCCTGATCCAGCAGCTGACCGGCTACTTCACGGAGACCAACCGACGGCCCGTCAAGGACATCGGCAAGTCCTCGCTCACCGGCCCCGCCACCGTCGTCCTCGCCGGTATCTCGGTCGGTCTCGAATCCGCCGTCTACACCGCCCTGCTGATCGGCCTCGGCGTGTACGGGGCGTTCCTGCTCGGCGGTACGTCGATCTTGCTGGCGCTGTTCGCGGTGGCGCTGGCCGGCACCGGCCTGCTCACCACCGTCGGCGTGATCGTCGCGATGGACACCTTCGGCCCGGTCTCCGACAACGCGCAGGGCATCGCCGAGATGTCCGGCGACGTCGAGGGCGCGGGCGCGCAGGTGCTCACCAACCTGGACGCCGTCGGCAACACCACCAAGGCGATCACCAAGGGCATCGCGATCGCCACCGCCGTCCTCGCGGCGGCGGCGCTGTTCGGGTCGTACCGTGACGCGATCCTCACCGGCGCGCGGGACGTGGGCGAGAGGCTCAGCGGAGAAGGCGCCCCGATGAGCCTGATGATGGACATCTCTCAGCCCAACAACCTCGTCGGTCTCATCGCGGGCGCGGCGGTCGTCTTCCTCTTCTCGGGGCTGGCGATCAACGCGGTGTCCCGGTCGGCGGGCGCCGTGGTGTACGAGGTGCGGCGGCAGTTCCGCGAGAGGCCCGGGATCATGGACTACAGCGAGAAGCCGGAGTACGGCAAGGTCGTCGACATCTGCACCAAGGACGCCCTGCGCGAGCTCGCCACACCCGGTCTGCTCGCCGTGTTGGCGCCGATCTTCATCGGGTTCACGCTCGGTGTCGGGGCGCTCGGCGCGTTCCTGGCGGGCGCGATCGGGGCGGGCACGCTGATGGCGGTGTTCCTCGCCAATTCCGGCGGCGCCTGGGACAACGCCAAGAAACTCGTCGAGGACGGCCACCACGGCGGCAAGGGCAGCGAGGCCCATGCGGCGACCGTCATCGGCGACACTGTCGGCGATCCCTTCAAGGACACCGCCGGTCCGGCGATCAACCCGCTGCTGAAGGTCATGAACCTGGTGTCGCTGCTGATCGCACCGGCCGTCATCAAGTTCTCCTACGGCGCCGACGAGAACATCGGCGTGCGGATCGGGATCGCGGCCCTCGCGTTCGTCGTGATCGTCGGCGCGGTCTACGTCTCCAAGCGGCGAGGAATCGCCATGGGTGACGAAGACAACGCCGAGCGGCAGTCCAAGTCGGCCGATGCGGCGGTGGTTTCGTAGCCCCCTGAACCCGGGTCATCGCACAAGTCCCAGCTCAAGGTGCGGGCGGACGGCGCGCGTTTGATGCGCCGTCCGCCCGCTCTGTGTGTTCACACCCCTCGCGTGAGCCTTCTCTCACTTGGTGCAAATGGTTACAAAAAGGTATTAATGAACGCCCGACCGGAGGTTGTCGCCCATCTGGCGTGTATGTTCCGGGGCCGAGAGCCGTGGAAGGGACCAATCCGGTGAACAAGAAGCTCGCGGCCGCACTGTCCGGCGGTGCGGTACTGGTACTGGCGCTGTCCGGATGCGGCGGCGACGAAAACGAGAAGCTGAACTCCTGGGCGAAGCAGGTCTGCGATGCGGTCCAGCCGCAGGCGAAGAAGATCGAGGCCGCCAACGCCGCGATCCAGAGCGAGTCCGCCGAGGACAGCAAGGCGGAAGCCGTCCAGAAGGCGGACTCCCGGGCCTTCCAGGACATGGCCGACGCCTACAACGCGATCGGGGCCGCCGTGCAAAAGGCCGGGGCGCCGGATGTCGCGAACGGCGAGAAGAAGCAGAAGGACGCGGTCAAGGAGCTCAACGGCATCTCCTCGTCGTACGCCGGCCTGAAGAAGCAGGTCGACGCGCTCAACACCAAGGACCAGATCAAGTTCGCCGACGGCCTCAAGGCCATCGCCGGCGAGCTGGACAAGCTGAGCAAGAGCGGAAACGAGGCCCTGAAGGCGCTGGAGGAGGGTGACGTCGGCAAGGCCATGGCCAAGCAGGCCAGCTGCAAGACGGCCACGGCGTCGGCGACGGCCACCCAGAGCTGAGCCGCTCCGCCGCCCAAGGAAGGCGATCGTTCGTCAACCGAAAGAAGTCCCGGTACGCGCGCGTGGCAGGGCTCCGGGCATCGGGGAGCGCCCCGCCGCACGGACACGCACGATGCCGGTCCCGGCCGCCACAATGGTGGGCGTGAGCACTCCCAGCCCCTCCCCGCTGCCCGCCCTGCCCGCCTCCGACCGACCCGACGCCGCCGCCCGGCTCCGGGACGCCCTGCTCGGCGTGTCCTTCACCGCCGACGGACTGCTCGACCTGCTCGGCGCCCCCGCCTATGCCGCGCTGGCCCGCAGCGAAACCGTGCCCGCGCTCCGGGCGACCCGCGGCGACACGCCGCTGGAGACGCTCGTACGGCTGTTCCTGCTCCAGCAGCCCGTGCCGCACGCGCGCGTGGCGGACGTCCTGCCCATGCCGGAGTGCCTGGAGAGCGGGTGGCTGGTCCGGGCCGGTGGGGACGAGGTCGCGGCGACCGTGGACGTCCGTCCGTACGGCGGGCCCGCGGGCGAGGACTGGTTCATCGTGTCCGACCTGGGCTGCGCGGTCGGCGGCGCCGGCGGCATCGGGCGCCGGGACGAACGCGTCGTCCTCGGCATCGGCGGCGCCTCCACGACCCTGGCGGGCATCACCGTGCGTACGGCCGTCTCCTCCGCGCTCGACCTGGGCACCGGCTCCGGCATCCAGGCGCTGCACGCCGCCCAGCACGCCACGCGCGTGACCGCGACCGACGTCAACCCACGCGCCCTGCACATCACCGCGCTCACCCTCGCCCTGTCCGGCGCACCCGCCGCAGACCTGCGCGAGGGCTCCCTCTTCGAACCGGTCCGGGACGACGAGAGGTACGACCTGATCGTGTCGAACCCGCCGTTCGTGATCTCCCCGGGCGCCCGGCTGACGTACCGCGACGGCGGGATGGGCGGGGACGATCTGTGCCGCTCGCTCGTTCAGGGAGCGGGGGAGCGGCTGAACGAGGGCGGGTTCGCGCAGTTCCTCGCCAACTGGCAACACGCGGAAGGGGAGGACTGGCAGGACAGACTCAGGTCATGGGTGCCTCGCGGGTGCGACGCCTGGATCGTGCAGCGTGAGGTGCAGGACGTCACCCAGTACGCCGAGCTGTGGCTCAGGGACGCCGGCGACCATCACGGCGACCCGGCCGAGTACCAGGCGCGGTACGACGGGTGGCTGGAGGAGTTCGAGGCGCGCAAGGCGAAGGCAGTCGGCTTCGGCTGGATCATCCTGCGCAGGACCGGGGCCGCTGTGCCCTCGGTCACCGTGGAGGAGTGGCCGCATCCGGTCGAGCAGCCGCTCGGCGACACGGTCCGCGCGCACTTCGGCCGGCTCGACTACCTGCGGGCGCACGACGACGCGGCGCTGCTCGAAGGGCACTTCCGGCTCGCCCCCGAGATCGTTCAGGAACAGGTCGGGCTGCCCGGCGCCGAGGACCCCGAGCACGTCGTGCTGCGCCAGCATCGCGGCATGCGCCGGGCCACCCGCGTGGACACGGTCGGCGCGGGCTTCGCGGGCGTGTGCGACGGCACCATGAGCGCGGGCCGCATCCTGGACGCCATCGCCCAGCTGCTCGGCGAGGACCCGGTGGTCCTGCGGGACCGTACGCCCGCTCAGATCCGGCTGCTGGTGGAGCAGGGCTTCCTGGAACCGGCGCACTGAGCGGCGGGCGCGGCCGGGCCGGCCTCCGGCCGCCGCTTCCGGAAGCGCCGCGCCACCGTCCGTGCCCGTACCCGCGATGCCGCCCTCCGCCGTGCCCGCGCCGTCAGCTGACCCGACCCCCGGCCATGCCGGCGCCGTCGGATGAGACGTACCCGACATATTCGAGCCGTTTTGGACGCCGCGTCGGGAAACGGACCCGGAGATCCTTTGGAAGATCCCCACGGGCGGACGGGCGCGCTCCGGCGGCGTCGGTGGTCTGGCGTTCATCCGGGGTTCGCCTGGGCGCCGCCCGCGCGTGTCAGCCTCCCGGGGCTGGGCACTCGCGGGCGGGAGGAAGGGGCACGGGAGCCATGGAAGCCGTACCGGCGATCTTCGCTGGAGTGGTGTTCTCCCTGTTCGGAGCGGGTCTGCTGGTGTGGACGGCGACCCGGGTACGACAGCGCAGGCCCGTCGCCCAGGGTATGAGCCCCGTCGCATCGGCGACCGTCGCGAGCCTTGCCGCGGTGGCCACGCTGACCCTCGGGGCGTGGTGCCTGACCCGCCTCTGAAGACCGCGGACGACCTACGGCCGGATCGCACCCCCCGTAATGGGGAGATTGCGCTCCGGAGAGGGCCGAACGTGCTGCTGGGCACTCAGGGCGGCAGGAATGGTGGTAGTCGGGTTACCGTTCGAGTGGCCGTTGCGGGCTTTTCCCGTTTGACACGGGGGCGGGATGTACCGTCACACTCCGCAGCGTCACCATGACCCGACCCCGGGAGCACAGGCCTGGGGAGGCCCCAGCGTCGACCGGAGAGAAGAGCGAAGTTGTCCCCGACCAGCGAGACCGCAAAGGGCGGCCGCCGACTCGTCATCGTCGAGTCGCCTGCCAAGGCGAAGACGATCAAGGGCTATCTCGGGCCCGGATACACCGTCGAGGCGAGCGTCGGGCACATCCGCGACCTTCCCAACGGCGCCGCGGAGGTGCCCGAGAAGTACACCGGCGAGGTCCGCCGCCTCGGCGTGGACGTCGAACACGACTTCCAGCCGATCTATGTCGTCAACGCCGACAAGCGGGCCCAGGTCAAGAAGCTCAAGGACCTGCTGAAGGACTCCGACGAGCTCTACCTGGCCACCGATGAGGACCGGGAGGGCGAGGCCATCGCCTGGCACCTCCAGGAGGTGCTCAAGCCCAAGGTCCCGGTCAAGCGGATGGTCTTCCACGAGATCACCAAGTCCGCGATCCAGGCCGCCGTGGCCAATCCGCGCCAGCTCAACCAGAAGCTCGTCGACGCCCAGGAGACCCGCCGCATCCTCGACCGTCTGTACGGCTACGAGGTCTCGCCGGTGCTGTGGAAGAAGGTCATGCCGCGCCTGTCGGCGGGCCGCGTCCAGTCGGTCGCGACACGACTCGTCGTGGAGCGGGAACGCGAGCGCATCGCGTTTCGTTCTGCCGAGTACTGGGACCTGACGGGCACCTTCGCGACCGGCCGCGCGGGGGACGCGTCAGACCCGTCGTCGCTGGTCGCCCGCCTGCAGACCGTCGACGGCAGGCGGGTAGCGCAGGGCCGCGACTTCGACTCCCTGGGACAACTGAAGAGCGCGAACACCCTCCACCTCGACGAGGCGAACGCCCGCGCCCTGGCCGCCGCCCTGGAGGACACCCAGTTCTCCGTGCGGTCCGTCGAGTCCAAGCCGTACCGCCGCTCGCCGTACGCCCCGTTCCGTACCACGACGCTGCAGCAGGAGGCCAGCCGCAAGCTCGGCTTCGGCGCGAAGGCGACCATGCAGATCGCGCAGAAGCTGTACGAGAACGGCTACATCACCTACATGCGTACGGACTCCACGACCCTGAGCGACACGGCGGTCGCCGCCGCCCGCGCCCAGGTCACGCAGCTGTACGGCGGGGACTACCTGCCGCCGCAGCCGCGGACGTACGCCGGCAAGGTCAAGAACGCGCAGGAGGCGCACGAGGCGATCCGGCCCTCGGGTGATCGTTTCCGCACGCCCGCCGAGACCGGCCTGACCGGCGACCAGTTCAAGCTCTACGAGCTGATCTGGAAGCGGACCGTCGCCTCCCAGATGAAGGACGCGACCGGCAACAGCATCACCGTGAGGATCGGGGGCAGCGCGGCCGACGGGCGGGACGTCGAGTTCACCGCGTCCGGCAAGACGATCACCTTCCACGGCTTCCTGAAGGCGTACGTCGAGGGCGCCGACGACCCGAACGCCGAGCTCGACGACCGCGAGCGCCGGCTGCCGCAGGTCGCCGAGGGCGACCGGCTCACCGCCGAGGAGATCACCGCCGACGGCCACGCCACCAAGCCGCCCGCCCGCTACACCGAGGCGTCGCTGGTCAAGGAGCTGGAAGAGCGCGAGATCGGCCGCCCGTCGACGTACGCGTCGATCATCGGCACGATCCTCGACCGCGGCTATGTATTCAAGAAGGGCACGGCCCTCGTGCCGTCCTTCCTGTCCTTCGCCGTGGTCAACCTCCTGGAGAAGCACTTCGGGCGGCTCGTCGACTACGGCTTCACCGCGAGGATGGAGGACGACCTCGACCGCATCGCGCGCGGCGAGGCACAGGCGGTGCCGTGGCTGAAGCGGTTCTACTTCGGCGAGGGCTCCCACAACGGCGGCGCGGCCGAGGCGGGCAACGGCGACGGGGACCACCTCGGCGGCCTCAAGGAACTGGTGACCGACCTGGGCGCGATCGACGCGCGCGAGGTGTCGTCGTTCCCGGTGGGCCACGACATCGTGCTGCGGGTCGGGCGCTACGGCCCGTACATCGAGCGCGGCGAGAAGGACACCGACAAGCACCAGCGCGCCGACATCCCGGCCGACCTGGCGCCCGACGAGCTGACCGTCGACCTGGCCGAGGAGCTGCTCGCCAAGCCGAGCGGCGAGCGCCCGCTGGGCACCGACCCGGAGTCCGGCCGGCCGATCGTCGCCAAGGACGGCCGCTACGGCCCGTACGTCACGGAGATCCTCCCCGAGGGCACCCCGAAGACGGGCAAGAACGCCGTCAAGCCGCGCACGGCCTCGCTGTTCAAGTCGATGACGCTGGACACGGTGACGCTGGAGGACGCGCTGCGGCTGATGTCGCTGCCGCGTGTCGTCGGCGCCGACGCCGAGGGCCAGGAGATCACCGCGCAGAACGGCCGCTACGGCCCGTACCTGAAGAAGGGCACGGACTCCCGGTCGCTCCAGACCGAGGAGCAGCTCTTCACGATCACGCTGGAGGAGGCGCTGGCGATCTACGCCCAGCCCAAGCAGCGTGGCCGTGCGGCCGCCAAGCCGCCGCTGAAGGAGCTGGGCGAGGACCCGGTCAGCGGCAAGCCGGTGGTCGTCAAGGACGGCCGCTTCGGGCCGTACGTCACCGACGGGGAGACCAACGCGACCCTGCGCTCCGGCGACAGCGTCGAGACGATCACCCCCGAGCGCGGCTTCGAACTGCTCGCCGAGAAGCGTGCGAAGGCGCCCGCCAAGAAGACGGCGAAGAAGTCCGCCGCGAAGAAGGCCCCGGCCAAGAAGGCGGCGGCGAAGAAGACGACCACCGCGAAGAAGACCGCGGCGAAGAAGACGACGACCGCCAAGAAGACGACCGCCAAGACGACCGCGAAGAAGGCGACCGCGTCCAAGGCGGCGGAGGACTGAGCGCCCTTCAGGACGTCCGTCAGGGCCGGCACCGGTAACGTCCTTGGGAACCGGGCCCGTTGAGGGCCCGGTTCGGTGCGCGCGGCGTACGGTGGGCAGTACGCGGGTGTACGCCGGGTTCGCGAAACGAACGGCTTGGTATCGCTTCGGTGTCGGGGCGGGCGTACGTTCGGGCAGGCGCTCCCTGTCAGTGGGTGCCGATAGGCTGAATGCATGACCCGAGCCGAGCAGCCAACGGCCCCTGACAACGCTCCCGACGAGACGCTGGTCGCGGACTCCCGCGAGCGCGCCGTGCGGGCTCTGCTGCGCCAACCGCAGTTGAAGCGCCTGTGGAGCGCACAGCTCGTGAGCGGCGTCGGCGACACCCTGTCCCTTCTGGTGCTGGTCGTCCTCGCCCTTCAGGCGGCGATCGCCGAGGGCTCGTTCGGCGGTGGCTACCGAGGCGTGGCGTTCGCAGTGGCGACCGTTTTCGGGGTGCGCATCCTCGCGACGCTCCTCTTCGGCGCCGTCCTCCTCGGCCCGCTGACGTCGCTCACCTCCCAGGACGGCCCGCTCGACCGCCGCTGGACCATGGTCGGCGCCGACGGTCTGCGGGCGGCGGCGCTCATCATCGCGCCGCTGTGGATCGACTGGATGCCGGGCGACGCCCTGGCCGCCCTCCTGGTCACCGTCTTCGTGATCGGCGTCGCCGAGCGGTTCTGGTCGGTGTCGCGGGAGAGCGCCGCGCCCGCGCTGCTGCCCACCCCGCCGCCCGAGGGCGCGACGGTACGGCCGCTGCCGGACCACATGGACGCGCTGCGCCGCCTGTCGCTGCGTACGGGCTTCGTGGCGATCCCGCTCGCGGCCGCCGCGCTCGTCACCGCGGCGCTGTTCAACAACCTGCTCGGCGCGGGCATCGACTGGTTCGCCCAGCACCAGGCGGCTCTCGCGTCGTACGTCGCGGCCGGACTGTTCGCCGCGTCCCTGTCCCTGCTGACCTTCCTGGATCTGCCCGGCACGCGCACCCCGCGCGCGCGGTCGCCGCTTGAGGGGCTGCGCCGCCCCAAGGCGGGCTCGGTCGCCGACAAGGGCCGCACCGGCGCGATTCCGTTGCTGGTGCCCGCCTGCGCGGCCGTCGCGGGGGCGATCGCGGCAGCCGTCGCCGTCGCCGTGTTGCACGCCAAGGACCTGGGCGGCGGCCCGGTGCTGTACGGCCTGCTGGTGTGCGCGCTGACCGGCGGGGTCGTGGTCGGCATCCGTACGGCGCCCGCGCTGCTGCCCGCCCTGTCACGGCGGCGGCTGATGGCGCTGGCGATCGCCTTCACCGGCGTCGCGCTGTTGGCCGCCGGGCTCGTCCCGGACGTCACCAGCGTGCTGCTGATCCTCGCGCTGGCCGGCGTCGGCGCGGGCGTCGCCGCCAACACCGGGCACACCCTCCTCGACCAGGAGGCCGAGGACCACCGCCGGACGCGCACGACCGAGCACCTGCACGCAGTGGTCCGGGTCTTCGTGGCGCTCGGCGCGGTGATCGCCCCCTTGGTGGCGGCCGGGATCGGCCCGCACCGCCTGGAGAGCGGCAAGTTCGTCTTCGCGCACGGCGGTGCCGCCTTCACCCTCATGCTCGTCGGCGCGCTGCTGCTGCCGGTGGCCGCGCTGGTGCTGGCCAAGGTCGACGACCGCGCCGGTGTGCCGCTGCGGCAGGACCTGAAGGACGCGCTGCTCGGCGGCGACGACCCGGAGCAGGCGCCCGCGACGTCCGGTTTCTTCATCGCCCTGGAGGGCGGCGACGGCGCCGGGAAGTCCACCCAGGCCGAGGCGCTCGCGGAGTGGATCCGCTCCAAGGGCCACGAGGTCGTGCTCACACGCGAGCCGGGGGCGACCCCGGTGGGCAAGCGGCTCCGCTCGATCCTGCTGGACGTCTCCAGCGCGGGCCTGTCGCACCGGGCGGAGGCGTTGCTGTACGCCGCCGACCGCGCCGAGCACGTCGACACCGTCGTACGGCCCGCCCTGGAGCGCGGCGCCGTGGTGATCACGGACCGCTACATCGACTCCTCGGTGGCCTACCAGGGGGCGGGCCGCGACCTGTCCCCCACCGAGATCGCCCGCATCAACCGCTGGGCGACGAACGGCCTGGTGCCGAATCTGACCGTCCTGCTGGACGTCGCGCCGGAGACCGCGCGCGAGCGGTTCACCGAGGCGCCGGACCGGCTGGAGTCGGAGCCGGCCGAGTTCCACGCGCGCGTGCGGTCCGGTTTCCTGACGCTGGCCGCGTCCGACCCTGGCCGGTATCTGGTCGTGGACGCGGGCCAGGAGGCCGAAGCAGTCACCACCGTGATCCGGCACCGGCTCGACCAGGTGCTGCCGCTGTCCGAGGCCGAGATCAAGGCCCGGGAGGAGGCGCGGAAGAAGGCCGAGGAGGAGGCCCGCCGCAAGGCGGAGGAAGAGGCCCGGCGCAAGGCCGAGGAGGAGCGCCTGGAGCGCGAGCGCCAGGAGCAGCTCGCGCGGCTGCGTGCCGAGGAGGAGGAGCGCAAGCGGCGCGAGCTGGAGGAGGCGCAGCGGCGCGAGGCCGAACGGCAGGCGGAGGAGGCCCGGCTGCGCGCCGAGGAGGCGCGGAAGAAGGCCGAGGAGGAGCGGGCCCGGCTCCTCGCCGAGGAGAAGGCCCGGGCCGAGGAGGAGGCCCGCCGCAAGGCCGAGGAGGAACGGCGCCGCGAGCAGGCCGAGGAGGAGGCGCGGATCCGTGTCGAGGCCGAGGCGCAGCGCCTGGAGAAGCAGCGCAAGGCCGAGGAGGCGCTGCTGCGGGCCGAGGAGGCACGGCGCCTGGCGGAACAGGCCGCGTCCGCGGCGGAGGCGGGCCGGAAGCCGACGGCGCCCGCGGCGGACACCGGTCGGCGTGCGCCTTCCGGGCCGACGGCCGCGCCGGATGCGGCGACTGTGCCGACGCCGGTGGTGAAGCCGGGGGACCGGCCCGGTGGGTCGGCCGAGGAGACGACGGTGCTGCGGCCGGTGCGGGATGAGCCGGGCGAGCCCGGGAAGCAGGCGGAGGATCGGACCCGGTCCGAGAACGCCGGTCCCGAGGGCTCCGACTCCGAGGAGACCGCCCAGCTGCCGAAGCCGCCGGCGCCGCCGGGGGAGGCCGACGAGACGGCGGTGCTGCCGCAGGTTCCTCCGGGCGCCGCGGACGAGACGGCCGTCCTGCCGCCGGTGCGTGGCGAGGACCCGGCGAACCGGGTGCCGCCCGGCTTCTTTCGGGACGAGCAGTCCTCCGGGCCCGACGGCTCCGAGGACCGCACCCGCGAGATGCCCCAGGTCGACGCCGACGGCACCCCGCGACGCCGCGAGCGGTCCGACTGGGCCGAGGAGACCCCCCTGGACGATCTGCCGACCCTGGCGGACGAGCTGCTGGGCCCACGGGAGGACGAGTACGACGACGACGGCCCCCGGAGGCGGGGACGCCGCCGCGGCTGACGCGGGCCGGGTGTCCGGCGTTCACTGATGGCCGGGGGTGGGGTCGCGCGGCCCGGCGCTGGCGGGGTGCCTCCCCCACGCTCGAACGAGCTCGCGCGGGGCACCCCCATCGCCCCGCAGCGGCCGGCGTCAACGTACGACCACCTCCGTAGCCGACCTCATCGCCGGGCCGAGGACGGACATCCCCCGGCGCGGCACCGACCCACTCACCGGACCCTGGGTACGGCGCGTACCCCCACAGGAGGCGCTCAGGCCGCCGCAGGCACAGAACACAAACCCGCACCCGACCACTCACCGCGCACACCACCCACCCCCGGCTGTCAGTGCTCACCCCCACAATGGATTCCGCAAGGCTGGACGTGACGGAAGGGCGGCGTGACCCATGAGCGTGTGGGACGACCTGGTCGGGCAGGAGCGGGTGAGCGCGGAGCTCGGTGCCGCGGCTCGGGACGCCGATGCCCTGGTCAGTGCGGTTGCTGCCGATACGCCGTTGCCCGAGGCGTCGAAGATGACGCATGCCTGGCTGTTCACGGGGCCGCCCGGAGCCGGGCACATTCAGGCGGCGCGGGCGTTCGCCGCCGCGTTGCAGTGCGTGAGCCCCGACAGGGCACTCGGCGGCGCCCCGGGATGCGGGTTCTGCGACGGTTGCCACACCGCCCTCATCGGCACCCACGCCGACGTCTCCACGGTCGCCGCCGTCGGCGCCCAGATCATCGCCGACGACATGCGCGACACCGTCCGCAAGTCGTTCACCTCACCCGCGAACGGCCGCTGGCAGATCATCCTCGTCGAGGACGCCGAGCGGCTGAACGAGAAGTCCGCCAACGCCGTCCTCAAGGCCGTCGAGGAGCCCGCCCCCCGCACGGTCTGGCTGCTGTGCGCCCCCTCCATCGAGGACGTCCTGCCGACCATCCGCTCCCGCTGTCGCCACCTGAACCTGCGCACCCCCTCGGTCGACGCCATCGCCGACATGCTCGTACGACGCGAGGGCATCGAACCCGACGTAGCCGCCGCGGCGGCCCGCGCCACCCAGGGCCACGTCGACCGCGCGCGCCGATTGGCCACCGACCCGGCCGCCCGCGAGCGCCGCGCCGCCGTACTGAAGCTGCCGCTCAGGGTCGAGGAGATCGGCAGCGCGCTCAGGGCCGCCCAGGAACTTGTCGACGCGGCGGCGGACGACGCCAAGCAGCTCGCCGAGGAGACGGACGCCAAGGAGACCGAGGAGCTGAAGGCGGCGCTCGGCGCGGCCCAGGGCGGCCGGCTCCCGCGCGGCACGGCCGGCGTGATGAAGGACCTGGAGGACAAGCAGAAGCGCCGCAGGACACGGACGCAGCGCGACAGCCTCGACCTCGCCCTGACCGACCTCACCGCCTTCTACCGCGACGTCCTCGCCCTCCAGCTCGGCTCCCGCACCGCCCTCGCCAACACGGACGCCGACGACGCGCTGGAGCGCCTCGCCCGCACCAGCACCCCGGAGTCCACGCTCCGCCGCATCGAGGCGATCGCCGCCTGCCGCGAGGCCCTCGACCGCAACGTGGCCCCCCTGCTCGCCGTGGAGGCGATGACGATGGCCCTCAGAACGGGCTGAACGAGACCAATCCCTCGAGACCAGCCCCAACAAACGCCACCGCCCCCACGACCAGGCCGTCCCCCAGGGACCAGGCCGCCCTCCCGCCGGGCCAACCGGAACCGGTCGAGCCCACCTCACCCACCCCACCGGAGGTTGACCATGTAACTCGTACGAGGCACAACGTGCACGCACGGCACTCGCTCCGTCGCGGAGAGTTACGCTCGCTGGATGTACACGAGGCGCACCCACCGCAGGCCCCGAACGGCACGTACCGGAGCCACTCTCCTCGCCGCCACCGTGCTGCTCGTCTCCGCCTGCTCCTCCGGCAGCACGACGAGTTCCGCCAGCTCGGAGGCGGAGGCGGCGGCCCTGACCGCGCTGCCCCGGTCCACGCCCCCGGCGCTCGCGACGTACTACGCACAGCGGCCGCACTGGCGCAAATGCGGCGTCCCAGGCTTCCAGTGCGCCACGTTCAAGGCGCCACTGGACTACGCCAAGCCCTCCGCCGGTGACGTCCGGCTCGCCGTCGCCCGGAAGAAGGCCACGGGCCCGGGCAAGCGGCTGGGCTCGCTGCTGGTGAACCCCGGCGGCCCGGGCGGCTCGGCGGTCGGCTACCTCCAGTCGTACGCCGGGATCGGCTACCCGGCCGGCGTCCGCGCCCGCTACGACATCGTGGCCGTCGACCCGCGGGGCGTCGCCCGCAGCGAGCCCGTCGAGTGCCTGGACGGGCGGGAGATGGACACGTACACGCAGACGGACAACACGCCGGACGACGCGAAGGAGACCGGCGCGCTCGTCGACGCGTACCGCACGTTCGCCGAGGGCTGCGGCGCGCAGGCACCGCGGCTGTTGCGCCATGTGTCCACGGTCGAGGCGGCCCGGGACATGGACATCGTGCGGGGAGTGCTGGGCGACCGGCGGCTCAACTACGTCGGCGCGTCGTACGGGACACTCCTCGGCGCGACATACGCCGGGCTGTTCCCGCAGCGGGCGGGCCGGCTGGTGCTGGATGGCGCGCTGGACCCGTCGCTGCCCGCTCGCCGGCTGAACCTGGAGCAGACGGCGGGCTTCGAGAGGGCGTTCCAGTCGTTCGCGAAGGACTGCGCGCGGCGGTCCGACTGCCCGCTGGGCGGCCGGGGCGCCACGCCCGGCCGGATCGGCAGGAACCTCACGGCGTTCTTCGAGAAGCTGGACGCCCACCCCCTCCCCACCGGCGACGCGGACGGCCGCCGGCTGACCGAGTCCCTCGCCACCACCGGCGTGATCGCGGCGATGTACGACGAGGCCTCCTGGGAGCAGGTGCGCGAGGCGCTGACCTCGGCGATGAAGGAGAACGACGGCACGGGCCTGCTCGTCCTCTCCGACAGCTACTACGAGCGCGACGCCGACGGCCGCTACGCCAACCTGATGTTCGCCAACGCCGCCGTGAACTGCCTCGACCTCCCGGCCGCCTTCGACACCCCGGACGATGTCCGCAGGGCCCTGCCCTCCTTCGAGAAGGCGTCCCCCGTCTTCGGCGAGGGCCTCGCCTGGGCCGCCCTGAACTGCGCGTACTGGCCGGTGGCGGCCACGGGGGAGCCGCGCCGCATCGAGGCGAAGGGCGCCGCCCCGATCGTCGTCGTCGGCACCACCCGCGACCCGGCGACGCCGTACCGCTGGGCGAAGGCCCTCGCCCGCCAGCTCTCCTCGGCCCGCCTCCTCACCTACGAGGGCGACGGCCACACCGCATACGGCCGCGGCAGCGCCTGCATCGACTCCGCGATCGACGCCTACCTCCTGCGCGGCACCCCGCCCACGGACGGAAAACGCTGCTCGTAGCCCCGACCACGGCCCCGGAGCCCCGCCCTCCGGGGCCGGTACGGAGCACCCCCGGAAACTGTGTAGACTTACCGACGTTGCCGATCGCACCATAGTGCGGACGGCGTGCCGCCTTAGCTCAGATGGCCAGAGCAACGCACTCGTAATGCGTAGGTCTCGGGTTCGAATCCCGAAGGCGGCTCTATCCCTGACCAGGGAAAACAGCTCGAACAAAGGCCCCCAAGATGATCTTGGGGGCCTTCTGCGTGAGCGGATGGGAACATCCTGGGAACATGCCGTCAGGCAGCGTCCTCGGTGGGAACATCCGGGGCTTCCTCGGCGGTCTCCGGGTCATCTTGCTGCTCATCGTCCGCTGCGGCCTCGCCCTCGGTCTGCGGCTGCGGGATGACGCGCTTGCGTGAGCGGGGCACGACGGACACGGTCGCCTCGGCGGCCTCGCGTTCCACTTCCGCGAGGACGGTGGTGTAGATGTCGGAGGTGACGCGGATCGAGGAGTGGCCGAGCCTGCGTTGGACGGTGACCATGGCCACGCCTGCCCGCAGGGCGAGCGTCGCCGAGCCGTGCCGGAGATCGTGCAGCCGGATCGGCGGCAGGTCGACCTTCTTGTAGAGGCGCTCGAAGCGGTCGGAGAAGTACTGGGGGTGGTACTCCGTGCCGTCCTCAAGGGTGAAGACCCGGCCGCTGTTGGTCCACTCCCCGGTGGATTCGAGCCACTCCTGCTTCTCGGCCTCCTGGCGCCCGCGCCACCACCGCAGCAGGGCGATCGTGTCCTCGTCCAGGGATATGTCGCGGATGTTGTCGGACTTCGGGGTGTCCTCGTGCGGCTCGTAGGCGACAGTGACGATCTCCTCGGTGATGTGGATGACGCCGGCGTCGAGGTCTACCTCTGCCCAGGACAGGGCGCAGGCTTCGCCGCGGCGCAGGCCGAGGAAGGCGATGATGACCCACAGGGGGTAGAGGCGGTCGTAGACCACCGAGTCGAGGAACTTGCCGGTCTGCTCCGGAGTCCAGACCATGACCGGGGAGGGCTTCTTGCCGGTCTTGCGCCAGGCTTCGACGCGGGCGGCGGTCCACTCCAGCGCCTTGGCCTTGCGTACCCGGGGCGTCTGGATCATGGATGCCCAGTTGTCGGTGACCATCCGGCGCTTGCGGGCGTCTTCGACAGCGGAGCTGAGCGCCATCTTGATGCGGTGCTGGGTGGCGGGACCAGTCTGGCGGCGCGGGCGGGCGAGAGCGGCCTTGAGGTGGGCCCTGGCCTCGTTCCACGTCTCGCGCAATTGGGGGTCGCGAGGGGCGGTGGCGTCGCGCCATGCTGCGTGCGCCTTCTTCTCGGCCTCGCGGGCCAGCTGGGCGGCAGCCTGGTTCTTCTCCTTGACCTTGTTCTCGGCCTGGATGGCGGCGAACATCTCCTCGATGTGCCGGGGCCGGAGTTCACGGAGCTTGATGTGGCCGAGATATGGGGTGAAGTACAGGCGTAGGTAGTCCTCGTAGCTCTTCTTGGTGGTGGCCTTGAGGTCGTGCTGGTTGTCGAGCCAGCGGCGCAGGTACTCGCCGACGGTCTCGTCGGACAGGACATCGACTCCGGCCTGTGCGTCCCGGTAGACCTTTTCCGCTGCTGCGGCGGCTTGCTTCTGGGTCTGGAACCCGCCCTTCTTGGGGTGGCGGCGCTTGCCGCCCGGGCCGGCGGGGATCTCGATGGAGTAGTACCAGGAGCCGTGGTCGCGCCGCTTCAGCTTGGGGCACCGCTTCTCCAGGTATCCGATCTTCGGGGTGCCGTCCTCGTTGAGGATGGGCTTGCCCACCTTGTCGGTGAGCGGGCCTTTGCAGGCGCATCGCTTGTAGGTCTTGTCCTCGAACACAGGTCTCCCCTGGGTGGCTGGCTGACTGCCAGCGGTGGTGCGGATGGTGTGCGTCTTGCACTGCGTGGAATTGCAAGATCTTTCTCAAGCCTGTGGGGGCTGTCGGACACTGAGGTAAAGTCGCCCACAAGTTGGCGCGGGGGAGATTGCGACCAACGACATGACTGCTCAGGGAGCGGGCGGGCAGGCTTCCGCCGGAGTGATGGGCCTGGAGGAGCTGCTGTCTCTTCCGGCCACGGTCAATGTGGTAACTGCCAGCCGTGCCCTCGGGATCAGCCGGGACAAGGCGTACGAGCTGATCCGGAACGGGACTTTCCCAGTTCGGACGCTCGCGCTGGGTGGGAAGACACGCGTGCCGACGGCGGAGCTGTGGAAGCTCCTTGGCGTTGAGGGCACGTACGTGTAGCCGTTGTGAAAGGGGTTGCGGCGCAGGTCAGTGCATGCGCAGACATCTGCCTCTTGCAACAGTGTGACCTATCTTCGTTAGCATGAGAGGCGTATCGGGGTCGGCGAAGGCTGGGGAGATTCTGTGCCAAGGTTGTACGGGTTCGCGGATGCCGCGTACAGAAGGCCGAAGGATGACGAGGTGCCGCCTCTGCAAGAGGCCGCGAAACGGCGGGAAGCCGGCCAGCCCTACGAGAAGATCATCATCTGGATGAACGAGGAGGGGCACCGCACAACCCTGGGCAATGAGTGGCGGCCTGCCGCTCTGGCCTCGGTTCTGGATAACCCAGCCATCGCCGGACTCTACGAGGATGAGAAGGGCAACCTGCTGCCCTCCGGAGGGCCGGAGCTGATCCCGCCCGAGCAGTTCCGGAAGATCCGCAAGATGCGGCGCAAGTATCAGCCGGAAGCAGACAGGGCGCCACAGCAGGAGTACCTGCTGAGCGGTGAGCACATGGTGTGCGGTCTGTGTGCCCATCCCCTTGGCGCTGCTCCTTCCAACGCAGGCAGCCGCGGCCACCGCTGCCAGCCGAGCACTAGCCAGCACCCCGGCGGCTGCGGGCGCGTACGGATCAACGCAGACCTCCTGGAGACGTACGTCGCCGAGCATGTGCTGGCCGAGCTGGCCAAGCCCGAGGTCAGTGCGCTGATCGAGCAGGCGCGCGACCAGTTGCTGGCGGAGGCGGCGAAGCTGCGCGAGCGGGCCGATGACGCCAAGCGTCGCCAGAAGCAGCTGGGCGAGGACTACGCGCGCCCCTCGGGCATGTCGCTCCAGGCGTTCAAGGCTGCCGACAAGAAACTGTCGGGGCAGGCCAACGCGGACAGGGCGCGGGCGCGGTTCCTTGAGCGGGTCAAGCACGTGCCCGTGGGGAGCGTGCCGGACCTGGTGCGGTGGTGGAAACACGCGCCGCTGGCGGCGAAGCAGGGTGTCGTTGTGCTGATGCTGGAGCAGATCGCCGTGTACCCGGCCGCGTCCAGGGGCTCGCGCACCGTAGACGCGGACCGGGTCAGCTTGAAGTGGCGCTCGTGGGACACGGCGTCGTCTACGGAAGCGCCATCCGTCTGACGGCACTGTCCTTGACGGCCCGGCGCGTTGCCGATCGGCCGCGAGGCAGGAGGACCCGCTTCGCGACCGTGGGCAGCGTGATTCCCACGGTGACGAAGAGTGCCGCCAGGGCGCCGGTGATGGGCACGATGTGCGTTTCTACGACGGACGGCCAGGCCCATCCCGCGAGGTGGGCGATGGTGAGCCCGGTGCGGGCGCTGGAGTACGCCAGACCCAACACGGACCCCACGGCGGTGACGGCGAGACCGGCAGCTGTGACGGGCCAGCGCGGCCAGGCGGCGCAGGCCAAGAGGGTGTATTGCAGGCTGACAGCGATGGCCATGACGTCCAAGAAGCCGAGGTGCGTCAGCATGAAGGCTGCCGCCGCTTCGTCGCCATGGGGTGCGGAGAACAGCTCTGCGGATGAGGCGCGGATGTACTGGAACTCCCAGACCAGCAGGGCCATGACACAGCCGAAGAAGACGATGTGGGCCACAACGGCTCTGCGCACACCGATGGTTGGCTGCCACCAGCTCACCGTCACGAGTTGCATGCTGAGAATGGTCAGCCCGCTGGTCAGGGCGAACAGGAGAGCGCCCGCACCACCGTGGCCGGTGATGTCGTCCACGGCTGCGGCGACGGGGGGAACCAGAAGGAAGGCACTGGCGAAGGCGCCCGCACACAGCACCAAGCGGGCGCGGCGGGCCATCGGGGACGGCTCCCGGCGTGGGGGGTGGGGAGCGTAGATGAGGTAGGCGGCCGTGGCGAGTGCGATGAGCAGGGCGCTCGCGCTGAAGAGGGGGGTGTCCAAGGGGTTCAGCGTCCTTCCAGATCAGCCGCTGCCCTTTCAGCGGCTTCGCTCAGGCTCAAGCGGCGACGCGGCCGGCCTTCGCGGGGTTGGTCGACGCCAGGGGGCGGTGGGGGGATCGCCGGGACGTCTTCGGGAAGTCCTGCATCCCGGCGCATCTTCCTGAGCATCGACATGACTTCAACGATGTCCTCTATCTTGAGGCCTTGCATTAAGCGCAGTACCTCGCGCGCCTCGGGCCGTTCCCGGTACACGCACAGCGCGGTGAGGTCGTCCCATTCCGGCCCCAGCAGCAGGAACGCGGCCGGGGCGTCGAGCGCCTGGGAGAGTGCGGTGACGGTGGATGACCGAGGGTTACAACTAGAGCCGTTCAGCAGGCTGTTGACCTGGCCGTGGGACACAACTGGTTTGCAGTGATGGGACTTTGACGTCGCCTTTGCGATGTCGTGGGCGCTGGGTGTGAAGCCGTCCGAGTCGCGACGCAGGCGAAACAAGGCGCACAACTTCTCGCTCAGGCTCATGAGTTCGGGCGAGCCCGACGCGTCTGCCATGTCCCCGCTCCTTGTTCAGGCATATGCTCAACGCATAGTAACCGCTTGACATTTACACTACAGCGCAGGTCGGATGGGTTATACGGTTTGGTGGACGGTTTCCGTGAAGGGCTGCGGTGAGCGAGGTGGGCGCCTCGCCGGACCACGTGCCTGCGGCTGAGCGGGCGCGCACGGGAAGTGTCTGGCGGGCGGGTCGCGGTGACGTGCTTGCCGTTTACGGGAGGAATCGCATGTCCGAGCCAGACGAGCGGCGGATCGCTGAGTTGGCCAAGAAGCCTCCGCGCGTGTTCCGGGGAGGAGCAAGCGCGCAGGCGGTGAACGAGGCGCGCAGGGTACTGGAGGCTCAGGCGCTGATCAGCCGTCAGCAGCCGGACGGCGAGGTGCGAGACGACTGACGCTTCAGCGATCGAGATAGGTGACACGGTTGGATCAGTCGTGTATGTTCGGGCCTGCCGGGCGGGTACAGCAGTCGCAGGAACCCTGCACCGGCGGCGTCGCGTGAGCGGCGTCCTTCCCTGCTCCTCGCGGGTGGCCGACCCCCCCGCGCCCCACCCGCGAGGAGCGGCCGTATCGGTGCGGCCATGGGGCAAGTGGATGGGAGCGGAGCCCGCCGCAGTCGCAAGACTGCGGCGGGCTCGCCCCGTTTCTGGGCGCGGCGTGGCGCTGGGGTCCGTGCAGCCACTCGGGCACGCCTCATGCGAAGGAGGCGAATTGAGTTCAGGAATTTGGAATTGAATTCCTGAAATTAAAAAGAATTCCCACTTGCTTTAGCGGTGTATGCGATTAAGATATAAGTGTAAGGAAAAAGGGAAAGCCGAAAAGGATGGCTTTCCAGGGAATTTGAAAGGCGCGGGTAAATGTTCCCCAACCTCAAGGTCTCCGAGATCGCCCCCAACCCCGACCAGCCCCGCAAGTTCTTCGACGAGGCGCAGCAGGAGGAGTTGACGGCCAGCATCAAGGAGAACGGCCTCCTCCAGCCGGTCGTCGTCCGCCCGGTCGAGGGGGCCGAAGTCCCCTACATGCTGATCGCGGGCGAGCGCCGGTGGCGGTCCTGCAAGGCGGCCGGCCTGGAAGTCATCCCGGTCAAGGTCATCGAGGACGCCAGCGAGGAGCAGGCATACGTCCTCAGCATCGCCGAGAACGTCAACCGTTCGGACATGACGATCATGGAGGAGGCCGGAGCGTACGCCGACCTCAAGGCGGCCGGCTGGACCCCGGCCAAGATCGCCAAGCAGTTCGGCAAGACGGAGACCCACATCACCTGGCGCCTCGGCCTGCTCACCCTGCGGCCCGAGGTCGCCGAGATGGTCGACAAGGGCCAGATCAAGAACAACCTGGCCTGGCACATCGCCCAGCTCAACCCGGCCAACCAGATGGTCGCGGCCATGCGGTACGTGCGCGGCGACTTCGACAGCGAGGCCGATGCCCAGCACTTCGCCAACGGCCTGAAGATGATGGAGAAGCAGACCTCCCTCACCGGCGAGGAGGCGCCGTCGGCCGAGGAGCAGGAGAAGCGGAAGAAGGCCAAGGCCAAGGCCAAGGACGGCCTCGGTAAGGCGGAAGAGGTCCTGATCCCGCTGCTGGAGGACCTGGCCGAGAAGAAGCCCGAGGACCTGGCCGTCATCCTCGGCGACGACCTCGCCCGCCACCTGCGGGTTGTCACCCGCCTGCACGCCAAGGTGCAGATGGTGAAGAACATGCTCAGCAAGGCCCAGGGCATCCAGAGGGCCCAGGAGGCCGCGTTCAACAAGGCGGCCGTTGAGGTCCAGCAGGAGGTCGCAGCGAAGAAGGCGGACGAGGAGGCCAAGCCCGAGACGGCCGAAAAGCCCGCCGAGCCGCAGGTCACCGAGAAGGGCGAGGCGAAGGCGGCGGCCAAGCCGCGGCCCACCGCCAGGAAGGCGCCCGCGAAGCCCGCAGCGCGCACTGCGGCCACCACCAAGACCCCGGCGCGGCGGGCGCCCGCCAAGAAGGCCGAAGCGGCGAAGTAGGACGGAGTGGGGCGCGGCGGAGACCGCGCCCCACTCCTCATTGCACAGCGGGCGCAGCCCGGGGTTCCGGGCCGCGCCCGCTGCGCGATGGGTGCTGGAATTGCGGAATTCAGGGAAACTAATTCAGAGTGAATATGTACCTGGCCCAGTAATTCCAATAAGATATAAGTGCAGGAAAGGGAAAGCCCCACAAGATTGGAACTGGGAAAATGACGGAAAATGTGAAACTGGATTCTGTTGGTCTCCACCAGGTCAGGTCGGAGTACGTGGACTGGGGGAGTCAGTCGGCCAGCCCTGCGATCCGTGAGGCGGCGGCGTACCTCTCCTCCCTCATCGTGGAGTCACCCGACCTCGTACCCGGCCCGATCTCGGAAGTCTTCGTGGACCTGGAGGAGACCACGGCCTCCCAGTTCTCCAACGAGACGAACAGGATCCTCCGCCTCACGGCCGACCTTCCAAGCGGCCGGGCGGAATTCGACATCGTCATCCAGTACGCGGCCCCGACCTCCTTCACCTCCCCGTACAAGCAGGAAGGCTAGGTCGGAGTCGGAGGGGGTGCGGGAGTCCGCACCCCCTCCGTCGGCCTGGGTGGAACTACTGGCCGCAGGCGGCGCCGACGAGCGTGCCCGGCCGCTGAGCAGCACGAAAGGAACAGCTGAGTGCTAACCCTGTTCACCAACCGGTTTCAGGCGTTCCAGCCCTCGCAAGGGGTGCCGGTGCGGATCACCCTGGGCGGCGTCCGCTTCAAACTCCCCTACTCCCTCACCCACTCGGTGCGGGAGCTCGCGCCACGTCGGGACTACCTTTCCGCATCGGAACCCGAGTTCACCGCGGCGTACCGGGCCGACCTCGACCAGCTCGGCCCCGAGCGGATCGCGGCGCTGCTTCACCAGATCGCGGGAACCGAGGGCGATCACCGTCTGGTGCTGCTCTGCTTCGAGGATCTGGCCAAGCCGGGCTTGTGGTGTCACCGCAGGGTGTTCGCCTCTTGGTGGAAGGACCGCACCGGCGATGAGGTACGGGAGCTGTCCCCGATGGAGGGCGACCGCTATCGGCAGGGCACCTTGATGTGAGCGCCGCAGCCGCTCCCGAAAGATAGGTGACATTATTTCAAGGAGCCCTGCGCTCCTTGTGTTAGGTTCCAGCGCAGCGCCCGGCCCGGCATCCCGCCGAGGTCGGGCGTTGTCGTTTCCAGGAGGAGAGATGTTCCAGGGCACCATCCCGGCCCCCATGCGCTCCATCGTCCGGGAGACCGCAGGCAGTTGGCCACGTGGCGCGGTGTACGTGCCGTGCTGCGGCAACTTCACCATCGAGCGCAGCGTGGCCGGCATGGGCTTCGAGCTGCACTCCTCGGACGTCTCGATTTACACCAGCGCCGTTGGCCGCTGGCTCACCAAACAGCCCGTAGGCATCCGCCTCCGCGACGAGAGCAAGGATCAACTTCACTGGCTCGCTGATTCGTTGGACGACAGCGTGGGCACCGTCGCCACGATGATGCTCGGCACCCGGTTCCTGGCGAGCGTCGGCCGCGAAGGGCTCTGGCACGAACGAGTCGTGCGCTCCTACCGCGACCAGTGGAAGTCCAAGCACGCGGAGACCGTCGAGCGGCTGTCCGCCTCCGACGTTGAACTGACCTCCTACGAGGCGCAGGACGTGCGTTCCTGGCTGAAGAAGGTCCCACGCGATGCCCCGGTGTGCTCCTTCCCTCCTTTCTACGGTGGCGGCTACGAGAAGCTGTACGAGCCGCTGGAAGCTCACTTCACCTGGGACGCGCCTCAGTACGAGCCGCTGTCGGACGCAGACGTGGTCGACGTGCTCGGCGCGATCACGGACCGCCCGTACTGGCTGACGGCCTCCAACCACGACGTGCCCGAGCTGCACCGTTACCTGCGAGGCGTGATCAAGGCGACCCCGCGCGCCGCTCCCTTCTACGTGTACGCCAGCGAGGCCCGGACCCGGATCGTGGCCCCGCGCCAGCCGATCGAGCCAGTGAAGGTCCCCCGCCTGCGCGAGGGCGACGAACTGGTCCGCCCGCTCACGCTGTCGCTGCTGAAGCCCGGCCAGTTCAACGCGCTGCGCTCCCGTTACCTCAACCCGAAGATCGCACCGGGCGCGGCGAACCTGGCCGTCGCGGTGAAGGACGGCGGCGGACGGCTCCTGGGCGTGTTCGCGATGGCCCCGAGCACGTACACGCCCGACGAGGCGTACGTGCTCTCGGACTTCGCGGTCGCGCCCACCGACTACCCGCGGCTGTCGAAGCTGATCGTGCTCGCGGCCACCAGCGCCGAGGCGCAGTTGCTGTGCCAGCGGGCGTTCTCGCGGCGGATCCGCAGGGTGGCGACGACGGCGTTCAGCAACAACCCGGTGTCGATGAAGTACCGCGGACTGCTGCGGCTGCACAAGCGCAGCCCATCGAACGAGGACGGCTGGAAGTTCCAGCTCCAGTACCAGGGGGCCATGGGCCAGCACACGCTGGCCGAGGCCCTTCAGACGTGGGCGAAGCGGTGGGGCGCCCCGACGACGAAGACGGGAGTCTGACCATGAAGGAGACCACTCGCCTCGCCCCGCCGCAGATGGTGCAAGGCGACCCGCGAACGCTGACACTGCTCGACGTCAACGCGCGGTTCCTGCCACACGAGCAGTTCCGGCAGCTCGTCGCGAACATCCAGCGGGACGGCTGCCTCACCTCGACGCCGCTGGTGTGGAACGACCGCGACACGGGGCGGCTGGTCGTCCTGTCCGGCAACCACCGCACGCTCGCCGCGATCGAGGCCGGCCTGTCGCAGATCTGGTGGATGCAGATAGACGAACCGCTGCCCCGCCAGCGGCAGATCGCTCTCCAGCTCTCGCACAACGCCATCGCAGGCCAGGACGATCCGGCGATCCTCAAGGAGCTGTACGACGAGCTGGAATCGGTGGAGTGGCGGCAGTACACGGGCCTGGACGACAAGGCCCTGGACCTGCTGGAGAAGGTCGACGTCGCCTCTCTCGGCGAGGCGAACCTTGACTTCGCCAGCGTGCAGTTCATGTTCCTGCCCGACGAGCTGGAGCGGGCGGAAGCCGCGTTCGACGCGGCCCGGTCCACGGCGACCGCGGACCAGCGGTGGGTGGCCGGGCTGGAGCAGTACGAGCCGGTGCTCGATGCGCTGGAGACCTCCCGAGCCGCGTACAAGATCGGCAACAGCGCGACGGCGCTCGGCGTGATCCTCGCCGTGTTCGAGCGGCACCTGGGCGAGCTGGCCGAGGGCTGGTTCGACGCGGACTCTGGGGAGGCGACCCGGGCGGGGACGGCGCCGCTGGAGACGGTGTTCGGCGTTCGGGACGTGCCGGTGGAGACGGCCGCCGTCGTACGGGCGGCCATCGACCGGATGGTGCAGGACGGCACCGTGTCGGCCGACGAGCCGTGGCGGGCGCTGGAAGTCCTGGCCGCACAGAACAACTAACGGCCGTCGGCCAGGAGGTGAGCGGTGGCCGAGGACACCGTGGAGTCCTGGGAGCGGCAGAGCGGGGAGTCGGTCCAGGCGTTCGAGGCGTTCGCCGTGTACCGCGATCTCGGCCCAGCGCGGAGTCTGACAAAGACGGCACGCGAGTTGCATAAATCCCGCACGCTGCTGGGCCGGTGGTCGCGGCAGTACGCATGGGTGATGCGGGCCGCGGCCTACGACCGGGAGCAGGACCGCCTGTTCCTCGCGGAGCAAGCGCAGGCGCGGCGGGACATCGCCCGCAGGCACGCGAAGTTGGCGCAAGCCGTGCAGAGCAAGGCAGTCGCGCGGCTCCAGACACTAGACCCGCGGGAACTGTCGCCACCCGAGCTGTTGCGTTACATCCAGGTCGCGGCGGAGATCGAACGGCGGGCCGTGGGCGAGGCACCGGCAGCCGGGACGGTCGAGGACCGGGACCATGGCGCGGACGTGGCCTCACTGTCGGACGAGGAGCGCCGGGCCCGGATGGACCAGCTCCGCCGTGAACTGGAGCGACGGCTGTCGGAGGGCGCGCAGTGAGCTGCGGCCGGGCCAAGCGCCGCATGGTCGAGGGGTTCGCGGACCCGTCGGTAATGAGCGACGAGCAGCTGAAGGCCGAGGTCGCCGCACTGCTCCGCGCCGATGAGCTGTCGGCGCGCAGGTGGGCGTGCGAGGTCCCGAACTGTGACGGGCTGCCCCACGCTGGGTGGCTGCACCACCATGCCCGCGCGGCGCAGCGCCAGCCGCTGTGGCTGTGGACGGTGTGGATGCTGCTCACCGGCCGTGGCTGGGGCAAGTCCCGGACAGCGGCGGAGACGGTCCGGGAGTGGGCGCAGACACCAGGTCTTCAGATCGCGGTGGTGGCGAAGAACGCGACGCTCGTGCGGGACATCTGCTTCGAGTCCCCGAAGTCGGGGCTGCTGTCGGTATTCCCGCCGGAGGAGGTGGCGAAGTACAACTCCTCGCTCGGCGAGACGACCCTGCGGCTGACGAATGGCACGTTGATCCGTGGGTTCGGTGCGGAGACGCCGGACAACCTGCGTGGCTGGGCCTTCGACAAGGCGTGGTGCGACGAGTACGCGGCCTGGTCGCGGCACACCGCGCAAGAGGTCTACGACATGCTGTGGTTCTGCCTGCGAGAGGCGGACACCCCGCAGGTCGTCATCTCCACGACGCCCAAGCCGCTCCCGCACGTCAAGCGGCTCGTCGAGCGCGGCCGGGAGCAGGAAAAGGCGCACCTGGAGGGCGGGGCGCCGCCGCGGTTGGTGTTGACCCGCGGGCACATGCGGGAGAACGACGCGAACCTGTCGGCCGCGGCACGCGAGGAGCTGGAGGAGGAGTACGCCGGCACCCGGCTGGGCCGTCAGGAGCTGTCCGGGGAGCTACTCGAGGACGTAGAGGGCGCGCTGTGGAAGGGCTGGATGCTGGAGGTCGAGGGCTTCCGGCCTCGGCCCGAGCATCTGCCGGACCTCCAGCGCCTGGTGGTCGCGGTCGACCCGGCGACGAAGTCGCACGAGAACGCGGACATGACGGCCTTCACAGTCGCCGGGCGCGGGTATCCGGTGGAGTCGATGTTCGGGGACGACCGGCCGCGCGGGTACCTGCTGCACTGTGAGCAGGAGCGGCACACGCCGACGCAGGCGATGAAGCGGGCCGCGCAGCTGTACCACGAGCACCACGCCGACTGCGTGGTCATCGAGGCGAACAACGGCGGCGACTACTTGCCCGCCCTCCTGGAGCAGGTCGACCCCACGGTGAACTGGCGCATCGTGCACGCGACTCGGGGAAAACGGGCCCGCGCTGCCCCGGCGGCGCAGCTGTACGAGCAGGCCCGAATACACCACGTGGGTTCCGCCCGGGTGTTTGCGGAGTTGGAGGAGCAGATGACGACGTTCGTCGGCCAGGGCGAGACCGAGGACTCACCGGACCTGTTGGACTCGGCGGTGTGGGCGCTGTGGGACTTGTTCCTCGACCCGACGATGCCGCCCCCGCGTGCGGGAGCCGACCGACGTCTCAGCGGTCGCCGGTAGCTCCTTCCACTCGGAGGT
Source organism: Streptomyces sp. TRM68367 (assembly GCF_014495685.1). Lineage (GTDB taxonomy): Bacteria > Actinomycetota > Actinomycetes > Streptomycetales > Streptomycetaceae > Streptomyces. The sequence goes on along the minus strand of NZ_JACTVI010000008.1, from coordinate 112,036 downwards.
ACTTCCCGTTCCAGTTCGGGCCAATGATGCGTGGGTCAACAGCAGGTGTCCTCGCTGGTCGGCCCGCTCAGCGGTCCGAACCGGTCGAGATTAGCCGTGTATGACCTGGTCGGTGCCGTGCGGAGTGTCCGCCGCGGCCTTGCCCGGTGTGGTCAACAGGTTTGGTGCCCGGGACGTCAACGCAGGAGGGGGCCGAGGGTGAGCGGGATCGCGGCCCCGCCTGCGATGCCGAGGACGAGGGAGGCGGTGCCGGCGGTGTAGGCGGCTGTGGCGGACCAGCGGCCGAGCGCGGCCTGGGCTTGGGCGGGCTGGTCGCCGGGGGCGAGGCGGAAGAGGGGGGCGAGCCAGCGCAGGTAGTAGAAGAGGGAGGCGACGGTGTTGGCGACGGCGAGGGCGGCGAGCCAGGTGTAGCCGCCGTCGATGGCGGCGCTGAAGACCTCGAGTTTGCCGAGGAAGACGCCGGTGGGTGGGGTGCCGACGAAGCCGAGCAGGCAGACGACCAGGACGGCGGCCAGGCCCGGATGGCGGCGGGCGAGGCCGCGGTAGTCGTCCAGGGTTCGGGCGTGGGGCAGTTCGGTGACGACGGCGAAGGCGCCGAGGTTGGTCAGGGCGTAGGCGGCCAGGTAGAACAGCAGCCCGCGTTGGGCGAGGTCGCTGCGGGTGGCGACGGCGACAGCCATGAGCAGGTAGCCGACCTGGCTGATGGTGGAGTAGGCCAGGAGCCGCTTGACGGAGGTCTGGAAGAAGGCGGCGAGGTTGCCCAGCGTCATGCAGACGGCGGCCAGCACGGCCAGCAGCAGAGGCCAGTTGACGGTCTCCATTGGCAGTGCCTGGTGGACGAGCCGGAAGGCGGCGATGAGCCCGCCGATCTTGGGGAGAGTAGTGACGTAGGCGGCGATCGGGGCGGGGGTGCCGTCGGTGACGTCGGGCACCCAGAAGTGTGCGGGCACTGCGCCGATCTTGAACAGCAGGCCGCCGAGGACGGCGACGAGGCCGAGGGCCACCACCGCGTAAGGGGCAGCGGGCAGCGTCGTGTGCAGCTGGGTGTAGGCGGTCGCGCTGCCGACGCCGTACAGCAGCGCGATGCCGGCGAGCATGGTGGTGCCGAGCACTGCTCCCATCAGGTAGTACTTCATGGCCGCTTCGGTGGCGGGGGCGTCCTTGGCGAATCCGGCGAGCGCATAGGCGGGGACGCTGGCGAGCAGATAGCCGGCGAACAGCATCAGCAGGTCGCTGGCGCCGATCATGGCGAGGGCGCCCGCGGCGGAGAGCAGGAGCAACACGTAGTACTCGCTCTCCCGCTTGTGGCGACGCACGGTCTCCACCGAGGTGGCGAGGATCAGCAGCAGCGCGCCGAGCATGATCAGGCGTCCGGCGTTGGTGGCGGCATCGACGGCGAAGGCGGCGGAGAAGACCATTTGTTCCCGGTCGGTGGCCATCGTGACCGCGGTGGCGACCAGGCCCGTCAGGCAGGCCGCGGCGGCCAGGACTGCGACGGCCCACTGGCGGCGCCGGGGCAGCCAGGATCCGGCGAGGAGGCCGACGACGGCGGCGGTGAGCAGGGCGATCTCGGGCAGGAGTGCGGCGAGGTTCTCGTTCTTCATCGGGTGACCAGTCCCACCAGGGCGCGGCCGGCCGGCTCGATTACGTCCAGCAGCCAGCGCGGTAGGACGCCGATGACCAGGGCCACGGCCAGCAGCGGCACGATGGACACCGCCTCGGCGGGGGCCAGATCACCGAAGCCGCCGGTGCGGATGGACTGCGGCAGCCGCACGGTCCCCAGGAACATCCGGCGCAGGGCCCGCAGGAACAGGGCGGCGGTCAGGAGGATGCCCGTCAGGGCGATGGAGGTGGCCGTGGCCTGGGAGGCGAGGCTGCCGGTGAAGATCTGGAACTCGGCGATGAATCCGGAGAAGCCGGGGATGCCCAGGCTGGCGAACGCGGCGACGGCCGTGACACCGGCGAATCGTGGGGAGGGACTGGCAAGGCCGGAGTAGGCGTCCATGGCGTAGGTGCCGCCTCGGTCGTAGAGCACTCCGGACAGCAGGAACAGCGCGCCGGTGAGCAGGCCGTGGCTGACCATCTGGACGACGGCGCCGGTGACGGCCAGGGAGCGTGCTTGTGCGTCGGTGCCTGCGAGGACACCGGCGGCGCCGACCGCGAGGATGATGTAGCCCATGTGGTTGACGGATGTGTAGGCGATCATGCGTTTGAAGTTCGTCTGGGCCAGGGCGACCAGTGCCCCGTAGACGACCGAGACGACGCCGACGACGATGAAGACCAGCGCGTAGCGGCGCCAACTGTCCGGCAGCATCGGCATGGCGATGCGGACGAAGCCGTAGGTGCCCATCTTCAGCAGGATTCCGGCGAGGATGGCGGATCCTGCGGCGGGGGCGTCGGTGTGTGCGGGCGGCAGCCAGGTGTGGAAGGGCACCGTGGGCGTCTTGACCGCGAGGCCCAGGCCGATCGCCAGCAGCACCAGCGCCGCGTAGGTGCCCCGGCCGGCCAGCGGGTTGGCCTCGGCCAGTTCCACCATGTCGAAGGTGTGGGGGTCGGCGGCCAGGAACAGGCCGATGAACCCGAGCAGCAGGGCGAGGGAGCCGATGAAGGTGTAGAGGAAGAACTTCAGCGCCGCCGCGCGTCCCTGTTCGCCGTGGCCCCAGCCGGCGATGACGAAGAACATGCCGACGATGGACAGGTCGAAGAAGACGAAGAACAGGATCAGGTCCAGGGCGACGAACAGGCCCAGGGACACCGTCTGCAGGAACAGGAACAGGCACACGTAGGTGCGGACCCGGCGGCTCTCGAGCAGCGAGTAGACGGCGACGGCGAGGAAGAGCACGCAGGTGAGGGCGACCAGCGGCAGGGAGAGGCCGTCCACGCCGACGTGGTAGCCGACCCCGGCGCCGGGGATCCAGGAGACCTGCTGCTCGTACTGCAGACCGCCGCCGGTGTCGAACCCGGCCCACAGGGCTATGACCAGCGCCAGATCAACCGCGGCGGTCGCGATCCACACCCCTGTGTACGCGCGGTCGGGCAGGTCGCGCGGCCAGAGCCACAGCACGGCGCACACCAGCAGCGGCAGGAAGACGACGGCGGTCAGCATGGATTACCTCACCAGCAGCAGGATCAGGACCAGCACCGCGAAGCCCACCGCGGCCTGGGCGTAGTACTGGTGCAGCAGCCCGGTCTGCGGACGACGGGCCCACTGGCCGAGCCGACGTGCCCCGGCGGCGACGGCGCTCACGAGTGCGTCGATCCCGCCGTCGTCCACGCGGCCCGCGAGCCGGGCGGCCGCCAGGCCACCGCGCGCCACCTGCCGCACCGCCCCGTCGACGATCCGGTCGTCGAAAGCGGCCGTCGCCCGGGCGAGCCCCATGACGGGCCGGACCACCACAAAGTGCGCGGCCTGCTCAAGACCCAGCCATGCGCCGGCCCACCGGCGTGCTGCGGCCGGGCCGGGAACGGGGCGCGGCCCCCGCCACCAGGCGATCCCCGCGGCGGCGAACGCGACGCCTGCCGACAGGCCCAACTCCCATGGCTGCGGGGACGGCTCACCAGGTGTGCCGACCGCCGAGCGCAGCGCCTCGGAGACATCCGGCAGCGCCAGGACGCCCAACGTCGCGGCGCCGAAGGCAAGCACCAGCAGCGGCGGGCGCATCGCGACGGCGACCTTCCGGGTGCCCTGCTGTTCGGTGTCATAGCGGGAGGCGGCATCGTCCGGCACCGGCCGCAGCACGTACCAGAGGGCTTTGACGCTGTAGACGGCGGAGACGGCGGCAGCGGCCAGCCCGACCGCGTACAGGACGGTGCTCTGCTGGTAGGCGGCGGCCAGGACCTCGTCCTTGGTCGCCCACAGCGACAGCGGCGCCAGCCCGGCCAGTGCCAGCGTGCTGACGGCGAAGCAGGCTCCCACGAGGGGGTAGGAGCGGGCGGCGCCGCACAGTGCGGACAGGTGCTTGGTTCCCAGGGCCGTGAGCCAGGCGCCGACGGCCAGGAACAGCCCGGCCTTGACTGCGGCATGGGCCACCAGGTGCGCGGTGCCGCCCGCCACTCCGGCCGCCCCGGCGGCGAGCACCATGAACCCGACCTGCGCGCAGGTAGAGGCCGCCAGCAGCTGCTTGAGATCCGTTTGCGCGACCGCCACGACGCCCAGCAGCAGCGCGGTGGCAGCCCCGGCCCAGGCGACGAGCAGCTCTGCCCAGGCCGTGGCGGCTAGCAGCGGGTGCAGCCGCAGCAGCAGGTAGGCGCCGGCGGCCACCATCGCGGCCGAGTGCAGCAGTGCCGAGACCGGGCTCGGGCCCTCCATGGCCCGCGACAGCCAGAACGAGAACGGCAGTTGAGCGGACTTGCCGAGCGCCGCCAGAACCACACCCACGGTTGCCACGTGCAGCCACGGCGAGTCCGCAGTAGACAGCGCGTCCAGGTGCAGCGAGCCGACACCGCCCGCCACGGCCGCACCCGCGGCCAGATACAGGCCCAGGTCGGCGGCCCGGGTGGTGAGGAAGGCCGTGTCCGCCGCCCGTACCCGGTGCGGCTCGTACCACCAGAAACCGATCAGTGCCCAACTGGTGGCGCCCATCACCTCCCAGGCCATCAGCAGCAACGCCACCGTGGTCGCGGTGACGGTGACCAGCATGGCCCCGGCGAACAGCAGCATGAGTCCGAAGAACCGGCCCCGGTCCTGCGTACGGTCCAGCTGTCCGGCGGAGAAGACGAGTACGGCGGTGGTGACCGCGGCGACGGTGATCACCATCACGGCGGACAGGCCGTCCACCCGCAGCCCGGCCTCGATCCCCGCGAACAGCGGCGCACTTGCGGTGGGACGGTCCACTGCCGTCGCGATCGCCAGGCCGAGCGTGGCCACCGCGGCGGCCACGCCGACGGCCGGGGCGACCCGGTTGGCCGCCCGCCCTGCCACGGCCAGTACGCCACCAGTGATCAGAGGAATGCCGGCCAGCAGCCACAGCAACGCGCTCATCCTTTGAGGTCCTCGGCCATGTCGGTCATGTCGACCTGGCGGGAACGGAAGATGGCCGTGGTGACGGCGAAGCCCATGGCCATCTCCACGGCCATCGCGACGACAGCGGCCACGACGATCACCTGCCCGCTCGCGGCGGACGGGGCCAGGAAGTGCCAGAACGCGGCGGCGACGACGATGACGGCGCCGATCATCAGCTCGATCCCCATCATGATCATGACGATGGACTGCTGGGACAGCGCGCCGTACAGGCCGATCGAGAACAGGCCCGCGGCCAGGAGGAGGAACAGCTCCAGGATCATCGGCCCACCCCTCCGCCCGCCGGATCCTTGGCCGGGCGCTGATCGAGGTCATCGCCGAACCGGTCGTAGCGGCCCCGGTGGGTGGCCAGAACCGTGGCCGCGACCATCGTGGCCAGCAGGACGAATCCGAGCGTGACCATCGTCAGCATCTGCGCGCCCATCAGCGACTCGCCCACCTGGAAGGTGGTGTCCGGCGGCGCCTTGCCCAGCCGGTCCGGCCACGGTACGGCGAAGATCCCGGCGGCCAGGGCCAGGAAGGTGCCGATGCTGATCGCCAGCGAGCCGCGCTTGTTGTGGACCATGGCCATCGGCATCAGCCCGGCCGGGTTCATCATGTAGGCGATCATGAACACGGCCATGATGACCATCTCCATGACCATCATCAGGACGACGACGACCCCCAGATAGGGCAGCCCGAGCAGGATCACCTCACCGCCGACGAAACACAGCGAGGCCAGCAGCGCGAACGTCACCCGAGCCATGGAGTTGAGGCAGAACACCAGAAAGGCACTGACCAGGGCCAGGACGGCCAGCACCGCGAACACGGCGGCGGACACGGGTCACCTCCTACCGGTTGAGCACGACGAGCGCCGGAACGAGCGCCTGCGCGATGGTGAGCGGGATGAGGACGACCCAGGCGAATTCCACGTACCGGTCGGCGCGCACGGTCGGCATCCGCCGCCGTACCCACACCAGCAGCCCCAGCACTGCAAGGGTCTTGATCAGCGACCAGGCCCAGGCGGGCAGCCCCGGCCCGGCCCCGCCGCCCAGGAACAGCGGCACCGCCATGGCGGCCCCCGCGGCCAGCAGCAGCCAGCGGCCCGCCTGCAGCATCAGCCGGTCGACGCCGGAGGTCTCACCGAGGACGCCGCCCGCGATGTCCCGGTCGGCCGGGTAGCCGAACGGCCCCAGAAAGCTGAACGCCAGTACGCTCGCCAGGTAGACGACGAACGCCACCGGCATCCACACCGCGAACCACAAGCCCTGCTGCGCGGCGACGATGTCGCTCAGGCGCAGTGACTCCGCCCCGGTACCGGCCGAGATCAGGGCGAACATCAGCGGCAGCTCGTAGGCCAGGCCCTGCGCGATGAAGCGGTAGCCGCCGATCAGACTGAAGGCGGCGTTCGGGCCCCAGCCCGCCAGCCACAGCCCGCCCCAGGTCAGCACCTCCATAACGTTGAACCACACCACCCCGACCTCCAGGTCGGCGACCACGCGGTGCCCGAACGGAACGACCAGCACGGACAGCACGGCCGCCACCGGCACGACGAGCACGCCCAGCCGCCACAGCAGGACATCGGGGGCCGGCGTCCGGCGGGGCTGGGCGACCAGCAGCCTGGGCACCTCCAGCAAGGGGCGCAAGGCGGCGGATGCCGTGGCGGGGCGCCCGGCCACGGTGGCGGCCAGCAGGGCGTCGCCCGCGAGTGCGAGCACCGCCAGGATCAGCAGAAGCGCGGGGGCGACGAACAGCGACCACCATGGCGCGACCTCAACCACGGGCCACCTCCGCCGAGCGGGCCGCCAGTTCCTCCGGGTCCGGGTCGAGGCTCGCCACGATGAGCCGTGCCGCCGCCAGCTCCGCACCCTCCAGCAGCCGCGGCAACACCTCGACCAGAGCAGCCGACGGCGGACGCGCCCCGCCCAGCCGGCCGCGAGGACCCTCCTCGCGGCTCGGGTCCAGCACGGAGGCGTCCTCCAGCCTGGCCAGATCGTCCAGCATGGTGGCGAGCCACAGCCGGTAGCGGGCCGGCACATCCCCGTCCGCCCGCGCCGCAGGGCCGCCCACCCCGGCATCGGCCGCGTCGGAAGCCGTCAGCGGGCCGATGCCCCGGGTCAGCCAATACAGCGTGCGCGACCGGCCGACCCGCCGAGCCAGACGCCGCGCCCGCGGCAAAACCACATCCGCCGCCGCGCCGGCGAGGAGGTCGTCACGCAGCCGCCGCGCGGCCGTGGCCTCCGCTGGCCATCCGGCCACGGCAAGGAACCGGCCCAGGCTGTCCAGACGGGCGGCCGCCCGCCGCCGCGCCGCCTCACCGACGCCCACCCGTTCACCCGCGACCGCGCGGTCCCACGGTTCCGACCAGAAGGACGCCACAGCCGCCGCATCGTGCGGCACCGCCATCTCCACCTGCGTCTCCTGGACGACATCGCCCTGCAAGGTGAGACGGAGCGTCAAACCGGACGGCCAGTCAGCCAGGAGCGGACCCAACGGAACATGCAGTTGATCCAGCGTCAGGCCATCGCGGTCCGGCCCCTGCTCGGCCATCGGCAGCCCGGCCGGCATCTCCATCTCCCCGCCGCCGTGACCGCCATGTCCCTCGTGGCCTGAGTGCCCCTGTCCCTCTCCATCACCCTCACCACTGCCGTCGTCATCGCCCCCCTGCTGGTGGTTTGCGTGGCCTTCGCCCCCAGCGCCAGCCTGGTGTCTCTGGTCACCGCGGTAGTGGTCGCCATCGCTGTTGTCACCGTGCTGACGGTCGCCGTGGCTGTCGTCCGCCGCGTCAGGGGAGTTACCCGTATGACCGTCATGGCTGCTGGTGGCAGCGGATTCGGTTCCCGCTCGCTGACCGGCAGCATCAGCCAGCTGTGCGCACGCCGCATCGATGACCCCGGCCACGTCCTCGACCTGCTCCGCGCGCACCCGGGCTCGCGGGGCGGGCATGTCCTGCCACAGCCGGTCGACGGCCTCATCCAGGTCCGGGCAGCGGGGGCCGGCGATGAGCAGGATGTCGGCCTCGGCAGGCGTCAGCGCCAATGGCAGGTCCCGTACACGCAACTCGCGCTCGGCAGCCAGCCGTACCCGCACCCCTGCGGGCATCGTGACCAGCAGCACGCGCGGGCGTATGGCAGCCGCACGCAGCAGCACGGCCGTCAGGTCCATCGCAGCGCGCCCTCCCGCCAGGCATAGATCACCCCGGCCACGAGTACCGCGAGGAAGGTGAACATCTCGATCACGGCGCTCGGTCCCATGGCGGAGATGATCCGGGTCCACGGGTACATGAAGACCATCTCCATGTCGAAGGCGAGGAACAGCATCGTCACCGGGTACCAGCGCACATGAAACCGGCTCACCGCATGCTCAGTCGGCTCCAGACCCGAACCGAACGGCTGAGCGACCAAAGGATCGGACGACACCCGCACCAACCAGGCCACGCCGTAGACCGCACCCACAGCGAGCAGCGCAAATCCGAGCAGCGCGAGCGCGGCCGTGAACCCGTTCACGTCACTGTCCCAGTCAGGTGACATGACGTCGGGGCAACCCCCGCAGGAAGTGGCCGAGTTGCGGCCTTTACCTGACAGTCCGATCCCCTCTTGGTGACCGAAGCGCCGCGTCGCTCAGCCATGGCATGTCCTCCCCTGCCGTGCTTACTCCGCAGGCCGCCCCGGTACCCGCCTGAGGCATCGTCAATCACAGCCCCAGGCCAGACCCAGACTCAGAGCGCCTCGCCGAGCCACGGCCCAGCCCATGCGGCCGGCCGATTGGGGCGAGGGCCGGTGTGCCTGGCTTGTGGGAAGGGCGTCCACCTGTCACGAGGACATCAGCGCAACCATGAGACGTAGGGGTGCCACCACCGCTCGCCCAGACCGCGATCCCCGGATGTCCCGGTTGCCGATGGGCCTGCGCTGTGCGGTGATGCCTGCTCTGATCAGCCCCACAGCACTGGAACAGATCCCGGCAGCGGAACGATGATGCAGCCCAGGTGCGCCCGGGCCGCACCTCCTGCTTCAGCCCAGCGATCCGAGCAGCTCGCGGCACGCCTGCTCGCACCGACGGCACGCGTCCGCGCAGACCCGGCAGTGATCATGCATTCCAGCGTGCCGCTCACACTCGTCCCCACACGCCTTGCACGTCTGTGCACACGCTTCCAGATGAGCCCGCGCGATATTGGCGTCGTAGCCGGTGTGCCGGGACAGCACCCGGGCCGTGGTCTCGCAGATGTCCGCGCAGTCCAAGTTCGTGCGGATGCACTTCCTGAGCTCCGCCACTTGCTCCTCCGACAGGCAGGCATCCGCGCATGCCGTACAAGCCTGCGCACAGGCCAGGCATTCCTCGATACAGCGCGCCAGCTTCTCGCGGTCCACCCTGCCCAGATCGGCCGGGTAGGTCTCCAACATCTCCTTCACCGGAGCAGTCACAAGCATTGCCTCCGTCCGCGCCTCGGGGCCCGCGGCCGGAGGGCCGCCGAACCTTCCCCTGGCATACCTTCGGACGTGTAACACCTCGGCCGCATACCGAAACGCTGCAAGCGCCTGATCCACCCAACCATGCAGGCAGACGGAGCAGGCGGGAGCCTTTTCGCACATCCCCGTCGTCCCAGCGGGAGGGCTCCCGGCGAGGGGTTGCGATGAGGGTGTGCGACGCCGGCTGGTCACCGGCGCCGGACAGCAGTCACAGCCAGCCAGTCAGCCAGGCCCGCAGGTGATGAGCAGCGGCAGCACTGGTGCCGCCACGGCAGCGGAGACGATCCCGAGCCACGTCATACGGTGCGGCCTCGCCTGCGGGTTGAGGACCCGGCGCAGCCGGATCAGCGCACCGGGCCCGCCCGCACCGAAGGCGGCCTGCGGTGCCCGGCCCGCGGCAACCTCGCACATCGCAGAGGCCAGGACCTCACGGGAATACCAGCGCAGCGCCCGGTCGTCCGCGATCATCTCCAGCAGCAGCGCCGTCTGCTCCCTGGCGTGCCGGGCGAGCGGTAGTCCGGGGAAGGCGTGCTCGAAGCCTTGCGTTGCCGCGAGAAAGATGTGATGCCGACACGCGATATGCGCGCGTTCGTGCTCTAGAGCCGCGCGCAGCTGTTCCGCGGAAAGGACGTCGAGCGCACCACGCGTGACGACGATCCGGCGGGAGCGTCCGGGCAGGCAGTACACGCTCGGAGTGTCGTGATCCACAATCGTGGCGCCGTACTCGGGCGCAGGGCGGCCAACCAGGGCAAGCATGTCGAGATGACGGCGCCGGACACGGCGGGTCCGCCACGCCGTACGCAGGAGCCAGCCGATCGGGAGCAACACGATGACAGCCGGGACCAGCGGGAAGGCGGCGTCGGCCGTGGTCGGCCCCGAAGCGTCCGTCGTGGCCGCCGGGAGAAGGCCGCACACGCTGAGCAGTCCGATGAGGCCGTTGTGCCCATGCTGTTCGGAAAGGGTCACGTGGTAGACCGCCAGCGCGGTGGTCACCACGAACGTCACCATCAACCCCTGCCAGGCAAGGACCGCCACGCCCGGGGCGCCATGCGCCCACGTTGCCCGCGCCAGTACATACGGCGCCACGGCACCGACCAGGACGGCGTATCCAGCGAGTGCCAGGGACGTGATCACGTATCGCTCCTCCGCTTCGCCGTACGCAGCGCCGAGCGTAGGGCATCCGCCTCGTCCGCCGAGATCTGCTCGACGAAACTGATGAGAGCGCCAGCCGGGTCAGGGCTGCTGCCGAGCGCCTCCTGCATGAGCGCCGCGGTGTACTGCTGGCGGGTGCAGGTGGGCTCGTACACCCAGGCCCGCCCCTCCTTCTCCCGCCGGAGCATGCCCTTGCGGTAGAGGATGTCGGCGACGGTCTTGACCGTGCTGTAGGCGATGGGGCGCGCTTTGTTGATGTCAATGAGGACATCGCGCGCGGTCGCCGAGCGCCCCCAGGTCCACAGGCGGTTCATGATCTCCGCCTCGAGCTCACCCAGCGGTCGCACGATCGCTCACTCCGCCTCTCGTCTCCGAATGCCCCGGCGTCAACGTGAGTTCATCGTAATCGCCGGGCGCGGCCCGTCCGGCGGCCACGGGCACGGAGCACGCCTCTACGGCGCGCAGGCATCGCGCCAGCGCATGGATCAGCAGAGCAAGCGAGGGGACGGCGAGAAGGGTTGAGCCCGTGCCCAGTACGACAGGGCCCCACAGACCCCGGGGCGACCATCACAGCTTGTTGCAGACCGGACAGCCGACCGCGAACGCGAAAGCGCGGCGACGGCCAGTGCACGCGCGGTGTGAGCCTGGCCGAACGACTCCCCACGACGTGGGATGCCAACTCCACTTGATGACGGTCACCGCAGGAACATGTGCTCCAGCTACCGGACTCAACAGGGGTTTGCGGCCAGGTCATCGAGCAGCCTCACGGAGATCTCCGCGCCTCCGCCGATCGGGTCGGCAGTCGCGAGTGTGACACCGATCTCAGCTTTGAAGATCATTTGTGCTCTCAGCCGATGCGTACACCCCACATGAAGGGCATTCCACTCCGGCTGATCGACTCGTAGCGCACGGTGGCCCCGGGCTTCGGGGAGTGGAGGATCTGTCCGTTGCCGGCGTAGAAGCCGACATGGCTCAGGTCGCTACGCATGATGATGAGGTCGCCCGGTTTGAGGGCACTGAGGGAGTTGATCCGGGTACCGGCATTCGCCTGCGCTTGGGAGGTTCGGGGTATGGAGACACCCGCTTGCCTGTACGCCCAGGAGGTGAGACCGGAGCAGTCGAAGGAATTCGGTCCGGAGGCGCCCCAGACGTACGGCATTCCGACCCTGCTCTTGGCGGCGCTGAAGGCTGCGGCGGCCCGCTGGGAGGCGCTGGCTTCGTCGCCCAGGTCGACCCGCTCGCTGGCTCGGTTGGCGCGCTCCTCCTCGGCGCGGATCCTGCCACGCTCCTCGGCCGTCAGCGTGTTGAGGAGCTTCTGCGCCTTGGCCAGCTTGCCCTGGATCTCCTTCTTCTTGTCCTTCAGCTCCTTGCGAGTCTCTGCCAGGCCCGAGAGTTTCTCCGCGGCTTGGACCCGCTGTTGCTCAAGGATGCGCTGCTTGGATTGGGCCGCCTTGAGCACACCGAGCTGTTGGCTGCTCAGCCGGTCGAGCGCGCTCGCCTTGTCCAGGTAGCCGTCGGGGTCGGAGGAGAGGAACAACTGCACTGACGGGTCGATGCCGCCACTGCGGTACTGCGCGGTGGCAAGCGAGCCGAGCTTGTTTCGGAGAGTGTTGAGCTCGTCTTGGCTGCGGGCCACGGTGTCCTGGAGTTCCTCGGCCTCCTCCTGCAGCTTTTCCTCCCTCTCCTTCGCCCCGTTGTACTTCTCCGTGGCCTGGGTGGCCTCTTCGTAGAGACGGTCGACCTGTGCCTTGACCCCCTTCTTCCTGGGGTCGGGCAGCGGGTCGGCGTGCGCCAACGGTGAGGAGACGGCGACAGCGGCGGCGGTCGCGGTGAACACGGCCGCGTAGCTACGGTTGTTCGGCTGCTTGGGACGACGATGGGACGCCACTGGGGCGAGCTCCTTCTTCCTCAGCCGCCTGCCGGGCGCGGGAGCTCATGACCCGGCTCCGCGCGACCACTGCGGATTCGGCGGTACCTCCGCCGCCACCTCGTCGAGGTGATCGACCGTGCGAAGGTTTAGCCGGGATACTAACTGGCTTAGCTCTTTCGCTTCAATTGCCAGTAGGGACATGTGACACACGGTGCGACCTCGGTAGCTCCCCGCATACCGCGGCCAAGTAGACCGCCCGTCGACGTTCCCCCAGCGAAACGCTCTCGCTCGCTCGAGAGCGCCGAGAGCGCCGGACGGTCTGCGTCCCGTGTGCAGGAAGTCGCGAAGCCCTGCCACGAAACAGGTCTGCGAGAATCGTGCCCACATGTCATGGCCAAAGATTCAAGTCGGCGACCGCTAAGCACTTTAGCGGGAAACGAAGTGGTGGTCGGTGCTCGATCTACGGCAGGCCCCGGAGCCGTCTGTGGTACCGAGGTTGCTGTCCTTCAGCAACCCTTCCAGTTGTGGCGGTCAGTGAGCGTGGCCGTCGTCGTGGCCGGAGTCGGCGGCGGCACCGCCTGTGGGAGGGTTTCGGGCGGGGATGTAGCGGCTGGGGGGTCCGGTTCGTGCGGCTGTTGCTGTTCCGTTTCCTCCTCCGCGCTTCCGTGACTGTGTCCGCCGCCTTCCGGCTGCTCACCCATGCCGGCGGCCACGTAGCGCAGTCCGGCGAAGCTGACCAGGGCGGTCAGCAGGACTGCCAGCCCCATCGGGCTGAAGATGCGTCTCCAGGAGGTCTCCGCGTCCTTGACTGCGTAGGCGACGAAGGAGACCGCTATCCCCAGGGGCACGAGCACGGCGCCGCGGGCCGGGAAGTCCTCGAAGTGCTGGAGGCCGCCGCTGAGCATACCGATGCCGAACGACAGCAGCAGCGACGCGCCGATGACCAGCAGCATCCTCGGCAGACCGGGTTTGTTGCGGGAGAGGAAGATCTCGTTGAGCACGGTAGCGGCGAGGAACACCAGGACGCCGTAGGCCGCGATGCGGGTATAGCGGGCCGGGTCCAGCGGATGGTGGACCACCGCTCCGCTGATGAGTCCGGCGCCGACGAAGTAGCCGACGTAACCGATATAGCGCGCCGGAAGCGAGTTCTTCCGGGCGCGCTGGGCGCGGGCTCGTCGCATGGTTGCTCGGCCGGGTCTGGGGGCGCTTGAGGCGGGCTGCTCGGCGAGGGCGGCGGGAGGCTCTGCGAGTTGGGACAGGGACAACGGGGACTTCTCTTTACGGGACGGGGCGTTGAGGGTGGCCTGGTTAGGGTGCGTCGATGACGCGCAGGGCAAGCCCGGTAACTGGTTTCGGGCCGAACGAGGTCGTTTTGCGGGGCAGCAGCACCCCGGCCCCGGCCAGGTCCCGCACCGTGTCCTCGGTGACTGCCGGCAGCAGGACCGCAGTGCCGGTGCCGGCTGCGGCGACGGCGGCCACAGCCTGACCGGCATCGTGTACATGGCGTATGGCACCTGGCAGATCGGGGACCGACCAGGCACGGTCCAAGAGGAGATGGTCGGTGACGGCTGCGGCAAGTCGATGCCATTGCCGCGGGCGTCCGGTCAGTGCCTCACGCAGCGCCTCGGGGTCAGGGGCGGTGATCGCCCAGGCCCGGCCGGCTCCGGCCAGCACCAGTTCTCCGGGCTCCGGCAGGCGCGGTCCCGGCAGCTGTCGCACCTGGGCCACGTCGGCGGCGGCCACCGCAGCCTTGTCCGGGTCCAGACCCGGCATCACCCGGTGGATCGCCGACAGGCGCAACGGATGGGTGGTGGAGTCGACCAGCAGTGCGAGGCTGCTCCGCCACGGACTCAGCTCATCCCCTTCACTCAACCGCAGGCAGGCCGCGTGGCGGTGGTGCCCGTCAGCGATGAGGGCTCGGCACCGTGACAGACCAGCAGTGATGAGGTCTTGTTCGTCCGGGGCGGTACAGGACCACAGCGTGTGGGTGATCGCGCCAGTACGAGCGGCGGCCACCGGTGGACGCCGGGTGACGTGATCGACGATCTGCGCCGTCGTCGATTCGGTGGACCGGTAGCTCAGCAGCAAGGGTTCCAGCTGGGCGCGCAGGCCGGCCATGGACCGGGCCCGCTGCCTGACCACATGCGGCTGTACGTCCTCGTGGGGCAGCACAGGGCTGGGCGTATCGCGGTTCAGACGCAGTTCACCGATCAGTCCCCGTTGCAGGATCCGGGCGCCGCGCTGCTGCTGGTAGACGTAGAGGGCGGGTCGGGTGTCCCGGACCAGTACGCCGCGTCGCCGCCAGCGGTCGAGCTGCCCGGCGGCGGTCTGCGGGTCGGTGGCGTGCAGCAGCCGGGCGATGTGATGGGGCCGGACACGTAGGGAGCGTGCGCGGGCGGGGCCGATGTCGTCGTACGGCGGGCAGATCACGTTGGACAGGTCACCAACCTGGACCGGGTCGTAGCGCACGGCCTGAAAGGGCAGCAGTTGCAGGCCAGTTGGAGTCGGCAGAGCAGGGGTCGGCATCGATCGCTCCTGGAAGTGGGCGCGGCCGGCCGGAGGAGCGGACGAGGCTGAACTCGTCCGCTCCTCCAGCGCGGCGCTGTCGGTCAGGCCGTCACGGACTCGGGCTGTGCCTCGCGCATTGGCGGCGCCAGGCGGCCGGTGCGGTGCAGCCCGTAGAGGGCGGCGGCGCAGGCCAGGCCGAGCGCGGACAGTGCGATCCACGGGAGCGCGGAGACGCCTGCCGCACGGGCGGCGTCGAGGGCCGCGCCGGTGAGCAGGTTTCCGAGCGTGATGCCGACACCGCAGATGGTGTTGTACAACCCGTAGTGGGTGGCGACGAGTCGGTTACCGGAGAGCCGGACGATGGTGTCCATCTCGAACGGGTAGGCGATCATCGTGCCCAACGCGAGGAGCAGCGCGGAGAGCGCAGGCGGCACGGCCGCGAGCAGCCAGAGCCTCACCCCGCCGTCTGGTACGGGGACCGCTGTGGGCACGAGCAGGGGCACGAACGCCACGCCCATGGTGAGCAGCCCCCATGTAAGAGCCCGCCCCGGCTCCATGCGGGCCTTGCACCAGGCGGTGACCTTGGTTTGGAAGAGGATCGTGCTCAGGCCCGAGACGGCGAAGAGCACCGCCACCGCCACCGTGCCGAAGGTTCCGTCGCCACCCAGGCGCCGCACCTCCAGCGGCAGGGCGAGATAGACCTGGAACTGCATGACGTAGAAGCCGATCATGGCTACCGAGAACAGCAGGAACGGCCGGTTGGCCACGATGCCGCGCCACTGGGACAGCACACTCTGCCGCTGGTCGGCTCCCTTGATGGTCTGTGTGTCGTTGGCGCGGCGGGCGGGCAGGGCGCGGATCTGCACGATGCTCAGCAGAGCGAAGATGCCGGCCGCGGTCAGGCAGGTGACGCGGAAGTCGACGCCGGTCAGCACCATGCCCACCAGCGGGCCGAGCAGGATGCCGGCCTGGTAGAAGACGTTGAACAGGGCGAACGCCTCGACCCGGCGGTCCCCGGCGTCTGCGGCCAGATAGGCGCGTACGGCCGGGTTGAAGAGGGCTCCCGCCAGTCCGGTGGCTGCGGAGGCGGCCAGCAGCGCGGGCAGGGAGTCCACGAGGCCCAGGGTGGCGAAGCCGACGATGCGGAGCACCAATCCGGCGATGATCATCGGCTTGTAGCCGAGTCGGTCGGCCAGGGTGCCGCCGACCAGGAACATGCCCTGCTGGCTGAAGTTCCGCACGCCCAGCACCAGCCCGACGATCCATCCGGCCAGTCCGAGGGTCCCGGACAGATGCGCGGCCAGATAGGGCATCAGCATGTAGAAGCCGAGATTGATGGTGAACTGGTTCACCATCAGCAGCTGGACGCTGCGCGGATAGGAGCGCACCTGCGCGAGGTTCCCCTTCACCGGTTCCCCTCCCCCCGCGTGCCGGACTGAGCGAGCTGCTCGACAGCGTCGGTCCCGAACGACGCGTCACAGTCCGTGTCGGATTCAGCGAGCAGGTCGATCCCCTCGACCTGCTCCGTCCCGTCGGACAGGGTGAGCGGGTCGACCACCGTGGCGCACCGTGTCCAGCAAGTGACCTCCTTCTCGTCCAGGCGGCCGATCACCTCGGGTTCGAGGGGCGGTGGGGAGTCGAGCAGGCCGTGGGCGGCGCAGTAGTCGTCGTCGTAGACGGTGCTCAGGTAACGCTGTGGGCCGTCGGGGAAGATAGTCGCGATCTTGGTGTCCGCAGGCAGAGTGCGGGCCAGCCATCCGGCCACCAGGGCGACCGCACCCACGCTCCACCCACCGGTGGCGTAGTGCGACGCGGCGAGCTGCCGGCAGGTCCACACGGCCTCGGCCGCGGCCACCCAGTGGACTTCGCTGAAGTTGTCGTAGGCGACGTTGCGGGGGTAGATGCTTGAGCCCAGGCCGCGCATCAGCCGGGTACGGGCGGGCTGCCCGAAGATGGTTGAGCCGATGGTGTCGACGCCGACGAGCTTCATCTCCGGGTAGAGGTGCTGCAGTACGCGGGAGACGCCGGCGGAGTGCCCGCCGGTTCCTACGCTGCACACCAGTACGTCGATGGGCCCCAGTTGGGACGCCAGCTCCAGCGCGAGCGGGGTGTAGGCGGTGGTGTTGTCGGGGTTGTTGTACTGGTCCGGGCACCACGAGCCGGGGTGCTGCGCCATCAGCTGCTGAACGCGGTCCCGGCGGGCCTGCTGCCAGCCGCCGGTGGGGTGGGGTTCGGAGACGACGTTGACCTGGGCACCGTACGCGGTCAGCAGCTGCGTCATGGACCGTTCGAGCCCTGGGTCGGTGACCAGGGTGACCGGGTGCCCGTAGACCATCCCCGCCAGGGCGAGCCCCAGGCCGAGGGTGCCGCTGGTGGACTCGATGATTCGGGCGCCGGGGCGCAGATCGCCGCGGGCGCGGGCCTGCTCGACCATGTGCAGGCCGGGGCGGTCTTTGATTCCGCCGGGGTTGAAGCCCTCCAGCTTTGCCCAGAATCCGCGATCAGCGGGGCAGAGGGGCTCGGAAATTCGGAGGACCGGGGTGTTGCCGACGAGCCCGGAAAGGGCGGAGCGGGTGGGGGGTGTGATGTCAGGGGTGATGTGCGGGTGCATCTTCCGCTCTCATTCAATGGTGGTGTGACGGGATGCTCATCTCGCGTGCCGTTCTTCGAACCCGGGGCATGTGACTTGGCCTGGGGCAGCACGCGGCAGCCGCTGTCGAGAGGGGCTGCGAAAGCCTCCGTCTAAATGCGCCACCGACAGACGACGGAGAGGGTGAACCGGCCTGAACGCCGTATCCGGGATCTGCGGCCGTCGGGCCGTGTGGCCTGCATCTGTACGGCCACGACGGCAGTCACTCCAGCCGCCACTCCGGCGAAGGCAGCCAGGGCCGCCGGGTTCGAGAAGAACTGCCTGGCTTGCGGCAGTACATGACTGACCATGTACGGCCCACAAGCAGAGCTGGGGTGCCGATGCGGCCCGTGGGACATCTCGCGCTCGACGGCCTGTGCCTCAAGCGGGAGCTGGCCGGACGACACCGGCGGCCGACCGTGCGTATGGCTGTCGCTGTCATGTGTGGCAGAACAGGCGAACGCCCACAGGAGTAGGCCGCCCAGGATGAAGGCCATCAGCCGGAGCAGCCGCTGGACACTGGCAGCCGGGCCGTCGATGTGAGGGTGAGGAAGGGGGTGGAACGGCATCGTCCCTCCGGGGAGCAGCCGCTTCTCACGGTTGTGGGAGAAAACGGCAGTCAGAGATCAGCAAGGTTCGGGGCAGGCACCGGGATCCCGCTCAGCGCACGGAAGCGCGGCGTACAGGGATCTGCGGTGCCGGGAACTGGCCGCAGCCAGCCGACCCGCCCGAATGGGCAGGGAGGCGACGACCAGTGGGGACGCCGGAATCTAGACCTGCTGAACTACTGAGTCTCTCGAACCCGTGGATGAGGGAAGGGCCGACTCGGGCCGGGAGGGGCCAGACTTCCCCGCCGCATAGGCGTGCGTGGGCGGCGCCCAATCCAGGGGAGCCAGACAAGGAGCGGCCAGTTCAAGCCCTTGCTGCGGCTGGCCGGACACGCATTCCTGAGCCGGATGGGAAGAGCCGTCACCGTGGTGATGGTCGTCAGATGCCGTGACCTCGGGCGAGGGATGCGCGACATCGTCACTGGGTCCGGACCCGCTCGTATGACCTGTGTCAATCCCGATGGATACGTGCACCGGCGCGCCTACACCGGCCGTCGCATGCCCCTCGGCGCTCTCCGCGCTCAGTCCGTGCGTGAACGCGACGCTGAGCAGCAGCGCGGCCAGCCACAGCAGACGCAGCGGACCCGCTGAAGAGCGGGCCCGCAGCAAGCCGGAAGGCGACCAGGCCGTAACCATGCCGTGATGCTAACCGTTGCGCGGAGGCGCGGCACAACTTCCCAGGGAACACAGGGTTAACACGCCGCACATACGCCCCGTACAAGGCGGCGGGGGCAATGTTCCGGATCCCTTTCCTGAAGGGATGAGACGGCAGGTCATCCAGCCCGCCACCTTCCGTAAGGGCTCTCGACGCTGCCAGGCTACGGTTAGTCGTGATCTTCCTCACTGTCCCACTGCCCAGGGCCAGTGCCACTCCACGCCGTGCAACACGTCCGGATCGCTGCCTGTTCGCATTCCGTGCGGGCCCGGTCCGCTCAGGGCTCCGGAGCATCGCCTGCGGACCGGGCGTCGCGGAGGGTGTCGGCCGCGGCGTAAACCAGGGCGGCGGCGATGGTCGTAGCGCCCCACATGCCCCAGGCGCCTGCGGGCGCGTCGGCGCCAAGGAGAACAGGAAGAGGAAGCAGACCGGCCGCGAGGAGGGCGGGGGCCGTGCGGTGGAGGGAGCGGGTCATGTGCGGGGCGTCCCGCCGGTGGCGACGGGTGAGATGGACGGCGCAGGCGGTGGTGGTCACGAATCCGAGAACGATCAGGGCCCAAGCGAGGATTTCCATGTGCGCTCACCTCCGGGCGGCCGACGGCTGGGGCCTGCGCGGCACGGGCCTGTCCAGGTGCCGTACTGCTACAGGCGCACCGCGGCGGCGTTTCGGCCAACAGGGCGGGAGTTGTTCGGCGCAGGTTCCACTGCCCGCCGCACGCGGCGTCCGCCATCACGCCCTCCTGGGCGCTTCTCGGTTGGCGGCTGGTCTGCGCTCGCCGCGAGCGAGGCCGCTCATTCTGTGCTGGTAGGTGGCTGCGTCGATCCGGCCGTGCATCCGTAGGCCGACGCACCATCGCTCAGCGTGTTGCAGAGCGGCTCGCCGGCCCCGAAGACGCGCCAGGGGCGGGCAGCGACTCTCGTTCGGCGTGATCAGGCGCGCAATGTCGTAGACCACCGCCGCAATGATCAGGGTGCCGATCAGCGTGGCTATTACGGCGCTCATGGCGCTCTCCTCGCCGATGCCGTTACGGAGCCGCCCGGGCCCGGCCGTTACGGCCGACCGGATCCGTTCTACTGATCGTGCTTTCGCAGCGGATCGGTCTCGTCCGTGTGCTGGTTCGACTTGCCCTGGCCGCCGTGCATGCCACGCATCATGAAGAACATCATCAGCGGACAGGCGGCGACGATGGCCAGGAGGACAAGGGCTTCAACAGGCACCCCGAGCACCAGGGCGCCGACGAAGGCAATGGCGAGCGCGAGCGCGTACAGACCGTAGTTGCGCTTGTTCGTGTTCATGGCCTCCCCCGAGGGAGAGCGGACCGCAGGGTTTGCGTCCACAGCCAGTATCAGGAGTTGGTGGTTGGGCCGGAGTGCACCGCGTGGCCAGGCGCCGCTACTACTCCTCCCTCGTCAATCTTCCCACGGGCCACCACCTCGCCTGGCTGTATGAGGACGAGGGCCAGGCGCGCGGGAAGTCACCCGCATGGTCGCCGACGACCCGAGCTCCAGATCGGCGCTCTCCTCACCTTCGCCCTTGCGCCGTGCGCTGTATC
Source organism: Streptomyces sp. TRM68367 (assembly GCF_014495685.1). Classification (GTDB taxonomy): domain Bacteria; phylum Actinomycetota; class Actinomycetes; order Streptomycetales; family Streptomycetaceae; genus Streptomyces. Next base: position 91,596 of record NZ_JACTVI010000008.1, on the reverse strand, counting down.
TGTAATCCGTTGCCGCGGTCCAGTAAACCCCGAGGGGGTATATTGAACGGTCTTCGGGCTCCCACGGGGCCCTGACGGAGGGAAGCCCGGGTGGAGACGGTGGCGACACGGAAGGCCCACGAGGGCGCCGTTCGCTGGGCGCGCGGCGCCGTCATCGCTCTGTTTTCCGCGCTGGCGGTACTGGTCCACCATGAGTCGGCCGCGATCACCGTCTCCTCGGTGCAGTCCGCGCCGCATGCTGGGCATGCCATGCCCGGTATGACCTCCGCGTCGTCCGCCACCGCGATGCCGACGGGCTTTGCCGCCGACCATGCGCATCTGCCCGACGTGCACGCGCCTGCGCACGGCTCGTCCGACAGTGCCTGCGCCACCCTGGGCATACAGCACTGCACCACCGCCAGCATCGACAGTGCGAAGCTCGCCGTACCGTCACCAGTCCACGCCGAGCAGCTCCCCAGCCCGTACCAGGCCGTCACCAGCACGATGCCCGCGCGCACGATCGGCCGCGCACCACCCGACCTGTCGGTCCTCTCCCAACTGCGCATCTAGGCCGGGCCCGACGGCACCCGTGTGCCGTCTTGAGCCCGCGACCAGCAGCGCAACCAGAGAAGAGGACCCATAACCGTGAACAGCGTCAACCGCCGCTCCGTCCTGCTCGCCGGACTCGGCGCCGCCGGTGCGGGCATGCTCGCCGCCTGCAGCAGCTCCGGCAGCACCCCCGCCCTGATCAGCCCCTCCGGCTCTCAAGTCGCCCGCGCCGAGAACAAGCGCGCCGGCAGCGACAGGCAGCACAAGATCACCCTGACCGCCGCGCCCGCCATGCTGGACCTGGGCAGCGGCACCATGGCCAAGAGCTGGGCATTCGACGGCCGGGCCCCCGGCAAGGAGGTGCGCATCGCCGCAGGGGACACTCTGATCGCCGAGCTGGCCAACCAGCTGCCGAACAAGACCGCCACCTCGATCCACTGGCACGGTCTCGCGTTGCGCAACGACATGGATGGCGTGCCGCCCGCCACGCAGGGCCCCGTCCGGGCCGGCGGCAGTTTCACCTACCGCTTCACCGCCGATGCCCCCGGCACCTACTTCTTCCATCCGCACATCGGCGTCCAACTCGACCGCGGGCTGTACGCCCCGCTGATCGTCGAGGACCCGCGCGAGCCGCTGGCGTACGACGACGAGTGGATCGTCGTCCTCGACGACTGGATCGACGGTGTCACCGGCACCCCCGACGAGGTCTTCGCCGAGCTCAAGAAGGGCATGGGCGGCGCGCACGGCAGCTCTGGCTCCAGCAGCACGGAAGGCCACGACATGCATGGCATGGGGGACATGGACGGCGATGCGGCGTCCCCATCCGCCTCTGCCTCGTCCGGTGACATGCCGACGAAGTTCATGCTCATGAGCGCCGAGAGCGATCTCCTCGGCGGCGACGCCGGAGACGTGAAGTACCCGTATCACCTCATCAACGGCCGGATCCCGGATGCCCCGGACGTGTACACCGGCAAGCCCGGCCGCAAGGTCCGCCTACGGATCATCAACGCGGGCTCCGACACCGCCTACCGGGTCGCCCTCGGCGGGCACAAGCTCACCATCACCCACACCGACGGCTTCCCGGTCCAGCACCAGCAGGCGGACGCCCTCCTGATCGGCATGGGCGAGCGGTATGACGTCCTGGTCACGCTCGGCGACGGAGTCTTCCCGCTCGTCGCACTGGCCGAAGGCAAGGACACCAGTGGCCTGGCCCTGGTCCGCACCGGCTCCGGCCGCGCACCGTCCAATACCGTCCGGCCGAAGGAACTCGACGGCATGATCATGGCGGCGTCCCGGCTACGCGCCGACGACGACGTACGGCTGAACTCCGCCAAGAGCGACGTCACGCACCAGGTCAGGCTGACCGGCGGCATGGACAAGTACGACTGGGCCATCAACGGCAAGCCGTTCGACATGGACGATCCGGACGCGAGCCCGATCCTGATCGAGGAGGGTCAGCGGGTGCGGCTGGACTTCGTCAACGACACCGACATGTGGCACCCGATGCACCTGCACGGGCACACCTACCAACTCGGCAGTTCCGGCCCGCGCAAGGACACCTCGATCGTGCTGCCCAAGAAGAAGCTGTCTGTCTTCTTCGACGCCGACAACCCCGGCCAGTGGATGCTGCACTGCCACAACGCCTACCACGGCGAAGCCGGGATGATGGCGAACGTGGCCTACCGGGCCTGACAGGCCGTCTCGCGGCTGGGCGGCACACGGGAGCCCCCTGGTGCCGCCCAGCTCTCTGTCATCCCGGCGGGCACAGCGACCTTGGCGATTCGCGGCTCATCCTCCGCGAGCAGGGTCGGCCTCGGCCGCTCTCCCATTCAGCACGAGGGGCGCAGCCCGGCCAACGTGACGACGACAAGTCGGCGGACGGCTGCTTCGGATGGCAGGTTGCCGGCGGCGCTGAGGGAGTGAAGGCAGTAGTTCGCGAGCTCATCGGGCGCGACATCGTCCCGGAGGTCGCCGGTTTCGGCGACCTCGGCCAGTAGGTCTCGGAACAGGTCGATGAGCTGCTGCTGTGCGTGGGCGACATGCTCAGGACGATGCAGGAGTACTGCGAGTTCTTCGGTGCCGTGGCGCCCGCGGTGGTAGCAGATGAGCGCGTAGTGCTCGAGTACCGCTTCGAGCCGCTCGCCGGCGTCGCCGGGTTGGTCCCGGAGTTCGGCGAGATGTTCCAGGTGGCTGGTGACGTGACGTTCGTGGTGGGCAACCAGGATCGCTTCGACGTCCGGGAAGTACTTGTACAGAGTCGCGCGACCGATCCCGGCCTTCTCAGCGATCTGCGTCATGGTCACCGACATCAGCCCATGCTCGGTCACCAACTGCCAGGTGGTCTCCAGGATCGCCTCGCGCACCGCGTGGCGGTGCGCCTCGATCGTCTCGTTCCACAACTTCGGCACTCGTGCAGTGTACGTGACGACGATTCCGCGACACTTCGACTTGTGATAGACACAATGTATCGTAAAAAGTTGTCCGGAACACCTCGCGCCCCGGAGGAAACCTCATGGCTGACCCGCCCCGCTACCCCGACGCCGACGACGGCACGGGCGTGGAGCCCGACAGTGGATTGCCCTCCAGCGGACCGCCCAGGGCGCCGCGGTGGGTGAAGGTGTCGGGAATCATCGTCGGTGTACTGATCCTGCTGGTCGTGATCGTGAAGCTCACCGGCCTCGGTGGTGATCACGGCCCTGGCCGGCACACAGGTGCCAGCGGCACACCGCCGGCTGCCGTCACAGAAATCCAGGCGATGCCCGGCGGTAACCCGGGCGGCCACGCACCACCTGAGGGCAGCTACTGATGATCATGTCGCCCCGGCTCCGCAAGATTGTGCTCACCACACACGTCGCCACCTCGGTCGGCTGGCTCGGCGCGGTCCTTGCCTACCTCGCCCTCGATGTCACCGCTGTGACCAGCCAGGAAGTCCCGACGGTGCGTGGCGCGTACGCCGCGATGGAGGTGACGGTTCTGTACGTCATCGTCCCGCTGGCCCTCGCATCGGTGCTCATCGGGATCGTCAACGCGCTGGGCACCCCGTGGGGCCTGTTCCGTCACTACTGGGTGCTGGTGAAACTCGCGCTCACCGTCTTCGCCACCATCGTCTTGCTGATAGAGACCCAGACCGTGAGCCGCCTGGCAGAGACAGCAGCGTCCAGTGCCAATCCCCGCGAGCTGCCAGGCACGCTGCTCCACTCCATCGGCGGCCTGGTGGTGCTGGTGATCATCCTGATCCTCTCGGTGTTCAAGCCGCGGGGCGTGACCCGGTACGGGTGGCGCAAACAGAACGAACAACGGCGGAACCAGCGCGCCCGCCCTACGGCGCCCGTTGGGTAGATGCAGCAGCTCCGGACTTCGGCGGAAGCCAACCGACTGATCCCGCAGGCCGCCGGTCCCGGCCCATCCCCGTAGGGCAAGGCCGGGACGACTGCATTGCACAGGGGGTGAGCGATGACGTCAGCGGTTTGCGCCCTGCCGGCGCACATCGGGATCCTCCGTGCGTCCGGGCTTCGTCGCCCGGAAGCCGACTCCCTGTCCCAGAGGCACTCTTCTTCAGGGCAGCCCACTACCTGGTCGGTGGGCGGACGCAACGATCCGGCACGTACTATGGCGCTTAGGTTTTCGTACAGGGAGGCGGCCGGGATGCGGGGCTTCGGCGAGCTCGAACAGGCGATCATGGACGTGGCGTGGGCCGCGGAGACGCCACTGACCGTGCGGGAAGTGCGGGAGCGGCTGAACCGCGACCGGCCGCAGGAGCTGGCGTACAACACGGTGCAGACGGTGATGGAGATCCTGCACCGCAAGGGCTGGCTGTCCCGGGCCAAGGACGGCCGCGCGTTTCGCTACCGGACCACGAAGAGCCGTGAGGAGTACGCGGCCTCGCTGATCGACCAGGTGTGGGCCACCGGTGCAGACCGTACCGCGACGCTGGTGCGGCTGTTCGGCGAGCTGGACGACGCCGAGGTCGCCGAGTTGCGTGCGGCGCTCGCCGCGCGCCGCGAGGGGAGCCGGTCGTGAGGGTGGCCGTTGTACTGCTCGGTTACGCAGTCCTGCTTGGGCTGCTGGCCCCGCCGCTGCTGGCCCGCACCACCTGGGCGGCACGGTCGCCACGGCTGGCGATCTGGGCCTGGCAGGCGCTGACCGCGACCGTCGTGATCTCTGTCGCGCTGGCCGGGCTGGCGCTGGCTGTGCCGACGGTGCCGGTCAGCGGCAGCCTGGCCGATCTGCTGCAGGCGTGCGTGCTGATGCTGCGGGAGCAGTACGCGACGCCGGGCGGCGCGGCGGTGGCCGCGAGTGGCACGACACTGGCAATTGTGCTGGCGGGCCGGGTCGGCTGGTGCCTGGCGGCGGGCCTGCTGCGAGCCCGCAGGGAGCGCCGCGAGCACGCCGGGGTGCTGACGATGGTCGGCCGCGCGCACGCCGGTCTCGGGGTCACTGTGCTGGACGACGACCGTCCGGCGGCGTACTGCCTGCCCGGCCTCGGGCACCGGATCGTGCTGACCTCGGCGGCGCTGGCCGCGCTGGCGCCGCACGAACTGGACGCGGTGATCGCTCATGAGAAGGCGCACATCCGCCAGCGCCACCACCTGGCCTTGGCGTACGCGGAGGCGCTGGAGCGGGCCTTCCCCAAGGTAAGGCTGTTCGCTGTGGCGGCGGATCAGACGCGGCGCCTGGTGGAGATGGCCGCCGACGACGCGGCCACGGCCCGCACCAGTTCGCTCACTTTGGCCACCGCCCTGGTCGAGCTGGCCGGGGCGGGCACGCCCGCGGCCTCGCTGGCGGCCTCCGGCGGCCACGTGGCCGGTCGGGTACGCCGACTGCTCAACCCGCCCCGGCCGCTGCGCCGGGCAGTGGTGTGGGGCGGGGCACTGGTGGCGGGCGCAGTGTTGGCGCTGCCGCTGGTCCTGGCCGCCCAGCCCGCGGTGGCCGCAACGGGCATGAGTACCTGCCCGCTGCCGGACGCGCCCGTCGCGAGCGCGCAGGCTTTCGTCTGATCCCAGCAGGCGACGCTCCCTGTATCTGGTAGGTTCACCATCATCACCTATGCAACTTAGGTATTCGAGGTGGACCGGCCATGCCCACATCCGAGACAGCCACGAACTCCTCTGGGGCCCCTGGTCTGGGCCCGCTGACTGTGCGGATGGCGCTGTGCCCCGGACCCGGGCTCACGCGATAGTGCTGACGCCCGTATCCCGTTGGCTCCCGGCGCTGTCCGGCGCGCGGGGGCTTGTCGCACGGCTGCTGACCGTCGTCCTTGTCGCTGTGGCAGCCGCCACGCTGGTGTGCGGTACTGCGGCGGCAGCATCGATGCCGCCGGGCACGGCGGCGGGCCACGAAGCACAAATCACCCGCGCCCCGTCGTCGGCGGACATGGGCAGCATGGACGGCCGGGCCGTCGCCACGGCCATGCCGGACGGCGCGGCGGCGTGTGAGCAGTGCGCTCAGGACGGCCGCGCGTCCTGCCATGCACCAGTGCCCGATGCGGTCCGTGCCACCTCGCCCGGCCCGCAGCCGGGTGCCACCTCCGGCTGTGGAGAGTCGTATATCCCGGCGCCGAGTGCGCAGGCGCTCCTCACGGACCACCTGACCGGTGTGGTTTCCCGCCCGCCAGACCTTCATCTGTTGCAGCGCCTGCGCGTGTAGGGCATCGGCGGAGCCGGTACGCCCGCTCCGCCCCTGTGCCTCCCACGACCACACACCGCACCGCACCAGTAACAGCAGCGTCGCGCAGCCGATCGCGGCGGAAGAAGGACATCCCATGGGATCCAAGTCGAAAGCCAAGAGCGCGGACCGGAAGGCCCGCATCGCCGAGATGCGCCGCGCCGAACAGGCCCGCGAGAGGCGCAACCGGATCATCGCCATCACCGCCTCCACCGTGATACTCGCCGGCGTCGTCGGCGGCGGCTGGTATCTGCTCGACGCCGCCAACGAGAAGGAGAAGGCCCAGGCCGCCCCGGTCAAGGGCGAGCAGACCTGGTCCGATCTGAGCCAGAACCACGTAAAGACGCAGGTCGACTACCCGATGAGCCCGGCCGCGGGCGGCGACCACCACCGGGTCTGGCTCAGCTGCGACGCCCAGGTCTTTACGAAGGAGGTCAACGAGGAGAACGCCGTGCACTCCCTGGAGCACGGCGCGGTCTGGATCACCTACAACGACAAGGCCGCCAAGGCCGACGTCAAGACGCTGACCGAGAAGGTGACCAGGACCCCGTACTCGTTCATCAGCCCCTACAAGGACCAGTCTTCACCCATAACCCTGACCGCCTGGGGCCACCAGTTGAAGGTGGACAAGGCGTCGGACCCGCGTGTGGACCAGTTCCTGGGCAAGTACGTCCAGGGTGAGCAGACCCCGGAGTCGGGCGCCTCCTGCAGCGGCGGGAGCATGCAGTGACCGAGGCTGACACCACTCGGAGCAGCCCCGCCCGCTGGCTGCCGTACGCCGGAGCCGCGCTCGCCCTGTGCCTGGCCGTCCTCGCCCTGGTGGCGATGACGTCCTCCCGCGCCGATGCCTCGACCCCGGGCGTGGACTCGGCGGACGCCGGGTTCGCACGGGACATGGCGGTGCACCACCAGCAGGCGGTGGAGCTGTCGTTCATCGTGCGCGAGCGCACCGACGACGAGGAGGTGCGCCGCCTGGCGTACGACGTCATCAACACTCAGGCCAACCAGCGCGGCATGCTGCTCGGCCGGCTGGACGCCTGGGGGCTGCCCAAGACCTCGCAGAAGCCGCCGATGGCCTGGATGGACCACGCCATGGACTACCAGCCGCACGACGGGTCCCTGATGCCGGGCATGGCCACCAACGCCGGAACGGACCGGCTCCGGGAGGCCGAGGGCACGGACGCGGAGGTGCTCTACCTGGAACTGCTGACCGCACACCACCAAGGGGGCATCGACATGGCCCAGGGCGCCGCCGACCTGGCCGAGGACCCGATGATTGTCCGGCTGGCCGAGGGCATGGTCCGCGGCCAGCAGTCCGAAATGAAGCTCATGGCCGACATGCTCGCCGACCGCGGCGCGAGCACATCGCAGTGAGAGAAGAGTGGGGAGCCCGCAGGGGCCTGGCTGCCTGCGGCCGTGGGTCAGCCGTGCCCCGCGCGTTCTCGGGAGGACCGCCGCACCGCCATCACGGCCACCAGGGCCACGGCCACCAGCGGCACGGCGGCGGCGTACAGCAGCAGTCCGGTCGGCGTCCCGGTCTCGGGGCCGGTGCGCAGCAGGTCGGCGTGGGCCTGCTGACGGGCGGTCAGCGCCACCAGCAGGGCCAGACCAGCCATGACCACGGGCCAGCGACGCGCCACGTGCAGGTTCAGCCATCGGCCGCTGATCCGACCGGCGGCCTCGCGCAGCAGCACGGCGGCGGCCCCGGCGACGAGCACGACGCTGAGCGGGTTGTAGCGCCACGCCAGGTCGAAGTCGCCGAGCATCGCCGCGTGCAGCCCACGCGTGCCGCCGCACAGCGGCCCCATCACCCCCGCATAGTGCAGGGGCCCGTGCAGGTCCACCGGCGGCAGCCCGAAGACCGCCAACGCCCCGCCCGCCGCGATGCCGACCAGTGCCAGCGGGCCGAGCCACCGGTGCCGGTCGCGCTCTTCCCACACCGGCCGACACGGCGTCCACCGCCGCCCGTACCCGCTCATCCCACCGCCTCCATCCTTCTCCGTCCCTTGGCGGCCACACCGTGCGCGCGTCCGTGCTGGCCACTGTCGGCACCGCGCTGTCCGCTCGCACCCCGCCACGGCACATGGGCGAGCGGTCGCGTGCGGCCGTGGCCCGGCCGCACCGAGAGGCGGGGGCGAGCGCGGGCGGCATGCAGGGTCTGCCGTACACTCCACCCGGACACCTAAAGTACTTAGTTTTTCGCGCAGGTGTGGCATGTCCGCACTGCCTCACACCGGGGATTTTTCATCATGCGCAAGCCCACCGTGCTCGCTGCCGCTCTGACCGCCGTCGCGGCGCTCACCCTGTCTGCCTGCGGCAGCGGGGCCGGGGCGGAGAGCAAGGACACGCCGTTGATTTCCACCGACGCCACCGCCCCCGCGGTCAGGCGGGTGCTGGACCAGCCGTTCACCAAGCCGGACCTGGTCCTGACCGACACTCACGGCAAGGCGTTCGATCTGCGCAAGGAGACCAAAGGCCGCCTGACGTACCTCTACTTCGGCTACACCCACTGCCCGGACGCCTGCCCGCTGACGATGAGCAACCTCGGTCTCGCCTACAAGGACCTGCCCAAGGCCGACCAGGACAAGGTGCGGGTCGTCTTTGTCACCACCGACCCCGAACGCGACACGCCCAAGGAACTCGGCAAGTGGCTGCCCAGCGCCGGGCACGCCGACTTCATCGGCCTGAGCGGCGATTTCGCCACCGTGCAGGCCGCGGCCCGCTCGGTGGCGGTGGGCATGGAACCGGCGACCAAGGACGCCAAGGGCAAGGTAACCGCCACGCACGGCAAGACGGTCCTGGCGTTCTCCCCCAAGGACGACAAGGGGCATGTGCTCTACCACGGCGGGGAGGCCACAGCCGAGGACTACGCCAAGGACCTGCCCAAGCTGCTCAAGGGCCAGAGGCCGTGAACCGCCGCCGCACGGCTGAGTGAGGCACCGGCATCGCCCCGGACTCCCGCGGGTCCCTCCTCGCTCACCATCACCTTCGGCTCGGGGCACAGCTTTTTCACTGCATGAGCCTCACCCCTCGACCGGTGAAGAGCCGAGACCTCACTCTTGCGCCCGGCCACGCGTTGACTTTTGACCCCCGGGCCAGGTTCTAACGTCACTCGTGACAGTGAGAAGTGTCAGGTGAGGGGGATGCCACGGCATGCGCGGTAGGGCGATCGGGCCGGACGGGCGCCGGTGGGCCGGACTCCTCCTGACGGCTCTAGCGGCCGGCGCGGGAGTGTGGGGCTACGTGCAGTCCGACGCGCATCAACTCCACGATCCCGCCCACGCTCTGCAGCAACTCGATCTGCTCTACCTCGACCAGCCCGCCCCGGGCGCGGAAGAACTCGGTCTCGCCCCCGGCCGAGCTGCCGTGGTGGTCTTCTGCCGGACGCGCTGCCCGCTGCCCGAACTTCCACAGGCGCAGGTCGTACGCTCCACGGACGCGCACTTGGCCCGGCGCTATGCGCTGGTGACCGACACTGGGCGGATCGGGCCCGGCTACGCACTCATCGACGCGCGCGGCCAGCTGCGCTACCGCACCTTCGATCCCGGACTTGCCGACCACGAGCAGGAGATCAGGACCCTGATCGAGGGGCTGCCATGAGCCGCCGGGCGTGGATCAGCGCAACTCTGGTCCTCACCATCGAGGTAGTGCTGTATGTGGTTTACACCAGCTACGGCGCTCAGTTCCATTTCTGGCTGCACGGACTGTTTGGCGGCGCCCTCGGCCTCGCTGCCCTCACTGTCGTCCGCATGCTCCCCCGTCATGGCCCCGGCCGGGCCTCGCCGTGGGAATCGGGCTTCCTCGGCCACCTTTACAGCGCGCTGCCGGATCTGCTCTTCCTCGGCTTCGGGGTACTGCACGTGCTCTGGATGGACGTCTTCTCCTTCCACATCACCTTGCACTTCATCCCCGCGCCCCTGTACACGATGCTCGCTGTCTTCGTCCTCACCTTGGCCGCCTACGGTCTGGTCATGGGGCGGCGTCGGTGGTCTGCCGTCGCCGTCCTGGCCGTCGCAGCCGCCGTCGTCGTCATCGCGCTGGCCTTCGCCGCCCCGATTCCGCACAGCGTGCAGCAGATCCGCGACCATCCCGGACTGTCCCTGCTGTGCCCGGTACCTACGCACCGCTGAGAGTCGTTTCTGTGGCGACCACTGCTGGCAGTCTGCCGGGTGAACTCGTGCAGTCGAACGGGCCCCGCAGGGCCCGCCCTGGGCGCGAGTGCACGTGAGGGCCGCTTACGCGGGTTGCTACAGCTTGTTGCGGTTGAACGACGTCAAAAGGCCAGCACCGCGCATCAGGGTTCCGACCTGGTGTTTTCGATGATGTGGCAGACAAGGGCGTTTTCTCCGCGGTCGGCGGCCTCTTCGGCCTGGGCTCGGGCGTGCTGCAGGGTCGTGCGGAGGGCCTGCAGGTCGGCGATACGCCGGTCGATGTCGGCGAGGTGCTGGTCGAGGAGGTCGGTGACGTGGGCGCAGGGCTGTTCGCCACGGCGCTGGAGGTCGAGGATCTCCTTGATCTCCTTGAGGCTGAGGCCGAGGGCCTGGGCCTGGCGGATGAAGCGGAGGACGGGGACGGCCTCGTCGGTGTAGGTGCGGTAGCCGGCGGCGGTGCGCTCGGGCGGGTCGATGAGGCCGTTGGATTCATAGAGGCGGACGGCCTTGGGGCTCAGCCCGGTGCGGGCGGCGATGCGGCCGACGGTGAGCATGACGGTGGCCCTTTCGTGCGAGTGCTGCCAGTCTGCGCTTGACCTTGCCCCAAGGGCAAGGTTTTACCGTCCGATCATGACCGTAGATGAAGGCGACGGCTGTAGGGGCGCGATGGCGGTGACTCCGCTGAGCGGCCGGTGCGCCGAAGTCGTCGAGCGGGCCGAGCACGCCTGCTTCGGGATCAGCCCGTTCAACAGCTACTTCTCAACCGCCCGGATCCGCGAGCTGGCGGCCTGGGGGCTGGAGCGGTTCGAGCGGGTGGACTTCTTCGTGCCAGACGCACCGAGCGCGTACACGTTCGAGGCGCTCGGCTACGCCCCCGAGAAGGCCGCGTGGAAGGCGCGCAGGCAGGGCCAGTACACCCGCAACAAGATCGTCACCGCGCTGGACTCACTCGGCCGGGCCGACGCGGGCAAGCGGGTGCTGGGCTGGGCCGAACTGGAGAGCAATACGGCGTTCGGGCGCCTCCACGAGGGCGGACTGCGCCGGTACGCCGAGGACGCGGACTTCCGGGAAGCCTGCCGGGAGGCCACCGGGTGGGTGCTGGCCGGGAAGCTGCCCGCCGGGCAGGCGCCGGACGAGAAGCAGGTCGAGCACGCGGTGCGTTACTTCCTGGCCGAGTTACCGCTGTTCATCGACACCCCGTCCATCGTCGGCGCCGGCACTTCCGTGTTCTGCTACCACCAGCCGCCTGCTGTCCTGCGCCGCCTGTACGGAGGCGAGCTGACCTGGCGTCCTGCCGCCGGGCAGGGCTTCGCCGTGGTCGCGCCCACCGTACGAGACAAGAGATAAGGAACCGCCCATGGCAACCAGCACGCGGCCCGATGCCGAACAGTCCATAGAACTGGCCATCACCGGGATGACCTGTGCCTCCTGCGTGGCACGGGTGGAACGGAAGCTGGGCAAGCTGCCCGGCGTGAGGGCAACGGTGAACCTCGCGACCGCAACCGCGCACGTGACCCGGGAGAGCCCCGACGTCGGGGTGGAGGAGCTGGTCGCCGCCATCGAGGCCATCGGCTACGGCGCCGAGGTGCCCCGGGCCGAAGCCCCGGCCGCCGAGGAAGAGGCGGTCGACGCCGAGGGCGCACACATCTCCGGGCTGCGCCGCCGCCTGATCGCCTCGACGGTGCTGGGCCTGCCCGTGGTGATCGTGTCGATGATCTCCACCCTGCACTTCCCCGGCTGGGAGTGGATGGCGCTGCTGCTGACCACACCGGTGGTCGCGTGGGGTGCGTGGCCGTTCCACCGGGCGGCAGCCCTGAATCTGCGCCACGGGTCGGCGACGATGGACACCCTGGTGTCGCTGGGGGTGCTGGCCGCCTACCTGTGGAGCGCCGGGACCCTGGCCATGGGCGGGGAGCACCTGTATCTGGAGGTCGCCGTCGTGCTGACGGCGTTCCTGCTGGCCGGCCGGTTCTTCGAGGCGAGGGCCAAGCGGCGGGCCGGGGACGCGATCCGGGCGCTGATGGACCTGGGCGCCAAGGACGTCGCCGTACTGCGCGACGGCACCGAGATACGCATCCCGGTGGAGCGGTTGGCGGTCGGGGACCTGTTCGTCGTACGGCCCGGGGAGAAGATCGCCACGGACGGTGTGGTCGTCGAGGGCGCCTCGGCGGTGGACGAGTCGCTGCTGACCGGGGAGAGCGTGCCGGTGGAGGTCGAGCCTGGCTCGGCCGTGACCGGCGCCACCGTCAACAGTCACGGCCGCCTGACCGTACGGGCCACGCGTGTGGGGTCGGACACCAAGCTGGCGCAGATCGCCGCCCTGGTGGAGCGGGCGCAGACCGGCAAGGCGGCGGTGCAGCGGCTGGCCGACCGGATCTCGGCGGTGTTCGTCCCGGTCGTCATCGCCCTCGCCGTGGGCACGTTCGGCACGTGGCTGCTGACCGGCGCTCCGGCCGCTACCGCGCTGACCGCCGCCATCGCCGTGGTGATCATCGCTTGCCCGTGTGCGCTCGGGCTGGCCACGCCGACCGCGCTGATGGTCGGCACCGGGCGCGGCGCGCAGCTCGGGCTGCTGATCCGCGGGCCCGAGGTATTGGAGTCGACGCGGCGGATCGACACCGTGGTCCTGGACAAGACCGGCACGGTCACCGAGGGCAGGATGCGCCTCGTCGATGTCGTACCGGCCGAGGGCGAGGACGAGCAGGAGTTGCTGCGGCTGGCCGGCGCTCTGGAGGACGCCAGCGAACACCCGATCGCCACCGCCATCGCCAACGTCGCACGCGAGCGCCTCGATTCACTGCCCGCCGTGACCGGCTTCGCCAACACCCAGGGCCGGGGCGTGAGGGGGCAGGTCGAGGGCCGTACGGTCCGTGCGGGACGGGTCGCGTGGCTGGAGGAACACGGCCAGGAACTGCCCGACGGACTCGACCGCGCGCGGAAGGAGGCCGAGGCCGAGGGCCGTACGGTCGTCTTCGCCGCCTGGGAGGGGCGGGTGCGTGGCGCGCTGGTGGTCGCCGATACCGTCAAGGCGACCAGCGCCGAGGCGGTCGCCGACCTCAAGCGGCTCGGCCTCACGCCGGTTCTGCTGACCGGTGACAACACGGCGGCCGCCCATGCGGTGGCGGCCGAGGTCGGCATTGAGAAGGTCATCGCGGAGGTCCACCCCGAGGACAAGGTCGCCGAGGTCCAGCGCCTCCAGCAGGCAGGCCAGGTCGTGGCGATGGTCGGCGACGGCGTCAACGACGCGGCCGCCCTCGCCCAGGCCGACCTCGGTCTGGCCATGGGCACCGGCACCGATGCGGCCATCGCGGCATCGGATCTGACCCTGGTACGGGGTGACTTGCGGGCGGCGGCGGACGCGATCCGGCTGGCCCGCCGCACCCTTCGCACGATCAAGGCGAACCTGTTCTGGGCCTTCGCCTACAACGTCGCGGCGCTGCCACTGGCCGCGCTCGGCCTGCTCAACCCGATGATCGCCGGAGGCGCGATGGCCTTCTCCTCGGTCTTCGTGGTCTCCAACAGCCTGCGGCTTCGCCGCTTCCAGCCGCTGCGCTGAGTCCTGCACGAAGGGAGCCCCGGGCCCTCAGGCTCCGGCGCCCCCTTCCACGTGCTCAGCAGCCCGCCCACCCTGCCGTACATCACCCGTCGGCGGATCCGGGGGCGGGCTTGCGGGCGGCGAGGCGTTCGACGATGCCGAGCGTGAACCGGTCCCGCTGCTCGATCTGAAGTCCTTCCGCCTGGACGCGCCGCAGCGGTCGGCGCATGAAGTGCTCCCCGCCGAGCGGAACGGTGACGAGTTCGAAGAGCCGCTGGATCGCACGGACGGGCCAGGCGGAGCTCGCGATGTGATCCAGCAGCAGAAGCCGGCCTCCGGGCTTGAGCACGCGGCTCATCTCGGCGACGGCTCGCTGGTCGTCGGGGATCGCGCACAGGGACAGGGTGCACACCACGGTGTCGAAGGCGGCGTCGGGGAACGGCAGGGCCTGGGCGTCGGCCTCGCGCAGGTCTGCGGTACGGCCGAGTTCCTCGGCGCGGCGCCGGGCGATGTCCAGCATCTGCGGGCTCCACTCGATGCCGGTCAGCCGGACGTCCGGAGGGTAGAAGGGAAGGTTCAGCCCGGTGCCGATGGCGACCTCCAGGACGTCGCCGGTGGCCTGCGAGCAGACCCAGGTACGGCTCTCGCCGAACAGGGTGCGGTCGAGGAACCGCATCTGCCGGTCGTAGGAGCGGGCATGCTTGTCCCAGTAGCGGCGCAGCCGCTCGTTGCTTTTCGGCTCGGGCACGGTGTCATCCTCTCCGCTGCCGGTCTCTCCCGCCTGTCACAGGTGGCCCGCCGTAGCCCGGCCGAGAGGATTTCCCGGCCAGGCCGCACCGCCGAAACAGTCCTGGCTTTCTGGGCGGTCTCGGGTCAGGGGGCCGGCCGGGCCGTGTAGTCGCCCGCCTGCTGCACCGCCGCGACGAGGGCGGCGGTGTCCACGTCGGCGCCCTCCTCCAGGCGGACGGTGGTGCGTGCGGCGTTCACGTCGGTGGTGGAGGAGCGGACGCCGGGGATGTCTTCCAGCTCGTCGTCGATGAGCAGGCCGCAGCTGGAGCAGTGCATGCCCTCGACGAGGAGCACCAGCTGCTCGCCGGTGTCGGCGGTCTTGTTCTTGCGGCTGAACAGCTTCATCACAGGTCCTTCTTGAAGTCGATGGTGCCGGTCTGCATGCCCATGGCGCAGGAGAAGCGGAGGGTGCCAGGCTTACGGGTGCCCAGGTCGACATTGGTGTCACCGTCACGCTTGACGATCTCTTGGACCCCGAGTTCGGGGATGGTGAAGGCGCGGGCGCAGCCGCCGGAGTCCTTGCCGCGCAGCACCAGCGTGGTCGGCACCCCGGCCTTGGCCGTGAACTGGGTGGGAACGTAGAAGTCTGTCACGGTGAGGGTGATCACCTGCTTGCCGGAGGCGTCGATGCTGACCGGCCCGTCCGACGCCCCCGTACTGCCATTCGAAGGAGTGGGCGCGGCGGCCGCCACAGTCGTGGAACTGGTCTTGAAGGAGACCCAGCCGCCGGCCTGGAGTCCGGATCCGATGGTCCAGGCGGCGACGGCCAGCACCACGACGCCGGTGGCGATGCCCAGGCGGCCGGACAGCGCCCGGCTGGAGCGGCGGAAGAGGTAACCGAGGACGGCGAACAGCGGGGCGGTGCCCAGCACGAACCCGGCCATCACCGCAGCCCCGGCGATCGGGGAGCCCGCGGTGATCGCGAGCAGCTCCATCGACAGCGTCACCCCGCACGGCACCAGTACCGTGGCGAAGCCGACCAGCGCCGGGGTGGCCATCGACGTGGTCCTGGTGCTGCGCCGCGCCAGCCGCCCGAAGGAGGCCGGAGGACGGGGGACGAGCCGGCCCACCGCCTTGACCCCGAAGAGGTCGAGAACGAAGAGCACCATCAGCGCCCCAGCGATGATCAGCAGCACTGCCTGCGCCCGGGGACTGGGCTGCAACGCGGCGCCGAAGATCCCCAGCAGCGCGCCGAGGATCGTGTGGGAGAGCAGCTTCCCGGCGAGGAACGCGCCGACCGGGGCCAGATGCCCGGCCGTCGGCTCTAGGGACGCAGTCGATGCCGCACGCCGGGCCGGGCTCGAACCGGCGGCCGGGGGCCGCTTGTTGGCGGACGAGGAAGATGAGTGAGACGCGCGGGCGGGCATGCGGGCCTGGGCGGGATCGCGGCGGGTGACCGCTCCGGCCAGCAGACCGCCTTGGACGGCGGCGCACGAGGCGCCACCGGCGAGCAGACCGGTGCTGACCCCGGTGATGAGCAAGGTGATGGACGACGGCATGCGTCGTGACTCCTGTTCAGATACGACGGCAGGCGCCCAGAAGATGGGGCTACGGGCGTGCCGAGGCGGACGTGAGCGGTGTCGGAGTCCCACGAGACGGCAGCAGGGCAGCCTCACGGGAGTCGAACCCTCACGTCCGCGACACGCACAACCGGTGCAGATCAGGAGGGGGCATCGCCGGAGGCGGTGCGTGGGGTTGGGCCGTGACGGCCGCGTGGGAACAGGACGTCACCGTCGGCAGACCGGTCAGTACAGGGCCCGGCTGAACGTCGTGTCCGAGGGTGGCCTTGGGCGCCGTGCACTGCTTCTCGGCCATCGGGCAATGCACGCTGTCTCCGGCCGCGTCGGTCGCCATCGCAGGCGCTGCCGCCTGCGCGCCCGTTTCGACGTGCGTCAGGCCGCTGGCCGCGGCCGGAGCGGCCCTCTCCATCGCGGCCATCGAGGAGGGCATCGCCATCGCGGGGCGGGCCAGCCCGGCCAGACAAAGCAGGACAGCGCACGTAAGCAGCGCCCCGGACCAGGCCCGGAGCGGCATCAGCACGCGTCGCGACATGCGCGTCATGCTAAGGCACGGCTACCGGCCGCCTGCTGTGAACACACCGGTCGGCTCTGTCGCTCGCTTGCCCTGAGACGGCAGCATTTTTCATGCCTGGCGCATGCTGCGCAGGAGGGCGTGCGCCGCCCTGCGGCCCGGTGTGCCGGCGATGCCGCCGACGGGCGCGGTGCCCGCTCCAGAGATGACAAGTCCGCGGATCGGTGTGGTGTGGGCGCTGAGGGCGCGCGTGGGGCGCAGGAGGCCGACCTGGTCCAGGCTGACGCCGACGTACATCGGATGCGCGCCCGGCCAGCGCAGCTCGCGGGCCATGTGCTCGGGCGTGCGGATCGTCCGGTTCACCACCGTGTCCGTGAAGCCCGGGGCCCGTTTCTCGACGGTGTCGACCATCCGGTCGGCGAACGCCGCCGCGGCGTTCGCCCAGCCGCCGGGCACCTGGTGGGGCGCGGTCGGGCAGGCCAGGTAGACGGTGTGGTGGCCGGGCGGTGCCAAACTGCTGTCGAGTGCGCTGGGGGTGAAGGCGTAGGTCGGCACCGGGTCCTCAGGCAGGCGTCGTGCGTTCGCCTGGGCGAAGCCGTCCGCGAGGGAGTCGACGCTGTCCACGAAGGACTGCAGGCCGTTCCAGTCCCCTGGCCGGGCCCGCGCGTACCCGGGCAGTGCCGTCGTGGCCAGCAGCACGAGCATCTGGACGGCGTTGCCCCGCCGCGTCGCGCGCAGCGCGTCCGCGACGGGCCCGGTCAGCGGCGGGTCGAGCAGCTCAAGCAGCGCGATCCGGGGGTCGATCGCGGTGAGGACGGCGTCGGTGGTCAGGCGGTCGCCCGATTCCAGCACCACCCCCGTCACGCGGCTGCCGGTGCGCGTGATGCGCTCGACCGCCGCGCCGGTGCGCCACTGCCCGCCGTAACTCTCCAGCCGCTTGGCGAGTGCGTCGATGAGTCCCTGTGACCCGCCGACGGCGTGCCACTGCCCGACCTGGTGATAGAACGCCTGCCACAGGCCGAACAGCGCGCTGCCGGGTTCGTCCGGCGAGGCCGAGGCGTGCGCGGCGAAGGCCGACACCGGCGCTCGTACGAGCTCGCTGCCCAGCCGTTCTTGCAGCACGCGGCCGTACGGCTGCAGGAGCAGCCCGGCGAGC
Organism: Streptomyces sp. TRM68367; assembly: GCF_014495685.1. Taxonomy (GTDB): domain Bacteria; phylum Actinomycetota; class Actinomycetes; order Streptomycetales; family Streptomycetaceae; genus Streptomyces. The sequence continues at coordinate 73,742 of NZ_JACTVI010000008.1, read as the reverse complement.
CCGACCGGTCCGCCGTTGCGCGCCAGCGCCTGCACGCCGGCGATCATGTGGCGCGGCAGTCGCCGCAGTTGCCGCGCCCGCCCATAGCCGCCCAGGCCGACGCGCATGGCGGTGATGACCGGCATGGCCTCGTCCATCCAGTCCGCGTAGCGGCGGGCCTCGGCGGGGTCGGCTTCGGCGATCGAGGCGACGGTCCGCTCGATGCTGCGGTGGAACCGCACGATCGTGCCGTCGGTGAAGACCGCGATGGAGAACGGGTCCATCTCGCGGTATTCCAAGCCTGCCTCGCGCAGCCCGAGGTCAGTGACGACGTCGGTCGCGTTGATGATGTTGTGTGCGGCGGAGTGGGTGTTGAAGTGGAAGCCCGGTGCCGGCTCGTCGGTACGCGAACCACCGCCGAGCTTGCCGGCCTGCTCCAGTACCAACACCTCGGCTCCCGCCCGCGCGAGATAGCAGGCGGCCACCAGCCCGTTGTGGCCTCCACCGACGACAGCAACGCGCACGTGCACCTCCGCGAGCCTCGGGCATCGCGGGTACCCCCAGAGCCGAACGGACACTCGCGCCGCTGCCACCCGCCGCACCCGGCCACTTGGCCGCAGACGGAGTCCTCGGCGCGAGGCCTGGCGAGTGGGACACGCCGGGCAAACGGGCGAATTACCGCGCCTGGCCGAGACTGCCCCCGAGTTGGGAGGTATCTGGCTTTCGACCTCTTCGCAGATCGGAGCATCCATGAACCCCCCGATACCCCTGGGTCGCCTGTGCGCGGCCACGCTGATGGCCGCCGGCCTGGCCCTCGTCGGCGCGCCCGCCGCTGTCGCGGACGGTGACACAGGGTTCAGCGAGAAGGAGTTCCTCTCCTCGGCCGTCGACCACCACTTCGGCGGAGTGCACATGGCCGAGATGTGTGTGGACAAGGCGACGCGGGCGGATCTGCGGGGTCTGTGCGGGCGGATCAAGGACACCCAGTCCGAGGACATCACCCGGATGCGGTCCTGGCTGAAGACCTGGTACGGAACGGATGAGACGCCGAGCATGCCCCGGATGTCTCAGCCCATGATGGAGATGATGAACAAGCTGCCCAGCTTGACCGGCCGCACGTTCGATGTGGAGATGTCCCGGCATTTCGTCCACCACCACAGCATGTTCCTGCCCAGGGCGGACAAGTGCCGCAAGCAGGCCGCTCACGGCGAGCTGCGTGCGATGTGCGATGCGATGTACGAAACCCAGTCGCGGGAGATCGCTCAGTTCGAGGCGGTCATCGCCGGACGGCCGGTCACGGTCGACACCGGCCACGGCGCTCTGGCCACAGGGGACACGGACAACCGGACCGACGGCAACGCCGGATGGTTGGCTGCGGCCGGGGCGGCTGCGGCACTGGTGGTCACCCGGCTCACCCGGCGACTGCGCCGCCGCTGAGAGCAAGGGCCGGAGCGTTGAGCGGGCGCGCCGCGCGCACCGTCTGGGCGTTGGCGGCCATGTGGGTGTGGGTGGCCGTTCTCCCGGCCGCCGGCATCCCGGCGCCTCCTGCTGGCCGGGTGTCTGCGCCGGTTCCGCCGGGGCCGACCTCCTCAGCTGCTCTTGGCACGGTGCGGACGCCTGGTACGGCGCCGGTCCGCCTGACGCTTGCCGCGGTGTCGCTCAATGCCGCTGTGCTTCCGGTCGAGCTCGGTGCCGACGGCCGTCTTGGCGTGCCCGAGGACGGGCGCTCGGCGGGCTGGTGGAAGGACACGGCACCGCCGGGCAGCAGGCGGGGAACCACCGTCATCGCCGGGCACGTGGACACCCGCCGCGGGGCTGCCGTCTTCGCCCCCCTCATCCGAGCCAGGACCGGTGATCTTGCCCAGGTCACCACCGCCGCGGCCACGTTCAGCTACCGGGTACGGGCGGTCACGGTACGCCGGGGCGACGCGCTGCCGACGGAACTGTTCCGTACCGGCGGCCCGCCCCGCCTGGTACTGATCACCTGCACCGGGCCCTACCAGCCGGGCAGCGGCTACCGTGACCGGCTCTACATTGACGCACGCGAATCGGCCCGGCCGTGACCGGTAAGACAGACTGCCCAGCCTCCGGGTCCTCTGGCATCAGGGCCCCTCGGCCTCGATGCCTTCGATGATGGGAAGGAAACCCCGGTAGGTCAGGGGGCCGATGGCAATGGCCGCCACGGTTCCGGCTTTGTCCAGGACGTAGGTGGTGGGCACAGCGCGCGGAGCGAACTGCTTGAAGCCCAACAGGGTACGGCTATTGGTGTCATAGATGCTGGGGTAGGGGACGCCGTAATCCTCCTCGAAGGCTTTCGCCGACGACTTGTTGTCCCGGATGTTGACGCCGAGGAACCGCACCCCCAGCGGCTCGGTCTTCTCGGCGAGGCGGACCAGTTCCGGGGCCTCCTTGCGGCACGGCGCACACCACGAGCCCCAGACGTTGATCACGACGACATGGCCGCGCAGGTCGGCGATGTCGATGTGCTCGCCGTCCAGGGTGGTGCCCTTGAGAGCGGGGGCAAGGGTGCGTTCGCCAGGTTCGAAGTACTGCGAGGAGCTGCCCTTCGCCGCGCTCAGCGTTCCGTCGCCGCCCTGCTTGTTCTGGGTGGCGCCGCACGCGGTCAGCGTGCCGGCGGCCACGGTCAGCAGACCGGTCAGGACCAGGCGCCGCGACGGCCCGGCCGGGCGGGGGACGGCGCCGGGCCGTCGCGGAGGGCGGAGGTATTGGCGAGATCGGGGCGGGATGTTCAGCGTGACTCATCCTTGTCCAGCCGCACGGAATGCGCGGAGCGCAGGTCCAGATCGTGGTGGAGCAGCTGGACCTCCTCACGCAGCCGTTTGATCTCCGCATCCGTGCGGTCGGACTCAGCGGTCTCCGCGGTGGTGTGGCAGGACGGCCGGCCGGCCTGTGTCTGCTGCGGCATCATGTGGCAGCCGCGGCCCTGGCGCATCGGCCGGATGCAGAAGAAGTACGTCAGGGCGATGGCGACCGCCGCCAGCAGCGGCGGCAGGAGGGTACCGGTCATCGTGCACGCTCCTCGGCCGACGCCTCGGGCTGCCCGTCCAGCTTGGTGCGCAGGGCGTCGACCTCCTTGCGCAGCGCGGCGACTTCCTGCTCGCGCGGATCGGCGCTGAAGCCCGCGTTTCCGGTGGTCTTGTTCTGACCGGCAGGGGTACCGCCGCGCTGGCGGTTGGCCCGCATCATGAACCACATCATCAGGCCCATGCCGACGGGGCAGGCAAGCACGGCCAGAGCGTAGAAAGCGTCCATCACGGTCTCCTTAAGGTTCTTTACGAGGTGGGGCTGGTCGGGGTGGGGCCGATGGTCGTCGCTGCCTTGAGGGCGCGGCGCAGGCGGCGTTCGGAGAGACGGCCGTAGGAGAAGGGCTCGCCGTTCAGGAGGACGCCGGGGGCGAAGAGCACTCCGGCCTCGGCTCCGAGGCGGCGGCCTTCCTCGCTGGTCAGGTCGATCTCGGTGATGTCCAGGGGGTGGTCGGCGCCGGCCTTCGCCAGGACCGTCTTGGCGTGCTCGCACAGGGCGCAGTCGGCCTGGGTGAGCACAGTGATCCGGTGCGAGGTGGTCATGTCTGCCGTCCCGCATTCAGGTCGGCCAGCAGTTTGTCGACGGCGACATACATGGTGTAGTCCGGGGCGCCGCCGTAGTCCGCACGCCACTGAATCGTGCCGTCGGGCCCGACCAGGATGAAGCTGTGGCCGTTCTTGGAGGTGCCCATCATCCCGTACTCGTTGGTGGTGTAGGTCTTGGAGACCTTCAGGTCCGGGTCGGAGAGCACCGGGGTGGTGATGCCGTCGTCCTTGACCTTGCGCTCGACCAGGCCGGCCGGGTCCGTGGTGATGGACAGCATGGAGTCGACGCCGGCGGCCTTTACCTTCTTCTCTGCCTTTTCCAGGTCGGTGATCTGGTCCCAGCACGGCTGGCAGCCCAGCCCCTCCTGGAAGTACAGCAGCACCGTCTCGCCGCGGTGGTCGGCGAGGCTTTCCGTTCCGCCCGCGCTGGAGGCGAGCGTGAAGCCGGGCGCGGTCTGGCCGATGCCGGGGCTGCCGACGTCGTAGCCTGCGGCAGGGGCCTGTTCGGCCTGCCGGAAGATGACGTACAAGCCCGCCGTGACGGCCATGACGACCGCGGCGACCAGGGCAGTGACGCGCAGCCGCCGCCTGCGGGCCTGCCGCTGCTGCGCGTGCTCGCGCAGCAGCTGGGCCTTTTCGCGACGGGCGGCCTTGGCGGCGCCCTTGGTACCGGGCTTGGGCCCGGGGCGGGTGTCAGCGGCCATCGGTGGGGGCCTCCATCGTGGTGGTGCGGCCTGGGGTCGCGACGGGTGTCGCGGCCGCAGGGACGGATGCGGTGTCAGCGCCGAGCTCCGTACAGCAGGCGGAGTCCCTGGCGCGGGAAGCGGGACGCGCGGTCTCGGTGGCGGGAGTTCCGGCACCGCTGGGCCCGGTGCCCGGGGCGGGGCGCAGGGCGCGGCGGATCAGCAGCGCCAGCACGGCCGCGGCGGTCAGGGCCACGGCCCAGCCCGGCAGCCAGGCCAGCGCGTCGGTGACGCGGGAGGCGGCATGGTCCAGGTCGGCGGCCAGCCGCACCCGCCAGCCCGAGACGGACATGTCCGGGCCCTTCAGGGCGAGCGCCGTCGTGAGCACGCCCATGCCCAGCAGCAGGCCGCCCGCCAGCAGATCGCCCAGCGGCACACTGCGCCGCCAGGACCCGGCCCGTAGCCGTACCCGGCGGCTCTCCAGCAGCCGGGCCGGTCTGCGGTGCCCGCGCTCCCAGGCCAGGGCGATCACGACCAGCGGGGCCACCATGCCCAGCACATAGACCAGCCCGATGCCCAGCGCCGCCGGGAAGGAGCCGCTGGCCCCGGACAGCACGGCCACCCCGGCCAGCACCGGCGCGCAGCAGGCGCTGGCGATCCCGGAGAACGCCCCCAGTCCGTACGCGGCACCGAACCCGCCGCCCCTCCGCGCTGTCCTCCCGGAGGGCATCGGCAGCTTCGGCCGCCACCCGGCCAGCACCGCAAACCCACCGGCCAGCATCAGCGCACCGCCGGTCAGATACACCCACAGGTGATACCGCTGGAGCACGGAGGAGACCGCGGCGGCGCCCAGCCCGATCGGCACGATCACGGTGGCCACCCCGGCACCGAACGCCAGGGTCGCGGCCACCACCCGGCCCCGGGAGCGGAACCCGGTGGCGAAGTACGCCGGCAGCATCACCGAGATACAGCACGGCGCCAGCAGCGCCACCGTCCCGCCGAGGAACGACGCCAGCAGCGTCGTCCCGAACAGCACCTCACTCATCCACGGGCCCTTTCCGGCAGACCACAGGCACGACCGCAGCCACCGACGCAGCCGCGATCACCTATGCAGGTTAGGACCTAAGTTACATAGGAGATAGAGTGCGTGTCGACCGACAGCCCGAACCGCGGCCCCAGTGGCGGCACCCGCCGCATGCCCGAGCAGATAGGGGCCCGTCCCCCGTGGAAAGGCAGCGTCTTGTCCGTCGACATCAGCCAGGTGGTCGGCTCCGGCTCCCTCTTCCTGGCCGCGCCCATCGCGCTGGCCGCCGGAGCGATCACCGTCGCCTCACCCTGCTGCCTGCCCCTGGTCCCGGGCTACCTCTCCTACACCACCGGCATGACCGCCGCCGACGCCCACGCCCAGCAGACTGCTCCCGGTGGCCGGGCCCGAGGCCGGGCGCTGCTGGGCACCGCGCTGTTCGTCCTCGGCTTCGCCGCCGTTTTCACCGCCTACGGCGCCCTGTTCGGCTCGGTCAGCACCCTGCTCCTGGCCCACCAGGACACCGTCATCCGCGTCCTGGGCGTGCTCACCATCGCGCTGGGCCTGATGTTCATGGGCATCCTGGAGCGCATCCCGCTGCTCTCGCGCACCTTCAAGCCGCGGTTCACCCCGCGCGCCGGGCTCGCCGGGGCTCCACTGCTCGGGGTGATGTTCGGCATCGGCTGGACCCCCTGCATCGGCCCCACCCTCGCCGCAGTCCTCTCCCTCTCCCTGACCACCGGCTCCGCCTCGCGCGGCGCCTTCCTCGCCTTCCTCTACGCCGTCGGTGTCGGCATACCGTTCCTGCTGTTCACGCTTGCCCTCGGCAGGAGCATGCGCGCCTTCGCCTTCGCCCGCCGCCACACCCGCACCGTGCTCCGCGTCGGCGGTGCCCTCCTTGTGGCTGTCGGCATCGCCCAGGTCTCGGGCCTTTGGACCCTGATGATCTACGAGATGCAGATCTGGATCAGCGGCTACGAACTCCCCTTGTGAACCGCCCCGGGCGCCGAGCGTCACCTGGCGCCCCTGCTCCGAACCGCCTTAGGTGTTACGTTGGCCAGAGGGCGCCGACAGCAGCCGATCCCCAGCCAGGAGCTGAGAGGAATGTGCGACATGATGGGAACGATGGGCCCCTGGATGATGATCCTTTGGCTGGTCATCGCCCTGGCGGTGCTCGGCCTCGCGGTCGCCGGGGCAGTGTGGCTCGTGCGCTCACGCACCAGCACTCCCAGCCGCTCCGAACTGCCCGGCCGACCGGATCCCGCCCAAGAGGAACTGCGCCAGCAGTACGCCGCAGGCAAGATCGGTCGCGAGGAATACCTCCAGCGCAAGATCGACCTGGAGTAGTAGTTCCGCCCCGTCACGGCCGGCCCAATGCATCAGAGCCCCACCGCAGCGACGACTGCCGGTGTGGCGATCTTGTCACCGAGTCACCACCCTGCATGACCCGCCCCGACATACCGAGTAACAGCACTGCGAGGATCTCCCTGATGGCGCCCTACCGCCGCCCCGTTCTGGCTGCCACAGCCATCCTGCTCACGGCCACGCTGACCGCCTGCGCGAACGGCTCCGCCACCTCGGGCTCCGAGGAACCGTCCGCCTCCGGAGCAGCTGCTGCTGTCAGCCACATCCACGGGCTCGGCATCGACCCAGCCGACGGCCGCCTGTACGTCGCCACGCACGAAGGCGTGTTCGCCGTGGAGGACGACGGCGCCCACAAGCGGGTCAGCGACACCGCCGACTACATGGGCTTCACCGTCGCCGGTCCCAACACCTTCCTCGGCAGCGGCCACCCGGCCGAAGGTAGCGGCGACCACGCCAACCGCGGCCTGATCAAGAGCACCGACGCCGGCAAGACCTGGAAGACCCTCTCCTTGGGCGGGGAAGCCGACTTCCACGCTCTGGAGTACGCCCACAACACCATCTACGGCTACGACAGCACAAACGGCCTGCTGCGCGTCAGCAAGGACGGCGAGAAGTGGGACAACCGCGCCGAACTCGCCGCACTGGACATCGCCGTCAGCCCCAACGACCCCGACGTCCTGCTGGCCACCACCCAGAACGGCATCGCCAAGAGCACCGACGGCGGCGAAACCTTCAACGCGGGCACCGAACCCGTGATGGCCTTCCTCTCCTGGGCCAAGCCGAACGCGCTGTACGGAATCGACCCTGCCGGAGGACTCCACCGCAGCGCCGACGGCGGCATCACCTGGAAGAAGGCAGGTAACGTACCCGGCGGGCAGCCTCAGGCTCTGACCGCCGTCGACGCGGACCGCATTCTGGCCGCCACTCAGGACGGCGTCTACGAATCCCGGAACGGTGGCAAGACCTTCGCCCAGCGTTTGCCGGTGTCCGTATCCGCAGAACACTGAACCCGGCCGGATCGCGACAAGGGCAGACCGGTCGGTGGCGGCTTTTCTCGGCGTGGCGAGGTGTGGTCAGGGTGTACAACAAGCCGGGTGTTCTTCGCCCGTCGGCGCACCGCAGGCCCGCGTCCCGAGCGGCGGCCACCGGCGACGGCGACCGCGGGTCACCTCTCGCTGTCAGTCCTGGTTGTCGGGGATGCGGGCGCAACAGGTCAGGGCGGTGGCGTTGTCCGCTGCCAGCGAGCGGGCCAGCACGATCAGGTCGGCCACGCGTGGGTCGCCGACGGAGTAGCGCAGCTTCTTGCCGTCGCGGCGGGCGGTGACGTAGCCGCAGTCGGTGAGACATGACAGGTGTACCGACACCCGCGACTGGGAGATACAGGCGTACTCGACGCAGTCGGCCGAGGTGCGCTCGCCGCGAAGGATGTACTCCAGGAGCTTGAGACGGGTGGGGTCCGCCAGCGCACGGAAGAACCTCGCCACCGTGTCCAGATGGGTACACGGCACCTCGTGCGCGCCCTCTGCGGCCGAGCGTGCGGGAGCAGTGACGTGATCGGGCATGCGGGCCTCCACGACTGGAACTATCCGCTTAACCGAATAGTATGGCTCCATCGAACTATTCGGTAAAGCGCATAGGAACGGTTCCGGTCCTGCGGACCTGGGCCCCGCGGAGGAGGTGCTGAGGTGAGCACAGCGGAGAACGGTTACGACCTGGCGGTCATCGGCTCCGGCGGGGGTGCGTTCGCCGCCGCGATCGCCGCGCGGCGCAAGGGCCGCTCAGTGGTGATGGTCGAGCGCGCCACCACCGGCGGCACGTGCGTGAACACCGGCTGCGTGCCCTCCAAGGCGCTGCTGGCTGCCGCGGAATCCCGCCGCAATGCCCTGGAGGCCCACCGCTTCCCCGGCATCCGTACCGAGGCCGGCCCGGTGGACTTCGACGCGCTGATCGACGGCAAGGACAAGCTGGTCCAGGAGATGCGGGCGGAGAAGTACACGGACCTGGCCGCCGAGTACGGCTGGGAGGTACTGCCCGGCACCGCCCGTTTCGCCGGCGACTGGGACAACCCTGTGCTGGAGGTCGCCCTGGCCGATGGCGACCGCCGCCGGATCGAGGCCGCCCACTACCTCATCGCCACCGGCTCCGCTCCGTGGGCGCCCCCCATCGACGGGCTCGATGACGCCGGCTACCTGACCTCCACCACCGCGATGGACCTGGACGTACGGCCGGAGAGCCTGCTGGTCCTGGGCGCCGGGTACGTCGGCCTGGAGCAGGCCCAGCTGTTCGCCCGCCTGGGCAGCAACGTCACCGTGGTGGCCCGCAGCCGCCTGACCTCCAGCGAGGAACCCGAAATCTCGGCCGCCCTCGAGGACGTCTTCACCGACGAGGGCATCACCGTCCACACCCACACCCGCATCAGCGCCGTGCGTCGGGAAGCCGACGGGATCCTGGCCACCGCCCGCACCGTCGACGGCCGGGAGCTGGAACTGCGCGCCGCCGAACTATTGGTGGCCACCGGCCGCCGCCCGGTCACCGACGGCCTCAGCCTCGACATGGTCGGGGCCACCACCGGCGAGCGCGGCGAAGTCGTCGTCGATGAACACCTGCGCACGACCAATCCGCGGATCTGGGCGGCCGGTGACGTCACCGGGCACCCCCAGTTCGTCTACGTCGCCTCCGCCCACGGCGCTCTCATCGCCGACAACGCCTTCGATGGCGCGCAGCGCACGCTCGACTACCACCATCTTCCGCGGGTCACCTTCACCACCCCGGCCATCGCCTCCGCCGGGCTCACCGACGCCCAGGCCATCGCCCAGGGCTACACCTGTGACTGCCGCGTGCTGCCGTTGGATTACGTACCCCGTGCGCTGGTCAACCGCGACACCCGCGGCCTGATCAAGCTCGTCGCCGACGCCGGCACCGGCCGCCTGCTGGGTGCGCACGTCCTGGCCGACGGCGCCGGCGATGTGATCGCCACCGCCGTGTATGCGCTGGCCAACCGTATGACCGTGCAGCAGATGGCCGACCTGTGGTGCCCGTATCTGACCATGGCCGAAGGGTTGAAGCTGGCCGCTCAGACCTACACCCGCGATGTGGCCAAGCTGTCCTGCTGTGCCTCCTGAGCAACGCCGGAGGGAGAAAGTGGTGGCGTCGATCAACGGAAGGCAGCGGACGCACCGGATGACGGTCGGGGAGCTGTCCCGCCGCACCGGCGTGCCGGTCAAGACCCTGCGCGAGTACACCGACCTCGGACTGATCTACACCCTGGGCCGCAGCGCATCGAACTACCGGCTGTTCGATACCGACGCCCTGTGGTGCGTGCACTGGGTCGGCGAACTACGCAGCCTGGGCTTGACCGTCGCCGAGATCCGCGAACTGACCACCGCCTGGCAGGGCGGCGACGGCCAGCCGACCGGCCGGCGCCTGGCACAGCTGCTGGACCGCTCCCGCACACGGCTTGAGCAGCGCATCGCCGCCCAGCAGCAGATGCTGCACCGGATCGAGGAATTCAAGTCCGAGCACCAGGCTGATCTGGCGGAGGGCGACTTCTGCTGGGCCGGTGATCCGCGCTGCGCCAGCCGGACTTGACCCTCACCCCGGGGTCAGACCCTACGGTCCCAGGCATCGGACCAACCCCGCCCCCATCGAGGGCCCGGAGGAAGGAACCACCACCGTGGACACCGACACCCGGCAGTTCGCCGACCGCTTCACGACCTCGCTCAGCAACGCCCCCGGCCTGCGGATGTGGCTGGTACGCCCGCTGCAGACGCTCCTCGCAGCCGGACACCCGGTCACCATCGAGCAGCTCGCCGCCCGGGCCGGCCGCCCCGCCCAGGAGATCCGCGAGGCGCTGGCCGCCATGCCCGACACTGAGTACGACGCCGAGGGCCGCATCATCGGCTACGGGCTCACCTTCAACCCCACCCCGCACCGCTACGAGGTGAACGGCCGCACCTTCTACACCTGGTGCGCCCTGGACACCCTGGCCTTCCCCGCCATTCTCGGCCACACCGCCCAGGTCACTTCCCCCTGCAGGGCCACCGGAGAGCCGGTGCGCCTGACCGTGACCCCGGACGGGCCCAGGGAGGTGGAACCGGCCACCGCCGTCGTCTCGCTCGTCACTCCAGACGCGCCCACCTCAGTGCGTATCTCCTTCTGCAACCAGGTTCACTTCTTCACAAGCCCCGACGCCGCCAAGGACTGGCTCACCGAGCACCCTGACGCGAGGGTTCTGCCCGTCGCGGAAGCCTTCGCCGTCGGTCGGCCCATCATCGAGGAGATTCTGGCCAGCGACACCTCGTCCGACTGCTGCTGACCTGTCCATGCGGACGGCCGGGCCGGTGACCCGACACCGCCCGGCCACGGCCCGAGCAGGGCGAGGGATGTTCGGCCCGGTCCGCTTCGGGTACCCGCGAAAGGCCCAACACAGAGGATGGCACGGCCGTGAAAACCACCAACCTGCTCACCGACGCCGCCATCGCCCCGGTCGCCGGATACGTAGCCACGAAGGCAATGGAGCCGGTGAGCATGCAGCTCTACCGGCTCGAATCCGAAGAAGACCGCAAACGGGAGGACGCCGCCCGGCCCGGCCCGCCATTCCAGATCGCCGCCGAGAAGACCCTCGGCCTGCTCGGCATCCACCCTCAGGGGACGGCACGGGAGAAAGCCGGAATGGCCTTCCACTACGGGCTGGCCATCAGTTGGGCACCTGTCTACGCGCTGCTGCGCCGCACCACCGGACTGCACCCCGCCCTCGCGGGAGTGACGACAGGAGCGGCCATGTCCCTGATCGTGGATGAGGGCCTGACCCCGGTGCTCGGCTTCTCCGCCCCCAACCGGGCCTACCCGACGGCCACCCACCTGCGCGGCATCACCGCCCACCTCGTCTACGGCCTGGCTGTCGCCGCCGTCACCGAGACCGCCTGGGCGGTGACCCGCCGCCGTCCCTGACCTCCCACACACCGCAGCCCGGGGCCGGTCGCCGTCGGCTCGCTGGCACACCACTGGAAGACGCCCATCCGGATCGGGCGGGTCAGGCCAGGGAAACCGCACCGTTCCGGCGGATTCTTGCGCAGTGGCAGGGCCAGGGCACCACTGAGCGGTGGCCAGGCCCCGGACGCGGCAGGTTGTCACTCGGCAGCTTCAGGAGACCTTGGTCATCTCCTGGCCGCAGCAGCAGGTCGGATTGCGGTCTCCGCCCTGTCCGGGAGCGGCGCCCTTGGTGACGGTGACCTCACAGCCGCAGCTGTCGTCCGGGCAGCGGTAGACCTCGCCCTCGCGGAACGGCATCCCGTTCACCTCCTTGTTCGCTTTGTCATCCGGTGTGAACGACGTTAGAACCTGGCCCCAGGGGCAAGGTCAAGGCGAGAAGGCGCGATCGTGGCGAGGCAGTGGCCTGAGCATCGGGCAGGCCGTCGAGGCGGTCGGGCTGACCCGCAAGACGGTGCGCGTTCCACGAACCCCGAGGGTTGCTGCGCCAGCCGAGCGCAGCATGGCCGGATACCGGTTATACGACGACTCCGACGTGGAACTGCTGACCTTCATCTGCCGCGCCCGCACCTGGGCCTGCAGCGTGCCCGCGCGTCAGTCACCCGCGCGGCTTGACTTCGGGTAGTGGGCAGGGCAGGGGGTCCGCTGCGTCACTCGGCTTCGGATGGCACGGAAGTGGCATGACAGTGGCATGAGCCCGATGGTTGGCGACGCGGACGAGGCGCAGATCCAGGCGGCGGCTGAGGCGCTTCGTGTGCGGCGCGCGGAGCTGTTCGGTGAGGTCCGTACCCCTGTGCCGGCGGCTCCGGCCGGGCGTGGCCCGTCGCGGACGACGCCTTCACCGAAGCCGGGAGCGGCTGGGCTGGAGATGGCTCGTCGCCGCGGTCTCGTCCCGGAGTTCAGCGACGCCCGCTGAACGGGCGAGCACTACAAATTCACCGTGCGGGCTGCGTGGTCATCGAGGCGAACAAGGCGCTGGCGGCGACTACCTTTCGGCCCTGTTGGAGCAGGTGGACCCGACGGTGAACTGGCGGATCGTTCACGCGACGCGCGGGAAGCGGGCGCGGGCGGCTCCGGCCGCGCAGTTGTACGAGCAGGCGAGAGTGCATCACGTTGGCTCGGCGCGGGTGTTTGCGGAGCTTGAGGAGCAGATGACGACGTTCGTCGGGCAGGGGGAGACGGAGGACTCGCCGGACCTGCTGGACTCGGCGGTGTGGGCGTTGTGGGATCTGTTCCTGGATCCGACGATGCCGCCTCCGCGTGCCGCGAACGATCAGAGAGTGAAGGGGCGTCGGTAGGCTGTCTTGGCGCGTGCCTGCACTATCCATTGCGTGACCGAGCGAGAAGCAGGCGTTGATCAGCCGAGATAAAGAGTCACATTATCTGCGGAAAGTTTCCTTTTCTCCCTGTCGTTGGCGGTATCATCATGGCGACTTGATCAAAAACAAACATTGTGCAGACTGGAAGGGGAATAAAAAGCGTGGAAATTGTAATTCCGAGCTGCATTGATATATACTCTCTCTAGATTCACTCCCATTCGATATGTAATCCATGGCGCTCCGAGGTTGAACATGACAGATTTCCGCGAAATTACGCCTCCTCTTCAGGAGAGGACGGCAGAGGTCTATGAGGGTGACGCCTATGACCTCATGGAAAAGATTCCTGCGGAATCTGTCGACCTGATCATTACGTCCCCTCCTTACTGGGGTCTCCGCACATACGGCCTTGACCACAATGAAGAAATTCTGCGCGAGTGGGAAGCCGAGGGCGGCAGTAAAGAGGAGGCCCCGCCGTACGATTGGTATCGGCTGCATGGGGGGTGCTTGGGGCTGGAGCCGCTGCCGGAGTGGTACGTAAGTAACCTGGTTGAGATCTTCCAGCGCGGTGCCTCCGCCTTGAAGCCGGGCGGTAGCATGTGGATCAATATCGGGGACACGTACTTTGCTCGCTGGTCGAGCATTCGGATGGACGGTCGGCAGGGCCTTGGCGATAATCCGCGAATGCGCAGGAAGACCCCCATGGGTGGGTTCCGGCAGGAGAAGCAGATGCTGCTGATTCCAGCACGGTTCGCAATCGCCATGCAGGATAAGCGGTGGATTCTCCGGAATGACCTAATCTGGGAGAAGCGGAACGTGCCGCCACGCCCAGAAAAGGACCGTCTCCGACTGGCGCACGAGCACTTCTTTCACTTTGTGAAGCGCCCGAAGGAAGGGCGGGCGAAGTACTACTACGATCTTTCTGCCGTGGAAGACGGGGCTCGCGATGTCATCCAAGTGAACGCTGCGCCAGGGTCGGACGGGCACTCGGCAACCTTCCCTGTGAAGCTGATTGAGCCTCGAATCTTGAGCTCGTGCCCACCTAATGGCCTCGTCTTGGATCCGTTCTGCGGTACGGGCAGGTCGCTTGCGGTGGCTGTCAAGAACGGTCGCCGCGCTATGGGCTTTGAAATCACTTCGAATTTCTCGGCTTCTGCCCGAGGCAACGCCACGAACTTGAACTTCGCTATCGAGGCCGCTGACGAGGCGGATCTCCCTCCTCAGAGAGATGGCGACCCGCAGTCTCAATTGTTCTAGATCGTGAACAGGCCCTGCTGATTGGGTGGCGCCTTCTTCCGGGCTTTGGCTACGAAGTCCGAACGAAGGCCGCTGCCCTCTCTGCTCGAAGTAAAGGCTTCGATATAGCTCGATAGCGTGGTACGTGTGGATTCGACCAGAGAAAGGCTCAGCTTGCCTTCCGAGTCCAAGTCGCCAGTGTATTCGAACCCGGCAAAAGTGATATCCCAGGGTTCGCCGTCTTCGACCGGGGTGAAGTCAACCCTCGCTCTGAGTTGTTTCAGGATGCTGTGCTGCATGATGACATACAGGGGCACATCTATTTGCTTGAGGTACTCCCCTTTTTCGGCCACCTGAGTTGCTAGGCGCTTGTAGACGTTCCCCGTATTTACGCCGTAGTCAACCTTGTCGTGCTTGCGCTGTTGGCGTTTGGCGTCTGCGGTGAAATATGCACGCCAGTTCTCGGTGTCACCTTTCTTCCATGCTTCCAAGGCTGGGCCGACGCCACCGCCCCGCAAGTCGATCGACTGTGTTTCGATGGCGATGATGCGAGTTCCATCCGGGGCGGAAGGGTCGTCGGAGAAGGCGACATAGTCGATGTTGCGCTTCGGTGTGCTCGTGGCCGTAACTTCGGAAACCACCGTTACGTCGGCGCTGCCGAAGTAGTCGGTCACTGCCCAGTTCACGGGCGGCCCGTCCAGACGGTGGTCACAAACGGCGTACGTCTTTTGCTCCCCTTTATCCCACGAGGCGGCATAGGTCACTGAACAGTAACCGAGGTGGTATTGCTTTTCCTTCTCGCACAGGCCGCCGGCGAAGGGGCACGCTGCCTCGCTCCATGCCTTAGCGGCGGCAGGCGCGGCGCTGTCGTGGGGGAATCCGAAGACTTCGACGATGGGA
Organism: Streptomyces sp. TRM68367; assembly: GCF_014495685.1. GTDB lineage: Bacteria > Actinomycetota > Actinomycetes > Streptomycetales > Streptomycetaceae > Streptomyces. The sequence goes on along the minus strand of NZ_JACTVI010000008.1, from coordinate 58,660 downwards.
AAGACAGTTCCTCGCGTGCTCCGACCGTTACTCTGCACCATCCCGACATGGTAGCCGCAGCAGTGCGCCCTCAAGACGCCCGTTACTTCTAGCACTTGAGCCCCGGCTCGGATGTGGTTCGTCTTCCGGGTGCCGTGATCGCAGCTCGCTTGAGACCGGCGACTACGCTGAGGGGCGCGCGGGGCCAACGTTCCTGGAGGGGACCCGTGGGCCTGCGCAAGTTCGTGATCGATGCCTGGTCGTGGCTGAACTACAAGCCGGTGATGGCGGATGCCGGCCGACCGGCGAGCCAGGCGTTCCCGGAGTTGGCGGCTTCGTGGCTGCCGCCGCATGAGTTGCGCAGGCTTGCGGCATACAAGGTGCTCGCCTCGTACGACAACAACCAGGCCGGACAGCTCGCTGCGGCTGGGGGCGACGAGGCTGCGCTGGAGCGGCGTGAGCTTGGCGATGCGGCGAACCTGGTCGACACGGCGCTCGGCTACCTGCTCGGGTCCGACCAGAAGATCGCGGTGGCTGGCGCCGAGCACGCTGACGAGGAGTCGCCGGAGTCGGGGGCGACGGAGGCCGCGGCGGTTCAGGAGCGGCTGCGGAAGTGGGCTGAGAAGGAGCTGCTGTCGCTGCGGATCCAGCAGGCGGAGCGTACGGCTGCACTGCTGGGCGATGGCGTGTACGTGCTGGCGTGGAATCCCGAGAAGCAGCGTCCGACGCTTCAGGTCGAGGACCCTGGGTTCTTCTTCCCGCAGTGGAACGACGACCAGGACCAGGACTTCCCGAGCCGGGTGCATCTGGCGTGGGAGCTGCCAGAGGACAAGGACGCGGGGTTGAAGGCCCGGGTGCGGCGGGTGACGTACGAGCTGGGCCCGATCTCCGAGGACGGCAGCGTCGTACGGAACTACCCGTGGGAGCTGGGTCGGGCGTCGAGCGTGACGTGTTACTTGACGGATGCCGAGTGGCTTTTGGAGGACCTCAAGCGCGGGCAGACGCTGGACCGGCTGCCGATGGACAAGGCCGTGTTCCGGGTACGGCCGGACGGGACGGAGCTGAACCGGCTGGATCTGGTGATCGACTTCGTGCCGGTCATCCACATCACGAACACGATCCCGGATGCCGGGGAACACTGGGGGCGGTCCGTGCTCGCTCGTGTGCTCCAGGGCTTGGACGAGCTCGCTGCGACGGATTCGGACAGCTCGGCCGCGAGCGCGACGACGGGCACGCCGATCATCGGGTTGGCGGGGGCGCGGCTTCCGGTGGACCGGTCGGGCAGGCCAGAGAAGCTGAAGGTGGAGGCTGGCGCCGTGTGGCAGCTTGGCGACAGCGGGCGCATGGACGCGCTGGACACCTCGCCCCAGCTGGCAGAGCTGCGGGCTCGGGTCGAGCATCTGTTGGACCGGATCGCGGCGAACTCGCGGATCACGGCGGCTGGGTTGGGCACGCTGGACGCTGCGGAGGTGCCGTCGGGGTACGCGTTCAAGCTGGCGCTGGCGCCGCTGGATGCGCTGGTGGGAATGATGCGCTTGGCTCGGGAGCACAAGTACCGACTGCTGCTGAAGTTCGTACAGAGGCTGTACCAGGCCGGTCGCGCGGAGGGCTGGGCGGCTGGGGAGTCGTTCCCGGCACGGCTGGCGTGGGCGCCACACACGCCGACGGACCGGGCTGCGGTTCTGGACGAGGTCGTCACGGCGTACGGGGCGGGTGTGATCTCGTTGGAGACAGCGGTGCAGATGCTGTTGGACGCGGGCTATCCGATCGACGACGCCTCCCAGGAGGTAGCGCGTATCCGCGCAACGGCCGTGGAGGCGGCGACGCGGCGAGCGGATCCGGACGAGCAGGAGACGCAGACCGAGGACGATGCCGATGCGGCAGAAGAGCCGGGGCGAGTGCTTGAACGTGTCGGCGGCCGGAGCACGTAGGGGCGAGGCGCGCTGTCAGTGGCGCTGACGGCGCCGGTGGCTACACTGATCGTCAGCGCGGGGGCGCGCACTGGAGGAGTTGTATGGTCCGGCCCCTGCCGAAGAACGGCCCCGTCGGCTACCGCCGTGATGGGCGGCCGATCTACCCGATACTCGGAGCCTCCTCAGAGGACGAGATGAACGATCACCTGGACGACGCTGGTGACGGCGGCGGCCAGGAGCAGCAGGTGACGGTCACCCAGGACCGGTTGGGCAAGATGCTCACCAGGGAGAAGGCGCAGGGTGAACGCGCTGCGATCAAGCGCCTGTTGGCATCTCTGGGCTTCGACACGCCGAAGGCGTTGACGGAGTTCGTCACCGAGCAGCGAGAGGCCGAGCAGGCCGCGCTGTCGGAGGTTGAACGCCGCGAACAGGCGGCTGCTGAGCGGGAGTTGCAGGCGGCTCGCCGTGAGGAGCTGGCCGCCGAACGGGAGCGGGCGGCGCTGCGCCGTGCGGCTCTGGTGGCACTGGGCGCGTCCGGCGATGACCTGGTGGATGCGGAGCGTCTGCTGGCGACCGATGACGAGGACGCGGACGACGCGCAGATCCAGGCGGCGGCGGAGGCGCTTCGGGCGCGGCGCCCGGAGCTGTTCGGCGATGTTCGTACGCCGCCGGTGCCGGCGGCTCCGGCCGGGGCTCCGGCCGGGCGCGGCCCGTCGCGGACGACGCCGCCCGTGAAGCCGGGCGCGGCCGGGCTGGAGATGGCCCGTCGCCGCGGTCTCGTCCCGGAGTTCAGCGACGCCCGCTGAACCGGCGAGCACTGCACAGCACTGTGGGGACCACGCCCCCTCAACTTCGTGGACGGCACTGCCCCCATGGGCGGTGTGCGGAAGCTGACCGCATCGTCCATGGAGACAACAGCATGACCATTCAGCCCGTTTCGAAGTCCGAGTACACGACCGCCAACCGTGAATGGCTGGCCTCTCTGCACGGCACGGACTCGACGGACACGATCACCCTCGACCTGAACCTGTTCGCCGAAGGCGTGCACTACCAGTGCGGGGACGGCTGCGAGCCGTACGGCCGGGTCTTCTCCGGCGTGCCGGTGGGCAAGGTGGCCGAGTCGAAGCTGTACGGCCCGTACGACCCGGAGGCCACCTGTGGCCGCCAGGTCCTGCGCGGCTTCATCGTGGCGGAGGCGCCGTTCGCGCCGGGACAGACCCGTGTGCCGGCCGCGCTGCTGTGGCACGGCGCGGTGAAGGCGTCGAAGGTCCCGGGCGGTATCGACGTGTCGCAGCTGGTGTGGCACCCGCGGGCCGCGCTGGTCCGCTTCGTGTGAGCGGGGCCTGAGCTGTGACGATTCAGGACCTGTTGAAGGACGTCTCGGCGGTAGACCTGACGACGTTCGCCCGCGCGATACCCAGCCCGAAGGACTTCCTGCTCACCCAGTCGATCTTCCCGACGATGGTGCTGCCGGAGGTCAAGTGGCGGGTCAAGGACTCCGGCCGGTACGTGAACGTCGCGAAGTACCGGGCGTTCGACGCGAGCGTGCCGTTCGCGACCCGTGAGGCGTGGCAGACCTCCCGCGAGGGTGCGCTGCCCGCCCTCGGGCAGAAGCTCGTGGTGGGGGAGCAGGAGCAGATCCTGCTGGAAGCCTCGCGGGGCTCGGATCAGGACCGACTGATCGAGCTGCTGTACGACGACGTCGAGCGGCATGTGGAGGCGATCCGGTCGCGGCTGGAGCTGGCCGCCGGCGACGTCCTGGCCGACGGCCGGTTCTCCCTGGTGCAGGAGAACGGGCTGACGCTGGAGGTGGACTGGAACGTCCCCGCGGAGAACATGCCGGTCGCCGCGCGGCCGTGGTCGGATCCGGAGTCGGATCCGATCGCGGACGAGCTGCGGTGGATCCAGCACCTGGACGACATCGGCGCCCCGGAACCGGAGCAGGTGGTCACCAGCCGGAAGGCGTTCAGTTTCTTCGCGGCGAACAACGCCTACCGGGCGGCCTATTACGGGTCGGTGAGTCCGTCGACGACGCCGACAGCGACGCTGACCCCGCAGCAGATCAACGTGGTGCGCGGTAACTACGGCCTGCCGCCGGTGACGTTCTACAAGGCGCAGGTGCGTGTGGACGGCAAGCCGCGCAAGGTGCTGCCGGAGGACCTGTGGATCCTGGTACCGCCGGACCGTGAGAAGTGGGCGCAGACCATGCTCGGCGTGACCGCCGAAGCCCTGGTGCTGTCGCGTGGGTCGAACCCGGAGATCATCCGGGAGGACGCCCCGGGCCTGATCATCACCCGAGGTGTGCAGGACGACCCCGTGCAGATCTGGACCAAGGGCGCCGCGGTCGGCATGCCGGTCATGCACACTCCGGACGCCCACATCGTCGCGAAGGTCCTGTGATGCCGGGACGCCGACTGATCGCCGCGGTGTACGTGAAGGACCCAGCCACCCACGAGGACCTGATCCTCCTGCCGGGCGAGAGCCCGCCGCCGGAGATCGCTGCGCTGGTGACGAACCCAGACGCCTGGGACACCCCGCCGAGCGACGACTCCGAGCCGGAACCGATCGCCATCGGTGAGCCCGATCCGACCGGAGGCACAGCCGGATCCGGCCAGGAGCAGGGAGACGCCGGCGGGGAGGGCACGAAGAAGTCCCCGTCGCGGCGGACACGCTCGTCCTCCGCGTAATACGCTCACTCGCACGGCCCGGAGCCAGCATCCCCCGTCTGGCTCCGGGCCGTGCCTCGTTTCGAGGGATGTGAACCCGGTGGACGAGTTCCAGCGGTCATGGCTACTCGCCCAGCTCGGTCCGGACACCGACCCGGCCGACCTGGAACGCCGCTTCTTCCGACTGAGCTCGGTGCGGGCGGTCGCGCTCGAGGTCCTCGGCGAGCGGCGCGCCAAGCTCCTGGCCGATCCGCTGAAGGTCACCGTCGACAACGTGGTGACCATGGACCTTCAGGAGAACCTGCGCGGTCTTGAACGGCAGATCGAGCAGGTACGTCAGGCCCCGGCGCCGGACGACCCCGAAGATGAGGGCGAAGCAGCGGAGGCGGTGATGACGGTCACGTGGTTGGCCCCAGCGCGTCACTACCGGTAGGTGAAGCGGGAGATCACTACGCCGTGGCCCAGTAGTCCTTCAGCGTCTCGCTCGGCCCAGGTAGTCGGTTGCCCGCGTTTCCAGAGCATCGAAGTCAGACGACAGCCCTATCCAGCAAGGCGTCGAGCTGAGTGGCAGTGGCCGCGGGGTCTGTCGTGTGGTGGATGGTGCGGATACCAAGTGCTTCGGCTGGGGGCAGGTTCTCGGCGTGGTCGTCAACGAAGATGCACTCGGGGCCGGTCAGTTCGAGTGCTTCCAGTGCCCGCTGGTAGATGACCGATGACGGCTTCCGTACGCCTTCTCGTTCGGAAAGGATCACAGCGTCGAATGCGTCCTCCCCCATGCCGAGCGCCTCATACGGGTTGTAGGGCTCCAGGCCGAAGCTGTTCGAGAGCATCGCCACCTTGATCCCCGCGGCACGTGCCCGATCGGCGGCCGCGACGATGGCTGGCTCTGGCCGGAGGTTGGCCAGGGCGCGGCGCATGAGGTCAGCGGAGTCGATGCCGAGGATTCCGCCGATGACCCGGTTCCAGTCCTCCTGGGTAGCTTCGCCGACTTCGAGTGCGGAGTACACTCGCACGCCTTCCGGGTTCACGTTGAGGGCGTGGAAGTAAGCGCCGGGCTCAAGTCCTTCGGAGCGTTCGAAGGCCTCGCCGTTGAGCCGCATCCGCGTGGTGAGGACTCCGCCGAAGTCGAGGATCAGGCCACGGTAGGAGGAGGACAAAGGAACTCCTTGCGAAGCAGGCGTCGTACGGAGGTCCTCCGCCGGTTTCGGGGAGGACCTTTGAGCGCCCCCGCGAGGGGGGAGAGACATCCAGTATCCCCCTCTGGATGGCGAACGGGCCTACGCTGGATCTGAGTGACCAACCGACGTGGAGAACAGGTTGATCTATGTTAAATGCACGCGAACTACTCACTATCGGGCAGCGAGTTAAGTACTTTCGCGAGCGGCGGGGCCTGTCACAGAAGGGCCTCGGCGAGCTGATCGGCCGCTCGGAGAACTGGGTCTACAAGGTAGAGCACGAGCAGATCCCGATCGACAAACTCTCGTTGCTGTTTGAGCTCAAGAGGGTGCTGCGCTGCGACCTTGAGGATCTGACGGGCGGTTTCCTGTCCAGCCTCGGCACCGGTCTGGACTCGGAGCACGAGCATGTCCCCGAGATCCGAAGCGCCCTGTCTCTGCCCTCCTCCCTCCTGCCCACCGCCATGGGCGCAGTGAGCGTCCAGGACTTCAAGGAGTCCGTCGACGACGCCTGGAATGTCTACGAGACGCAGGCCAAGGATCGCTACCAGGACGTCGGGGGCCGCCTGCCCCAGCTCCTGCGTCAAGGGCACGCGGCAGTGCGCGAGGCGAGCGGCGACGACGAGCAAGTGGCACTGCGTCAGCTCATCAGCCTCTACGGCCTCCATCAGATTTTCCTGCGCCGCGTTGGTGAGCCGACTCTCGCAAGGGTCGCGGCCGACCGCGCCTTGTCCCTTGCAGACAACACCGGTGACCCGGCCCTCATGGCGGCCGCCGCCTGGAATCTGTCCTGCGTCCTCACGTCCGCCGGCGAAGTACATGACAGCGTGGAACTCGCGCGTCAGACGATCGCGAACTGTGCACCGACAGACGACTCGTCGGCCGAGCACTGGTCGGCGTACGGAGCCCTGCATTTGCAAGCGGCGGTCGCCGCTGTCCGCGCGACCAAGGGTCCGGTTGCTTGGGACCTGTACCGCGGGGCAAGGGAAGCTGCCGCGCGCGTGGGATCGGACCGCAACGACTGGCACACGTGCTTCGGCCCTACGAACGTCGCAATGCACGAGGTCCACCTGACCGCCGAGGAAGGTAACGCTAGCGAGGCCCTTCGTCTGGCGGACACAGTGGAGATCAACCCGGAACTCCCGCTGGAACGTCGCACCCGGTACTTGATCGAGGTCATGAACTGCAACCGGATCCAGCGTGATGACTACGCAACCGTGCATGTGCTCACCAAGCTCAAGGCGCAGTCACCTGAGGAGATCGTGTTCTCCCCGCTGGTTCGGGAAGCGGTGACTGACCTACTCAAGCGCGAGAAGCCGCTGTTCCGGGACGACCTGCGGGCGGTGGCCACCCACATCGGTATCGCGGCCTGACCCGTTTGGGACCCTTAACTTTGGGTTCTGTCCCTGAACCCCAGTCAGCCCTGAATTGGAATCAGGGGTGATCTCGCCAAATGGCCCTACGTTGATGCGTCATGACGAAGGGTCACCTTTCGGGAGAGCCTTCTGCTGCGCCCTTACCTGCCTTGCGGGTTGAGCGAGCGGAGGGCCGTCCCGTGCACCACACGCAGGCGGGCCGGATCGCGGTTCCCCTCACCGTGACACGCGGGAGGGAGATCGTAGAAGACGTGCCGCTCGTCCTTACGGCCGAGCAGATGGAGCACTTCTACGAGGAAATCGGAGCAGTCCTCTACCCGCGCCGTCCGTCTGAGCCGGCTCCGGCCGCAGGGGCGGCGTCATGACTGCCCCACGCCGGACAGCGGCTGACCGCGTTCGGCGGCTCGCCCTCGCTGACGCTGCTGCTTCCCCCACCTCGGGCAGCGAAGACATCCGACCGCCTCTGCTCTCTTCTCTGCCGTCGCAACGCGGTCGTCGCGCGGCGCTGCTCTCCTCAATCGCCTCGCACAGCTCGTGCGCACCTGAGTATGGCTGTGAAGCAGGGAGTCTCCCGTGACGCACAGAGTGAGTGCCGCTCTTTCCTTTCCCCTGTCAGGAGGGCGCACAACTGAAGCCGCCGCCCCTCTGCCTGAGACGAGACTTGGCAATGAGGGTGCGACAGAAGAGGGCCTTCGTCTTCCCCGGCCGCAGCGATTCGCACGCAGTTGGCCGCTTCAACGAACGGCTGTACGGCTCGCCGCGATCCATGCACGAACCTGGCTCGCGACGTGGCGTTGGGCTGGGGACCAGGACGATGCGCTCCGAGTCGTGATGGAACTGGTCAGCAACGCGGTCAAGCACGTCACAGATCCTCCGCCAGACGGTGAGGTTGAACTCGTCCTGTCCATGACCGAGGACGAGGAACTGCTGATCGATGTCTCGGACCCGGCCCCGAAGTTGCCGGGATTCGAGGCCGCGCTCTCGGCCGGCGCGTGCACAGGGCTCGGGATGGTCCGGCTGTTGGCGGAGGACATCACCTGGGGCACCCCCGATATCGAGCGGGGCAAGACCGTCCGGGTGCGCATGCTGCCAGCCCCTGCGTGATGCGCCGCCGGGTTCCGTCGGTCCCTGTTCTTGCTGGCTTGCCGTAACCAACTGTTGAGGAATTCCCTATGTCTGACCGCGTGTCCCCCACCCGCCCGGTCACGCACCGCCGCCGTAGACAGCACCGCCCGCCGATAGACCACTACGTTCTGGAGCAGGTTCGGGCGGCGGTCGCCGCTCCGCTGGTGCTCATCCTGTCTGTGCTGGGCGGTGTCGTCATCGTCTGGCAGACCGCTCATGTCCCGACGGGGCCGCTTCTGACCGCATTAGCTGGAGGACTGCTGGCGGCTGCCGGGCTCGGGGCTGTGCGGGCGAGGGCGGCGTCATTCGCTCTTGAGCGGGCGCATGAGGCGCAGTTGCAGCGGGTCACCGAGGCGGTGTCCGCGGTGGAGAAGCTGGTGGTGTGGACGGCAGAGGAGCTGTGCCGGGGCGCCACGCCGCCCATCCCCGAGAGCCTTCCGCCACTGGAGGATGCGGGCCCTGCCGATGAGGCGGTGGCCCTGCTGAGCGAGGTCCAGGTGCAGGCTGTTGCCGCCCTGATCCGAGTGCGCGACGAATCCAAGTCGGCGGTGCTGCTGTCGATGCAGCATCAATTCTCCAAACGTGAGCACGCCCTCATCGACCGGGCGTTGGCGATGCTCGATCGTCTCCAGGACCTGACCGAGGACCCCGACCAGCTGGACACGCTCTACAAGCTCGATCACCTGGTGACGAGGATGCGGCGCTGGGTGGAGAGCAAAGCCGTGGTCGCCGGACAATCGCTGCGCAGTGCTCGGGAGCCCGTGAACGTGGTGCAGGTTCTGCGGGGCGCGAACCAGGAGATCATGCACTACTCCCGGGTGAACGTCGCAGCCGCCACGGTGGGTGTCGAACTCGGTCTTCCCCGCCATGTCGGACCGGACCTGACGCACCTGCTGGCCGAACTGGTCGAAAACGCAACGCAGTTCTCCGACCCGGCGACCAAGGTGCAGGTGCGGGCTCAGCAGGTGGCCAGGGGTCTGGCGATCGAGGTCGAGGACCGCGTCGCCATCCCCATGCGGCCGAACGACCGGGAGCGGTGGAACCGTCTTCTGGCGGACCCCGATCGGATCGACGTGAGTGCTGAGGTCAGCGCGGGAAGGCTCGGCCTGCTGACCGCCGCGTTGATCGCCCGCAACTACGGCATATCCGTCGAGTTGAAGGAGAACTCGACCGGGGGGACGACCGCCCTGGTCGTCGTCCCGAACCGGCTGCTGGTGGCGATAGCGGCCCCCGTCGACGCCGCCGCATTTCCTATGGTGCCCGTTGCACCGCCGCAGGCAACGCTCTCGCAGGCTGCGGGGGCGGCGCGGAGCGGCGGAGGGCAGTCCGCTCCTCCAGACGTTCGGTCAGTGTCGGCCCCTGGAGCCGGGCAGGCGGCCGGGGCTCCTCGGCTGCCCCAGCGTGTGGTGGGTGAGTCACCGCAACGGCCCTCCCGGCCCAGGCCATCGGCCACGGCCCCGCGTTTCGGCCTGGCCGGTGCATTCCAGCAGAACTTCAAGGCCGCCAGTGCCCAGGACCGATCTTCCCCCGCAGCCCGGCCTGATGCCTCCGGTCCACCCGTGCCGCCAAGCGTGCACCCCTAACCCCCCATGGCGCCGGCCCCGTTGCCGGAGGCCGGTCCGTTATCGGCAGGAGCGATTCCCATGACCTACGACACGACTCATCAAGGCGACGGCAGCGTGACAGTTGCCGTGCCCGGGCCGGACGCCCGAAAGCAGATGGGCGGCCTGCTCAAGGACTTCGTCCAGAATGTTCGCGGTGTCACGCACGCGCTGCTGATCTCGCGTGACGGGCTGAATCTGGTGGACAGCGAGATCCACAAGGACTTCTCCGACAGGTGGGCCGCGACCCTGGGCACTCTGGCGTCGTTGTGCGAGAGCATCCCGGGCCCAACCGGCGGCAGTAAGGGACTGAAGCTGGCAGTAGTCGAGCGCGAGGACGCCCTGATCTTCGCGTCGATCGCCGGGACCAGCGCGGCCTTCCCGAACCAGCCGGGCAACACCCTCGGCGTGGTCGACACCGTGCTCGCCGTCATCGCCGAGCCTGACGCCGACGCTGGAGCGGTGGGATACGAGATGGGCATCCTGGTAGACCGCTTCGCGTCGTACATGGTCGAGCCCGTGCGCAGTGCCTGATGAGCAGGCCCGGTCAGTACACCCCGTCATCCACCGCACCCAGCCCGGCGTTCGTACGGCCCTACCTCGTGACCCGGGGCCGTACGCAGGCCCGCCATTGGCTGAGCCCGGAGACCGTATTGGAGGCCGGGGACGGCAGAGCAGGCCCGCAACTGATGGAGGGGGAGTATCAGCAGATCGTCCTGCTGTGCCGGCAGCGGCGCCGGTCGGTGGCCGAACTGGCGGGCACCATCCGCCTTCCGCTCTCCGCTACCCGCGTCCTGATCTCCGACCTCGTCGACGCCCGCGTACTGGTGCTCCCTGTCACCAACGCCTACACACCCCCGGACTCCCCCGACTCCCCGACGGGGAACCGCCCGACCCGACAGCTCATGGAGGCACTCCGTGCCGGTCTCGAACGCATGCCAGCCTGATTCGGCCACTGCTGCTCATACCGGTGCCGCCGTCAAGCACGTCGGCGGCCCCGCCGTGCTGAAGATCCTCATCGCCGGGGGATTCGGTGTCGGCAAGACCACCACCGTGGGCGCGATCAGCGAGATCGAGCCGATCTCCACCGAGGAGTACCTGACCCAGGCCAGCACCCCCACCGACCCGCTACACGGGGTAGAGGCGAAGAGCACCACCACGGTCGCCTTCGATTTCGGCCGCGTCAGCTTCGACGTGCCGATGCCGATCGAACTGATGCTGTTCGGCACACCTGGCCAGGACCGGTTCATGGACCTCTGGTACGACCTGGCCCGCGGTGCCGTCGGCGCGGTCGTGCTGGCCGACACCCGCCGCTTGGACACCAGCTTCGACGCGGTCACCTTCTGCGAACAGGCCCAACTGCCGTTCATCGTGGCCGTCAACGAATTCGACGGCGCACACCGTTACCCCCTCGACGACATCCGCCAAGCCTTGGGCCTGGCCTCCCATATCCCCGTAGTGCCCTTCGACGCCCGCGTGCCCGCAGCGGTCGTCAAGATCCTGCTCTGCCTCGTCGACCACGCACTCGCCCAAGCTCCCGCCGACCCCACCCCTTTGGACGCCTGATGACACAGCACACTCACGCCGCCAACCCGCCCGCACTCGCCCGCCGCAGGCCCGGCTTACAGCCTGTCCCCGCGCAGCAGGATTTGATCATCCCGAAGCCCGGCACGGTCACCTTGGGCCAGGTGACCGTCAGCGGGGTCCAGGCTCAAGAGGCAGCCGAGCACCAGGCCCGCGTGGAACTGATCCAGCGCCTGGGACTGCCCACCGGACCGGATGACCTGATGGACCAGTTCGCGGACCATCTCGCCGAAACGACCGGCATGCTCTACGGCTTCGTCAACCTCTTCCTCGGCGTACAGACGTTCGTCGGCCTGCACAATCCCTCGCCGGACAGCGGTCATTTGATCCTGGGCCGCTCAATGAGCCGCGATCACGGCTGGTGCCCCGCCGTCGTCAAGCGGAAGAAGGCGCTGCCTTTGCCTGACGTCCACGCCTCACCCCGATTCTCGGGCAACTTCGTGGTCGACGCGGTGGGCATCCGCTCCTACTTCGGCGCCCCACTGATCCACGCCGAGACCGGGATCACGCTGGGCACCGTGTGCACGATCGACCCCGAAGCCCGCCCCCGCAGCGACGCACGACGCCTCCTCGAGGTCGTGAAGGACGGCGGCAACGAGGTCCTGCACGCCCTCACATCAGGCACTGCCGCGCGCTGAGTTCCGCCACGCCGCCCCCCACCCGGCGCCCCGACGTCCGGGGACCCGGCCGCACCCGCCTTGCGACCCCACACAGGGATAGGGAGACGACCATGCCCACCACCGATGCCACGCCCCTGGCGCTTCGCCCGTATCTCACCGCTGACCACGAGCAACTGTGGGCTGAAGCAGAGAAGTTCGCTGCTGACCACGTCGCACCCTGTGTGCCGCGCATGGAAGCCTCCCCGCACGAGGTGGAGCGTGAGCTGCCCCAACTGATGTCCGAGCGCGGCTGGTTCGGGGTGACCATCCCCAGGCAGTACGGGGGGATGGGGGCCGGGCATGTCGCCAAGACGGTGCTGATCCACCGCCTCGCCATGGTGTCCGCGGCCACGGCGGCGATCCTCCAGGCCACCCTGATCCCCGTCGGCGCCCTGACCCACTGGGGCACGGTCGAGCAGAAGCAGAAGTGGCTTCCGCAGGTGGCCGACGGGACGGTGCTGTTGTCCATCGCAGTCACCGAGCCGGACGCCGGCGGTCACATCGGGGGCATCGAGACCGTCGCCGAGCTGGCGGGGGACGAGTGGGTCATCACCGGCGAGAAGATCCACATCGGCAACAGCCACATCGCAGGGCTCCACGTTGTCGTCGCGCGCACAGCCCCGCCCGGTGTCGCCGCTTCCCAGGCCCTGACCGCGTTCCTGGTTGAGAACCACAGCGCGGGGCTGACTGTCGCTGCACACCGGGCGCGGCTGGGCCTGCACGGTTTCTCGGCCGGGCGGCTGGTCCTGGACAGGGTCCGCATACCCGCGGCCAACGTGCTCGGCGAGGTCGGCCAGGGCCTATACGTAGCGCAGAGCAGCAGCATTCTCTACGGCCGCCCCAACCTCACCGCCGTCAGCCTGGGCATCCACGAAGCACTCGTCGAAACCACGGCGCACTTCCTGAGTAACCGGCCCCGCTACGACGGATACCTGTCCGACCAACCGGTCGTCCAAGACCGCCTCGGCGAGATGCAAGGCCGCCTCCAGACCGCCCTGACCACGGCCTACAGTGCCGTGCACCTCCTCGACCACCGAGTGGCCTGCGACAGCCAGCTCATCGGCGCGAAGCACACCGGCCACCATCTCGCCGCCCTGACCGCACGGGATGCGATGGAACTGCACGGCGCCCACGCCCTGGACGCCGACTACAAGCTCCAGCGTCTGTTCCGGGACATCCAGCACACCTACCCGCCCGCCGGTACTGGAGAGTTCCAGCGTATCCACCTCGCCAGGGCAGCCCTTGGCCAAGACCTCATCCAGTGGTCGCAGCGACTGGCCGCCGAAGCCTCCTGGGCCCGCCCGGATCCGACCGCCGCCTGACGCCCGTGCGCGGCAGCCCCGTTGTCATCCACTGCCGCGCACGGGTCCAACATCCTGTCGTCGAACGAACACCGTTCCCCCGCTCGGCGACGGGCATAGTCCTTCGTTTCCCGGGCGGACGGTGGCTCAGGAAACGAAGGGCAGCTTCCGGCCCTGTGCTCGCCGTGCGTGGGGTGCTGCGGTACAGGGCCGGAAGCGCGCCACCGGCGGAACGGCGCTGGGGCCGCACAGAGCCGACGCCCAGACCAGCCAGCGTTCCCCCGACTCCCGATGTCGCATCCGCCCTTCTACTACCTTCCGATATGAGGCCACCGACTCATGTGCGAGCACCAACCTCCGTGCCCATCAGCCGACTCTTCCGACCGAGAGGCCGCCCGTCTGGTGGCCGCATTCCCTGAGCAGGGCTGGTGTGTTAACTGCACCTTCTTGAGGTCGTTGGGCACTGCGATGTCCGACTGCCCAAGGAGTTCTGTGTGACGTCGCACCTGCGCAACCAGCTGATGGAGGGGCGGGCTGTTCTGCCCCGCGTCGGCTCGGTCGTTCAGCTGGAGACCCAGCACCCGGCGTACGCCGTACTCGACCCCGCTGGAAGCCCGGTCGAGTCGGTGACGCCCTACCTGCGGGACCTCGCTCTGAACGACAACAGCCCAGAAACCAGCCGTAGTTACGCCAATGACCTGCTGCGGTGGTTCCGGTTCCTGTGGCTCTTGAACGTGACCTGGGACAAGGCAACGGAAGGGGAGGTGGCAGTGATAGTGGGATGGCTTCGTACGGCACCGAATCCGCAGCGCCGCCGCACCCGGCCGGATGCGCCGCAGCCCGGCTCGGTCAACCCCCGCACCGGCAAGCGGTACCTCAAGGCCGGCTATGCCCCGGCAACGATCAACCACGCCCTGACTGTGGTGGCCAGCTTCTACGACTTCCACCGCGACCTGGGCAAAGGGCCGTTGATGAATCCGGTGCCGGTCTCGGAGGCACGGCGCCGGGCTCTGGCCCACCGCAGTCCGACGGAAGCCGTGCCGGCCTTCCGCCGCTCCCGTCTACGTCAGCGTGTCCCGGCCACCGAGCCCCGGGCCATCCCGGACGCGATGTGGGACGAGTTCTTCGCCGCCATGAACCACGACCGGGACCGCGCCGCGGTGCTGCTCTACGTCTCCAGCGGCGCCCGCGCTTCGGAGCTGCTCGGAGTCACCCCGGCCGACGTCGACTGGCCGGCCCAGATCGTCTACGTCGTCTCCAAGGGCACCAAGCTGCGCGAGCCGATCCCGGTGAGCCCGCAGGCCCTGGTGGTGCTGGCTGCCTATCTCGACGCGATGGGCATGCCCGCTCCTCACGAGCCGGTCTTCCGCACCCGCCGAGGCCCGGACAAGCCGCTCACCTACTGGGCGATGCGGCGCGTCATCCAGCGAGCCAACGACCGGCTGGGCACGAACTGGAGCCTGCACGACCTGCGGCACACGGCCGCCGAGAGGATGGCGAACGACCCGAACCTGACCCTGGTCGAGGTCAGGGCCATCCTGCGGCACGCGGACCTGGCCACCACCGGCCGCTACCTGCACGCCCGTGTCGAGGACCTCTTCGACGCCCTTCAGGCGCACTACCAGCGCCCTCGCCTCCAGCCCGCCATCGCTCCCGGCTACGACCCGGACGACTTCAGGGCGGTGTTCGGTGGCTGACCTCAAGACCTTCACCGCCCGCAACCGCCGCGTCGACTACAGCGGCGACGAGCCGTTCGTCCCCGCTCCTGTCACGCGGTTCGCCGGCGCGGAGCTGAAGGCGGCACCGGCGCCGCTGCCCAGCACACCGCCGGGTCCCTTCGGGGACCTCTCCCGGGCCCCGGCCTCCGAGATCCTGCGCATCGTCGAGCGGGTCACCAAGGGCCAGCCGAACCCGGGGCGCCGGCGGATCGCCGTCCGGCGGGTCTTCTCCGTCCTGGAGGAGATGCCTGGCGACACCTGGCAGGAGAAGTGGCAGGCCAGCGGCTTCGACGACGAAGGCGCCGAGTCGGTACGCGTCCTGGCGCGCGAGGGCGACCGCGTTGACAGTGCGGATCTGATCGCCGGGATCAAGTTGGCGTTCTGCCTGCGGGTCGTCCGGCCGTCGATCTCCGGCTTCCGCGCGAACAGGTTCCGGGACTACCCGCAGAGATTTCGCGAACTCCAGCCCGATCCGCTGCTGGAGAAGTTCTTCACCGCGGCAGACGCCTTCGACTTCCACCACATGCACCGTGTCCGGGCGAAGTTCGATCTGACCGCTGCCCTGACCACGGGGGGCATCGCGCTGGAGGACCTGACGCCGTCTGCGTTGCTGCACTTCGGCATGGAGTCCAAGCGGCTCGGAGTGACCCACGGCAGCAAGGCAGGGGCGACCCGTTTCGCGGGCCTGGGCACCTGGCAGGTGCTGCACCAGATGGGCCACTTCCCGCCCGGCACCCCGCCGACCCTGCGGGCCTACGTCTATCGCGGCCAGCTCACCGTCACCCAGCTCGTCGACCGCTACCCCATCCAGCACCAGGGCGTCCGCCAGCTGCTGATCGACTACCTGACCCGGCGCCGGGCCGGCACCGACTACACCACCATCACGGCCCTGGCCCGCCAGCTCGCGAACACGTTCTGGGCCAAGATCGAGAAGATCAACCCGGGACAGCAGGACCTGGCGCTGAGCCCCGAGGTCTATGACCAGTGGCGCGAGGCCATCAAGCGGTGGGACCGCGACGAGCGCCGCACCCGCGCGGACGACTCCGGCATCCTCCTGGCCGTCCGCGCCCTCTATCTCGACCTGCACAGCTGGGCCATCGACGAGCCCGAGCAGTGGGCCCAGTGGGTCGTTCCCTGTCCGATCCGGCCGAAGGAACTCAAGGGGTTCGCCAAGCGCAAGCGGGAGGTCCACCAGCGGATGTCCGACCGCATCCGGGTCCGCCAGCCGCTGCTGCCTACCCTGGTCGCGCACGTCGAAGGTCGCTACGAGCACTTGACGGGCCTGCTCAAGAAGGCCCGCGCGGTCGTGCTCGGAGCAACCTTCGAGCACGACGGGCACTCCTACCGGCGCACGGACAGCGACCGCGATCGCACCTGGGCCAAGAGCCAGGACGAGCCACCCGTCCGCGTCACCGACGAGGACGGGCAGGTCCTCAACGTCACGCTCACCGAGGACACCGCGTTCTGGGAATGGGCCGGCCTGGAGATCCTGCGACACAGCGGCATCCGCGTCGAAGAGCTCTGCGAGCTCACCCATCTGAGCATCCGCCAGTATCGGCGCCCGAGCGACGAGGTCATTGCCCTGCTCGTCATCGCCCCGTCCAAGAGCGAGCGCGAGCGCGTCATCCCGATGTCCGCGGACCTGTTCCACGCGGTCGCCCAGATCATCCGCCGCCTCACCCCCGACGGTCGGCCGGTCCGCTTGCTCAACCGCTACGACCCTCACGAGAAGACCTGGTCAGAGCCCATGCCGTTCCTCATGCAACGGCAGAACGGCACGCAGCGATCAGTGATCTCCCCGACCACGTTCATCCACATGTTCGCCCGCAGCTGCGAGGAACTCGCCGAGACCCACCGGGCCTTCGCCGACATGACCTTCACACCGCACGACTTCCGACGGCTCTTCGCCACCGAGATCGTCAACGGCGGCTTGCCCATCCACATCGGCGCCGCCCTGCTCGGCCACCTGAACCTCCAGACCCTCCAGGGCTACGTCGCGGTCTTCGCCGAGGACATCGTCGCCAACTACCAGCGGTTCCTGAACCACCGCCGATCGCTCCGCCCGGAGATCGAATACCCCGAGATCACGCCCGAGGAGTGGGCCGACTTCGAGGAGCACTTCGACAAGCGCAAGGTCGAACTCGGCAACTGCGCCCGCCCCTACGGCACCCCCTGCAACCACGAACACGCCTGCATCCGCTGTCCGATGCTCCAGGTCAACCCCAAGATGCTGCCCCGACTAGCGGAGATCGAAAAGGACCTCCTCCTGCGCCGCAAGCGGGCCCAGGAGGAGCACTGGCTCGGCGAGGTCGAGGGCATCGACTCGACCCTGGCCTTCCTCCGCGCCAAGCAAGCCGAGGCCGCACGCCTTGCCAAGAGGACCGTCGCCAACCTCGGCATCCCACGCCCCCGTCCCGATTCCACTGGAGCCTGACCCGTGCTACCCGCCGATCCGCTCTTCAACGAACTGAGACACGCGAGCGAACCTGGTCCACTCCTCTTCAGCCAGCGCACCAGTGCGTCCAACCAGTACGCCCAGAGCGGCCAAGCGGAAGATCAACGCCCGCAAGAGCATCTGCGCACCCTCGGCGCCGGGGACCGCCGAGTCCACCAGGTGGAGTCCAACCCGGTGATAGAGCAGGCCATCGACCACCACGATCGCATCCGCATAGGCAACCGGTCGCCAGTACGGCGAGAAGTCAATGATCGCGGGGGCATGGCCAGGCGCGAAGAGAACGTTCCCCGTCAGGTCGCCGTGAATGAGCTGAGCACGCGCGTCCACGGGTTCCCGGAATGCCTGCAGCCTGGCGACCAACTGGCTTACCGGCTCGGGTACTTCCGTTGTCGTCTCGCCCCAAGCAACTCGATCAGCCACCGCCCACGGATGCTGGTGCACGTCCAGTCGATCAGGTCGTGGCACGTCCCGCAGGGCCTCGTGGAAGGCTCTACCCGCAGCCAACAGGGAATCCCATCTACCGGCAGGCCCTGGCTCGCCCATCAGAAATCGGGTCGCCGCCCATCCCTCGACGACGTAGCCGCCACTCACGGAGCGCAGAAATCGCGGGACACGAAAGCCCCGTTGCCCCTGCAGACCGTCCATCAGCCGCGCAGTCCACTCCACGTCCGCGCTGTCACCGGCTGGTTTCAGCACAACATCGCCTACTCGGACACTCTGCCCCTGACCTCCTTCGAGCGGCTCAGGCCGTCCAGTGAGCTGGAACGCCTTCAGAACGGAAGAAGGCGGCAAGGCTGTGTCAGTCGCAGGAGTCACACCATGCATCCTTCAGTACCGACACGGCCTCACGCATCCGCGTTTCAGGAGACCTGCTCACGCCTCCGCTCCGTCCCTTTGGGTGAAGTGCAGAGAAGGTGGCGGCTGTGCAACGGCGTTCTCCTCTTCGAGGACAGCGGGAAGTTGCTGCCGGACGGACAGATCGTTGCTCCACGCCGAGTTGCTTCGGCTGGTATGGGGGCGATATGACCGGCCTATCCCGAATGATCGATCGTCACGGCAAGGCCTCACTGGCCCAGTGCGGCGTCGAGATACGCCTGCACCGGTTCGAAGAGGCCGTACGGAACGTACTCGGGAATCTGTGCATGCCGGACCCACGCGACTTCGGCCAGCTCTTCGTCGTCCGCGACGTAGGGGGTCCCGGACTCTACAGCGCAGGCGACGTACGACATGCTTCGGCCAGTCTTGGGGTGGACCCGCTCTCCGAGGAGCTTGAGCGCGGTCACCTTCATGCCGACTTCTTCGCCGGTCTCGCGCACGGCTGCTTCCTCACGGCTCTCGCCTGGCTCGATCTCGCCCGCCGGGAACTGCCACGACAGCTGACCTTCCGCGACGCGGCGACGGACCATGAGCACGGCACCGTCCTGGACCACGATCGCGGCTGCGATGCCCGGCCGCTCTTCTGTCGTCTGCTCGGTCATGCGTCTTCCTCCAGTGCCGCCAGGATCGGCGGGTAGATCGTGTCGGCGGAAATGAAGCGGCCCACCGCATTCTTCGGTACCCAGGTCACATCTACGTTCTCAACCACGTCGCTGTTCGTCGCGTCCCCCGCCAGGTACTCGCAGAGGAAGTACACGCACTGCACCCCCGTCACCGGATGGAGGCGCTCACCGAGACTTCGCCGTACAGCACAGTGCACGCCCGTCTCGTCCAGCGTCTCGCGGACCGTCGCGGTCTCCGGTCTGACTCCCGGCTTGATGACGCCGGCGGGGAACTGCCATGTGATCCCGGAGGCGTCGTCGCCGCGACGGCAGACCAGGAGGACCTCCTCGTCACGAACGACGACTGCGATCGCGACGCGCAGGGTCTGTGGCTGCGGCCCCGAGGCTTCGGTGCTCTTGCTGCTGGGTCTCACGACCAGCAGAGTGAACCGCTGCCGGACCGTGGCTGGCGCGCTCTCGAAGACCGCGTCCAGGAGCTGCTGCATCTCCGAGCGCGGTTCCACGTCTGGGTCCGAGTGCCAGGTGGCAACCGTTCGGGTTGAGATACCCAAGCGGTCAGCGAAGGCCTCGTTGGTCAAGCGGAGGGCAGATTGGAGCATGCACGCACGGTGGCCGGTCCAAACGTCGATCACTTCCATCGCGGAGCCTCACGGATCGGGTCGGCAGGGTGCATGGTCAATGTGCCGAAGCTGCACGCTCGTTGCACTGGCACTTCATGGCGAGGCGATGCGATCACGGGTTGACTCTCAGTTGTGCCAACCGAGACCCCGCGATCCGCCTCACGTATGCCGGAGTGGCGAGCCTGCAGCCGCCTGAGCATGGTAGGCGGAAGTCCCCTTGTAGATCAGCAAGTTGGCTGGCGCTCCTGCGATCTTGGCGTGATGACACGCCTTGAGAGCCACCTGAACCGCCGACCGGGGTGGGCCGTCACGACGGAAGCCCCGGACGGCAGCCGGCCCGTGTCTGCCCCCCGTCGGGCACGGGCCGGCACCTCAACATCGGAAGCGGGATCGGCGGTGTCCAAATGAGGACCGAGGCATCGGCGCGCAGGAGGCGGCGCCGGGAGACGGGTGGGGACCATCTTTCGACTATCGAATCGCCACATAAGAGGAGTGGATCAGCGCCGAGGTCGGTAGCCCAACTGCCAGCAATGATCAGCCATTCGAGCGCAGGTAACCTCAGTCCCTGACGCGCTGAAAGTCCGTCACGTCACCCGCGGAAGAGATGAGAAGGGAACCATGGCGCAGGATCAGGAACAGAAGGTGGAGCGCACGCTTGTGCTCCTCAAGCCCGACGCGCTCGTACGGGGCTTCGCCGGGAAGATCATCGCCCGGTTCGAGGACGCGGCGCTCAAGGTCGTCGGCATCAAGATGAGGCAGATGGACGCCGAGTTCACCCGGCGCCACTACTTCGATCTAGAAGAGCGACTGGGTGCCGAAGTGTACGAGTTCACTGCTCGATTCATGCAGCAGGGACCCGTCATCGCTCTGGTACTCGAAGGCTTCGACGCTATCGCCACCGTGCGAAAGATCGTGGGCAGCACGTACCCGAACGAGGCTCCGGCCGGCACGATCCGGGGCGACTTCTCGCACTACAGCAAGGGGGCCAGCGTCGTATCCGGCAAAGCGGTTGCCAACCTCGTGCACGCTTCCGGCAATGCGGAGGAGGCCCAGCAGGAGGTGGAGCTGTGGTTCGACAAGGACGAGCTGCACGACTACCGCACGCTCGCGGAGATCTACACCTACTGAGCATGGCGACGTCACCCCACGCGCTTCGCCGCGTTGAGCACTACCTGGCACCACCGTTAGCAGAGAGGGCACCATGACCAACCAGACCCGCGCCGCTTCCGTCCAGGAGCTGGAGTCGACCTTCCAGCAGGAACTGGCGACCGACCGGTGGGCGGCGGCGGAGAGCGCCTATGCGCTGGCCTCCCGTCATCGGGAGGAAGGCGACTGGGAGAAGTCCCGCGAATGGGTGAAGCAGTGCCTCCAACTTCTGGAGGGTTTCCCCGCCGACACGATGGAGCAGGTCGCCACCAGGCGCACGTCCGTCGGCGGCGTCGCACTGCCGAACTACCTTCACGATGGCGTCGTGCGTGAACGCTTCGGCGAGCTTGCCTGATCTTTCCCCGGACCGCTAAGGCGGCGGTGCGCACACAGAGTCCGCTGTCCGCACCGCCGCTGTACAACCTCATACGCCACTCCCTACCGAACCAGCCGTGTGCCACTCGCGCAGGTTCGGGTGGATCAGCCATGCCTGAAGAAGGGACCAGACCCTTGCCCGTAGAGATCGAGATGCGCGCCCGATTCGACGCGGAGGCCCACGACCAGCTCGTTGCCCGACTGGAGCAGGACGGCACCGACCTGGGCTGCGACGACAAGCACATCTACTTCTACGTCCTGCCGGACCAGCTCCTGAAGGTCACGGACAACACCGCCGCTGGGACGGCGAAGATCACGCTCAAGCACAGCAAGATCGGCCAGGGCGTGGCGTTCCCCGAGACGGAGTTCGCCATCGCTCGCGAGGACGTAACTGCGGCCGTGCGGGTCTTCAATGCACTGGGCTTCGAGCCCCAGATGCACCAGGCGTTCAACCGGCGCCACAACTACCGCTTCCGAGGCGTGGAGATCGCCGTCAAGTGGAGCGAGGCATGGGGGCATCACGCCGAGTTCGAAGTGCTGCTGGACGACAACGCGAGCGACGCCGCCCGGCAGGAGGCGACTGACCGCATCTTCGCTGTGGCCAAAGAGCTAGGGGTCAGGTTGATGACTGAGCAGGAGCTGGCCGACTTCACCGCTGCGTTCGAGGCGGATGAACAGGCCCGTAAGGCCGCCCCTGCGGAGATCGAACCCCAGACCTGACCGTTATCCGTCTTTCCGACACACCGAGGGGGTAGGCCCGATGAGCACCACCCCGCCGGCCGACAGCCTGGTCGAGCTGGCTGCACGTAAGCAGCTTCCGCACCACCAGTTCATGGATCACGCCACCGTGCGATGGATCGAGGCCAACCGGCCGAACTTCCCGGACGCTCCGACGTACGAGCTGCGGGCCGCCTCACAACGACTCCTCTACCGGTCGGCCATCCCCATCACGTGGATGGCCGAACCGAGGCTCGCTGACTCGCTGCACGGTATCCGCCACGCCATGCGGACCGCCGCGCTGGCCGCGCTCCTCGCAGAAGCCACCAGCCTGTCCGAGGAGGACACGGCCACGCTGATCGTGGCAGCAGCGGTCCACGACTGCCGCCGTCTGCACGACAAGGACGACCGCGGCCACGGAGCCCGGGCTGCGGTGTGGCTTACGGACAACGCCGACGCGGTGTGGGCGCACTTCCACCTGACCGCCACTCCCCGACACATCGCTGCTGCGGCGACCGCGGTGCGCCTGCACGATGTGCCGTACGCCGCCTACACCACAGACGACAGGACCGACCACAACCAGGCCGAGGGAATCACCGACCTGCTCAAGGCAGCCGACGCCCTCGACCGCTACCGGCAACCGAAACGGCCCTGGTGGCCGGACAGCTCGCTGGTACGCACCGCAGCCTTCAACGAGCTACGGGCCACGGCATTCGAACTCGTCGTGGCGTCGGAAGCGGCGCACCTTGCCGGCCTCGACAGCACGGACTCCGTGTTCAAGGCGCTGGAGCAGCGGGGGTTAGTCAGCTGATGGACATCCGCGACGGCTACCACCTGTGGGCCGACGCCCACGCCTTCTTTGACTCCCCGCTGATCTCCAGCACTCCCGATCACACAGACCCCTTGGGAGAGCAGTCCGCCGCATGGGAGACCAGGCTGGCAGAAGAAACGCCCAACGGCACCCTGCTGCGTGGCAACGCCCTGTTCGACGCCCTCAACGGATCCGGGCCGCTGTACCTGCTGCACGTCACCCACGCGCTCGAAGAGATCAGCCAGCACGGCTTCCTCTACCCCTCCGGAGGCTGCCTGGTCGGCAGCATCTACTGCGCGCCACTGACTGCCAACGGCAGCGGATTTCGCATGCACAACCTGGCCGAGTACGTCCTGACCAAGGAAGCACCTGCCTTCGTGGCGAAAGTTGGGACGCCTGGCCGGACACCGACTCCGCTGATCTTCGAGATCACCCGTCCTCGACGCGCCTACCGCGGACTCGCAGGAGTGGACTACCTGCGCCTCGGCTCGATCCACCTGAGTATCTACACCCATCTCGAATACCTGCTGTCTACGGCCGAGAGGTACGAGCTTCGCGAGACGGTCGTCAGCCGCGTCAAGAACTCAACCAGCTTCCTCGCGCTCGCTGCGGCGATCGTCTACGAGGGTGCCGACGTCGCCCCGGCCGTGTTCCTGGAGCTGCTGGACGAGACGATCCCCCGCCTGCCGATCCTCGGTTACCTGTACTTCGAGGCGCTGGCCGAATACCTGATGCTCCACTCCACCAGCGAGCACACCAAGAGCCTGGCGGCCCGGGGAGAACTCAACAACTGGCTCTACAAGGACATGCTGTTCGCCACCCTCGGCATGGCCGGTAAGTTCGACTTGGCGAAGTTCAGGCCACCCCCGGCCGGGTTCGAGGAGCTCCTGAAGCAGGTCGACGCGACCGTGGACGCCGCGGATGCCCGAGCGTATCTCCGCGACCGCATCAGCTACCTCGTTGCCGCCAGACTGTTCACGCCCGGCCAGGTGCCGGACGCATGGCACCACACCCGCTGGGAGTTCGACAGCCTCGCCGCCCACCTGGGCCCGCTCCTTGGACACCTGATCCACCGAGAGCTGCGGACCTTCGGGCGCTATCCGGACTTCTACTTCTACTTCGACCAGCACAAGGCGCTCCAGGCGTGGAACTACTGGAACCACATGGACATCTTCGCGCCCTTCAACGGCACGATGCCCAAAGGTGAGGTCGGCATCAACCCTGCCTACCCGGACCTGGAGTACAGCATCTGGCGGGCCGAGCAGGACGACGCTGGCCGCGTCCACCCCGTCGAGCAACTGAACCTGACCATCGCGCCGCGTCTTGTGGACATCAAGTACACGCTGATGCGCAACAACAAGTGGTCGGTCCCCGAGCCCTCAGTTAGCTGACCTTCACAGGGAGCCCGTATGACCGCGCACCTCTCCGCGCCCTCGCTCGACCTCCTCGCCGAGCAGATCGCCGCCCTACTCCAGGAGCCCTCGACCACCCACGGTCTCGCCCGCACCTTGCGTGCCGCCGCCAAGGAAATCGAGATCAGCCGCTATCACCACACCAGCAGCCGGGCATGGCCGAACGGGCGTATCGACATAGCTCCCGAGAAGGTCCAGATCGGAGGTGGCGCCCACCGGATCGACGGCTTTTACAACATCGACGCCGTGCCGCCCGCTGATCTGCTCTGGGACATCCGTGAGGGCATCCCGCTGCACGACGACAGCGTCCAGTTCATGTTCTCCGAGCACTTCCTGGAGCACATCGACTACCCAAACTCCGCCAAGCACTACGCCCGAGAGGCACACCGCGTGCTCGCCCCGGGCGGCCGGCTCGTCACAGGCGTTCCCGACGCCGCGTTCGTACTCCGTCACTACCCGGACAATCCGAGCCTCTCCGAGGAGATGATCGAGCGGTGGTACGCCAAGCGTGACTGCCTCGGCGACATCAACACCTTCCTCGACCTGATCAACTACGTCTTCCGCGACCAGGATGACGATCCCACCTACACGCCACACCTCTGGGCGTACGACCGCGAGAAGCTGACACAGATGTTCACGGAGGCCGGCTTCCGGACCGTGGAGCCGTGGGGCTTCGACCCCACGATCGCCAACCCGAAGCGGCAGTGGGGCAGCGTGTACGTCATCGCTACGAAATAGCCGACGGACGCCCCGAGAGCAGCCGTACTGACGACGCTGCCAGGACCTGACCGTCAGGCCGCAGGGCGACGGAACGGGGGGCAACCTTCAGTCGGGAAACCTCATAAGCCACAACCGCCACAGGCGTCGGCGTTTCGGCCAGCTTCGGCCCGCACTGGAGCCATACGGCACCGCGACCCCGCGTTCGACGCCGCCAGATTCCGGGCCAGTGCGTAGTCCGGAATCGAGCGCGTTCGATTCGCTCGCAGCCTCGTTGAGCCTGGCACCGCGACACCGCCCAGGTGCCGCAACAACCGCACAGGAGGGACGCAGTTGACCGCCACTGACACCCCGATCGAAGCCCCGCAGACGCCCCCTCCACCACCCCCAGCGACCATCTCGTTCGAGAGCAACTACGGGAAGAACCCGCTGGGAGAGGCCACTTTCGCAGCCATGTGTGCCCGGCTGCCCAGCGTGTTGCGGCAGACAGCACAGATGGCCTGGGCCATCGACAGGCTGGCCGTCATCCTGCTCGTGGTGTGCCAGGTGCTCACGGGCGTCGCCGCGGCCGTAGTGCTGGCGTCCACTGCAAAGGCCATGCAGCATCTCGTCGGCGACGAGGCTGTGTCCGAACGGCTGCACGCAGCCTTTCCCGCCCTCCTGGTCATCACCGCAGCGGTCGCCGTTGGCCGAATCTCCAGTGCGCTGTCCTCCTACGGTGACGGCCGAATCAGCCCCGGGCTGATCACGGCAGCCGACACTGCGCTGGTCGAGGCTGTCTGCCGCGTGGAAGCCTCCGCCTACAGCGAAGACGGTTTCGCCAACCGGCAGGAAGCCGCTGAAGTCGGCGTCTCGCGCACCACGATGATGGTTAAGGACGCGCAGCGGTTCACAGCTGCTTTCGTCCGTATGATCGCCGCCAGCGGAGTCCTCGCGGCGCTGCACCCCTTGATGCTGCCGTTGCTACTCCTGGCTGTCGTGCCCGCGGGCCTCGGTGCCGTGCTCTCCGCCCGAGTCGACTACGAGACGCACTACGCCAACGTCGGTGACCGCAACGTACGAGGCATGATGCGCTGGTGGGCGACCACCTCCCGACACGGCGACGAAGTCCGTGCCAACGGCATGACCGACTACATCGTGTACTGGTACCGAACTCTGTCCAAGCGCATCGACCAGCGCACCCTTACTGCTGCTCCCCGCATGCTGCGCATCGTGCTGGCCACCTCGGCTCTCGGCGGCATCTTCCTTCTCGCCACCTGGGCCACCCTCGCCTGGCTGGCCGCCACCGGACGCCTGGACCTGGCCATCGCCGCCACAGCAGTCGTCGCCGTCCAGACTTCCTTGGCCGCCTTGTCCCAGCTCGTCATCAACGGCGCCGCGCTGTTCCACACCTCCCTCTACCTCGCCGACATGCGCGCCTTCCTCGACCTCGCCGCCGAGCGCGCTCCCAAGCGCGGCGAGGTGAAGATCTCCGCGCCGGTCGAAGAGATCCGTCTGGAGGAGGCTGCCTACTGCTACCCCGGCAAGGAGCGGCCGGCCGTCGACCGCGTCTCCCTCACTCTGCGCCGGGGCGAGATCCTGGCGATCGTTGGTGAGAACGGCTCCGGAAAGTCCACCCTCAGTCGGCTGATCACCGGAATCCTCCTACCCGACAAGGGCCGCGTGACCTGGGACGGAGTCGATCTGGCCTCTGCAGCCCCGAGCAATGTGTGGGCGCACACCGGCTTGGTCCCGCAGATTTTCGCTCAGTGGCCCCTGCGTGCCCGGGAGAACGTGACGCTCGGGCAACCCCGCACCTTCAACGACGATCCCGTGTGGGAGGCCATCGACGCCGTCGGCATGCGCACCGCGATCGAAGAGCTGCCCAAGGAACTGGACACACTGCTCGCCCGAGAGTTCTTCGGTGGCTCCGAACTCTCCGGTGGGCAGTGGCAGAGATTGGCCTGCTCCCGTGCGCTGTACCGGCGCTCGGAACTGTTGATCCTGGACGAGCCCACCTCGCAGATGGACCCGCGCGGTGAGCACGACATCTTCGAGGAGATCAAGAGCATCGCCGCAGACCGCATCACGGTGGTGGTCACCCACCAACTCGAAAACACCAAGATCGCCGACCGGATCATCGTCATGCAAAACGGCCGGATCACCGAACAGGGCCGATACGACGAACTCGCCAACGGCGGTGGGCTCTTCGCAGAACTCCTCGCCCTGGCCAAGGACCGCTGATACCCGACCAAGCCCACGGTGGGCGGACGTCACCCCTGCCGTGAACGCTCGCTGTAGCGGGCCTGCGCCGCGCCCTGAACAAACTGTGTGAGGAGGCCGGCGCAGCCGCCCGCGATTATGGCGACGATGATGCCGCCTGTTGCGATGTCGGGCGTGCTGACGATGATCGCGATGGCGACGGCGCAGGTGACGATGATCCCAAGTGGCCTGGTCGGCCCGCGGTACCACCACGGCGTACCTGCCCCCACGGGCGCCTCCCTGTCCACGTGCCCGATTGCGTAGGCATCGTACTGGCAGGGCTGTCCGACAGCAGTTTTAGCGTCGACTGAATGGAGCACAACGAAGAGGACCTTCACAGCGTACGGATAACCGCCCGCGGTCCGAAGGCCGCGATCGAGGTCGACGGACGGCGGGTGGACCCGGGCGCTTTCAAGGGCTACGCGATCAGTCACCATGAAGGGGAGCCCCCGCAAGTCCTCCTGTATGCCGGGGACTACGCCGAGACGGTCTTCGAGGGCCTGGCCCGTGTCTCGGTTGCTGACGCTTCCGATCCGGGCCCGGCGGCCGCGGTCTTCCTGGCGGCGATCGACGCCGAGGAACTGGAACGCTCGGCGCTGGCCCGGCCTGACCTCGGTACCGGCCCGCAGTCGCTGACGCAGGCGATGCTCCTCCAGCTCCAGGAGTGGGCTCATGGCGTTTGACGTGGACGGCGCGCGTCGTGTCGTCGGCCGCATCCTCGACGACAAGTTGGAATTGTGGCGCGACAGCGCAGGCCGCGCGGACGATGTGCTCGACGAGTCGACGGGCCAGCTGATCCCTCCGGCGCCGGACGAGGTGCTGGTCTGGGATGGGCTGGGCGCGGTGATGCCGTGGGGGCGCCCGGCGATCACCAAGCGGCTGGACGGTGCGGTCGTCCATGAGCCGCCGACCACGGACTACCAGGCGGTGCTTCCGGTCCAGGCGCCGGAGTTGAGGCCTGACGATGTGGTGCGCGTCGCGGGTTCGGTGCGGCCCGGCGGTCCGCGCGACCCACAGCTCGTCGGCAAGCGGTTCCGGGTCTCGGACCAGCACATCGGCACCTACAGTGTGGTCCGCATCGTGCGAGTTCAGGTGATCGACTGATGGCCCTGGCGAACCCGCACCCGAACGCCCACCCAGACGCGACCGCGTTCCGTGATCCGATCGCGCTGGCCGCAGCCCTGGCGCGGATGGGTCCGGCTGCCCGCGCCCGCACGCGGACGATCACCCGGCACCACGCGATGCTGCTGCGGGTCCGGATCCAGCGCAACGCCAGCGGCAGGCCGGGGCCGAATGTGATCACCGGCCAGTACCGGGCGTCGTGGGATGTACGGGTGAGCAGCAGCGGTGGGCAGGTGACGGCGGAGGTGTTCACCGATGCCCCGCAGGCGCGGAGGCTGGAGTACGGCTTCGTCGGCGTCGACTCCCTCGGCCGGCACTACCGGCAGCCGCCGTACCCGCACGTCGAGCCTGCCTTCCGTCAGACCGAGCCCGCGTTCATCCAGGCGCTGGAGGACGGAGTGCTGCCGTGAGCGCACCTCGGCTGCCGGTGACCCGGGCACTGGCGGCGCTGATCGAGAAGGCGACCGGCCGCCCGTGCGGTATCGGTGAACTCCCGCGCGTTCAGATGGAGTCCGGGGAATGGGAGCCTGCGGATGTGCCGTACACCGTGCTCGACTCCCTGCCCGGGGAGTTCAGCGGCCCGCCGCTGGAGGACTGGCACGCGGACGCTGCGTGGGGCTACCAGGTCACCTCGGTCGGGGAGCGCGGAGACCAGGTCGAGTGGCTCGCCGACCGTGTTCGCGACGGTGTCGTCGGCCGCCGTGACGGCGAGTGGGCCTACGACCTGCGCATTCCTCAAGGCCGTGTGATTGACCGGGAGTTGGATCACGACGCCGGAGGAGAGCCCTCCGTGTCGGCGGCAGGCGCTATCGTGTCCTACGTACAACGGTTCACGATCACCGTGACACCCACCTGAACACGCTTCAGGTTCCTCACCGCGGAGGCCCGCGCGGACGCTAGGCCCCAGGCCAGGCGAACCCCCTTTGAACCTCAAGGGGCAGGGCCTCGGCACGGGACGCTGCCCCAGAAGTGGGAGCGGACCTGTGTCCCTGACGAAGCCGTCCACGAACAAGCCGGCCGCCCAGACTCGATTCCTCCGGCGCGGCATCTCCAAGATCTACTGGCTCAAGAAGGTCGACAACCCGGATCGGCCGACCCGTAAGGAGATCTCCGAGCCCAACCGGTTCGACCTGACCAAGGCGGTCAGCGACATCGAGGGCTGGGCGCTGGAGAACGAGCCGATCGAGACCCCGGACATGGGGACGACCTTCAATTCTTCGATCCCGGGCAACGACAAGGCCGAGAGCAGCTCCCTGACCTTCTACGAGGACCGGTTCTCCGACGACATCGAGCAGGAGTTGCCCAAGGGCGCCCAGGGCTACGTCGTCTTCCTCCGCAAGGGCGACATCCCCGGCTCCCGGTCGGTCGACGTGTTCCCCGTCCAGGTCGCCACCCGCGCCGCGACGTATTCGACCGGCAACGAGGCCGCCAAGTTCCAGGTGACCTTCACCGTCACCGAGGAGCCCTCGCTCGACGCGCCGGTGCCCGAGGCGATTCCCCCGCGCCCCCTGCCCACGCCGGTCGAGGACTGCGACGACGAGGACGGCCACCACGATCACGACGGTGACCACGTCGACGTGACCGTCGTGAGCACCACCAAGACCGCTGCCACGGTCCGCGAGCACAGCGACGAGGGCTGACCATGTCGCGTCCCGCACCGGCCAAGCGGCCGCCGTCCCCCTCCGCCGCATCGGCGGAGGGGGCGTGGGCGGCCAAGATGGACCGCCTTCGCCGCCGCGCCCGGCCACAGAACAAGCTCCGCATCTGCGACGACGACCCGCTTCGCCAGCGGTTCGAGGAGACCGAGCAGGCCGCCCGGAGAGCCCGGTTCGTCGCCGAGGCCAACCCGGGCGACGAACAGGCAGGCCAGCGAGCCGCCGACGCTGCCGCTGCGCACGACGACGCCCGAGCCGCGCTGGATGCCGCGTCGGACTTCCTCACCTTCCGTGCTCTGCCGCGTCCGGTGCTGGAGGACTTGATCGCCGACCATCCGCCGACCGAGCAGCAGACCGAGGAAGGCGCGATCTTCAACCCGGACACGTTCCCCGCGGCGCTGGTCTCGGCGGCCTCCGTGGACGGCATGAGCCGCGAGGAGGCCGAGGAACTGCTGAACGGCTGGTCGGCGCCGGACGCCAACGCCCTGTGGGACGCGGCCTGGCAGGTCCAGCAGGAAAGCCGGGTGGAGCTGGGAAAAGACTGAGCCGCGATGCGCAGCTGCGCGCCGAGCTGGAGCTGTGCGAGCGGTACCGGATCCCGCACTCGCAGTTCCTCGGCGGCGACGGCCGTTGGACGGAGCTGGACCGGGCCAAGGCGCTGGCGTGGGCGCAGTGGCAGCGGTCGGTATGCCCCGAGTGCCACACCCGCCTGGAGGAGTGGGACGACAAACGCGGCGGTGACCCCCACGCCTACGTCACCGACACGCTGCGCTGCCCCGGCTGCGAGCTGATCGAGCAGGAACGCGACCACGTCCCCACCGACCGCTCCGGCTACGGCGTGAAGATCCAGCTCCTGCCGCGCGCCCACCACCACGAACACCCCTGAACAGATCCCGCACGACGATGTAAGGAGGCCCGCTGCGGTGGCCGGGTTCACCCTGACCGTGGCGATGCGCGCCGAGGTCCGCGACCTGATCGCGGGAACGCGTGCTGCCTCCGGCCAGATGCGGACCCTCGCCGACCGCACCGACGCCGCCCACCGCACCCTCGCCCGCCTGGACGCGCAAGGGGCCAGCCTCACCAGCCAGTTCGCCGCACTCAACCGTTCCGCCCGCGCGGCCGTCGGCGAGCTGAACCGGATCACCGCCCGCGCTTCGGCCGCCCGCGCCAGCCTGCGGGCAGCCGGGGACGACGGCGCCCGCTCCATGTCCCGCCTCCAGCGCGCCGTGGCCGGCGCGGGCAGGCGAGGCATCTCCACGACCAACCTCCTTGCCGGTGGCGGTCTGCTGCTCGGCGCGGGAGAGATGGTCGAGGAGGGCAACCGCTACCAGCGGCAGATGAACCTCTTCCGCGCAGTCACCTCGGCCACGGCCAGCCAGATGAAGCGGGCTGCCGTCGAAGCGCAGGAACTCGGCAACGACCTCTCGCTGCCGGGATCGACCGCCGCGGACGCCGCCGAGGCCATGGTCGAGCTGAGCAAGGCCGGCTTCCGGGCCGATCAGTCGATCGACGCCGTACGCGCCTCGCTCCAACTCGCCTCGGCCGCCGACGTCAACGCCGCCACGTCGGCCAAGTACTTGGGCGACATCATGGACCAGTACGGCCTAGGCGCGGATCAGGCGGCCAAGGCGTCGGACACACTGGCATCCACGGCGAACAACGCCTCCGGCTCCATCACCGACATCTACTACTCGATGCGGTACGCCGGGCCGGTCGCCAACGCCCTCGGCGTCTCCCTGGAGGACACCGCGGCCGCGGTCGGCATGCTCGGCAAGGCTGGCATCCTCGGGCAGACGGCGGGCACGAGCCTGCGCGGGATCTTCGCGAACCTCGCAGCCCCCACCCCGAAGATGCGCGGCGCGCTCAAGGACCTGGGGATCGAAGCCTGGGACGCCCAGGGGCAGTTCCGCGGGCTGCGCGTCGTGATCGACGGTCTCGCCAAGGCCGAACACGACCTGTCCCAGAAGGACTTCGCCGCAGGCGTCACGCAGGCGTTCGGGAAGCCCGCGCTCAGCGGTGCTGTCGCGCTCGCCCACCAGGGCACCGAATCCTTCGACGACCTGTCGATGGCCGTACGGCAGACCGGCGCTGCCGCGTCCATCACGGCCTCGCGCGGCCAGGGCCTGGCCGGTGCGATGGTGCAACTGCGCACCCAGGCCCGGCAGAGCGGTCTCGCGCTCTACAACGGCATGGCCCCCGGCCTCGAATACGTCACCCGCCTGCTGACGCGCGGGTTGGCCGGCGCGACGCCGTACCTGACGACCGCGCTGGAGTACGGCCGCAACCTCGCCGTCCTGTACGGCCCGGATCTCAAGGCCAAAACTCAGGACGGGCTCGGCGGCCTGATCGACGAGGCGAAGAGTTTCGTCGGCCCACTCAAGGAGCTCGGCGAGGACGCTCTCGCCACTGGCCTGAACCTCCTGATCAACGCCGCCCAGACCCTGGGCGAGGTACTGAGCAACGCGGCCGACGGCGCCGAGCCCATCGTGTCCGCCGTGTCCGACCTGGGCGCGGAAGGCGGAGCGGCGGCCGGCACGCTCGACATCATCGCCACCGTCGCCAACGTGGCCATGGACGCGGTCTCGGGCCTGTCCCTCGTCCTCGTGCCGATCGGGCACATCGTCGGCGGTCTCGTCAGCGCCTTCGGTGCGCTGCCTGGCCCGATCCAGTCGGCTGCCCTGGCCATGCTGCTGTTCCGCCGCGTCCAGCCGACGCTAACCAACATCGCCAGCACGGTCAGCGGGCCGGTGCGCAGCGGGTTCCAGAGCTTCGCCCAGCAGATGCGCGTCCAGCAGGCTCTCGCGGCCTCCGCGGGTGTGTCGGTGTCGCGGTACGGCGCCGCGTGGGCCGTGGTACAGGCTCGCGTCGGTTTCCTCGGCAACATGACGGCGGCGTTCCGCAGCGCGAACGGCGCTGGGGTGACGTTCATGGGCACCCTGAACGGCATTGGCCGCGCGGCCGGTTCGGGCCTGCGCTCTACTCTCGGCGGTATCAGCAGCGCGCTCGGCGGACCGTTCGGGATTGCCATGGCCGCTGTGTCCGTCGGCCTGGGGCTGCTGGCTTCCCGCCAGCAGCGTGCCGCACAGGCCGCGGCCGAGCACCAGCAGCGCATCTCCTCACTGACCTCGGCCCTGCGCGAGTCCGGCGGGCAGATCGACAGCAACGTGCGCCAGCAGGCCGCCCAGATCCTGCTGGACACCAAGACCAGCCAGGGCCAGCTCACCAAGGTCATGGACCAGGCCGGTGTGCCGCTCGCGACGCTGACCGATGCCTACCTCGGGCAGGGGACGTCGCTGGAGGCCCTGCAGAAGCAGCTCATGGCCACCGCCAACTCCCACCGCGCGTACCGGGACGTGGCGGCTGGCAAGGCGAGCGTTCTCGACTACACCGATGTCGGACAGCAGTACAAGGACGCCGCTGACGCTCTCGGCAGCGTCAAGGGCGAGATGGCCGAGTCGATCAAGAATGCCCGGGATCTGGCAGCCGCGACCAAGGGGGCCGGGGACGGCACCTCCGCCTACGACCGGCTCAAGGCCGCCGTGGGCGGACTGGCCGACGAGACCGCCGACGCCGACACCCGCACGCGCGCCCTCAAGAGCGCACTCGACCTGCTCTCCGGCGGCCAGATTTCGCTCCAGGCCGCGCAGGCGAAGGTCAACTCCGCCGTGCTCGATCTCCAGGAGGGCGGCCAGGATGTCAGCCGAGACCAGGGATACGGCGGCAGGCAGCTCGTCAACGAGGACAAGACCCTCAACACCACGACGAGGAACGGACAGCAGCTCTACACCCAACTGACCGCACTGTCCGATGCTGCGGCCGATGCCTCAGTGGCGACCTACGAC
This sequence comes from Streptomyces sp. TRM68367, assembly GCF_014495685.1. GTDB lineage: Bacteria > Actinomycetota > Actinomycetes > Streptomycetales > Streptomycetaceae > Streptomyces. Next base: position 24,951 of record NZ_JACTVI010000008.1, on the reverse strand, counting down.
CTGGCCCTGCGCAACGGCGAGGAGCTGCCGGCGGCGCTGGCCAAGGCCCGCGGTGAGATGAGCCGGGCCCGCACCGAAGCGATCAAGGCCGCCCAGAGCTACGGACTGACGCGTGCCCAGGCCGAAGGGGTCGCCGACAGCCTTGGCCTGCTGCCGTCGAAGGTGTCGCTGCTGCTCCAGACCAAGGGTATGGACAGCACGCTCGCGAACCTGATCGCGGTCCAGGCGGAGTTCCAGCGGCTGCCGAACGCCAAGACGATCAAGGTCGACTCGCTGAGCGACGGCGCGCAGCAGAAGTTGCGCGAGCTCGGCTTCACTGTGAAGACGGTGCCCGGCACGCGGCAGATCAAGATCACCGCTCCGACTGCTGCCGCCCGCAAGAGCCTCGACGGACTGATCGACAAGCTCGGCCAGACCCCGAACAGCAAGAACGTCCGAGTGTCGGCGCCGACTGCCGCAGCCATCAGGAGTCTGGAAGCGGTGCAGGCCAAGATCAGGGCCACCCCAGGAGCGAAGTCCGTCACCGTTCGGGCGCCCACGGCGCAGGCCCGTAAGGAGCTGGAGGCGCTGGGCTTCAGGATCGAGAAGGTCCCGGGGACGAAGAACGTCAGGGTGACCGTGCCGACCAGCGGCCCCCGTAAGGCCGCTGACTCCATTCAGCGGCGCATCGACGCGTTGCGCGGCAAGTCGGTGACCGTCACGACGCGCCACGTGAGCGTCTTCTCGTCGCTCGGCGACGGCTCCGAGGCTGCTGACGCCCTGCGTCAGCAGGCCGAGAACCTGCGCAGGCGGGCCAACAAGCAGGCCGACGGCGGTGTCGTCGACTATTTCGCCGACGGCGGGGTCACCGGCCCCGGCCGCCGTGAGCAGCATGTTGCGCAGATCGCCCCGGCCGGGAGCTGGCGCATCTGGGCGGAGCCCGAGACTGGCGGCGAGGCGTATGTGCCGATGGCGCCGTCGAAGCGCGACCGCAGCAAGGCCGTCGTGGAGGAAGTCGTCGGCCGCTTCGGCGGGCAGGTCGAGTGGTTCGCCAACGGCGGCGTACGGGGTCGCAGCAGTCGCGACTACAGCCCGGTGTTGGCCAGTTCTTTCCAGCGGGCCCGGAGCTCGGAGGTCATGGCGGGCGTGGTCCGTGCCTTCGACATCCGCACCGGCAGTGACCGCGCCCGTACCCGCGTGGTCGATGCCCGCGGCGGTGGGCGCGTCCAGGTCGTCGTCGTGCGCGAGCAGCAGCCGCTGATCGGCTCCATGCCGGTCACGGTCACCGACAGCTCCGCCACACCTGAGCAGATCGGCAACGAAATGATGCGCAACCTGCGTAACGCGCAGCGTGGCGGGAGGGTTTGACCTTGACCACACCAACCAAGCAGCCCCGCATTGAACTGGCCCCGTGGCAGTACGAGATCGGCGGTTTCGTCTTCGGCCACGGCACCAACATCCCGGTCGGGGACATCGAAGGGCTCGGCTCACCCGCCACCCGTCCACAGGATGTGGATAACCCAACCGGGGACGGCACCTCTCCGGGGCAGGACTTCTACGGCACCCGCACCCTGCGGTTCGAGGCCGGCATCAAGACACCCGGTGACCCCGTCAAGGCCGCCGATCTGCTGGCCCGACTGGAACTGGCCCTCGACGACCCGGCCGCCCGCATCCGGCCCGACGGCCGCCACGTGCTGCGCGGACGCTGGCCCGGACACCGCACCCGCCGCATGTACGGGCGCATGCGGCGTGCGGAGGCGACCAGCACCACCACGGCGATCAACGGGTGGATACCGCTCGACCTCGAATTCGTCGGCACCGACCCGCGCTGGTACGACGACGAGCTGTCGACTCTGCTGTTGGGCCTCGACCAGGCTGCGGAGCACCAGAGCCCCGACCGCACCGTGGACCAGACGCTGTGCGCGCCCGAAGACTGCCACCGCGCGGACCCGGACGACCGTCCTGGGTGGATCACCAACCACGGCAACGTGCCGACCTGGCCCAGCATCCGCATCCACGGCCCGGTCACGAACCCGCGCGTCTGGAACACGGTCACCGGCCGTGTCCTGGAACTGCGCCTGGCGCTGCGTGCCGGGGAGTGGGTGGAGATGGAGACCCGGCCCAGCACCTGCTGGGCCCTGCGCAATGGCACGGTCAACGTCGCGAACGACCTCACCCCGCCCTCGCGCCTCGACCTGTTCGCCCTCCCGCGGGGCCGCTCCGAGATCGGCTGGAGCGGCGACGACCCCACCGGCACCGCGCGCCTCGAGGTGTCGTGGCGGTCGGCGTACACCGCCCTGTGAACGGAGAACACCAGTGACCCTTGTCCAGCCCCCGATGATGGTGAACGGCGGCAACCACTCCGCCCGCGCCCTGCGCCTGATGATCCGCGACCTGACGCGCGGCCGCCAGGGCATCGCCGAGGCCGGTGACCTCAAGGTCCGGCCCCTGGAGACCCCCGGCGCCGGGGTCCGCGTCGGCGACGGCTCCGCCCTGATCCACGGTGTACGCCCGTGGCAGGGGGCCTACACCCAGACCAACATCGGCGACGCAGTGGTCGACGTCCCGCCGACCGGGCCATTCGCCCGCACGGACCTGCTCGTCCTGCGCGTCGAGGACCCCGAGTACGAAGGCAAACGCGATCCCCGCCGGGAGGACATCGGCTACTTCCACCTCGTGAAGGGCGTCGACCAGGACGCGACCGTGCTGCGGGAGATGACCGCCATACCCCTGGCCCGCATCACCCTGCCCCGCAACACCGCCGCGGTCACCGCCGGCATGATCACCGACCTGCGGCGGCTCGCCAATCCGCGCACCGAGCGGACCCTTCACACCGTGCACCCGACCGACACGGAGAAGGTGCCCGCCCAGCACGGCCAGTGGGCGAATTGGCCCAAGGAAGCCGCCTGGGACCTGGACATCCCTGTGTGGGCGACCAAGGCCACGATCGTGGTCACCCTTTCCGGCCTGCGCGCCGAGGCCGGCAGCATCTACGCCGAACTGCGCACCCGCCTGGGTGAGCACAACGCCCCGCCGACCGTCGTCGACGACGACGGCACCACCACGCGCCGCGCCGGCGTGGTGCTTGCCGACACCTTCACCCTGCCTCCGGCGTACCGGGGCACTCGCCAGCGTCTGGCGGTGCAGATCAACCAGATCGACAAGTACGGCGATGGCGACCTGGCCGTGGCCAAGGGCACCACGGTGACCGCCGAATTCCAGTTCACGGAAAGCCCGGTGTGATGCCCGACTACCGCTACATCCTCGCCCGAGCCGCCACCGGCGAGGTCCTGCACTGGAACCTGCCGCTGACCGAAGTCGAGTTCGGGCCGGAGAAGTCCGGACCGGGCTCGCTCAGCGCGGCCCTGAACCCCACCTTCGGCCGCAGGATGAGCGACATGCTCGACGACGCCGGGGACACCGTGATCCTCGTCGAGCGGAACTCAAGGCTGCTGTGGGGAGGGCTGCTGTGGCGGGCCGAACCGGAAGGCCCCAAACTGCCCGTCGAGGCATCCGGGTTCACAAGCTACCTGCACCGCCGCTTCGACCTGCACGGCAACCTAGGCGGGCGCGGCCCGTACATCGAGGCCGACCCATGCCAGGTCATCCGCGACGTGTGGGCGTACGCGCAAGAACAGCCGGACGGGGACCTGCAGGTCGTCGTGGACGACACGAAGTCGACGGCGAAGGTGGGCACGGCAAAGGACCCCTACACCACCTCCAAGTCCGACCCCCGCAACCTGGGGGAGATCGTGGACGAGATGGCCGACATCGATGACGGCCTCGAATGGACCGAGACCGTCACCTGGGTCGGAGGCCTCGCCCAGCGGCGCATCGTCCTGGGCGCTCCCAGACTGGGCAGACGCCGCGAGGACCTGACGTTCACCACTGGTGCCAATGTGGTCGGCGAGCCCCAGGTCATCAAGGACGCCGACTCCTACGCCCAGTGGGTCATCGGCCTCGGCGCCGGAGAGGGCACGAAGCGCAAGGTCGTGGTCGACGGTGTCCGCAACGGGCGGCTGCGCCTGGAGCACAAGCTGGAGACCAGCGAGAAGGACGAGACCAAGATCAAGCAGCGCGCCCGCCGCGAACGGCTGGCCCGGCAGATCCTGCCGACGCTCACCGAGCTGGAGATCACCGACCACCCCGCGGCCCCCATCGAGGCGCTGCGCGTCGGCGACGACGTTGGCATCCGGCTGCACGAGCCGCACACCGCGTACGAAGGGTGGAACCGCATCGTCGGCTGGACCGTACGGCCCGGTGAAGGGGAGACCCCGGAGCGCGTGACGCTGAAGCTGGAGCGCACGATCAAGCCGGAGGAGAGCGGCGACGAGACGGAGGCGGTGTAGATGCCGGACACCATCGCCGAACTCGCGCGCCGCATGGCCGCTCTGGAACGGCGCGTCACCGTTTTGGAGCGGGCCCGGCGCGCACCGTACCCGCCGTGGCGCAGCCTGCCGCTCACCGGAGAAACGGCGGTCCCCGACACGGCGCAGCCGCCGCAGATCCGCGCCAACCCGTGGAACACGCTGGAGTTCAGCGGCCGGATCGGCCTGCCGGAAGGCCGGGCCGTAGACCAAGCTGTCGTCGCCCTCCTGCCGGAGGGCTTCTGGCCCACCGTGTCCCGCACGGTCCCCGTCGCCTCCGATGCGGCACGCCGTGAACTCCATCTCGACATCGATCCCAAGGGCCAGGTGACCTTGCGGGTTCAGGACGGCGGCAGCGTGAAAGCCACCTGGCTCAGCCTGGACAGCGCCTCGTGTCGCACCGACAGCGACGACGAGTAGAGGCCGCCCAACCGCCTTACCCGGCACGCAGGGTCGATGCCGCTGGGTAGCATGACAACCGGGTGACCCTCCACCCATGCTTCGCAGCCAACTCCCGAGGGACCGGCCCGCATCAGCAGGGCCCGGCCGACTGCCATACGGCGCAGGGGAGAAGGCGAAGCGAGCGTGGCAACTCCGTTGAGCGCGGACAAGTTTCTGTCCGTGCTGAAGCACGCGGGCCTCGGCGTCGTCGAGCACGGCAAGTGGCGCACCCACAACCGAAACACCCACGGCAACTGGGGCCCCGTGAACGGGGTGATGATCCACCACACCGGCCCGTACTCGTCCGAGGCCGACATGGTGGAGCTGTGCCGCGTCGGCTACCAGGACCTCCCCGGGCCGTTGTGCCACGGGGTGATCGACCGCTCCGGGACGATCCACCTGGTCGGTTACGGCCGGACCAACCACGCCGGCATGGGCGACACCGATGTCCTGCTCGCCGTCATCGCGGAGAAGAAGGCCCTCCCGCGGGACAACGAGGCCGACACCGACGGCAACCGGCACTTCTACGGCTTCGAGTGCATCAACACCGGCAGCCAGACGTGGCCTTCCGCACAGCTGGACGCGATGGCCCGCGCTGCCGCGGCCGTTTGCCGGGCTCACGGCTGGAACGAGCACAGCGTCATCGGTCACAAGGAGTGGCAGCCCGGAAAGCCGGATCCGGGCGGCATCGACATGGACGACTTCCGCGCCCGCGTCGCCCGCTACCTCGAGGACGACGGCGAGACGCCGGACAAGCCCAGGCCGAAGCCCACCCCCAAGCCGAAGCCGAAGCCCAGGCCGAAGCCGGTCCCGAAGTACGCCGCGTACCCCGGCAGGGACTTCTTCCGCGACGGCCGGTCGTCACCGGTGATCGAGGCGATGGCGAAGCGGCTGATCGCGGAGGGCTGCGACTCCTACGACACCACGCCCGGCCCGGTGTGGAACGACGCGCACCGCCGTTCGTACGCCGCCTACCAGATCAAGCGCGGGCACCACGGTGCCGCAGCCGACGGCATCCCCGGCCCGCAGACGTGGGCGGCGCTGCGCGTGCCGCGCGCAGCCGGCACTACCGACATGACGCCCACCGCCCCGGAACAGGTGCACGACCCCATGCCGCAGGCCCTCGCTGACATAGCGGAGCGGACCATCGCCACCTACGTTCAGTCGGTCCTGGGCCTGATGGCTGCCTCCAGCACCACCGATCTGGTGTCGCTCTCCGCGTGGCAGGCCGCAGCCGTGGCCGCGATACCCGCGGGCCTGTCGGCGCTGAAGTCCACGCTCGGCACGGTCCTCGGACGCGCCGGCACGGCGTCCTGGCTGTCGAGCAAGCATGACCCGGCCACCCCCAAGTACTGACGCGCAGCAGAGACGAGGAGGCACCAGTGCCCGAGGGAGAGATCGCGCTGGCTCTCGCCGAGCTGCGCAGCGCCTTGGAAGTCGGCCTTGCCCGCATCGACGGGCAGCTGGCGCTGCTCGTGCAGCGCAGTGACCAGACGGACAAGGCCGTTGAGGACTTGGAGCAACGGGTGGCCTCCCTGGAGAAAGGGAGGTGGCCGCTGCCGACCATCACCGTCCTAGCCTCCGTGACGGCGGTGGCGGTGACGGTACTCGGCGTGCTCCGGGGCTGAGGCAGCAGTCCCCCGTCACAGCGGTGGTGTCCGACACCGCACCTAGCGTCGGAGCATCACTCGCTTCTACCCGTGACCTGGGGGTCTTCATGGATACGACGCACCTGCTCGTGACCGACTTGGAGGTGGACACCGCGCTCGCGGAACCGTCGGTCCCGCTCGCCATCCGCACGGTCTGGCAACTGCTGCGCGAGTCGGACGTGCGGCTCAGCGAAGCCGTCGCCCTGGACGTGCCGGACGTAGAACTCACGGACCGCGTGGTCGTGCTCCGCGAGACCAAGGAAGGCGGAGTATTCGAGGCCGACGTCACCTCGGCCACGGCGACCCAGCTGGATGAGCTGATCGGTACCAGGCAGAGCGGACCGGTGTTCACCATCGGCGGCCGGAGGCTGCGCGCCGACGAAGTGGCGGCCACGTTCCGGAAGGTCACGGGGAAGAGCGTGCACGCCTTGTGTTTCACCCGGCAGGTCCGCAGTCACCGGGAGACGGACCGCCCAACGCTCGTTGAGCGGGCCGCGCCTGGCCAAGGGTCGACGAAGCCCGCGTAGCTGGAGAGCGCGGGCAAAGAGATGGCCCCCGCCAGAGCGGGGGCCAGTTGGCCCTCTTGGAGAAAGACCGCTACCTACGATAACAGCGCCCCTCGCGGCGGCCGGCGGTGCGGTGTGGCTACCCTCTTGCGTCGGCGCGCGCAAGGAAACAGCGGAGGACGGGGCGATGGATCTGCCAAAGCCGTATCTGGTGGGACACCAGGAATTCGCTGCCCTGTATGGGGTCGAGGCGCAGATGGTGTCGCAGTGGCTGCACCCCAGCCGCGGCGTCCTGGACCCGGTGACCGCCATCGTCGTCTCGGGGGTGCGCTACTGGCCGCTGGGGTTCGCATGCCGCTTCGGGCGCACGACGCCCCGGCCGAAGTTGCTGGACGTCCGCTACAAGGAACGGCTCATCGCGGAACAGGGCGAGGGCTGGGAAGCCGATACTCGGGACCAGCTGCCCCCGATCGTCGGCCAGCAGGAGATCATCGAGCTGTTCCACCTGCCGTCCCAGGGCACTCTGGCGACGCGTATCGCTGCGGGCAACTTCCCAGAGGAGGACTGGCTGTTGTCCGGGTCGATGCTATGGCTCCTGGACACGGTGCTCGGTGCGGTGCCCGAGCTGCGCGCCAGAGCGCGCAGCCTGGCCTGGGACGTCGACGACCAGGTGGCGGCTGCTCTGCGAGAGGGCACCTACGACGGCCCGGGATCGAAGGTCCTGGCGCGGGGGCGGTACGCGCGAAAGGGCCTCTGACCTGCGCAAACACTGTACATAGAGCCCGAATGCGAATAAGATATGAATACATCCCCTCGAAATGGGGCCATTCGCAAAGGAGGTAAGCGTGCAGCTTGTGCATGCGCCCGTCGGTGGCGGCGTCGCCGTCATGGAGGCGTCGGAGATTCTGCTCTTCGAAGTCGCTCTGTCGCGCTACGTACTGGAGAATCCGAACTCCAATCTCGCAGTCCGCATGCTCGCGGACGTCTCCCGCACCAACGAGGAGCGGGAGGCGCGTATGGAGGATCTGGCCGAGGGTGTCGCTGAGGCGCGACCGTGACGGCGTGAAGTCGGGCCTGCTGTAACTGGGGTTGATCACTTGGCGGTCCATCCCTCAAGATAGGTGACACATTTCGAGTCGTTCTTGAGGTGGTGGGGCATGGAAGGCGTCCAGGACGAGATACCTGGCCTGGTGATCCACACAGTGCGGCAGCCCGACGGCCAGGCGGCCACGATCCAGGCGCAGTTCGAGGCGTTCCACCGGCTCAACCCCTGGGTGTTGCGCGCGCTGGAGAGTCTGACGGCCAACTACCTCAGGCGCGGCGCCACCCGCGTCGGCATCGGGATGCTCTTCGAGGTGCTGCGCTGGCGTTACGCCACGGCCACCGAAGGCGACGAGTTCCGCCTCAACAACAACTTCCGCAGCCGGTACGTCCGGCTCCTCATCGAGCGCCACCCCGAATGGGCTGGCGCCTTCGAGGTCCGCAGCCTGCGGACCGACTGACCTCTTGGAGAGATCGTGACCGATGAACCATCCGCCGAGCCCGCTGCCCTGGAGGGCACGGTGGTCGAAGCGGCCCAGGCGGCCAGCCCGTCCGTCCCGGCGAGCGCCATCGTCCTGCGCGCCGATCAGGACGAGTTCGACCACAAGCAGCTCTCGACGCTGGCCCTGATCAGCCCTGGCCTGGCTGGCGCCCCGCGCGGCCATCTGGCCATGTTCTTCCACTACTGCGTCCGGACCGGCCTTGATCCGTTCGCGCGTCAGATCTACATGATCGGCCGCACCAACTGGAAGGCGGCCGACAACCCTGACGAGCCCGAGAAGACGTGGACGATCCAGACCGGGATCGACGGCTTCCGCACCGTTGCCCACCGGGCGGCGGCGAAGGCCGGGGAGCCCATCTCCTACGAGGACACCGTCTACTACGACTCCGAGGGCAACGCCCACGACGTCTGGCTGTCGAAGGCCTACCCGGCCGCGGTCAAGGTCACCGTCCTGCGCGGCACCGCGCGTTTCCCGTTCATCGCGCGCTGGGACGAGTTCGCCCCGACGTACTACGACCGCAAGAGCGGTGCGTATGTCGTGGCGAAGATGTGGCAGCAGATGCCCGCCCACATGCTCCGCAAGTGCGCCGAGGCTGGCGCGCTGCGCATGGCCGCGCCGCAGGACCTGTCCGGCGTGTACGTGGACGAGGAGATGGAGCGGGCCGACGCCGAAGGCGTCGTCCGTGAGGCGGAGGAAGCGACCCGGCGCCTGCGTGCGGCAGCCGGGCTTGAAGCGGGCAATGGCGCAAGCGACGGCGCGAGGGACGAGCCCGGCGGCGACTCCGGGGCCAGCGACCAGGACACGAGTGCGGCGAAAGCCGCGCCGAGGAAGCGGGCACGTCCCGCGAAGAAGGAGGCCCCGGCGCCGCAGCAGGGCTCCGGCCCGGACTCCGAGGAGGCGCCGGCCGCGGCGAAGCGCGCCCCGCGCAAGCGGGCCACCGCGTCCCGCCGCGCCGCCTCCTGACCACTGCCCCCACCCTGCCGCCCGCGGTCGGCGGGCGGCATCCCCCTAGCCTCTTGGAGACCATCGTGACCACCATGGCCATCGCGTCTGAGCGGCCCGTCAGCCTGTGGCCTGCCGCTCACGCGGCGGACGCACGCCGTCCCCGCTCTTTGCAAACCAAGATCGGCGCGAGTGACACCGTGTGTGCGCGACGCGCCGGATACCTCCTGCACGGCCGCACCCCCACCGACGGCGGCGAGAAGCGCAAAGCGATCCTCGGCACCTGGCTGCACGAAGGCGCGCTCGACGCAGTCCGCAACGAGTACGGCTGGATCATTGAGCGCCGTGTCGAGGACGACACCATCCGAGGCCACATCGACGCCGTCCAGCTCGACGGCCGCACCGCCTCCCGGCTGCCGAAACGGCTGCGCCCGAGCCTCCCGGCCGAGGAACTGACCGTGGAGGACATCAAGACCAAGAGCACCTTCCAGTGGGACAACATCCTGCGGTACGGGGCCAGTGACGCCGAACTACGCCAAGTCCTGCTCTACGCAGACTTGCTGCGCACCGAAGGCTTCGCCGACATCGACGGTCAGCGGCAGCTCGCCCGTCTCGGCCCGCTGCCCGTCGGCCGCATCCGCTTCCGGTTCCTCAACCGCGACTCGGGCGAGGACCACGTCCAGGAGATGCCCTTCCACGCCGAGCGGGCGCAGGGAGCGCGCTGGTGGGTCGAGCAGGTGCGCGCCGCCGAGACGCCAGAGGACCTGCCACGCACCTTTCCCGGACCGGGTCTGTCCGCGATCTGCGACAACTGCCCCTTCAAGACGGCCTGCTGGGGCCCGGCCATCGCCGGGCACCGCCCGCAGAGCATGCTCATCCACGACGACGCCGAGCGGGAGCGGGCACTGGCCGAGTACGTCGAGGTGACCGAGCAGATCAAGCCGCTCAAGGACCGTCTGAAGGTGCTGCGCGCCAAGCTCGACGGCTCCGAGGCGGGCGTGTACGGCGACAACGAGCTGTCGTGGAGCGGCGGCAACCCGACCAAGGTCGACGACGTGGACGCCATGGTCGCGCTCTTCAAGCAGGCCGGGCTGCCAGTACCGATGACACCCGACACGACGGTCATGAAGGCCCAGCTCACGGCGGCCGGCCTACCCGTACCCGTGCGCCTCGACCACGAGCGACGCACCGCCGTGAGCATCAACGTCACCGCGCGCAAGAAACCCTGACCCGCACCTCCGGCAAGGGGCGGGACTGCCGTAGGTCCTGCCCCTGCCCCAGTGCGGCCCAAATCCGAACGGAACGCGGAAGAGGTACTGGTGAGCATCCAGCTGATGGTGGTGGCGGCCTACCTGCCGAAGGAGGTGATCAACCAGACGCAGAAGCTGGTCCTGATGAAGATCGCGGACTCTGCCGACGACCAGACACGTCTGGCCCGTCCGGGCCTTGAGCGGATGATGGCGTGGGCGGGAGTGGGGGAGAAGCGGGTCATCGGGGTCGTCACGGAGCTGGTCGGCCTCGGCCTGGTCGAGCGCACCGAGGTCGGCCGTGTCGGGCGGCGGGCCGAGTACCGGGTGTTTCCACATGGTGTGCCCCCGATTCCGTCGACCGAGGAGCTGATCGAGTGGCGGCGTGGTGCGCGGCGCGCGCCGACGAATTCCAGGCTGGCCCGGAAGGTGACGCGGCGTAAGCCGTCGGCGGCAGCCCGCACCCAGCAGGACGTGGCCGCGCGGGAGGAGACACGTGCCTTGGACGGGGCGCGAGAGGAGGGAGGGTTTCCCCAGGGAAACCCTCAAGACGGGCCGGGGAGGGTCTCCCCAGGGAAACCCAGTGGGTTTCCCCACGGAGACCAAGAGGGTTTCCCCAGGGAAACCCCTTCTCTTCCTTCTCCTTCCTACTTCCTTCCTTACCCCCCTACCCCAGGGGCGGGCGCTGCGCGGGAGGCGGAGGAGCACGCCGAGGATCCGCCGTCGTCCGGCTGTCCGGCACATCCGCAGCCTGCCGCCAACTGCCGTGCGTGCGGGACGAACCCGCGGGCCCGTCGCGAGCGGGCGCAGCGCGAGGCCGCCGAAAAGGAGCGCATCACCCAGCAGGAGTGGCTGAGGGAATTCTTCGCCGAGCAGGAGCGGCGTGTGGCCGAGACCGACCCGCAGGCGCTGGAGATGGCCCGCCAGCGGGTGCGCGAGCTGGCCCGCCTGGGCCGCACACGACGTCCCAACTCCGATGGCAGATAAGCCGCTTCATAGATCGCCAACATTGACGCTTCGTTGTACGCGAATAAGATATAAATATCGGTTCGAAACCCCTTCGAACCCGAACCTCTTGGAGAAGCACATGAACGCCACCGCAGACCGCGACCCCGCAGAGACGGTGCACGTCGTCGTGGCCGAGGTCGTCCACGGCCCGCACGCCGCCCCCATCTTCGGCGAGGGGCTGTTCTGCTCCGTCGGCTGCGCCGGAGTCGGCGTGTACCAGCTGACGCACTCGATCAGCGTCAGCAAGCAGGGCGCCGCCTTCGTCCTGCGGCGCCACGGCCGCCCCGTCGGCTGCGTCGTCACCAGCAGCGGGCAGATGTGGCTGGTACAGGCCCTCGCCTCACACGAACTGCCCGCCCTTGGGTGAACGCATGGCCTGAGATAGGTCACATGTCTGCAATCGTGGGCGCCTTTGTGAAGGCGCCCGCCCGCAACACCCCTCTTGGAGCCCCACATGACCACGCTCGCACCACTGCCCGACCACACCCTTCGGACCGACCCGCTGTGGCTTCAGCTCTTCCGCAGCTACTGGCACGTCATCACGCCGCTGCGCTACCTCGGCTGGATCACCGACATCGACGTCACCGACCAGTTCTTCATCCGTGCGGATATCGGTGACGGAACGGAGCTGGTCGTCGCCACCGAACACGGACTGCCCGCCGACCCCGCCGAGGTGACCGGCTGGCGCGTCATGCGCCGGGACATCGACAACCCCGGACGCCACACCGTCCTGTACGACTCCGTGCCGGGCGGCCCGCAGCGCCATTGCCACGCGGGCCTGCTGCCGATGTTCGCGCGCATCGACGCGCTGAACGCCCCCCGGCCCACGCACCGGCTGACCACATCGGCCACGTACTGCGCTCCGTACGGCCTCACCACCACCCAGGGCGGAGCAAGCGAGACGCCCGGGATGGCCGTCGCCCGCTACTTCGAGTGGTGCCAGCACCTGACGGCCGCCGAGGGATACCAGCGCGTCTGGGAGCGCCCCGAGCAGGACGGCTACCCGCTCGCCGTGCTGGAGAAGGACGGCTACATCGCCACCGTCCGCGTCACGCGCAGCACTGAGACGGAGGGCGCCTGATGACTCTCCACTACCTCAGCGGCATCCAGCTCCTGCGCCTGGCCGACGAGGCCAAGGCCCGCGCCCTGTACGCCGACGTCATCGAGGCCCTCGAACAGCACTGCACGGACGTCGGCGTGGACTGGTGCGGCAACGAGCTGAACATCACCGTCCCGCTCACGGACGACGGCGAGCAGTTGGTGACGATCGCGGGCCGCAGGTCGCTGCCCTGGCACGACGACCGCAGCGAGATCGGCGGCTGGAAGGCCGAGCACATCGACAACACGCACGGCACGTCCAAGGTCATCTACGACACCACGACCGGCGAGGGCGAGCCGCCCGGCGACATGTCCCTCGAACCTCTCGCCGAGGAGGTCGGCGCGTACGTCAACGGCTGGCGCCATGCCTGCTGAGGAGCTCGGCCGGTGACCTGGCTGCTGCTCCTCCTGCTCCTGGGCCTTGCGGCGTTCATCGCCCTCGGCATCGAGGACAGCCGCCACCACCGCGCGCTCCGCGCTCCTGATCAGTCCTGACCACGGCCGCCCGGCCCCAGCCACCGGGCCGGGCGGCCCGCACCTTGGAGACCACCCCACTTGTCCCGCGCCATATCCCTGCTCTGCGGAGCGGGCGGAGACGCCCTCGGCTTGAAGGAGGCCGGATTCGACCCGATCCTCGGCATCAACCACTGGCAAACCGCCATCGACACCTTCGAGCACAACCTTCCCGGTGCCACCGGCCGATGCGCTGACATCCGCAACTACCCCATGCGCTGGCTGCCCAAGGCCACCATCATGTGGGCCTCGGTCATCTGCACCGAGATCAGCCCGGCCGGCGGGAAGAAACGCCAGCCCGACCCCGCGCAGGAAGCCCTCTTCGAAGAAGAGGAGCAGTGGCGGCAACTGCCGCCGGAAGCCTTCGAGATGACCCGGGCCACGGCGTGGTGCGTGCTGCGCGCCGCAGAGGCCAAGCGGTTCCCGTGCGTCGTGGTCGAGAACGTCGTGGAGTTCGCGACGCAGTGGGACCTGTTCCCCGAGTGGATCAGGTCCATGAAGAAGCTGGGCTACCGCGTACAGATCGTCTCGGTGTCGTCCGCGCACATCGGGTCGGAGACCAACGGGTACGCGCCGCAGTGGCGCGACCGCATCTACCTTGTGTTCACCCTGACCAGCGTGCGCCGCCCCAACCTGGCGCCGCGCCCGCTGGCGTACTGCATGTCGTGCGGCAGGGACGTGAAGGCACGGCAGAGCTGGCGCGACCCGAAGGTCAAGGTCGGCAAGTACCGTGCCCAGTACGACTACCGGTGCCCGAACACCAGCTGCGGGCATGCCCTGGTCGAGCCGTATGTGCGCCCGGCCTCGGACATCATCCTGTGGGACGACATCGGCACCCGCATCGGCGACCGCGACCGACCTCTCGTCGAGAACACGATGCGGCGTATCGAAGCAGGCCGGGCCAAGTACCCGTACCAGCCGAGCGTCATCACCCTCACGCACGGCAAGGACGGCACGGACCGGGCCTTCATCCCCTTCGAGCGGCCGCTTCCGGTCCGCACCACCAAGATCGGCGAAGCCCTCCTCGTGCCGGTCGGCGGTTCGTGGAACGACACCGCGTACCCCGTCGACGGACCCATGCGTACGCGGACCACGCGGGAGAGCGAGGCTCTGGTCACGGTCGACCCGGCGCCGTTCATCGTGGAGTACCGCAACAACTGCGATGCCTCGCCCGTGACCGAGCCGCTCAGCACCCTGGCCACGGCCCGCCACCACGGCCTGGTCGTCCCCGGCGGCGTCGTCCCGGCCCGAATCCGCAACACCCTGGTCATCCCCTACCGCAGGGGCAACACGCCCAAGAACGCCGGCGAGCCCCTGCACACCCTGTCCACCCGCGACTCGGCCGCCGTCGTGCACAACGCGTCAGCGATCGAGGACTGCTACTTCCGCATGATCAAGCCGCGCGAGCACCTGTCGGCCCAACGCTTCCCCGACACCTTCGAGCCCGTCGGCAACCAGGCCGAACAGACCCAGCAGGCCGGCAACGCCGTGAGCGTCAACGTCGCCCGCTTCTTCGGCGAACGCCTCATGCCGGTCCTGACCTGACCACCCCAGAAGAAGAGGAGAACACCGCTATGACCCCTGTCATATCCGATCCGCTGGACGTCCTCGCCCAGCAGCGTGAACAGCTCGATATCGAGCGTCGCCGCATCCAGAAGGCGCACTGCCTGGCCGTGCTCGACCACATCTCGGCAAAAATCCGCCGCGCCTGCCCCGACGCGGAATACGTCGGCTTCGCCTACCACGGCAAGACGCGTGAACTGGACCTCCTCGGCGTGCTCGGCGAGCAGACCAGCCCGCTCAGCGGCTTGCCCTGGCTGTGGGAGAAGAGCGACGAGGAGCATCGCCTCACCGAGCTCGCCGCAGAGATCGAAGTCGATGTCCAGACCGCTCTTGAACCCTTCGACTCCCCGGCCTGGGCCACCGTGCGACGCAACTCCGCGAGCGACGGAAACCTCTGGCTGGTCGAGCTGCCCCCGCCTGACCGGGCAGCGCGCATTGCCGGACTGGTGCGCGAGCACCACCCGGAGGCCACCGCCATCGTCGTGGACGGCCGCAGCGCCGGAGGCCGAGTCATCGCAGTGATAGAGGGCGTCTCCGATGAGGGCACCGACAACCTTGCCCGGCGGCGCTGGACACGCGAGTGCGACGACTCCCTGACCCGCCTGGTCGCCCAGGTCTTCGCGCTACCGGCCCTGGCAGACCGCCATCTCGTGCCGACCGACGGCCGCTACACCCACCCCGACGGCAGCACCCCCAGCGACCGCGTGCGCCTGATGCCGCTGCCGCCGACCCCATAGCCGCCACGGAGATCGGATGAGCGGCCCTGGGTGGGCCAGCGAGGCACCGTGCGCCGGGGACACGCGCTTCACCCCCGACAACGCGACCGCGGACTCACTCAGCAAGCCGGAGATGCGCAGACTGCTGGCCGTGTGCCAGCAGTGCCCTTTCCGGGCGCAGTGCATCGCTCTGGTCAAGCCGAGCGGCTCCCTGTTCGACGGGATCTGCGGCGGACGGCTGTGGCTCGACGGCGAAGTCCGCGCCACCTGCGAGGGCGCTCACCCCGGCGAGCTCAAAGAAGGCGCTGCACCTATCACGCACGGCACTCCGGCCGGGGCTCGCGCCCACAACCGACGCGGTGAACCGGCCTGCTCCCTGTGCAGGGAGGCCGGGCGGCTTGACCAGGCCCGCCGACGCGAGCGAAAGCGTGCCTCCGGCCCGTAAGTACCCCTTTCAACCCCCTTCTTGGAGAGACATGTTCACGATCAAGGCGGACGCCCTGTCCGCCATCCTCGACAAGGTCGCCCCGCACCACCTCAAGGCGCGCGACACCGACGACCTGGACGTGGTCGTCCTCGACTGCACCCGCAACCGGCTCCACGCCGTCGGCGCCGGAGCACGCACGATCGCCGTCGCCCGCACACCGATCGAGAACACCGCGCAATGGACGGCCCCCATCGACTACGACGAGGCCATCGCGCTGCGCGCCTGGCTGGACACGTCCGACCACGTCCATGTGGAGCACACCCTCGACAGCGGCCGCCCGCTGCTGCGCTTCACCGAGGGCCCAGCGCAGATCACCATGCCCGTCGCCACCGACGCGCCCGAGCTGCCCTGGCGGGACATCGTGCGTCTGGAGGCACACACGCCGCTTGCCGAGCCGCGCGTTGTACAGATCAGCTCCGAGGATCTCGCCCTGTGGGAGGCGGCAGGCCAGGACATCGAGATCTGGCCCGCCGCGGGGGCGGCGGCGTTTGTCGTCACCTCGGGCCCTGACTTCATCGGCGTGCAACTGCCCCAGCTCGAAGCGCCGGACGCGAACCCGCTGGACGGCTGGACTGCGTCCCTGCGCACGCGGTGGTTCCTGCACGAGGGCCTGCCCTACGAAGTGGGGGCCGGCTACGCGGACCGCTGGGGGATGGTGTGGCGCATCGTCGCCCGTCCCGCGCCGGGGCAGGAGCCGACGGCCGTCTCTGCCGACCCGTCCGCCGCCGCGCTGCCGCTGTCGGTGGTACTCAACGCCGGCGGTCCCCTCCTGCGCGTCTCTGCATGACCTCTATCCAAAGATAGGTGACACTTGTGGAACTGATAGAGGAGATCTCGGCGGATGAGTGCGCTGCGCTCGATGCGACCGCCTTGGAAGGCGATCCAGGCTTCGGCCTCCACGCCCTCCCCATCGCATGGCGAGCCCTCCCCACCCAGCCCCGCCCCGCACCCCAACTGCCCAGTTCTGTATGCGAAGTGAAGGGAAATCAGTGAACAAGGCCCAGCTCATCCAGGCCGTCGCCGCCAAGGGAGGCCGCCAGCTCTCGCCGACCGAAGCCGTGGAGATCGTTCTCGACGTCGTGGTGCGCGCCGTCGTCGCGGGCGACCCCGTCTCAGTCACCGGCTTCGGCTCCCTCACCCCCCGGCACCGTCCGGCACGCAAGGCACGCAACCCGCAGACCGGCGACAAGGTGACGGTCGCCGCCTCCCGCGTCGTGAAGTTCCGCCCCGGCGCGCGGTTCCAGGACCTGCTGACGCAACGCCGACCGATGCCCGAGTCCGGCAACTGCATCCAGAAGGACCCCAAGACACCCCGCCCGTAACCCTGCACATCACGTCGCCGCCCCGGTGTATGCGCCGGGGCGGCGACCGCACGAAGGACTCACGATGAACCACCCTGTGGGAGCCGAGATAGAAGCCACCGCCCAGTGGCTGGAGCAACGCGGCGCCAACGGTGCGGCCAATGTCCTGCGCCGCGTCGCCCACCAACGCGATAGGGCGCGCGACCGGGAGGACGACGCACTGGCCCGCGCGTACCGCTACCGCCTGGCCTGGCGCTCGGCACGCCGACGTGCCGAGCACCACGCGGCCGGCGCCTCTGAACTGTCGCGGCAACTGGCCAAGTTGGAGTACCTGTTCAGCGGGAAGGCGCGGCCGTCGGCTCAGCCCGTGCAGGAGGTCTACCGCGAAAACGCCATGATGCGTACCGATCTGGCGCGTTTCCAGAACCTGGTCGAACGCGCGGGCTGGATGCCCGACGCCGAACCGCGCCGCCTGTGGCGCTGGCGCAACGGCTGGTGGGAACTGGCCTACCGCAAGAGGAACCCGAAGGACGGCTACCACGACTCCGGGTGGTACCTGTGGGGTCCGGTCGCAGGATGCTTCGGCGAGTGGACGGCCGGACTGAAGGCCGATGCCACCACCGAAGCCGACCGGCTGATCACCAAGCACCTCTCCGCCCAGGCGGAGGCCGAGCGGTGAACACCCAGCCCCAGAGCGCGCCCGTCACGCTGCCCAGCGTGCAGGCCCAAGGGGAGTGGCAGCCGCGCGTTATCGGCCTCGACCTGTCCCTGACCTCGACAGGGATCGCGGGAACGGATTGGGCGCTGGCGGCCCGGCCGGGAAAGCGGCGCAGTCACGAGCGGCTGGACTGGCTGCTCGCGGCCGTCGCGGTGTGCGTGAAGGACGGCGCGGACCTGGTGGTGGTCGAAGGTGCGGCGTACGCGCAGGGCGGGCAGGCCGGACATCACGAACTGGCTGGCCTGTGGTGGCTGGTGACGCAGTTCCTGTGGCGCCATCGCATCCCGTATGCCGTGGCCAACCCCCACCATCGCACCATCTACGCGACCGGGCGGGCGAATCCTGCGCAGCACCTTCCCCGCAAGGAACGGTCCCGCGTGGCCAAGGGCATGGTGCGCAGCGTGGCGGTCGAGCGGTACGGCGTCGAGTGCGAAGGCCCGGGCCGCTACGACCAGGCCGACGCCACGATCCTCGCCGCGATGGGCCTCGACTGGCTCGGCTATCCGACGGTCCCGGTGCCGGACACCCATCGGCGGGCCCTGGAAGCGGTGCAGTGGCCCGACCTCATCCCGCCTGCTTCGAATTAGTGGAATTGAATTGCGGAAAATAAATGCGAATTCGAATGGGTGGATATTGCTTTTGGGGTATTTGCCATTAAGATATAACTAAGAAATTCGGAAAACATCCGAATCGGAAAGGGGACTGGAAATGCGAATTCAGAACAACGGCTGCGGCTGCGAGTGCAACCGGCCCGGCGGCTTCTGCGGAGGCTGCGGCCACGCCGGATGCGGCAGCCGACGCAGCTAGGCACCACCAGACCCCGAGCTCACTCCGCGCCCCCGGCCCATGGCCGGGGGCGCACCCATACGCGCAAGCGCCCTCTTGGAGACCACCGCATGACCTACACCCGAGGAATTCAGACCCTCGCCAACCACATCGGCACAGAACCCGAATACGTCGCCCGCGCCCTGCGCACGGCATCCCGCGCCCACGCCGTCATACGAGCCAACCAATTCCAGCACATGACCGACGAGCAATTCCGGCGCCTCATGGGCGGCGACCGCCATGTTGTCGCCGTCGTCGCGAACCTCGCCCTGCGCTTCGCCGGGCGCATCGAGGACGCGCTGCTCCTCATGGACATCTACCACGCCAGCCAGGGCACCAAGCCGCCCCGGCAGGTCATCCGCAAGGGCGTCGGAACGCTCCCCGAGCACCACGACCACCCCCACATCCAGCAGGTCATCCGCATCCTCGACGCCGCCGGACTGCCTCCCATCGTCACCGACGGCACATACCAACTGCGCCCCGGCTTCCAGGTCCTGCCCACCTGCGACGAGTTGCCCGGCTGGGTCCTCATCGCCCCCGACCCGGACTGTGACGACCGCACCGGCTTCGCCGGTGGCCGGCTCGGCTACCTCGCCGTCATGCGCTGGGCCGGATGGGGCGTCATCACCGAACCCATGCCCGCAGGGCTGTGGGCCGTCGTCCACCCCGACTACCGGAACGACCCCTTCCCCTCCTGACCCTTCCAATCCACGGACGCCCGGCTTGGCAAGCGAGCCGAGCCGGGCGCCCGACGAAAGAAAGGCTCACGACACCGTGAAGCTCCCGGTGGACGACGAAACCCTGCAGGCCTGGTCCAAGCTCCTCGCTCTGACCGAAGAGCAGATCGCCACCACTCTCCAGGAGATCGAGAAGACGCTGCGCATCGGCTACGCGCACCGCCCCACCTCGCTGCGCGACTTCAGCTTCGAGGAACTCATCGCCGACATGGACGTCGACGAGCTGGCCCTGATGTTCCTGGCCACCGGCCTGCGCCAGGCCGGACACCCCGATGCCGCCGACGCCGTCGAGATACGCGGCATTGCAGCCCGACTCCAGGCCCACCCCGAGGCCGACTGAACGCCGACACCGCATCCCATCGCCGCCCCGGCCGCGCCCCGCGCACCGGGGCGGCCCCATGCGCGCACCCAGAGGAACCGCATGTCCGACGACGACATATTCCTGCCGCGAGCCGCCGCACCTGTTGCGGCCCGGCCCGCACCGAGCTGGACGAAGAAGGCCCCGCCCAAGTCCAAGGCCGCCGTACGCGGTTCCGTCAAGACGACCTGGCGGAAGGCCTTCGCCCCACGCGACCCGCACGAGCACGCCCGCAAGATCGCCGAGAACGTCATCGACGCCTGGTAC
Source organism: Streptomyces sp. TRM68367 (assembly GCF_014495685.1). Lineage (GTDB taxonomy): Bacteria > Actinomycetota > Actinomycetes > Streptomycetales > Streptomycetaceae > Streptomyces. The sequence goes on along the minus strand of NZ_JACTVI010000008.1, from coordinate 4,685 downwards.
CAGAGCTACGGCGGCAGCAGCATCGACGTTCCCATCGGCACCGTTGCCGCGCTCGCGCTCCTGCGCCAGCCGCCGGAGACCGGCAACGGCCTGGCCGACTGGATCATCAACCGCCAGCCGCACGAACTGCCCCAACTCTTCAAGGAGATCTACCTCGGCCACTGGATCAAGCGCCCCGACCTGATCGACCGAGCCGTGCGCCTGCACGACTGGGCCTGGAACCCCGACCCCGACCCCCAGCAGCTCCGCGCCGTCCAGGCCGTCACCCACCGCGCCCTCAACCAGGGCCTGTTGGACCTCACCGGCCACGACGACCCGTACATGCGCTCCGAGTCCGACGTCCTCAGCCCGCTGCTGACCGGCCTGCGCCACAAGAGCGACAAGAAGTGGCGCGGCGAGTACCACACGCCGGCCAGCGTCACGGACCTGCTGGCCAACATGCTCGTCGACAAGGACTTCGCCCAGCCCAACATGGCAATCCGCGAACCCGCGGTCGGCTCGGGCACCATGCTCCGCTCCGTCGCCCAGCGGCTGCGCGACCTCGGACTCAACCCGCACGACTACCTCTGGTACGGCAACGACATCGACGCGCTCGCCGCGGCTTGCGCCGCCGTCAACGCGATCATCTGGGACCTCGGCCCCAAGTGCTTCATCGGCTGCGCCGACTCCCTCGCCCTCGAGGACGGCGGCTACGCCCAGACACTCACCGAAGCCAAGGACGCCTTCGAACAACGCGACAGGTACGTCGACACCGCGAACAGCATCGTCGCTTCCCGCCGTGCCTTCCGCCTCCTGGATCAGCTCATGTCCAAGGAGCCAGCCGCTGTATGAGCGATGAGCACGACCTCGTTCGCCCCCGTGCGACCCCTGCACAACCCAGACGCCGGCCGTCCTTCGCGCAGCCCAGGCCCACCGGCGCCACCCACCCGGTCGACCAGCTCGCCCCCGACCTCGAACCGCCGTGGAACAAGGAGGACACAGACACCCCCGACCGCACCGCCACGTACACCCACCCCGACGGCCACCGCATCGGCCTACGCCTCCAAGGCAGCGACCTGATCATCCAGACCTGGATCACCGCAGGGCCCGAACTTCCACCGATCCCTGACGGCACCGACATCGAGCAGGCCGAAGCCCAGGCCGCCAATGACGCCCGCCTGCAACCCGGCCGCACCTGGCACACCACCGTCGCCACACGTCACGTCGACGACCTACCAGCCACAGTCGCCTCCGTCGTACGCAACCACCTCATGCTCGCGCTCACCAACAAGCCCAAGAAGGTCCGACTCACCTCGGACGACAAAGCCGACCCCGGCACCAACACCCCCGATAACCAGCGGCCCACCACCGACTCGAAGGAGACCGAACGATGACCACGCCACCCAGCCCTCCCCAGATTGACAGCCCTGGCGAGTTCGCCCAGGTTCTGCCCTTCCTGCTCGGCCACCAGCCCGAGGACTGCATCGTCCTCCACGGCGTCACCAACACCGGCACCGGACCAAGCATGGTCCTGCACCTCCCCGACGATCCCGCCACCTGGCAGGCAGCGGCCGAAGCAGGCGCCCGCAAGTTCCACGCGATCCACGACCATGGACGCTTCGACATCAACGACATCGTTGTCTTCCTGTGCCGCACCCCACGCTACGGCCAGAGCCCAGAAGAGACGGTCGAGGACCTGTGGCCCCTCGGCCAGCGGCTTATCGATACCTTCGCCGACCTCCGCCGCGCTCCCGTCAAGTGGGTTATCGCCCTCGTCGACAACCGCTGGTGGTCATACGAGTGCCCCTATCCCGGATGCTGCGAGGGCGAGCCGATCCCCGGCCCCGACGACCCCAACAGCGTCACTGCCCAACTCATCCGGCTCGGCCACACCCCCGGCCGCAGCAGCAGCGAGATCACCAAGGAATTCCAGCCCAGCATCCCGGATGACCCCTCACACCTGCTCCGAGCCCTCGACAACGAGAGCACCGCTTGGGCCCAGCTATGCAGCGGAGCGCCCGCTGAGCTGGACGCAGCCCTACAGCCCACCCACGCGCTCCTGGAAACCACGATGCGGGACTTCCGCGAAGGCGCCACCGAGATAGCCGACGACATAGCAGCCCGGCTCATCCACGGCCTCCACGACGAGTGGCTCATGGACCACGGCCTCGAATACATCGAGGACGACGACCTTCCTCATGCCCGACGTCTGTGGGCTGCCCTCGCTCGCCGCTGCATCCCGCCCTACACCGACGCCGCCATACCCGCACTCACCCTCCTCGCCGCAGTCGCCTGGCGACAGGACGACATCCCCACCGCACGCCACGCGCTCAGGCAAGCCCTCACCGCCGACCCCGAATACAGCCTCGCCGAAGCCATAAACGGAGCCATCAACAGCGGAGTCGACGCCACAAGCCTCCTCCCCATCGCCCGCAAGGCGAAGGCCGAGCGCCATACCCGCGCCCAGAGCAACGACCACCACGCGAACTGAACAACCAGCCCCCGCGGCCCCGGCGCCCCGCCGGGGCCGCAGCAAGCAGAAAGACCCGAGCATGACCACCCCGGCCACATCCGTCGTCTGGCTTCGCCCCGAATTCCAGGGCCGTGAGAACGAGCTGGTCCACCTCGCCGGCGCAGCCGCCCTCGTAGGCGTCACACGCTCCACCGTCAGCAACTGGGCCAAGCGCCATGCCAACTTCCCCAAGATCGCGCTGCTGATGGGCATAGGCGCCGGGCGCGCGAAGTACGTCCCCCGCAACGAGTTCCTCGACTTCGCACGCGTGCAGCTGAACAAAGAGCTTGGCGCCGCCCGAAAGACGGGGTCTCACCGACCCGCAGCCGTCATCCGATCCGAACAGATCGCCCACCACGAACGACAGATCACCCGACTCACGGAACTGGAGAAACGACAGGCGAAGACTCTGGCGGACACGCGGCGCGCCCTGCGTAAGCACCGTGCGCGCCTCGCACAGGCCCGTCAGAGGCTGGAGACCGAGATCGCGGCGGTCCGCACTCTCGAACAGGCAGACGTAGCGGCGGACATAGACCCCACAGCATCACCGGACGGACGCGTGGCGGCGGGGTAGTCTGTGAGAACGCGGCTGACCTGCGAAAACGGTCACCGGCTCGGCCCCGGGCACAGGGGAAGTGAGCCCGCGTTCATCTCGATGCCGGTGCGAAGCTCCCCAGTTCGAGCCCCTGCTACCACCTGCGACGTCGTCTTTCACGACAGCTCTGCGGCTCCTACGTGGGAACCAGATGGGAACCTCGTGGGAACGGAAGGATCAGGAAAGAGGCAGCAAGACCCGGTAGGGCTCAGCTACGACACCCGTTCTGACCTGCTGTTTTTCGAAGATCTAGCAACTGTTGAGCAAGATCAAGATGGTCATGTGCTGACTCGTAATGCGTAGGTCTCGGGTTCGAATCCCGAAGGCGGCTCCAAGGAACGCCGCAGGTCAGGCCTCTGACCTGCGGTTTCTTCGTTTTCTTGACCTTGGAATGTGCGTGCCGAGGGCTTCTTGAGGCTGTGCATGTAATGCGTAGGTCAGAGGTTCACTATCTGGCAGTGATTGCGTGCCTGTGATCCGGTTACGTGGTTCTGACCTGCGGTTTTCTTATGTGTTGCTGAATGGCTGGACAGTATCCGCAGAGGGTGGGGTGGCCAAGTGGTGGCCATCTGTGCGGCGTCGGTGCATGGGGCGGATTGCGGCGCGGGTGGTAGTCGCTGATCGCGGTGCCATGGTTTTGTCGACTCCCTACAGCATCATCCGAACGTCGCGTTAGGTCAGGCGGCGGCGCGTCCACCAGACGCAGAGGATTCCGAGGCTGAGGGCGAGGCCGAGGTAGATCCCGGTCTCGGTCCACTGGAGGGCCCAGAAGTTGTCGGCGGGGTGGTAGGTCACGCGCTGGTGGTAGTCGGCCTTGGCGAGGGCGGAGATGCAGGTCTTCAGTGAGTCGCAGTAGGTGTAGGCCGGCGGCATGCCGGTGGCGGTGTGGCCAGAGGCGTCCAGGGTCGGCTCGGAGACCAGGCGCGAGGAGAGCACGACGCTCTCATCTCCTGGTCCGTGATGGAATTCGTGAGCTGTTCGAGGAACTCCCCGCGGGATTGGGGTCCCCCGCTCGAGCGAAGGCGCACGCTGCCGTAGGGGGCCGGCCCTCACGGTGACCGGACGGTCGGAGGACTCGTCGGTGTTCGGAACGGTGCGCGGGTGCCACGAGTTTCGCCGTCGGCTGGTAGCCGGGGGAGGGCGCTCACGCGACGGAACCCGAACTCCAGCCCTCCATCAGCTGCTCGGGCCCGTAAGTCGCCGTCAGTCCCTCCACCGTGAACCCGGAGCGGGACACCGCGACCAGCGGAGTGTCCTCGTCTGCACCGGGTACGGCCAGGGCGTCCCGGGCCAGCGCGGCCAGGGCTCCGCGACCCAGCAGCGGTTCGGGGCGGTAGTCGTGGGTCCGCCGCTCGGGCATGCCCGGCATCATCGGCAGCACGGGCTGGGACCGGTCCAGCGCCTGGACCTGCGACTTCTCGTCCACGCAGAGCACCACGGCCCGCTCGGGCGGGTTGTGGTAGAGCCCGACGACATCGACGACCTTCTCCACGAACTGCGGGTCGGTAGAGAGCTTGAAGGAGTCCTGCAGATGCGGCTTGAGGTCGAATTTCTTCCAGATGCGTCCGATCGTGGACTTCGACAGGCCGCTGTGTTCGG
>NZ_JACTVI010000079.1:37120-38550 GCF_014495685.1 Streptomyces sp. TRM68367 | reverse complement strand
GGTACGGGGACCCGGCCTTCGACCTGGCCTTCTGCGTCAACCATCTGCTCCTCAAGAGCCTGGTGGTGCCCGAAGACCGCGCCGCACTCCTGCGATCCGCCCGGGTGCTGGCCGAGGAGTACGCCCGGTGCGTCGACTGGGAGCCCCGACCCGCCCTCGAGGAGCGGGCCGCGACACTGCTGCCGGCACTACTGCTCGCGCGTGTGGACGGCAAGTCCCCGGTGGAGTACCTCACCCACGACCGGCACCGGCTGTTCGTACGCACGGTGGCAGCGGCCCTGCTCCGGGCACCCGCCCCCACCGTGGCGGACGTCGTCGACGCCTGGGACACCGCCCTCCGGGCCCCGCCCGAACCCGGCAGCGACCGGCCCAACCGATGTGACAGGTCCCCTTGCGAGCGGAGCTCGCCCAGCTCACAAGGTCGGCATTGACTCTGGTGATGCTGCTCGGCGCGCTGGTGAACGCGGCAACGTTCGGAAGCTTCACCTTCCTCGCCCCCGTTGTGAACGACACCGCCGGGCTGGGCGAGTGGTGGATCTCTGTCGCCCTGGTGCTCTTCGGCTGGCCGGCCCTGGCGGTGCTGGCCAATGAGCCGGTCGCCCTGCCCTCGTGTTCGTGCAGGGCGCGCTGTCGTTCGCGCTGGAGGGCCCGCGGTGTGAGCCAACACCCCCGGTACCGGTGGGGCCGGGCCGCACTCCCGTGACCCGGTAGGCTTCCCGGTGTGCGCCGCGATCAGGTGCACACCGGGAATGCAGGGACAGACGGGAAGGAACCGGCGTTGCACGTCCAGGAGTGGCTCGACACCGTGCCCGCAGCCGCGGTCTACGCCCTGGTGGGCCTGGTCATCGGCCTGGAGAGCCTGGGCATCCCGCTGCCGGGCGAGATCATCCTGGTCTCCTCCGCTCTGCTCGCCTCCCAGCACGGCGACATCGACCCCGTGATGCTCGGCGCCTGCGCCAGCGCCGGAGCGATCATCGGCGACTCCATCGGGTACGCCATCGGCCGCAAGGGTGGACGGCCCCTGCTGGCCTGGCTCGGCAAGAAGTTCCCCAAGCACTTCAGCGAGGGGCACATCGCCACGGCCGAGCGCTCCTTCGAGAAGTGGGGCATGTGGGCCGTCTTCTTCGGCCGCTTCGTCGCCCTGCTCCGCATCTTCGCGGGCCCGCTTGCCGGCGTCCTGCGCATGCCGTACTGGAAGTTCCTCATCGCCAACGTCCTCGGCGGCACTCTCTGGGCCGGCGGCACCACCGCCGTCATCTACTACGTCGGCATCGTCGCCGAGGCCTGGCTCAAGCGCTTCTCCTGGCTGGGCCTGGTGGCAGCGGTCCTGGTCGGCGTCACGTCGATGCTCCTCATCAAGCGCAAGGCCAAGAAGGCGGGCACCTCGCACCAGGAAACGCCGGTGACTGAGCCAACCTAGTGCCCCGGCA
>NZ_JACTVI010000079.1:0-37008 GCF_014495685.1 Streptomyces sp. TRM68367 | reverse complement strand
CGCCCGGCACGCCCTCTCGCCGCACCGGCCGAAAGCCCAAGTACGTCCAGTACGAGGGCTTCCGGCTGGCACGCCGAGAGCATGCACCGGACGCCGCTCCTTGACGGGCAAACGTTGCCTGTCGGGGCACGTAGTGCTTGGTCAGGTTGGTACGGTTCTGGCATGTCGCGGTGGCAGGTGGGGCAGGCGCCGGTCCAGAGCGCGAGGAGTGTCTGTAGCTCGCGGACGACCTGGTAGAGGCTCAGGTCGGCGCCGTGGCTTTTGGGGCCTGGGCCAGTCGTTGCAGGGTGCAGAAGGCGTGGGCGACGGAGACGAGGGTGACGTGGTGGTGCCAGCCGCCCCAGGTGCGGCCCTCGAAGTGGGCCAGGCCCAGGGCCTGCTTCATCTCCCGGTAGTCGTGCTCGATGCGCCAGCGCAGCTTGGCGAGCCGGACCAGGGTGGTCAGCGGGGTGTCGGCGGGCAGGTCGGACAGCCAGAACTGCACCGGCTCGCTTTCGCTCGCGGGCCACTCGGCCAGTAGCCAGCACTCGGGCAGTTCCGGGCCGTCGGTGGCCTGCCTGATCTCGCGTCCGGCGGGCCGGATGCGCAGGGCCACGAAGCGGGAGTACATGCGCTTGCGGCCGGAGCGCCCGGTGCCGGGCCGGGATCCCTCGCGCCACTGGACCGGCCGTGCGGCCTTCCGGCCCGCCGCGATGACCAGTTCTTTCACCGATCGGGGCGGGTCGGGGTACTTCGGCACGGGCGGGCGTCCCTTCCCGGAATACGGGACTGTCACCAGTTCGGCGTCGCCGGGCTGGGCCGACAGCGTGGTGGAGATTCCCACCACGTAGTGCATGCCCCGGGCATTGAGGCCGAGCCGGAACGCCGCCGCGTCGCCGTATCCGGCGTCCGCGATGGCCAGCGGCACCTCGATGCCCCAGGAGCGTGTCTCGTCGACCATGTCCAGGGCCAGCTGCCATTTCTCTACATGACTGATGTCGTCGGGGATGCCACAGGATCTGCGGCGGGCGACCTTGTCCGGGTCCGCCTTCGGCGAGATGGGATCCCAGGTCTGCGGCAGGAACAGCCGCCAGTTGACCGCTGCCGAGGCGTGATCGGACGCGAGGTGCAGCGAGACGCCCACCTGGCAGTTGGTGACCTTGCCCGCGGTGCCGGTGTACTGCCGCGACACACACGCCGAGGCGTTGCCGTCCTTGAGGAAGCCGGTGTCGTCGAAGATCAGCGCGGTCGGCCGGACCTCCGCTTCCATCCTCCAGGCCAGACGGGCCCGGACGTGGGCCGGATCCCACGGGCTGGTGGTGATGAAGTGGGCCAGCGCCTGCCGGTTGCCGTCCTCCCCAAGCCGAGCGGCCATCGGCTCGACCGACTTGCGCTTGCCGTCGGTCAGCAGTCCCCGCAGATACACCTGTCCCCACCGGCGCTGGTCATTGCGCGCGAACGGCTCGAACACCTCCGCCGCGAACGCCTCCAACTCACCACGCACCGCAGCCATCTCGTCCGGAGTCACACCACCTCAACGCCACACCGGACCCGAAGGACACGCACCAGCACAGCCGACCTGACCAAGCACTACTAGAGGGGCGCGGGGCTGTGACATTCATGCGGCTGCGCCGCGTGAGCGCGACCAGCCACCCCCAACCCGCAGACCGCCTACGACCCCTGCCCCCCATACGCTCCCCGGTGATGCCGAGCCAACTCGGCATACATGGTGCCGTTGAGCGTCACCCCCTCCCGCTCCTCCTCCGTCAACTCCCGCCTGACCTTAGCCGGAACCCCAGCGACCAACGACCCCGGCGGCACCCGCATCCCCTGCGGCACCAACGCCTGCGCGGCCACCAACGACCCCGCCCCGATCACCGCACCGTTGAGCACAGTCGCCCCCATCCCCACCAGGCAGTCATCCTCCACGGTCGCCCCATGAACCACCGCGTTGTGCCCAATGGACACCCGCTCACCCACCGTGACCGGAAACCCCGGATCCGCATGCAGCGTGCAGTTGTCCTGCACATTGCTACTGGCCCCCACCGAAATCCGCTCAACGTCCCCGCGCAACACCGCCCCGTACCAGACACTCGTCCCCGCGTGCAGCGTCACGTCCCCGATCACCGAGGCCGTGGGCGCCACAAACACCTCTCCGTCGACCTTCGGCTCCTTGCCGCCGATACCCGTGATCAGCGCCTTCTGCGTCATCACCGTCTCCTCGTGTCCGCAGTACACCGGAACCGTACGCCACGGGTGGGGTGAAGATCACAGGCCCTCTACCTCATAAGGGCGCCGCACGCTCAGTACGGTGACCCCGTGCCGAAGCGCAAGAACACGTTCTCATCCTGGCGACGCCGACTGGCGCAGCGCGCGGTCCATGCGAGCTGGGCCTGGGTGCAGCGCACGGGTTCGGTGACTGTCGAGAACCCCGGCCGTTTCCACTTCGGCGCCATCGGCGAAGCCACCCGGCTCGCCTTCCCACTCGGCACGGTCTTCGGCGAACCGTGGATCCACCTCGGCGCCCACTGCATCATCGGCGAGCAGGTCACCCTGACCGCCGGTCTGATGCCCGACCTCGACCTCGGCCCGGAGCCGATCCTGACCATCGGCGACGGGGTCGTACTGGGCCGCGGCAGCCACGTCATCGCCGACACGACGGTCACCATCGGCAGCGACTGCTACTTCGGGCCGTACGTGTACATCACGTCCACCAACCACTCCTACGACGACCCGCACCAACCCATCGGCAAGCAGTGGCCGCGGATGGAGCCGGTGCGGATCGGGCCCGGGTGCTGGATCGGCACCGGTGCGGTGATCCTCCCGGGCGCCCGGCTCGGGCGGAACGTGGTGGTGGCCGCCGGGGCGGTGGTCCGCGGCGCCGTGCCCGACCACGCCGTGGTGGCCGGCGCGCCGGCCCGCGTCGTACGGCGCTGGACGCCCGCCGACGGCTGGCAACCACCGCTGCGCACCCCGGCGCCGGTGCCGATACCGGACGGCGTCACCCCGGACCAGCTGCGCGCGCTGTCGGGCCTGGACGAGGAGACGGCGGCCCGGCTGGCCGAACTGGACGCGGACGCCTGACTCAGCCCGTCCGAACTCACCCCGTCGCCAGCAGCACTGTGCCGATCAGCGCCAGCCCCGAGCCCGCCGCCTGAACGGCCCTCAACCGCTCGCTGAGGATGCCGCGCGCGGCCAGCGCGGTCACCACCGGGTAGAGCGAGGCGAGCACCGCGGCCACGGTGACCGGGCCCCGCTGGGCGGCGATCGAGTACGTGCCGTTGGCCGCCACATCGGCGAGACCGACGAAGGCCAGCGCCGGGAGGGAACCCCAGGGGAAACCGTCCGCGGGGAGTGCGGGAGCACCGCGCCGGACGGAGACGTACAGGGCCAGTCCGCCCGCGGCGACGTTCGTCGCACGCTGCACGAACAGGGCGAGGAACAGGCCGGTCAGCGTGGTCGACGCCGCGGCGATCAGGGCCATCACCGCGCCGAAGCCGAACGCCGCGAGCAGCGTGAGGACGACGACCTGCCGCTGCACCGGGGCGCCCCCGGACTGCGGACCGCCCGCGAGGAGGACCCCGGCGACGGCGACCAGGATGCCGACGAACTGCAGCAATCCGGGGCGCTCGCCCAGCACCAGGCCCACCGCGACCGGCACGGCCACACCGAGCGAGCCGAGCGGGGAGACGACGCCCATCGGGCCCAGGGCGAGCGCCTTGTAGAAGGCGAGCATGGCGACCGGGCCCACGAGCCCGGCGGCCACGGCGAACCACAGCTGCCCGCCGGCCTCGCTCCAGCCGCCGGTCGCGACCACGATCGCACCGAGCACGACGGCCGCGATGGACTGCGAGACGACGACCACCGTGAGCGCTGGCGTGCGCCGGGTCAGCAGCCCGCCGCCGAAGTCGGCCAGACCCCACAACAGGCTGGTGGCCAGCGCGAACAGTGCTGTCATGGGGTGGTCGCCTCGCAGTACAGTTCCGTGAACGATCAGGTGCACCAACACCATAGTTCAACGTACTGAACTCTGTCATTCAAAATATTGGACGGAATGTGTCGGACCTCGACTTGCTGACCCAGTCCCTGGCGCGCAACGTCAAGCACTGGCGGGCGGTGCGGGGCTTCACGCTGGACGTGCTCGCCGCGCGCGCCGGAGTCAGCCGCGGCATGCTCATCCAGATCGAGCAGGCCCGGACGAACCCCAGCATCGGGACGGTCGTCAAGATCGGCGACGCGCTCGGCGTCAGCATCACCACGCTGCTGGACTACGAGCAGGCCCCCAAGGTCCGTATCGTCCCCGCCGAGCAGGCCGTACGGCTGTGGCACACCGATGCCGGCAGCTACAACCTGCTGCTCGCGGGCACCGAGGCGCCCGGGCCGCTGGAGCTGTGGAACTGGCGGCTGATGCCCGGCGAGAGCAGCGCCTCGGACCCGCACCCCGCCGGCACGGTCGAACTCCTCCACGTCAGCACGGGCGAGCTGACGCTGACCGTCGACGGCGTGGAGTACCGCGTCCCGGCGGGCGCGAGCGTCTCCTTCGAGGCCAACACCCCGCACACGTACGGCAACACCGGGGACGTGCCGATGGAGATGGTGATGGCCGTCTCGGTGCCACCCGTTCCCTGAACCGCCGTCCGCGCGGTGTTGCTAACGTGCGGCCATGCACGCACCCATCGGACACTTCGACAACGCCCGGCCCGCCCCCGACTGCCTCGACGAGCTGACCGGCCCGGTCGCCGACGCCGTACGCGACTGGAGCGGCAGCGTCCCCGCCGACCAGATCGTCTACGTCGACACCGACCCGCGGTGGGCCGACACCGCCGTCTTCGTCGAGCACTACGGCCAGGAGCTGCTCGAACGGTCCGCAAACTGCGTCGTCGTCGCGGGCAAGCGGGCCGGTGAGACGACGCTCGCCGCATGCGTCGTGCTTTCCACCGCCCGTGTCGATGTCAACGGTGCCGTGCGCCGCCAACTCGGCGTCCGCAAGGCCTCGTTCGCTCCGATGGACACGGCGACGGGGGAGACCGGCATGGAGTACGGCGGCGTCACCCCCGTCGGACTGCCGGGCGGCTGGCCCGTGTTGGTGGACCCGGCCGTCGTCGACCTGCCCTACGTGCTCGTCGGCAGCGGACGCCGGCGCGGCAAGCTGCTGGTCCCGGGCAAGGCGTTCGCGGAGCTGCCGGGGGCGGTGGTGCTGGAGGGGCTGGGGATCCCGGCCGCCTGACTCTCAGGAGTGGTGGGCCAGTACCAGATGGGGGTCCGTCTCGCCCGGTGCCGGGGCCGGGTCGGCGTGGACCAGGGCCGCGGTGAGGCGGGGCACGGCGTGCAGCAGGGCGTGTTCGGCGTCGACGGCGATCGCGTGGGCCCGGCGTACCGTCACGTCGCCGTCCACGACGACCGCCACCTCGGCGCGCAGCCGGTGCCCGATCCAGCGCAGCCGCAGCTCGCCGACGTCCCGCACGCCGGGCACCTCCTTCAGCGCCCGCTCGGCCCGGTCCACCAGGGCCGGGTCCACCGCGTCCATCACCCGTCGGAACACCTCCCGCGCCGCGTCCCGCAGCACCAGCGCGATCGCGGCGGTGATCGCCAATCCCACGACCGGGTCCGCCAGTTGCCACCCCAGCGCCGCGCCGCCCGCGCTCAGCAGCACGGCAAGGGACGTGAACCCGTCCGTACGGGCGTGCAGGCCGTCGGCGACCAGTGCGGCCGAGCCGATATCCCGGCCGACCCGGATCCGGTACCGGGCCACCCACTCGTTGCCCGCGAAACCGACGAGCGCGGCCACGGCGACCGCCGGGAGGTGCGCGACGGGACGGGGGTTCAGGAGCCGGTCGAACGCCGTCCACGCCGCGAAGGCCGCCGACGCGGCGATCGTCAGCACGATCACGATGCCCGCCAGGTCCTCGGCCCGGCCGTAGCCGTAGGTGAAGCGGCGCGTGGCCGCGCGGCGCCCGAGCAGGAAGGCGATCCCGAGCGGTACGGCGGTCAGCGCGTCCGCCGTGTTGTGCACCGTGTCACCGAGCAGCGCCACCGACCCGGACGCGACCACCACGACCGCCTGCGCCAGCGCCGTCGCCCCCAGCACGGCCAGCGAGACCCACAGCGCGCGCAGCCCACGGGCCGAGGACTCCAGCGCGGAGTCGAGCTTGTCGGCGGTCTCATGGGAGTGGGGAGTGAGGAGGTGGGCGAGGCGGTGACGCAGGCCGGTGGGGGAGGGGCCGGGATGTGAGTGGGGGTGCGCGTGGTCGTGCTTGGGCGGGTGCGAGTGCGGGTGCTTATGGCCGAGCATGTGCCCCTGCTCGTGGTTGTGCGGGTGCTTATGGCCGAGCATGTGCCCTTGCTCGTGCTCGTGCGGGCGCTTGCGGTCGAGCGCGTGCCCGTGCTCATGGTCGGGCCCGGGCTTGTGACCGAGCCCGTCCCCATGCCCGTCGACGTTCGCAGGCTTGTCGTCCGGCCCGTGTGCATGCCCGTGCCCGTGTGCATCCTCGTGCCGCTGCCCGTCGGCATGCGACTGCCTGCGGTCGTCCCGCTCCGCGTGCCCGTCGCTCACGTCGTTGCCCCTTCCGCTGCGCGAAGGTGGACGCGCGCCGCCCACGACGCCATTATGTGCGTATGAGCGCACGCATGCACCTATCACCTGCGCACGACGTGCACCCGCGCACCCCGAGCGAGGAGCAGCTCGCGCTTGCCGCGGAACTCCTCGCCCTGCTCGGCGACCGCACCCGGCTCACGCTGCTGCACGCCCTGAGGGGCGGCGAGGCCGATGTCACGACGCTCACCGAGGTGTGCGGGGCGGCGCGGCCCGCGGTCAGCCAGCATCTGGCGCGGCTGCGGCTCGCGGGGTTGGTGAGCACGCGCAAGGAGGGCCGTCGGGTGATCTACGCACTGCGCGACGGCCATCTGCGCCGCCTGGTGGACGAGGCCCTGAACGTGGCCGACCACCGGCTCAGTGACCGCCCCGTTCACGACTGACCGGTCAGGGCCCAGGGCCGGCCCCTTGTGTCTCAGTACTGGGCCGCCGTCCCCAGGTACTGCTCCGCGAACGCGGTCGCGGCCTTCGGCGAGGTGAACAGGCGGCGCAGCCGGGCCAGCGTGGTGCCCACGCGGAACGGATCGCCCGACGCGGTGCCGTGGTACAGCTCGGACAGCCACTGCGAGAACTCCTGGTAGTCCCACACCCGCCGCAGTGCCGTCTCCGAATAGCCGTTCAACCCGCTGACCTCGCCCGTGCGGAGGTACGCGACCAGCGCGTCGCCGAGCAGGAAGGCGTCGTGCAGCGCGAGGTTCATACCCTTGGCGCCGATCGGCGCGATCAGGTGCGCCGCGTCACCGGCCAGGAAGAGCCGCCCGAACGCCATCGGCTCGACGACGTAGTCGTGCATGTCCAGCACGCGCTTCTCGATCAGCCGCCCCTCCGTCAGCGGCGGAGCACCGGCCGCCCCGAGCCGCTGCTGCAGTTCCGCCCAGACCCTGTCGTGCGACCAGTTCTCCGGGTCCTCGGCCGGCGGGCACTGCAGGTAGTAGCGGGTCACCTCCGGGCTGCGGGCCATGTGGCCGGCGAAGCCGTTTGGGTGGCAGCCGAACAGCACGGTGTCCGCGGACTGCGGCGCCTCGGCCAGCATCGCCAGCCAGCCGATGCCGTAGTCGTGCCGCGCGATCCGGACCCGCCCGGCCGGGATCGCGTCCCGCGCCACCCCGCGCGCCCCGTCGCACCCGGCCACGAAGCCGCAGTGCACCAGCTCCCGTTGACCCGTCTCGGGACAGGTGTACGACACCGAGGGCCGGTCGGTGTCCAGGTCGTGCACCCGTACGTCCCGTACGCCGAACCGGATCTGTCCGGCGCGCGCGTCGGCGTACTCGCGCACCAGGTCCGTCACGAGCAGCGGCTGTGGGTAGATGAAGTGATGGTTCCCCGTCAGCTCGCCGTAGGAGAACCGGTACCGCTCCCCGCCGAAGCGGAACTCGCACGCGGAGTGCAACTGCGCTTGGTCCAGCAGGTTCCGGGCGAGGCCGCGCTTCTCCAGGCCGCGTACGGCCCACTCCTCGATGACCCCGGCCCGGGGCCGCTGTTCGATGAAGTCCCGGGTCTCGGTCTCCAGGACCAGGCAGTCCACGGAGGCGGCCCGCAGGATGTTTCCGATGGTCAGCCCGGCGGGCCCGGCGCCCACGACGATGACGGGAAAGCGTCGTGGAGCGCCGGGTCTGGGGTGGGAGCTGGTGGTCACCGGCTTATTGTGGCGGAGCGGGTCAGTGCATGGGCATGTCCGCGACAACTGCGTCATCGATGCTGCGTTCGATCTCCTCGGACGGGGACGCCGAGGCCTTCGCCCAGTAGTAGACGACCAGGGAGAAGGCGGCGACGATCAGGATGTCCCACCACAGTCCGATGTGGTTCTGGCCGCCGAAGCTGCCCTGCCAGGAGATGACGCCCATGCCGACCAGATAGAACGGCAGCCACCGGGCCGCCTTCCAGTCCAGCCGGGGCGCGTCCGGCAGGCCTCTGCGGGTGGCGTAGTAGGCGTATCCGCCGAGCAGGACGTAGCCCAGGACGATCGCCACGCCGAGCCGCCACAGAGTCTGCCAGGTGGACCAGTAGATGATGAGGTTCGCCACCACGAACGACAGCGGGGAGACCACCTTGCCGCCGGGCAGGCGGTACGGACGCTCGCGGTGCGGCAGCCGGTCGGCGAAGACGCCGTACGCCAGCGGCGCGCCCGCGTACATCAGCACGCTCGCCGAGGTGATGAAGCTGACCAGCTGCTGCCAGCTCGGGAAGGGCAGGAAGCAGACCACGCCGGTCACGAAGGACACGAGCAGCCCGAACCACGGCACACCGCGCCCGCCGGTGCGGGTGAACACCTTCGGCGCGTAGCCGTTGCGGGCCAGGCCGTAGGAGACGCGGGAGGTCGCGGTGGTGTAGATCAGGCCGGTGCCGCCGGGAGAGACCACCGCGTCCAGGTACAGCACGACGCCCAGCCAGCCCAGGCCCAGCAGGGTGGCCAGGCCCGCCCAAGGCCCGCTGATCCCGGGGTAGTCGAGCTTGGCCCAGCCGTGCGCGAAGGAGCTCAGCGGCAGCGCCGCGATGAACACGATCTGGAGCAGGACGTAGATGACCGCGCCGATGGCCACCGAACCGAGCGTCGCGCGCGGCAGGTCGCGCTGGGGGTCGCGGCTCTCGCCGGCCAGCTGGATCGCCTGCTCGAAACCCAGCAACGCGAAGATGATGCCGCTGGAACTGATCGCGCTGAGCACGCCCTTGGCGCCGAACGGGGCGAACCCGTGCACGGTGAAGTTGCCCGGATGGAAGTTGCCGACCGCGATGATGAAGATCGCGGCCAGCGGTACCGCGACCTTCCACCACGTGGCGGCGCTGTTGGTGTGCGCCAGGACCCGCACCCCGAGGAAGTTGATGACGACGAACACGGCCATCAGGACGACCGCGACGATGAACCCGCTGGTCGTCAGCGTGCCTTCCTTGGGGTGCTGGAAGCCCTGCGCCCAGCTCCAGTGACCGGCGTAGCCGATCATCGCCTCGACCTCGATCGGCGCCACGGTCGCCGCCTGCAGCCAGGAGAACCAGCCGAAGGACATGCCGGCCAGACCGCCGAAGGCGTAGTGCGGATAACGCGCCGTGCCGCCCGCGACCGGGAACATACCGCCGAGTTCCGCGTGCACCAGCGCCAGTACAACGATCGCAGCCGCGCCGATCACCCAGGAAATAATGGCCGCGGGACCGGCCAACGTCACGGCCTTTTCCGCGCCGTACAACCAGCCCGAGCCGATGATGGAACCGACCGACGCCCACATGAGCCCGATCAGACCGACATCCCGCCGCAGTCTGCCCGGGCCCCCCTTGACCTCCGGCACTGCATGATCGACGCTTACCATAATTTAAGGGGCCTCTCATAAAGCGTGCGAATGCTCTGGCGAGCAAGAGGCCCCAGGGTAGGAATCAACCACCATTCCGCTGAAGGTGGTTGCCACATTCTTGACTTGTCTGCGGTCAATTCCTGGGAATTGCTTCAGGAGTTCTCTATCCGAGGCGGGGAATTTCTATGGCCGGGCAGCGGTCCATGACCATGTCGAGGCCGGCGGCGCGGGTGCGTTCGTACGCGGCCTCGTCGATGACGCCGAGCTGGTACCAGACGGCCTTGGCGCCGATGGCGGCGGCTTCGTCGGCGATCGGGCCGGCGAGGCTGCTGTTGACGAACACGTCGACGACGTCGACCTGGAACGGGATCGCTTCCAGGGAGGGGTACCCCTTCTCACCGTGGACCGTCTCAGCCTTCGGGTGCACGGGCACGATGCGCTTGCCGAAACGCTGGAGCACATCGGCGATTCCGTACGCGGCTCGACGCTGGTTCGACGACAGGCCCACGATCGCCCAGGTGTCGCCGAGCTCGGTGAGGATCTTGCGGATCGTTGCTGAGTCGCCGTACACGCTCGGTCTCCTTGGGATTGGTGCAGGGGCTGCCATGCCCGACAACAGTGAGCGGAGCGTGGTGATTCCTCGTGGAAGTCGGCTGACCCGGGCAGGAGTCAAGGGAATGGACCTGTCATGCCCGCCCATGTGCCTCCTGCGAGTGTCGGGACAGTGCGTCGATGATCACGGCGGCGAAGAGCACCCCGCCCGTGATCATGAACTGGACGGCAGTGGGAGTGTCCGTGATCACCATGCCCGAGGCGATCGACTGGATGATCAGCATGCCGAGCACCGCCGACCAGGTCGTACCGCGTCCTCCGAACAGGCTGGTGCCGCCGATGACGGCCGCCGCGATGGCATTGAGCAGCAGGATGCCCGGGCCCGACCCCTGACTCACCGAGGTGATGCGCGAGGCCAGGAACAGGCCGCCGATCGCGGCCATGGTGCCGGAGACGGCGAGCACCGCGGTCTGCACCCGCGTCACACTGAGACTGGCGCGACGGGACGCCTCGGCACTGCCGCCGAGCGCGTAGACCTGCCGCCCGTAGTGCGTGCGGCGCAGAACGATGTCGAGGCCGGCCACCACCACGAGGAAGATCAGCAGGGCGAGCGGCAGCCCCTGGAACCGGTTCAGCAGGTATGCGGCGCTGAACGCGGTCACCGCGAGGACTCCCGCGCGCACCGCGATCCCTTGGAGCGAGCGGTGTGGCATGCCCACGGCCTTGCGGCGCCGCCTGTCCTGGTAGGGCACGAGGAAGACCAGGGCCGTGCCGACTGCCGCCAGGCCGTAGGCGGCGGCGTCGTTGGTGAAGTAATAGCTCGTCAGCTTGGCGACAAGGCCGTTCTCGTCGAGGTTGACGGTGCCGCTGGTCCCGAGGATGTAGAGCATGAGCCCGTTCCAGGTCAGCAGCCCCGCAAGGGTGACGACGAAAGCCGGCACGCGGGTCTTGGCGACGGAGAAGCCCTGGACGGTTCCCGCCACGGTGCCCGCGAGTACCGCGATGATGAGGGCGAGCCATTCCGGCACGCCGTTGTTCACGTTCAGAACGGCGAAGACGGCGGCCGCGAGGCCGCTGATCGAGCCGACTGACAGGTCCAGCTCACCTAGCAGCAGCACGAAGACGATGCCGACCGCGATCAGGCCCGTACCCACGATGTCCACGCTGAGATTGGACAGGTTCCGTGGGGAGAGGAAGCTCTCGTTGAGGGACTGGAAGGTGATCCAGACCGCGGCGAGGACCAGGACGACCGGGAGTGAGCCCAGTTCGCCGGCGCTCAGCTTGCGCCGGAGGACGGCGCCCCCGCTTTCCACGACCCGGGTGACGGCCGGTCCGCGGCGTGACCGGCGGGCCTCGACGGCGGGCGCGGCGTGCTCGGCCCGCTTGTTGTCCGCCCTGTTGCGCATCCCTCTCACCAGCCTGCCTCCCGGTGAGCGATCCGGCGGGGCACGTTCTCCGTGGCGCCGGTGATGGAGGAGATGATCTGTTCCTGGGACGCGGTGTTCACGTCGAAGAAGCCGTTGTTGCGACCGAGCCGCAGCACGGCCGCCCGGTCCGCGAGTGCCTTGACATCGCCCATGTTGTGGCTGATGAGCAGGACCCCCATGCCGTGGTCGCGCAACTGGTCGACGAGGTCCAGGACCTCACTGGTCTGCTCGAACCCCAGAGCCGCGGTCGGTTCGTCCAGGAGCAGGACCCGCGGATCGCCGAGGAGTGAGCGGGCGATGGCGACCGTCTGCCGCTGGCCGGCGGACAGCGAGACGACCGGGGCGCGGAGATCGGGGATGCCTCTGGTCAGACGTTCCAGCAGATGTCTGGCTCGGCGCTCCATCTCGACCTCGTCGAGGAATCCGAACCTGCGGATCTCCCGGCCGAGGAAGAGATTGCCCACGACGTCGAGGTTCCCGCACAGCGCGAGGTCCTGGTAGACGGTGGCGATGCCGAGGTCCCGGGCGTCGTGGGGCCGCCTGATGTGGACCGTCCGGCCCTGCCACTCGATGACGCCCTTGTCCGCCGGGACCACGCCGGAGATCACTTTGATCAGGGTGGACTTGCCGGCCCCGTTGTCGCCCAGCAGCGCGACGACCTGGCCGGCCCGGATCTCCAGCTCGATGTCGATGAGGACGTCGACGACACCGAAGCGCTTGCACACGCCGCGCAGCGCCAGCAAGGGGGGAGTCGGCACGGAGACCATCTCCTTCCCGTGACCGGTCCCGCCCTGGAACCGGCCTGTCAGGTGAGTCCGGCCCTGGTGCAGGCGGCGTCGAGTTCCGGGGGGCAGATCTGCTCGATCGTGTACACGCCGTCCTTCACCAAGGTGTCCTTGATGTCGTCGACGGTCACGGACACCGGGGTGAGAAGGACGGCCGGAACGCTGGTCCCACTGACGGTGCGCACCTTGTCCGTGGCGATCCGGTCGAGGCTTTCACCGCGGGCCGCGGCCACGGCCATGGCGGCGCCGGCGGAAGCCTCGGGTCCGAAGGGCTTGTAGACGGTCATGTACTGATCGCCGACGACGATGCGCCGCAAGGCTCCGAGTTCGGCGTCCTGCCCGGTGACAGGAGGCAGCGGGTTGACCTTGTTGGCCTTGAGGGCGGAGATGCTGCCGGCGGCGAGGCCGTCGTTGGCGGCGTAGACCCCGTCGATGTTGCCGGCGCCGAGGGCGGAGATGGCGCCGGACATGTTCATGTACGCGACATCCATCCTCCATTGACGTGTGTTGTACGCCTTGTCGATCCTGGCTTTCCCTCCGAGCACGGACAGAGCGCCTTTCTTGAACGACTCCGCGTTGGGGTCGCTGGGATCGCCGTTCATCATGACGATCCGGCTGCCGGCCGCCCTGTCGCTCATGGCCTCGAGCAGTGCCCTGCCCTGGAGCCTGCCGACCTCCTCGCCGTCGAAGGACACATAACCCGCGATCGGACCGTGGGCGAGGCGGTCGTAGGCGATGACGGGGATACCTGCCTCATCGGCCTTCCTGACCGCGGGGCGCAGCGCCTTGGCGTCTACGGCCACGAGCAGGATGGCGTCGACCTCCTCGGCGATCATCGAGTTCAGCTGTGCCTGCTGGATGGCCACCTCGGCCTTGGCGTTGGCGTGCTCGACCGTGCAGCCGTCGCACAGCTCCTTGATCTTCCTGTCGAGCAGAGGCCTGTCCGCTGTCTCCCAACGAGCCGTGGTCGCGTCCGGCAGCAGCACACCGATCCTCGGCTTGTTCTCCCCGTCGGAGTCGTTCCCGGCGCCCTGCCCGCAGGCCGCGAGAGCGACGGCCGTGGAGGCCGCGGTCACAGCAATGACCGCGCCCCGTATGCAGGCCTTCATGTGAGAGACCTCCGAGGTCCGTGTGCTGCGCCTCGTCGGTGTGCACATGCCTGGGATGCACTGCATTAAAAGCGACAAGACGACTATGTCGTAAGTGTGGCATCGGCCCCGGTGATCTGCGAGTGCGGTGATTGTGCGCTTCGCCGATATTTGTAATGTGCCGATCTGTCTGCTTCATGGGTATATGAGACGCTGGTAGCCGAGTGCCCCGATCTCAGCCTGTAGGCACCTGTGGCCTGGGGCGGGAGGATGTTGCGGTCATGCCTCATGACGGCCGTGCCCGGGTCGGCGTCTCGCGACCGCGGGCTGCGGAGGCCGGGGCTGCGGACAACGGTTCTCCGCCTCCGGCGCGGGAGAGCGACCCGAGCGACAGGGCCCTGATGTTCGCCGGAGCGGCGCTGGCAGCTGCCTATGTGCCCAGTGCCGGGAAGGAAGAGCTTCGGCTGGTGGAGACGGCCGGATACGCCGTTTCCCAGTACGGCCTGCCGAAGCAACTGCCCCTGTCCGGCGGCTCACCCGCCGCACAGGCCTTCCGCACCGACCGGCCCCTGTGGCTGAACGCCGCAGCACTCGCCTCCTGCGAGGACGGGCCGACGCCGCCGCGCGCGGAGACGTCGCTCGGTGCGCTGCCCCTCGCAACCGAGGGCAGGCGGCTGGGCTGCCTTGTCGTCGTGGGGCCTTCCGCGGACGGCTTCGAGGCCGGGCAACGGCGCTTCCTGGAGCGGTACGCCGACGCGGTCGCGTATCTGCTGGCGTCCGTGACCGACCGGCCGGAACCGCCACCGCTGCTGGGTCCCGCCCTGCGCGGTCTGCGCGTCGGCTCGTTCGTCCTGGTGCCGGACACGGGCCTGATCGAGGCGGACGAGACGCTGCTCCAGCTGGTCGGCATCACGCCGGACGACTTCGACGGCAAGGCGGACACCCTGCTCGCGAACGCCCTCCCGGAGGATATGCATGCGCTGATGTCGGTCCTGGAGCCGTCCACCCCGGCATCCGCCCAGCGGGAGCTGGAGTTCCGGGTCCGCCGCCCCACGGGGGAAGTGCGCTGGCTGAGCCTGAGCTGCCGGGTGCCGGCGAGTACCGACGACCGGCCGGAGCAGGTGCTGGGCGTGGTGACGGCGACCACGGTCCAACGCCGGAGCGCCGACGACGTCTCCCGGATCCAGTGGCTGACCGCCGCACTCGACGATGCCGCAACGGTCCAGGACGTCGGCCGCGTGGTGGTCACCGCGCTGCGCGAGCCGCTGGCCGCCGACCGGGTGGCGCTCGCCGAGTTGCGGGAGGACCGGCTCATGGTCACCGTGCTCGACCCGCCGCAGCCCGCCGCCTGGCCCGAGACATGGCGTTCCGAGTGGCGTTCGGAGTGGCCCGAGGCTCCGGTCAGGGCCCTGCCCACCCTTCAACTGGCGCTGCGGGACGGGCGTATGGATCTGTGGCCGGCCGGCGCCGCCCTCGAACCGGGGCTCGCGGGCATCGGAGCCGGAGGTCTGGCCGTCCTCCCGCTCCCCGCCAAGGGCGGGGTCGTCGGCGTGTGCCTGGTCGGCTGGGAGCAGCCGCACGAGTTCGTCCCCGAGGAACGGACCGTGCTGACCGCGACCGCCGCGCTGATCGGGCAGGCCCTCCAGCGTGCGCACGCGCACGACGCCGAGCAGGAGCTCGCGACGATGCTGCAGCGCAGTCTGCTGCCCCGGCGCCTGCCCGAACTGCTCGGGGGGACGGCCGTCGCCCGCTATCTGCCCGCAAGGCGCGGACTGCAGGTGGGTGGCGACTGGTACGACGTCATCGTCATCTCCGAGGACCGGGTGGCGCTGGTCATCGGTGACGTGCAGGGGCACAGTGCCGCAGCCGCGACGATCATGGGCCAGATGCGTACCGCGGTCCGGGCGTACGCGGTGGAGGGCCACCCGCCCGACGTGGTCGTCTCCCACGCCAACCGGCTCCTCGTCGGCATGGAGACCGATCTGTTCGCCACCTGCTGCTATGTCGAACTGGACATGGAGGAGGGCAACACAATGTTCGTCCGGGCCGGGCATCTCTCCCCGCTGGTACGCCATCCCGACGGCACCACCGAGGAGGTACAGGTCGAGGGAGGGCTCCCGCTGGGCGTGCTCGCCGAGACGGAGTTCCCCATGACCGCGGTCACGCTAGCCCCCGGCACGGTGCTCGCGCTGGTCACCGACGGCCTGGTCGAGGCCGCCGACCTGCCCCTGGACGAGGGGATGGACCGGACGCGCATCGCGCTCGCCGCGGCCGACCCGGCGGACCCCGGGCGGATGGCCGACGAACTGCTCGGCGACGCCGGCCGTCGCGAGGACGACGTGGCCCTGTTGCTGCTGCGCTACGACGGCATGAAGACCCGGCCGATCCGGGTCGGCTGGGTGGTGTGGCGGCTGCCCGACGCCGTCATGCACGCCCGCCGCTTCACCGCGCGCACACTGCGTCGGTGGCAGGTCGAGGACGCAGCCGACGCGGTGCTGCTGGTCGTGTCCGAACTGGTCACCAACGCCGTGGTGCACACCCAGGGCGCGGTCCGCCTCGACCTGATACTCCACGGGGACCGGGTGCGCGTCTGTGTGCGCGACGCCTCGCCGCGTGCGCCCGCCAAGCCGGTGATCGTGGACTGGGAGTCGACCGGCGGCCGAGGCCTGCTGCTGGTCGAGGCGATGTCGGAGTCCTTCGGCTCGGTCCCGGTGGCCGGCGGCAAACAGGTGTGGAGCGAGATCCTGGTGCCGCGGCGCGAGCGGGCTCCCGCGGACCCGGGTCCGCGAACGGAACGAGGGGGTCTGCCATGAGGACCCGGACCCGTGGGTGGCACGTCGTCGCGGCACTCGTCGCAGGACTCATGACGCTGTCCCTGGCGGCCTGTGCGGAGGACGAGGAGGCGGGCACGGACGGCTTCGCCGTCGGCCTGCTGCTCCCGAGCCGAGCGCTGCCCCGCTGGGAGCATTCCGACAAGCCGCTGATCGAGAAGCGGCTGAAGGAGCTGTGTTCCCGCTGCACCATGGAGTACGCCAACGCCGAGAACGACGCGCCGAGACAGCGGCAACAGATGATCTCCATGATCACCGAGGGGGTCAGGGTCCTGATCCTCGACGCCGTGGACAACAAGGCGCTCCGCTCCTCGGTCCAGGAAGCGCGCAAGGCGGGTATTCCCGTCGTCGCCTACGACCGGCTCGCCCAGGGACCGATCTCGGGCTATGTCAGTTTCGACGGTGAGCAGGTCGGCAAGATCCAGGGCGAGGCGCTCCTGAAGGCCATGGGCGAGAAGGCGGCCGGCGGGCAGATCGTCATGATGAACGGAGATCCGGCCAGCCCCAACGCGGCGTGGTACCGGAGAGGCACGCTGTCCGTCATCGAAGGCAAAGTGAAGATCGGCAGGTCGTACGACACCCGCGGTTGGAGCACGGACAACGCCCACGCCAACATGTCCGCCGCCATCGCCGCCCTGGGGCCGGACCGGATCGACGGTGTCCTGGCGGCCAACGACGCCATGGCCGCGGGCGTCATCTCGGCTCTCAAGAGCGCCGGTGTCAGCGACCTTCCCCCCGTCACAGGTCAGGACGCCGACCTTGAGGCTGTGCGGCGCATCGTCAAGGGCGAGCAGCACATGACGGTGTACAAACCGTTCAGGACGCAAGCCGCCGCAGCCGCCGCCATGGCCGTGGCCCTGGGGCGCGGCGAGGATGCCCGCGAGGTGGCCACGGCGACGATCGACAGCCCCACCACCAAAGGCATCCCGTCCGTGCTGCTCACTCCGAGTGCGGTGACGGTCGGCAACATCAAACAGACACTCGTCAAGGACGGCGTGTACACCATCGAGCAGATCTGCACCCGCAAGCTCCGGTCCGCCTGCTCCCAAGCAGGACTCTCCCCGTGAGGGAGCCGGCGGCCTGCCGTAGCTCTCGCCCCCGACGACGCCCGGGAACGGCGAAGATTCCCAGGTGACCGCGGGCACACCGGGCGGCTGAGCCCCCGCGCCCGCCCGGCTCGAACCCGCCACTTCGGCCGGAAAACGTGACACATACCTGCGCGCGGCCGTCCGCGCGCCTACGCTCACCTCGTGTTGCGCATCATCGACGCCCGAAACGGCGAGCCCGTCGCCGCCGCCCCGGCCCGCCGGGGCCTGACCCGCGTTGAGGCGCACGCGCCGGACTTCGACACCACGAACCTGCGCGTGCTGCTCGTCGCCGACCTCCTGGTCCGCGCCCTGGAACTCGCCGGCACCCCGGTGTGGGCGCTGCTCGTCGGCGAGCGCGAACAGGCGGAGCTGCGGGCGGGCGCCGCGGCCCTCGGCATCCGCCCCCTGGAGGACAGCCGGGACGCCGGCACCGGACTGGGCGAGGCCCAGGTCCTCCACGTCGTCGGCCCGGGCGGCCCGGAACCCGACGGCGTCCGGATCGCCGTCGCGCCCGTCCACCCGGAGGCGCCGGACCACCCCGGGGACGCCGACCCCTCCACCCTGCGCCTGGCCCTCCTCGCCACGCGCCGGGACCGACCCGTCCACCTGGACGCCGCCGCCCTGGACGACGCCCACGCCACCCTCCTGCGCTGGCGCAGCGCGGTCGCCGCCTGGGCACACCAGCCCTCGCGGCCGGTCCCCGACGAGGTGCGCGCACAGCTGCGCGCCGCCTGGGAGGACGACCTCGACGTACCCGGCGTGCTCCGCGTCCTGCGCCAGGTGGAGGCCGACACGGACTTGCCGGACGGCGCACGCTTCGAGACCTACGCGTACGCCGACCGGCTCCTCGGCCTCGAACTCACCCGCGACCTGGGAGCCCCACCGTGATCGCGCGCGCGGGCGGCGGCCCGCTGCGCCGCCTGGTCGTCCTGCGGCACGCCAAGTCCGCCTGGCCCGACGGCGTCGCCGACCACCAGCGCCCGCTCGCTCCGCGCGGCCTGCGGGACGCCCCCGCGGCGGGACACGCCCTCGCCGAGGCCGACTGCCTGCCGGACCTCGCCCTGTGCTCCACCGCCGTACGCGCGCGTCAGACCTGGGACCTGGCCTGCGCCCAGTGGGGCACCCCGCCGCCGGTACGGCACGACGCGCGCCTGTACGCCGCCGACGTACCCGACCTGCTGGAGGTCGTGCACGAGGTGCCGCCCGAGGTCGACACACTGCTGCTCGTCGGGCACAACCCCGGCCTGGAGGACCTCGTCCTGCACCTGGCCGGGGACGGCCTCGACGACACCCTGGACCGGGTCCGCACCAAGTTCCCCACCTCGGCGATCGCCGTCCTGTCCTGGCGCGGCACCACGTGGCGGACCCTGACCCCCGACACCGCCCTGCTCACGGCGGTCACCGTGCCACGGGGCAAGAAGAGCAAGAAGCAGCGATAGGCGGAGATCAGGGCGGCGGCCGGTCCGCATAGGCTGGCCGGATGCCGGACGAATACCGCACGGTCGCGCGCGTGGGTGTGCACGAGACCGAGGTCAACCGCTCCCGCTTCCTGTGCGCCCTCGCCCCGGCCGCCACGGAGCAGGCGGCCCAGGACTTCATCGCCGCCGTGCGCAAGGAGCACGCGGACGCCTCCCACAACTGCTGGGCGTACGTCATCGGCGCTGACGCCGCCGCCCAGAAGGCCAGCGACGACGGCGAGCCCGGCGGTACCGCCGGCGCCCCCATGCTCCAGATGCTGCTGCGCCGCGACATGCGGTACGTCGTCGCCGTCGTCACCCGCTACTTCGGTGGGGTCAAACTCGGCGCTGGCGGACTCATCCGCGCCTACGGCGGCGCCGTCGGCGAGGCCCTCGACAGCCTCGGCACGATCACCCGGCGGCGCTTCCGGCTGGCCACGGTGACCGTCGGCCACCAGCGGGCCGGCAAGCTCCAGAACGACCTGCGCGCCACCGGCCGCGAGGTCCGCGACGTGCACTACGGCGAGGCCGTCACCATCGAGATCGCGCTGCCGGACGCCGACGTCGACGTCTTCCGCGCCTGGCTGGCGGACGCCACCGCGGGGGCGGCCGGGTTCGAGCTGGGCGGCGAGGCGTACGGGGACGCGTGACGAGCCGGGCAAGATGTGCATAACGGACGTGCGGGCTCGGGGACATGACGGGTCGATACGGGAGTAACCGCCCGCGGTGTCAGACCCGGCCGTTAGTCTCGGGGATCATGAGGCTGCTGCACACTTCCGACTGGCATCTCGGCCGGGCGTTCCACCGGGTGAACATGCTCGGCGCCCAGGCCGAGTTCATCGGCCACCTCGTCCGATGCGTGCGCGAGCACGGCGTGGACGCGGTGGTCGTGTCGGGAGACGTGTACGACCGGGCGGTGCCGCCGCTCGCCGCGGTCGAGCTGTTCGACGACGCCCTGCACCGGCTCGCCGACCTCGGCGTGCCGACGGTGATGATCTCCGGGAACCACGACTCGGCCCGCCGCCTCGGTGTCGGCGCCGGGCTCATCGGGCGGGCCGGCATCCATCTGCGCACCGAGCCCTCTGCGTGCGGCACGCCGGTGGTGCTCGCGGACACCCACGGGGACGTGGTGTTCTACGGGCTGCCGTATCTCGAACCCGCCCTGGTGAAGGACGAGTTCGGCGTCGAGAAGGCGGGGCACGAGGCCGTGCTCGCCGCCGCCATGGAGCGCGTCCGGGCCGACCTCGCCGCACGCGCGCGGGGACAGCGGAAAACGCGGTCCGTGGTCCTCGCGCACGCCTTCGTCACCGGCGGCGCGCCCAGCGACAGCGAGCGGGACATCACGGTCGGCGGAGTGGCCGCGGTGCCCGCCGGGGTCTTCGACGGCGTCGACTACGTGGCACTGGGGCATCTGCACGGCTGCCAGACCATCACCGAGCGCGTCCGCTACTCCGGTTCCCCGCTGCCGTACTCCTTCTCGGAGGCCGGCCACCGCAAGAGCATGTGGCTGATCGACCTGGGCGCCGACGGATCGGTCACCGCCGAGCGCCTCGACTGCCCGGTGCCGCGCAGGCTCGCCCGGCTCCGGGGCACGCTGGAGGAACTGCTCGCCGATCCCGGGCTCGCCCGGCACGAGGAGGCGTGGGTCGAGGCGACCCTCACCGACCCGGTGCGCCCGGCCGACCCGATGGCCCGGCTCACCGAGCGGTTCCCGCACACGCTCAGCCTCGTCTTCGACCCCGAGCGGGCCACGGACAACGCCGAAGAGTCCTACGCCAGCCGTCTCGCGGGCCGCAGCGACCAGGAGATCGCGGAGGACTTCGTCGCCCATGTGCGCGGGGCGGGCCCCGACGAGCGCGAAAGGCTGGTGCTGCGGGACGCGTTCGACGCGGTGCGCACGGACGAGGCGGTGCGGGAGGTGGCGAGGTGAGGTCGCCAGGTCGCGCGGTACGGCTGCTCGTGTCGGAAACGATACCGGAGACGGGGGAGGCCGCCCGGTGAGACTGCATCGCCTCGACATCACCGCCTTCGGACCCTTCGGAGGATCACAGACGGTCGACTTCGACGAGCTGTCGGCGGCCGGGCTGTTCCTGCTGCACGGCCCGACCGGCGCGGGCAAGACCTCCGTCCTGGACGCCGTGTGCTACGCGCTGTACGGCTCGGTGCCGGGGGCCCGGCAGGGCGGCCAGGGGATGAGCCTGCGCAGCGACCACGCCGCGCCGGGGACCCGCACCGGCGTCACCCTCGAACTCACCGTCGCCGGGCGCCGGTTGGAGATCACCAGGCAGCCGCCCTGGGAACGCCCGAAGAAGCGCGGCACGGGCACGACGCTGGACAAGGCCCAGAGCTGGCTGCGCGAGTACGACCCGGCGGCCGGCGCCTGGCAGGACCTCAGCTGCTCGCACCAGGAGATCGGCGAGGAGATCACCCAGCTGCTCGGCATGAGCCGGGAGCAGTTCTGCCAGGTCGTGCTGTTGCCGCAGGGCGACTTCGCGCGCTTCCTGCGCGCCGACGCCGAGGCGCGCGGCAGGCTGCTCGGCCGCCTGTTCGACACCCACCGCTTCGCCGAGGTCGAGAAGCGCCTCGCCGATCGGCGACGCACCACCGAGGCCCGGGTGCGCGAGGGGGACTCCGAGCTGCTGGCCGACGCGCACCGCATGCAGCAGGCCGCCGGGGACGCCATGGAGCTGCCCGACCTGGCACCGGGCGAGCCCGGACTGGCCGACGCCGTGCTCGGCGCCGCCGCCGTCGCCCGCAGCACCGCCCGCGAACAGCTGTCGGTCGCCGGGTCGCGCCTGGCCGTCACAGAGTTCGCGCAGGCCGCGGCCGGCCGTGTCCTGGACGCCGCACGTGAACTGAACCGGTTGCAGGAGCGGTTCACGCAGGCCCAGGAGCGGGTGAGGCTGCTTCAGTCGCGGGCCGACGCGCACCGGGAGGCGCAGGCGCGCATGGAGCGGGCCCGCAAGGCGGAGGCGGTGGCGCCCGCTCTGGAGCTGCGGGACGCCGCCGATGCCGAGCACCGCGAGACCGCCGCCGCGGAGGCACGCGCGCGTGCCCTGCTGCCGGAGCGGTTCGCGGACGCGGACGCGACCGGGCTCGCGTCCGCCGCGCGCCGGGCCGCCGAAGAGCTGGGCGGCCTGGAGTCGGCCCGCCGGGCCGAGCAGCGCCTGGCCGAACTCGTCGCGGAGCGCACCGGTCTGGACCGGCAGGAGCGCGCCGACGAGGACGTCCTGCGGGACGCGGAGGCCTGGCTCGCCGGATGGGAGGAGACCCGCGCCGTCCTCCAGACCCTGGTCTACTCCGCGCAGGAGGCCGCCACGAAGGCCGAGCAACTCGACGTACAGCGCGAGCCCGCACAGCAGCGCCTCGGCGCCGCCCGGATGCGCGACCAACTGGCCGGGGACACCGAACAGGCCGCAGACACCGTCCGTGCCGCGCGCGAGCGGGCGCTCCAGGCCAAGCAGCGCTGGCTCGACCTCAAGGAACAGCGCCTCAACGGCATCGCCGCCGAACTGGCCGCGAACCTCAGCGACGGCGAGCCCTGCGCGGTGTGCGGCGCCACCGAACACCCCGCCCCCGCGCGCAAGACGGCCGGGCACGTCGACCGTGAGGCGGAGGAACAGGCGCTCGCCGACTACCAGCGCGCGGAGGAGCGGCAGACCGAGGACGAGCAGCGGCTCAGTGTCGTGCAGCGCGCCCTGGCCGCCGCCGAGGCCGAGGCGGGCGACGCGCCGACCGATCAACTAGCGTCGGGTGTCCAGGAGTTGGAGCGGCAGTACGCACAGGCGCGCGAGGCCTCCGCCGACCTGCACCGCGCGGGAGAGGAACTGCGCCGTGCAGAGCAGGAGCGCGAGCGGCGCATCACCGCACGGCAGCAGGCCGCGGTGCGATCCGCCGCCCGGATGTCTCGGCGAGAGGCGCTCGACCAGGAGCGGACCGCCCTGGAGAACCAGCTGGCCCAGGCCCGGGGCTCTCTGGACAGCGTCGCTGCCCGGGCCGCCCAACTGGAGCGGCAGGCCGCCCTGCTCACGGACGCCGCCGACGCCGCGCGCGCCGCCGAGGACAGCGCCCAGCGGCTCAAGGACGCCGACGCCCGGCTCGCCGACGCCGCGTTCCGCGCCGGCTTCGACACCCCGCAGGCCGCGGCGGCCGCCCTCCTGGACGACGCCGCCCATCGCGAACTCCAACGGCGCCTTGACGCCTGGCAGTCGGAGGAGGCCGCCGTACGCGCGGTGCTCGCCGAGACCGACACCGCGGCCGCCGCGCAGCAGCCGCTCGCCGATGTCACCCTGGCGGAGCAGCAGGCCGCCGCGGCGGACCGGCGGCTGCGCGAGGCCGCCTCCGCGCGCGACGCCGCGGACCGGCGCTGCGCCGAACTCGACCGGCTCTCCGCGCGCGCGAGCGCCGCCGTCCGCGGGCTGGCCCCGCTGCGCGAGGAGTACGACCGTGTGGCCCGCCTCGCCGGTCTCGCGGCGGGCACCTCCGCGGACAACGAACGCCGGATGCGCCTGGAGTCGTACGTGCTGGCGGCCCGCCTGGAACAGGTCGCCGCCGCCGCGACCGTACGGCTGCGGCGCATGTCGTCCGGCCGCTACACCCTCGTCCACTCCGACGACCGCACCGGGCGCGGCCGCAGCGGGCTCGGGCTGCACGTCGTCGACGCCTGGACCGGACGCGAGCGCGACACCGCGACCCTGTCCGGCGGCGAGACCTTCTTCGCCTCGCTCGCCCTGGCCCTGGGCCTCGCGGACGTGGTCACCGGCGAGGCGGGCGGGGTGCGCCTGGACACCCTCTTCATCGACGAGGGCTTCGGCAGCCTCGACGACCAGACCCTCGACGAGGTCCTCGACGTGCTCGACTCCCTGCGCGAGTGCGACCGCAGCGTCGGCATCGTCAGCCACGTGGCCGACCTGCGGCGGCGGATCCACGCCCAGCTGGAGGTGGTCAAGGGCCGCTCGGGGTCGGTGTTGCGGCAGCGCGGCGTCGCCGGCTGAGGTCAGCGCCCGAGCGGGCGCCGGGGCAGCGGGGAGGAGTACACGACGCTCGTCGTCACCGCTCCGCCGACTCCCTGACCGCACCCGTCGACGCCGACAACTGCGGCTGCTGAACGGCCCGCCGACGGGCCCGTGTAGGTTCTGGCGCATGATGCACGACGCGGTGGAGTGGGTGGAGTCGGGCGGCGGCCCGCTGATTGCGGTACCCGAGACGGTGCTGCCGTTCTGGGTGGGCGCCGACGGCGACGAAACCGCCTCGGACTACGACCGGGCCTGCGAGGTGGACGGCCGCCTCGGCCTCCTGCCCGTCGGCGACGCCACGGCCCTGGTGCTGGGCGACGAACCCGCCGCGACCGCCTTCCTACCCGACCGGGGCACCTTCGTACGGTGGTCGGCCGCCGAGACCGAGGCCGAACTCCTGGCGAGTGTCCCGGCCGCGCTGACGGTGGCGGAGTGGGAGCCCGAGGTGTGCTGGGACGTGCCCGGCCCGGTGCTGCTGTTCGACGCCGCCTGGCCCGGCACCGGCGCCCCCGACACCGACCACGTGCGCGTCGCCCTCTCACCCGGCCGGTATGCCGTACGCGCCGCCCAGGTGCAGCCCGGCCCCGAGACCTGGCTGGGCCTGGTGGAACTGCGGCGGCTCGCGCACCGGTAGTTCCCAACGCGCGTACAGGTTTGCTCCGGCCACCTGAAATTCGTGTGCGGGGCGGCGGTCCGGCCACCCATCATGGCGATCATGCCCAAACTCCCGCACCCCACCCCCGAAGACCTCCGCCGCGACCCCCTTCCGCTGCGCGGCCGGACCGCCCTGGTCACCGGAGCCAGCCGGCGCGGCGGCATCGGCCACGCCGTGGCCCGGCGGCTCGCCGCGTACGGCGCGAGCGTCTATCTGCACCATCACGTACTGCACGACGAGGACATGCCCTGGGGCGGCGACCGGATCGAGGACGTGGTCGACTCGGTGCGCGGCGCGCTCGGCGACCCCGACGCCCGGCTCGTCGCCGGTCCCGGCGACCTCACCGACCCGGCCGCGCCCGCCGACCTGGTCGACAGGGCCGCCGAGGCGCTCGGCGGACGCCTCGACATCCTCGTCGCGAACCACGCCCAGAGCGGCTACGACGGCTCCCTCGACGAGATCGACGCGGAGATGCTCGACCGGCACTGGGCCGTCGACGCCCGCTCGGTCGTCCTGCTCGTCCAGGCGTACGCCCGGCTGCGGGCCGCGCTGCCGCCGCGCACCCCGGGCGGGCGCGTGGTGATGATGACCTCCGGACAGGACCTCAGCGGCGGCATGCCCGACGAGATCGCCTACGCCCTCCAGAAAGGGGCCCTGGCCTCCATCACCCGCTCCCTGTCGAGCGTCCTCGCCGACCACGCGGTCACCGTGAACACGGTCAACCCCGGTCCCGTCGACACGGACTACATGAGCGGCGAGATCTACGACGCCGTCGCCGCGCAGTTCCCCGCCGGCCGGTGGGGCATGCCGGACGACCCGGCCCGCCTCATCGCGTGGCTCGTCACGGACGAGGCGGAATGGGTCACCGGTCAGGTCATCAACTCCGAGGGTGGATGGCGGCGCTGGCCGACGTTCGACTTCGACTGAGGCGTCAGGGGCGTCAGAGCTGCGACAGCTCGTCCACCAGGTCGTCCAGGCCCAGCGAGCCCTGCGACAGGGCCGCCATGTGCCAGGCCTTGGGGTCGAAGCCGTCGCCGTGCCGCCCCCGCGCGTTCTCGCGGCCCAGCAACCAGGCCCGCTCGCCCAGCTTGTAGCCGATGGCCTGGCCCGGCATGGACAGGTAGCGGGTCAGCTCGCTCTCCACGAAGTCCGCGGGCCGGCTGCTGTGGCTGCCGAAGAACTCCTGCGCCAGCGCGGGCGTCCAGCGCTCCCCGGGATGGAAGGGGGAGTCGTCCGGGATCGGCAGCTCCAGGTGCATGCCGATGTCGATGATGACACGCACCGCCCGCATCATCTGCGCGTCCAGGTAGCCGAGCCGGCGCTCCGCGTCCGTCAGGAAGCCCAGCTCGTCCATCAGCCGCTCCGCGTACAGCGCCCAGCCCTCGGCGTTGGCGCTGACCATGCCGACGCTCGCCTGGTAGCGGGAGAGGTTCTCGGCCACATGCTTCCACTGGGCCAGCTGGAGGTGGTGGCCGGGCACGCCCTCGTGGTACCAGGTCGACACCAGGTCGTAGACCGGGAAGCGCGTCTTGCCCATGGTGGGCAGCCAGGTGCAGCCCGGGCGCGAGAAGTCGTCCGACGGGGGTGTGTAGTACGGCGCCGCGGCGCCGCCCGGAGGGGCGATGCGCGACTCCACCCGGCGCACCCGCTCGGCCAGGTCGAAGTGGGTGCCGTCGAGCTTGTCGATCGCCTCGTCCATCAGGGACTGCAGCCAGCGCTGCACCTCGTCGACGCCCTCGATGTGCGTGCCGTGCTCGTCGAGGTGCGCCAGCGCCACCCACGGGGTGGCCGCGCCCGGCAGGACCTTCTCGGCCTCGGTCCTCATCTCGCCGAGGAGGCGGTGGTACTCGGACCAGCCGTACGCGTACGCCTCGTCCAGGTCGAGGTCCGTGCCGTTGAAGTAGCGGACCCAGCGGCCGTACCGCTCGCGGCCCACCACGTCCGGCGCGCCCTCGGCGGCCGGCGCGTACACGTCCCGCATCCAGTCGCGCAGCCGTACGACGGCCGCGGTGGCCGAGCGGGCCGCCTCATCCAGCTCGGACCGCAGCGCCTCGGGGCCGGCGCCCGCGTAGGCCTCGAACCAGCCGCGTCCCTTGCCGTCCGTGTCGGCCCACTCGCCGAGCTGCTCCACGAACGTGGCGGTGGCGCGCGGCCCGCCGTACAGCTTGCGCTCCAGGCCGAGCGCCAGGGACTCCCGGTACCCCTCCAGGGCGGCCGGGACCACGCGCAGCCGCTCGGCGATGGCCGCCCAGTCCTCCTCCGTCTGGGCCGGTGTCACGGTGAACACCTGGCGCACCGAATGGGCGACGGAGCTCAGGTTGCTGACGGAACGCAGTCCCTCGTCGGCCTCGTACACGGCGAGTCCGGCGGTGAGCCGCTCGCGCAGCAGGCGCGCGCACCGGCGCTCGATGTCACTGTCCGCGCCGGGCAGTCGCTCCGCCTCCTCCAGCCGCGCCAGCGTCCTGCGGTCCAGCTCCGCGAACGCCTCCTGGCCCGCGGGCGAGGTGTCGGGCAGCCGGCTCGAACTCTCCTGCACGCCGAGGAACGTGCCGGTGATCGGGTCGAGGGCAATGAGCTCGTCGACGTACGCGTCGGCGACCTCGCGGGGCAGCGGGCTCTTGATCTCAGACATGCCGACCATCCTCGTACGGCGAACCGCCGCGCGTCACGTCGATTCGCCCGCAGGCCCGGGCGGCAGCAGCGGTCCGCAGTCCGACGGTGGCCCGGATGCGCCGAGAGACCTGGACAGAGCACTTGGGGCGAGGCGACGTACCTGAAGGGTCGATGGCCCTATCGATATGCGGCTCCGCCGCGTGGGCGCGACAAGGCACCCGCACTCGCCACTCAGTCCCCAACCCGCACGGCGCGTAGGCCCTCCGACTCCCCCAACTCCGCATCCAGACGAGCCGTAATAACCAGCGTCCCCTCCTCGATCTGATAATCGAGCGGAACCCCCAGCCCACGCATCGCGGCAACCATCCCGGTGTTCGCGGACTGTGTCACGGCATACACACTCCCGCACCCCGCCTCGACAGCCATCCGCACCAGCCGCCGCAGCAGCTCACCCCCGATGCCCCGCCGCTGCCACGCATCCTCCACGATCAACGC
Source organism: Streptomyces sp. TRM68367 (assembly GCF_014495685.1). Classification (GTDB taxonomy): domain Bacteria; phylum Actinomycetota; class Actinomycetes; order Streptomycetales; family Streptomycetaceae; genus Streptomyces. The sequence continues at coordinate 9,150 of NZ_JACTVI010000079.1, read as the reverse complement.
AACCTCGGTCTCGTCCCCGTCCCACAACAGGTGCCCGAGCCCGACAACCCGCCCCGAGGCAGCCCGCACCGCCAACGTGCGCCCGAACCGCGGACTCAGCAAATGGTTCAGATACCGGTCCGCATCACTCACCGGCCCGTGATACCGCATCTTCAGCGTCCGCTCCGAGCACCGCCCGTGCATCTCAAGCGCGGCATCGAGGTCCCGCGTGTCGGCCCGGCGCACGGTGATGTCACTGCCCTCCGGCAGCGTCAGCACATCCTGACTGCGCGGCACCCGCGGACCCAGCCGGCTGTCCAGTTCCACCAGCGCCCGCGCCCGGGCGAACTCGGTCGGGGTGAACGACAGATACGGCCGCTCCACGATGATCACTCCGCCCTCCGGGGCGCGCAGCCGCATCACGGTGTCCTCCAGCACGCCCTCGGGAACACGGTCACCGCCGGACGCCGTGGCCGGCAGCGACCGAATCGTGCACCGTCCCAGCAACTGCCGCAGCGCGAGTGGCAGTTCCGCGGCGTCCACGGCGGTACGGGCAGCCAGCCCGAGGATCCTGATCGGCGCGTCCACCAGATCGTGCGCGTCGGCCCGCTCGATCCACGTGTCGGTGCCGCCGGCCAGCGACACCGCCCGGGTGATCTCGGACGTGGCGACCTCACCGGGCGCACGCAGCAGGAACTCGTCCACGGTGCCCTCGGCCAGCGGATGCGTCTGCAGGCTCAGGATGTCGACCCGCCGCTCGGCCAGCGCGGTGCACAACGCGGCCAGCGAGCCCGGCTCGTCCTTCACGGTCGTCCGCATCCGCCACAGCGCGAGTTCCCGCGGCACCGTCTCCCGTGCCGCGGACCCGGTATCGAGCGGCGGTGGCGCATGACCGTGGCGGCGTGCTCGCCGGCCGCGCAGCAGTTCCCCGATCCGCTGCCAGGGCTGCACAGGGCGGTCGTTCTTCGTACGCGTCACGTCAGGCAGTTCTCGAGTCATGCAACCACTGTGAAGGAACGGTATTGCGTGATCACGAACGCTCTGTGACTGATCGGTAAAGTGACGCAATGCACCTTTTGAGGTTCTGCTCGTCGGTGTGTTACTGACCGACCAGGCCAGGCCGCAGCACCTGCGTGTACAGCACCGTGCCGCCCTGCTCGCGCAGCCGAACCGTCATGTCTCCGCTGTCGCCGTCGATGTCGACCTCGCCGAAGAACTGGTAACCCTCGGCGGGCGAGACGTTCGCCACGGTCGGCGCCTTCACGAACACCCGCTCCGGACCGAACGTGTTGTCCAGCTCGTTCGCCGGGAACGCGCCCGCGTTGAGCGGTCCGGACACGAACTCCCAGAACGGCTCGAAGTCCGTGAAGGCCGCCCGCGACGGCTGGTAGTGCTGGGCCGAGGTGTAGTGCACGTCGGCGGTCAGCCACACCGTGCCGGTGATCCGCCGGTGCTTGACGAACCGCAGCAGCTCGGCGATCTGCAGTTCCCGCCCCAGCGGAGCACCCGGGTCGCCCTGCGCGACGGCCTCGATGTCCGGCTTGCCGTCACCGGTGTCCGGCACCACCAGGCCCAGCGGCATGTCCGAGGCGATCACCTTCCACACCGCCCGGGAGCGGGCCAGCTCGCGCTTGAGCCACGCCAGCTGCTCACGGCCGAGGATGCCCTGCGCGTCCGTGGTCTGCTTGCCGGGCGAGTTGGCGTTGCGGTAGGTGCGCATGTCCAGCACGAACACGTCCAGCAGCGGCCCGTGGTGAACCGCCCGGTACACCCGGCCGTCGGGGCGGCGCAGCGTCGAGATCGGGAAGTACTCCGAGAACGCCTGCCGGGCGCGCGCGGCCAGCACGTCGACGTTCTTCTCGGTGTAGCGGGTGTCGGACAGGATCTCGCCCGGGTACCAGTTGTTGGTCACCTCATGGTCGTCCCACTGGATGATGGACGGCACATGGGCGTTGAACCGGCGGAGGTTGGCGTCGAGCAGGTTGTAGCGGAAGTTGCCGCGGAACTCTGCCAGGGTCTCCGCGACCTTGGACTTCTCCTCGGTGGTGATGTTCCGCCAGGTGCGGCCGTCGGGCAGGGTGACGGAGTCGGTGAGCGGGCCGTCGGCGTAGACGTTGTCGCCGCTGCAGAGGAAGAAGTCCGGATCCAGCTTGCCCATCGCGTCGTAGATGCGGTAGCCGCCGATGTCGGGGTTGATGCCCCAGCCCTGCCCGGCCAGGTCGCCCGACCACACGAAGCGCACCCCGGAACGCCGCCGGGCCGAGGCCGTACGGAACGTGCCCGTGACCGGCTCGCTCGTCCGGCGTGGGTCGTCCGGGTCGGCGAGCAGCACCCGGTAGTGGATCTGCTCGCCCGACGGCAGGCCGCGCAGCGGCGTGGTGCCGGTGAAGTCCGTGCCCGCGCCCAGCAGCGGACCGTGCCATCTGCGCGGATTGCCGAACGACTCCGTGGCGGACGTCTCGACGATCATCCGCGCCGGCCGGTCGGAGCGCACCCACACCAGCCCGGAGTCGCACGTCACATCGCCCGTCTGCACACCCCACCGGGCGGCCGGGCGCCCGGAGCGGGCGAACGCCGGCGCCGAGCCGAGGGCCGTGGGCAGGGTCAGGACCGCCGACGCGGCGAGCGAGCCGCGCAGAACGCTGCGGCGCCCGGGATACGGGCGGTGTGACATGGGTGCGCCTCCAGGGACGGGATCCGGCCAGTGTGCAGTGCCACACCTACTGGCACGGCGCGGCGCGCACGGAAACCACAAGTGAACAACTGACCGCGGGGACAGGGGAACCGGGGGTCCTCAAGGCCCTGGCCGGCTCCCGGCTCCCTAGCGGCTGCCGTCCAGGACGACGCGGGCGACCAGCGCCGGATCGTCGTTCATCGGGACGTGGCCGCAGCCGGGCAGCCGCACCAGACGGGCGCGCGGGATCATGTACTTGGCGCGGATCCCCTGCCGGGGCACCAGCAGCCGGTCCTTGCTGCCCCACGCGACGGTGACCGGGATGCCGGGTACGTCGTCGGTGAACAGGACGCTTCTGCCGGAGCGAAGGGTCTCCTCGAAGCCCTGGGCGCGGGCCAGCGCGAGGGTCTCGGCGACCACGGCCTCGGGGGAGCGGCGGCCCGGGCGGGCGTAGATGGTGCTCGTCAGGAGGGTCCGGCCGAACGCCGGGCGGGAGAGCCCCTCGACCACCGGCAGCGGCATCCGCCGGGCGATCCCGCGCATCGCGCGCAGCACACCGAAGGCGTAGTACCGCTCGGCCTGCGACCAGAATCCGGCCGGTGACAGCGCGGTGACGGAGCGGACGAGTTTCTCCCGGCCCAGGGCCAGGGCCAGCAGGCCGCCCAGCGAGTTGCCCGCCACGTGCGGCCGGTCCAGCTCCAGCGCCGAGCACAGCTCACCGAGCACGACGTTCATCGTCGCCAGGTCGTGCTCCAGCCCGTCCGGGAGCCCCGGGGACGCGCCGCAGCCGGGCAGGTCCACGGCGATCACGTCCCGCTCGGCGGCCAGCACGGGTATCACCGGGTCCCACACCTGACGGTGGTGGCCGATGCCGTGCAGCAGCAGAAGCGGTTCTCCGGTGCCCCCGCGCCGATAGGACACGGTCACGGTCTGCGCGCCGCGCGGGGTGGCGAGCTTGAAGGAGACGGTGGCGGACATGCGGGGTGCTCCTCGGGGGACTCGCTGACGGGCGTGGCGCGTAGACAGCTTGTCAGTAATTGCTACCGATGGGTAGCCCCTGAATACCCATGCCCCCGTGGGGTGTACGCCCCACAGCGCGCCCGGCGCACCGCGGTTTTCCGGAGCCACGGCTTCCGATGGACACGGCCGCACCCGTCGGTTGGGATGGAGGCGTGACCACCGACATCGCGACCGACGTCTTCGAAGAGCACCGTCCCGTCCTGCTGGGCGTCGCCTACCGCATGCTCGGACGGGTGGCCGACGCCGAGGACGTGGTGCAGGAGGCCTGGCTGCGCTGGTCCGGTGCCGACCGGACCGAGGTGCGCGAGCCGCGCGCCTATCTGGTGCGCGTCACCACTCGCCTGGCCATCGACCGGCTGCGCCAGATCAAGGCGCGCGGCGAGGCGTACATCGGCCCGTGGCTGCCCGAGCCGTACGTCACCGACTTCGCCGACACCGCCCCGGACGCGGCCGAGCGGGCCGTGTTCGCCGACTCCGTCTCGCTCGCCGTCCTCGTCGTGCTGGAGTCGCTGTCGCCGCTGGAGCGGGCGGTGTTCGTCCTCCGGGAGGCCTTCGGCTACCCGTACGCCGACATCGCCGCCATGCTGGAGCGCGGCGAGGCGGCGGTGCGTCAGCTTGCCGGGCGGGCCCGCAAGCACGTCGAGGAGCGGCGGCCGCGCTACGAGGTCGACCCGGTCCAGCGCCGCGACGTCACCGAGCGGTTCCTCGCCGCCGCGGCCGGCGGCGACCTCGAAGGGCTCATGGCGCTGCTCGCCCCGGACGTCCGCCTCGTCGGCGACAGCGGCGGCAAGGCGAAGGCACCGGTGCGGGTCCTGGAGACCGCCGACAAGGTGGGCCGCTTCCTCGCCGGCGCCGCCCGCAAGGGCGGCATCCCCGGCCTCACCATCCGCCTGCTGGAACTCAACGGCGGTCCCGCGGTGCTGTTCCTGTCCGGCGACAAGCCCGACTCCGTCTTCCAACTGGATATTGCAGACGGGCGCGTTCAGACGGTCTACATCATCCGCAACCCCGACAAACTGCGGTCTCTGGCAGGCCTCTAGAGCACCCCCGCGTACGCCCGGTGCGCTACCGTGCAAAACTCCCGTGAACGTTCCCGGCCATTGGTCTTGACCAAGGGTTGGGGCCGTCCTATGGTCGCAGAGAAGTGAAACAAACTTTAATAAACAAGGGCGCTAAAACGCCGCCGGACCACGGCAATTGCGGAGGACAGGGTGGGGACCACGCAGCTGGAATCGGTGCCGGAACCGAAGTACTGGCACCTCAAGACTGTGCTCACCGAGGCGTTGGACTCGGAGTTCTCCGTGGGCGAGATCCTGCCCAACGAACGCGACCTCGCCGCCCGCTTCGGCGTCGCCCGCGCCACGCTCCGGCAGGCCCTGGAACAGCTCGAACTGGAAGGCAGACTCCAGCGCCGCCGCGGCGTCGGTACCACCGTCGCACCGCCGCGCATGGGCGTGGCCCTCGGCACCGATCAGTCTGCCTGGCCCGGCGCGCCAGGTGACACGTGGAACCCGGTGGACTGCACGCCGGAGGTGCCCCGGGCGGCCGTCGCCACGGCCCTGGAGACGGGCCCGGACGAGACCGTGCACACCGTGCGCCGCTCCCGCACCGTCCACGGCCAGCCCGTCGCCGCCGAACTGCTCTACATCCCGCGCGTGTCGGTGCCCGACCTGTCCGGCATCGACGCTCCGTCCGCAGCGGCACGCGCGCGTGCGGTGCTGCGCGAGCTTCAGCACCTGGAGCTGGAGCGGAAGGAGAGCGCCGTGGAGCTGGGGTCGGCCCGCGCGGACGACGCCAAGGAACTGGACCGGCTCCCGGGGGCGCCCGTGCTCGTCGTCACCACCCGCTTCTACGCCCGCCGCCGCCCCGCCGCCCTCTCGGTCGCCACGTACCGGGCGGACACCTGCCGCCTGACCTTCGTCGACTCCGGCGGCGTGCAGATCCATCACGATCCGCATCGCCGGGCGTCCTGACAGCCGGGCCCTGACGATCGCCGCGCCCCGGGGCTGGTCTCCGGGGCGCGGCCGTATCTCGCGGGCCGCGCGAGCTGGACGACGCGGGCCGCTCACTGATGGCGGGAACCGAGATCCGCATCACGGCGAGCGATGTCATGACCGACGAGAGCCCGGACGGCTCCCTCGCCCCGGACCGCATCCGCGGCAGGCTGTGATCCGCGAACCCGGAGAGCTTCGGCGAGAAGGAGTTGAAGGAGCACTTCCCGCACCTGCCCCTCCACCGCTCGTGCGACTGACGCGACCACCTCAGACGGTCAGGCCGGGGGCTCCGCGATCGCCGGACCCCGGACGGTTCTGGTGGACCGCGCGCCCGCCGCTCGTCGCCGGGACGGTGCCCCTCCAGAGCCGACATCGCGTATCGCATCAGGGCCGGGCCGTCAGCGGCGGGCCGTCACCGTGCTCTCCACCGCGAACAGTTCCTCCTCCACGTGGTCCAGCGCGAGCCGCAGCGCGCCCATCGCGACGGCGGCCTCGCCGAGGAGGGACAGGGCAGCCCTCGGCGGGCGCAGGCAGTAGCGCGCCAGTTCGCGGCGCAGCGGCCCCAGGACGCCGTCCGGCCGGCCGCCCAGCCGCCGATGACGACGAGTTCCGGGTCGAGGGCAAGGACGAGGGCCGCCACGTCGTGGACGAGCCGTTGGATGAACCGGTCCACGGCGGCGCGGGCCCGCTGGTCGTCCTCGCGGGCCTGGGCGAAGACCGCGGCGACCGCCTGCTCGTCGAGCGGGTGCAGCGGCTCGCTCGTCGTGGACAGCAGCGTCTCGGGGTTGGCCTCGCGGCCCAGCAGGTGCAGCGCGCCGATCTCGCCGGCCCCGCCGTACCCCCGATGCAGCCGGCCGCCGATCAGCGACCCGGCGCCCCTGCTCAGCCCGGCCAGCGCGAACACCACGTCGTCGGAGTCCGTGGCGGCGCCCTTCAAGTGCTCGGCGACCGCCGCGGCGTTGGCGTCGTTCTCCACCAGCACCGGGCACTTGAAGGACCGGCCCAGGCGCTCGCCCAGCCGCAGTCCCGTCCACTCGGGCAGCGCCGCGCACAGCCGGACCGTGCCGTCCGCCTCGACGATGCCGGGCGAGGCGACGCCCACGGCCCCCAGCGAGTCGCGCGCGACCCCCGCCCGGCGCAGCAGCTCGGCCACCGCGGTGCGCAGCCGCTCGAGGCGCTCGTCGGCGGGGGCCGCCTCGTTGACCTCCTTGGCGACGGACCCGAGGATTGTGCCGTCCAGGTCGGCGAGGAGCGCGGCCACCCGGTGGGAGCCGATGCCCAGGCCCAGCAGATGCCCGGCCTCCGCCCGGAACCGGAACCTGCGCGCGGGCCGCCCCTGTCGTCGTACGACACTTTCGTCGGCGGGTTTCTCGACGACGAGACCGGCCTCGATGAGCCCCTCGACGACGCCTTCGACGCTCGGCCGGGACAGACCCGTCACCCGGGTGATCTCGGTCAGCGTCGCGGCGTCCGTGGCACGCAGCGCGTGCAGCACCACCGCTCGCGTCGGCCGGTCACCCGGGCGAGGGTCGGCCGCTCGCCAGCGCTGGTCACCCCGGCGACACGAACCCCGACTCGTACGCCGTGATCACCGCCTGCGTGCGGTCCCTCGCCCCCAGCTTCGCCAGTACGGCGCTCACGTGCGACTTCACCGTCTCCGTACCCACGACCAGCCGGGCGGCGATCTCCGCGTTCGACAGCCCGCGCGCCATCAGCCGCAGCACCCCGGCCTCCCGCTCGGTCAGCCGGGCCCGCTCCAGCACACGGGCCGCGCGGTTGCCGCCGTCGTCGCCGTACTCGGCGGCCAGCTGCCGCACCGACGCCGGGAACAGCAGCGACTCGCCCTCGGCGACCAGCCGTACCGCGTGCACGATCTCGGCAGGCCGGGCCCGCTTCAGCAGGAAAACCCGTCGGCACCCGCGCGCAGCGCCTCGTACACGTACTCGTCCTTCTCGAAGGTGGTCACCACGAGGATCTTCGGCGGCTCGTCGACGGTCCGCAGCACCGCGCGCGTGGCCTCGATGCCGTCCAGGAGCGGCATCCGTACGTCCATGGCGACGACGTCGGGCCGCAGCTGCCGCACGAGCGGGATCACCGCCGCCCCGTCGGCCGCCTCCCCGACGACCTCGATGTCCCGCTGCGCCTCCAGCACGGCCCGCAGACCCGCGCGTACCAGGGGTTCGTCGTCGACGAGGAGAACGGTGACCGGCATCCGGCCAGCGTAGATCAGCGCAGCGGCAGTTGGACGTGCACCTGCCAGTCACCGTCGTCGGGACCGGTGCGGGCGCGCCCGCCGAGCAGGGCCGCACGCTCGCGTATGCCGGGCAGCCCGCTGCCCCGGCCGGGTCCGGACAGGCCGGCGGGGAGCGGATTGCGGACCTCCAGTACGAGCGTGGCGTCCGTGACGCCGATGCGGACCCGCACCGGGACGGGGCCCGCGTGCCGCAGCACGTTCGTGAGGGCTTCCTGGAGTATTCGGTAGCCCTCGCGGGAGACCGGGCCGGGCACCCGGTCCAGCGGGCCGGTCAGCTCGGCGTCGGCCTTCGCACCGGAGACGCGCGCCGACTCCAGCAACTTGTCGGAGTCGACGAGCGTGGGGCGGCCGCGCACCGGCCGCTCCGCCTCGCGCAGCACGCCGAGCACCCGCTCCAGGTCCTCCAGGGCCGCCCGGCCGGTCTCCTCGATGGCGTCCAGGGCCCGGCCGGTGAACGCCGGGTCGCCCGCCGTCCGTGCGGCGCCCGCCTGCACGACGGCCACGGTGAGCGCGTGCCCGATCGAGTCGTGCAGTTCGCGCGCGATGCGGTTGCGCTCCAGAAGCTGGTCGGTGCGTTCCTCCAGGGCGGCGAGCCGTTCGGCGGGGGAGGGGCCGAGGAGCCGGCGGGCGAGCACCGTGACCAGCTCCCCGAGGCCGACCACGACGCCGTACAGCGCGACCAGAGGGAGGGGTGCCAGGACGGCGAACGCCCCGTGGGCGTCCTGCAACCAGGGGATGTCGCCGCCGCTGCGCCCCCAGGCGGTCGAGGCCAGCTCGATGGACAGGACCGGCAGCCAGACGCAGCTGTACGCGGTCAATGCGCCAAGGGCCATGCGCACTTCCAGCCACAGCACCGTCCGCAGCCAGTCGCGCCAGGTCGCCGAGGGCCTCACTGAGATCCCCGAGTCCGGCTGGCCCGGCGTCAGCAGCAGCCGCGCCTGCACGCCCTCGCCCCGCCGCACGGTGGGAACCAGCCCGAGGGGCATCAGCGCGGCGGCCGGCATCCACCACCACGCCATGTTGACCCACATCCACGTGCCGACGACCAGCGTCGGCACCCACAGGTGCAGCAGGCGCGTGTACGTCGTCCCCCGGAGCAACGGGCGCAGAAAGCGGGCCATTTCGCCATCGTGCCAGCCGCCACTGACATTGATGCTGATACTCAGGTTCCGGTGATCGTGGCCCAGCCACTGACTGACGCCCTGCTGGGTTGTCTTCCCGCTGTTCTG
>NZ_JACTVI010000078.1 GCF_014495685.1 Streptomyces sp. TRM68367 | reverse complement strand
GGTCTCCCCATACCACAACAACGAGGACCAAGGCCCGAAGCCACGGCTTGTTTCCCGGCAAGCCCTAACTACACGGCATTGGCCCTAGTCCGCCGCGGCACCGACGCGACTAGCACTTGCCGTCGGACTCCTGCAGACCCTTGTTGGCGCCCGCCGTCCGGCGCGTAGCCGAGCAGCGCGGGGATCATGGTCAGCGCGATGAGGACCGCGATGGCCACCGTGCCCGCCGCCGCTATGCCCATCTTCGTCAGCATCGGGATGTTGACGACGGACAGGCCCATCAGGGCGATCACACCGTCAGGCCCGCGAAGACCACCGCCGAGCCCGCGGTGCCGACGGCCCGGCCGGCCGCCTCCTCACGGTCCCGGCCCTCGGCCAGCTCACCCCGGTAGCGGGAGACGACGAACAGGGCGTAGTCGATACCGACCGCCAGGCCGATCATCGAAGCCAGGGTGGAGGTGGTGGAGCCCAGGTCGAGCGTGCTGGCCAGGGCCGTGACGGCGGACACGCCGATGCCGACGCCGATGATCGCCGTCAGCAGCGGCAGCCCGGCCGCCAGCAGCGAGCCGAAGGTGATGACGAGGACGACCGCGGCGACCGCGATACCGATGATCTCGGCGGTTCCGGTGTGCGGAGTGGCCCTGAGCGCGTCACCGCCGACCTCGACGGTCAGCCCGGACTTCTGCGCCTCCTTCCCGGCCGCTTCCAGGGCGTCCCTGGAGGCGTCGTCCAGTTCCATGCCTGAGACCTTGTACGACACCGACGCGTACGCGATCGTGCCGTCCTTGCTGATGCCGTTGGCCTGGTACGGGTTGGTGACGGAGGCGACCTCGGAGCCGTCGGACAGTTCCTTGACCGTCTCCTCGACGGTCGCCTTGTTGCCGGGGTCGGTCATCTTCTCGCCGCTCGGCGCCTTGAAGACGACGCGTGCGGTCGCGCCGTCGGCACTGCTGCCGGGGAAGCGCTGTTCCAGCAGGTCGAAGGCCTTCTGGGCCTCCGTGCCGGGGATCGAGAACGAGGTGGAGCCGGCGCTGGGCGCACTGGCCGCGCCGACGCCCGCGAGGGTCAGCAGCGCCACCCATATCAGGGCAACGAAGTGCCGTCGCCGGAACGCGAGCCGGCCGAGTTTGTAGAGGAACGTGGCCACGAGGGCGTACTCCCGGTCAGGTCGTGGGTCTTCAGGGCAGGGGTGATCAGCCCGACGACGTGAGCGGTGACGTCAGGTGGTGGGCCGCTGGGGAGATTCGTCAGTGAGTGGGGACGCCGAGGGCGGGGAGGACCACGGCGTCGATGTACGAGGCGAGGAAGGCCTGCGTCGGCGGCTGGTCGTCGATCAGCGTGCGGGTGGCGAAGGCGCCGACCAGCATGTGCACCACGTAGTCCAGCGCCGGGCAGTCGGCGCGGACCTCGCCGCGCTCGACGGCCCGCCGCACCACCCGGTGGAACTCCTCCATCTCCGGCTCGATGAGCAGTTCCTTGAAGGCCTGGAGGAGATCCGGGTTGCCGTGCACGGCCATGAACAGACCCCGCATCAGCGCGGCGTTCTGCTGCATGGTGCAGTCGTCCTCGCGTGACGTGAGGGCGTGGAGGTCGCCCCGCAGGGACCCGGTGTCGACGTCGGAGATGATGCCCGGCTTGTTGTGCCGGATCGCCTTCGCGACCAGCTCCGGCTTGCCGCCCCACTGGCGGTACAGCGTCGCCTTGCTGGACCGGGTGCGGGCGGCCACGGCGTCCATGGTGAGGGCGTCGTAGCCGACTTCCCGGAGCAGGTCGAGCACGGCCTCGTACAGCTCGGCCTCGCGCTCGGGGGTGATCCGACTGCGACGCGTCGTTACTACCTCAGTCATGTCTCGCCCACCTTTCCCACTCCGAACGACACGGTTTCGTACACGACGAAGGTAGCGCACGCCCGAGCGGAACGAAACGGTTTCGTTCGCAGTCTGGCTGTGTTCCCGGTCACGACCGGGGTGCATCACGACTTGCCCCGCTTCACCCCCCGGAAAAGCATGGGGAGGTGAGCTATTTGCGCCTGCCCCACCTCCATGGCGATCTGCTGTGCTTCGTGGCCGAGGACGACCTCTGGCTCGCGTCCCTCGACGGTCCCGGCCGCGCCTGGCGGCTGACCGTCGACCGCACCAAGACCGGCCACCCCCGCTTCTCGCCCGACGGCCGCCAGATCGCGTACACGAGCTGGCGCAGCGTGGTCCCGGAGGTCCACCTGGTGCCGGTGGACGGCGGTCCGGGGCGCCGGCTCAGCCACTGGGGCAGCCCCGACACGCAGGTGTGCGGCTGGACGCCCCCCGACGGGGAAGGAAACGCCGACATCCTCGCCGTGGCCTCGCACGGCGAGCCGTTCTCCTACTTCACCTGGGCGTACAAGCTCTCCCCCGACGGCGACCCCGGCCGCAAGCTGCCCTGGGGCCCGGTCTCCGACATCCAGGTCGCCGACATCGACGGCGAGCGCAGGACCCTGCTGCTCACCGGCACCCCGCCGCATGAACCGGCCGCCTGGAAGCGCTACCGGGGCGGCGCCACGGGCCGGCTCTGGCTGCACGGCGAGCGGCTGCTGCCCGGCATCGGCGGCCACCTGCACTCCCCCATGTTCGTCGGCGGCCGGATCGCGTTCCTCTCCGACCACGAGGGCGTCGGCAACCTCTACTCGTGCGCCCACGACGGCTCCGGCCTGCGCCGGCACACCGACCATGACGCCTTCTACGCCCGGCACGCCTCCAGCGACGGCACACGGGTGGTGTACCAGTGCGCCGGTGACCTGTGGATCGTGGACGACCTGGCGGCGGACTCGGCGCCCCGCCGTCTCGACGTACGGCTCAGCGGGCCGCGCGCGGGCCGCCGCCGCTACCAGGTGCCCGCGGCCCAGCACGTGGACGGCATCTCGGTCGACGAGACGGGGCGGGCGAGCGCCGTCGTCGTACGCGGCAGCCTGTACTGGCTCACCCACCGGGACGGCCCCGCCCGCACCCTCACCGACACCCCGGGCGTACGGGTCCGGATGCCGGAGATGCTCGGCTCGGGCGGGCAGATCGCGTACGTGACGGACGCGGAGGGCGAGGACGCCGTCGAGATCGCCTACCTGCCACGCGCGACCGGCGACCGCGCACCGCGCAGGCTGGCCTCCGGTCGGCTGGGCCGGGTCCTGGAGATGGTCTCCGACCCGCAGGGCGAACGCCTCGCCCTCGCCGCACACGACGGACGGCTGCTCCTCCTCACTGTGCCCGATGATGCGGCCACCGCCGCGGGGACCGAGGACTCGGACGGCGAGGTCACCGAGCTGATCCGCTCGATCAACGGGCCCGTGAGGGACCTGGCCTTCTCGCCGGACGGGACGTGGCTGACCTGGTCGCACCCGGGCATCGGCCGCTCGCTGCGGCAGATCAAGATGGCGCGAATCGCCGGTGCGGCAGATGCGGCCCACCTGATCGTCGACGTCACCAACGGCCGCTTCGAGGACGAGAACCCGGTGTTCACCCGGGACGGCCGCTACCTGGCCTTCCTCTCCTGGCGCGGCTTCGACCCGGTGTACGACGTGCACACCGGCGACCTGTCCTTTCCGCTCGGCTGCCGCCCCTACCTGGTGCCCCTGTCCTCGGCCACGCCCTCCCCCTTCGCGCTGAACCCGGAGGGCCGTCCGGTCGCCAGCGGCCTGGACCCCATGGAGGACGAGCCGGACGACGGCAACGCGGTGACCGTCGAGATCGAGGGTCTGGAGAGCCGGGTGACGCCGTTCCCGGTCACCGCCTCCAAGTACTCGGCGCTGTGTCCGGTCGCGGGCGGCGGGCTGGTCTGGCTGCGCTGGCCGATCTCGGGGGCGCTCGGCGAGACGTTCGCCAACCCCGACGACCCCAGCGAGCGGCCGACCCTGGAGTACTTCAACCTCGCCAAGGTGAAGAAGTCCGAACTCGTCGGCGACCTGGACTTCTTCGCGGTCAGCGGCGACGGCAGCCGCCTGGTCGTGGTCGACGAGGGCGACCTGAGGGCGGTGCCGTCCACGGAGCCCGGCGACAGCGACACCACGACCTGGATCGACCTGCGCCGCATCCTGCACGAGGTCGACCCGGCCGCCGAGTGGCGCCAGGCGTACGAGGAGGCGGGCCGGTTGATCCGGGCGTACTTCTGGGAGCCGGGGATGTGCGGCATCGACTGGGACGCGGTCCTCGGCCAGTACCGCCCGCTGGTCGAACGGGTCGCCTCCCCCGACGAGTTCGCGGACCTGCTGCGCGAGGTCCTGGGCGAGCTGGGCACCTCGCACGCGTACGTCGCGTCCGCGCGGTGCAACGAGGGGCCGCCGCACTACCAGCGCCGGCAGGGCCTGCTGGGCGCCAACTTCGTCCACCGGGACGACGGCTGGACAGTCAAACGCATTCTCCCCGGCGACTCCTCCGACTCCAAGGCCCGCTCCCCGCTCGCCGGCACGGGCATCCGCGAGGGCGCGGTGCTGACCCACGTGGACGGCCGCCCGGTGGATCCGGTGGCGGGGCCGTATCCGCTGCTGGCGGGCGCGGGCGGTACGACGGTGGAGCTGACCTTCGCCCAACCCGTCGCCCACCACCGCCCTTCCGAGGAAGGCCCTTCGGGCCCTTCTGGTCCGGCCGAGGGCGAGGGCCCGCCCCGCCGGGTCGCCGTCGTCCCGCTGTCCGACGAGCGGCCGCTGCGCTACCAGGACTGGGTGGCCAAACGCCGGGCGGTCGTACGGGAGTTGAGCGGCGGCCGCTGCGGCTACCTGCACATCCCGGACATGGGCGGCTCGGGCTGGGCCCAGTTCAACCGCGACCTGCGCATGGAGGTCTCCCGCCCGGCCCTCATCGTCGACGTACGCGGCAACGCGGGCGGCCACATCAGCGAGCTCGTCATCGAGAAGCTGACCCGCACGATCCTGGGCTGGGACCTCACACGCAACGCCCAGCCGGTCTCGTACACCTCGAACGCCCCCCGTGGCCCCATCCTCGCCCTGGCCGACGAGGCGACCTCCTCCGACGGCGACATGATCACGGCCGCGTTCAAGCTGCTCAAGCTGGGCCCGGTGGTCGGCCAGCGCACCTGGGGCGGCGTCGTCGGCATGACGGGCCGTCACCGCCTGGGCGACGGCACGGTCATCACGGTCCCCATGAACGCGGCCTGGTTCGACGCATACGGCTGGTCCATCGAGAACAAGGGCGTCACCCCCGACGTAGAGGCCCTGCGCACCCCTCTGGACTGGGCAGAGGGCCGCCACGTCCAACTCACAGACGCAGTCCAACTGGCCCTGCACCTCCTGGACACCACCACACCCCCGGCAACCCCACCGACGTACAGCGACGCACCAGACCACTCAAGGCCAAAATTGCCGCCGAGGAACTGACAAGGGGCAGCGCCCATTCCCCAGGGGCGCGGGGAACTGCGCGACAAGCCGGCAACCCGAACGCGGGGCACCCCGAACCACAGGGCACCCCGCGTTCACCGGCTCAGGCAGAGCCAGCGGCTACACGTCGTAGTCCTCGTTGAGGCGCTCCTCTTCCTCGCGCCGCAGCCGCTCCCGCTCCGTCTCCGTCTCGTCCCGCTGCTGCCCACGCTGGCCACGCTGCTGGAGCTGCTCCTTGGCCTGCTCCATCTTCTCCTTGGCCTGCTGCTGCATCCGCTCGGACTTGTCCTGGAACTGGTCCTTCATACCCATGTGGGTTCACTCCCGTGGGGGTGAGGGAATCTGGCCCGTCCAGATTCACACGAGCAATCACCCTCCGCATGTCGATCAGTCACGTTGAGTAGCACAGTGCCGCTCGTCGGCCACCCCGCCCGCCCCCACGAGCCCCGTCCGCATTCCCTCCAGCCGGGACGCGAACCGCTTCACCTCCCGCTGCCCCACAGTCCCGATGACGGCCGGCAGATACCCGCGCACGCCCTGCATCCCCCGCAGCCACCACTGCCCGTACACATGACCCGACCGCCGCTCGATCCCGGCCACGATCCGGTCCACCGCGGGCCCCAGCGGATACGTCTTGTTGGACGGCCACCGCAGCCGCTGCCTCAACTCCCGCATCACGTCGTCCTGATCGGCCCCGCGCACCATGTCCGTGTCGGTCCACGACAGGTACCCGACGCCCACCTTCACGCCCTTGTACCCGACCTCCGCCCGCAGACTGTGCGCGTACGCCTCCACGCCCGACTTGGACGCGCAGTACGCGGTCATCAACGGCGCCGGAGCGATGGCCGCGAGCGAGGCGATCTGCAGCAGATAACCCCGGCTCTCCATCAGCACCGGCAGAAACGCCCGCGCGGTCACCGCCGACCCGATCAGGTTGACCTCGATCACCCGCCGCCAGGTCTCCGGATCGGAGTCGGCGAACGGCCCGCCGGTCGCCACACCGGCGTTCGCGACGACGATGTCGACCTTCCCGAACCGTTCCTTCACCTCCCGCGCGACCCGGGACATCGCCTCGTGGTCGGTGACGTCGGCGTACCAGTGGTCGCTGTCGCTGGGCAGCCGCCCGGAGACCTGCGCCAGCGCATCCGGCTCCAGGCCCACCAGCGCCACCTTCACCCCGCGCGCCGACAGCTTGCGGGCGAGCAGCTCGCCCACGCCACGCGCCGCCCCGGTGACGACCGCGACCTGCCCTTCGAGGCCCGCCCTGCTCATTAGAGGACCATCCCTTCTGCAGCCCTCACGAGTAGGGTTGTGACCTCTCGGTCCCGGTGGGTGCATGGCCAGTGATGCGAGCCGTTCGACGGCCAGCGTGAGTTCCGCCAGCCCCGCCGGGCCGAGGCCGTCTGATCGGCTTCAGGGACACGCCCCAGGCGGCATAGAGGTTGACTCAGGAAACTCATGCGCCCTCCTTCACGTGCGCGTACGTGCCGACGAGTTGCCGTATGCGTGCGCTCACCAGCTCGGGCGCCTCGACCGGCGTCATGTGCCCCATGCCGGTCAGCTCGGTGAGCCCTACGCAGTGCGGCAGCGCCGCGGCCAGCGCGCGAGAGTGCACCGGCGGCGTCAGCCGGTCCGCCGTGCCGACGAGCACGGCCGTCGGTGCCGCCAACTGCCGTACGCCGTGGTCGAGATCGAGCAGGTCGAGCACGTGCGACCAGGCACGGCGCACCCGGCGCGGGCAGGCGTGCACGATCCGCGCGCACGCCTCGATCATGTGCGGGGCCGAACCGGGGCCCATGGTCCCGTACTTCAGGATCCGGCGGGCGAGCGGCGTGACCGGCCCGAGCGGCGCGCGTGAGCCCAGGATGCGCCGGGTCAGCCAGGTCCGCAGCGGGCCGGGGCGGATCGGTACGACGGTCGACTCGGCGACCAGGCGCGAACTGCCCGTGCTGCACAGCACAACCGCCGCCGCGTGCTCGCGCAGGGCCGGCCTCCCGGTCGCCGCCAGTACCGTCATCCCGCCCATGGAGTGCCCGGCGATCACGGCCTTCTCCCCCGGCGCGAGGGTGGCCTTCAGTACGGCTTCGAGGTCGTCGGCGAGGACGTCGGTGCCGCACGCCGAGCTGGCCGGGCTGCGTCCGTGGCCGCGCTGGTCGTAGGCGATCACCCGGTGGTCGGCGGCGAGGTCGCGGATCTGCGCCGCCCAGAAGGCGGTCGAGCAGGTCCACCCGTGGACGAGGACGACGGGCGGCGCGCTCTCGGGTCCGTGCACCTCGACGTGCAGCCGGGCGCCGTCGGCGGAGACTGCGGTCAGTTCGCGGGCGGGGACGGGCGGGGCGTACGGGCCGGACGCCACGTGCAGGAGGCGGCTCACGCGGACACCTCCACGGGCCGGCGGGCCGGGACGCGCAGCACGTCGTACTCCGTGAGGTCCACGTGCCGTGTCGCCCGCCGGAACTCGGCCGTCGTACCGGGCCAGAGGGTGGTGTTGCGGCCGTGGGCGTCCTGGTACCAGCTGGTGCAGCCGCCCGTGTTCCACACCGTGCGCTTCATGCGCTGCTGCACCCGGTCGTTCCAGGCCCGTACGGCGTCGGCGCGGGCGTCGAGGGCGACCCGGCCGCCGAGCACGTGGAGCTGTCGGAGGAAGTCGGCCAGGTAGTTCAGCTGGGACTCGATCATCAGGATCATGGAGGAGTTCCCGAGGCCGGTGTTGGGTCCGATGACCGTCATCCAGTTGGGGAATCCGGCGGCACAGGCGCCGCGCAGCGACTGCATGCCGCTGTCCGCCCAGGCCTGGGCGAGCGTCCTGCCGTTCGTGCCGACGACCCGCTCGGCGATGGGCAGGTCCGTGACGTGGAAGCCGGTACCGAAGACGATCGCGTCCACCTCGGCCTCGCTGCCGTCGGCGGCGACGACGGTCGCCCCGCGGACCTCCGCGAGGCCGCTCGCGACGACGTCCACATTCGGCCTCGCGAGCGCCGGGTAGTAGTCGCTGGACAGCAGGATCCGCTTGCAGCCGATGCGGTAGCCGGGAGTGAGCTTGGCGCGCAGGGCCGGGTCCTTGATGGCGCGGGCCATGTTGCGCCGCGCCAGCTGCTCGACGAGCCGCAGCTCACCGGGGTGCTTGGTGAACGCCTGGACCTGCAACTCCCGGATGCCCCACACCAGTGAGCGGCGCAGTTGCGAGGTGAAGGGCAGTTGGCGATGGACCCAGCGTTCGGGGCCACTGATCGCCCGGTCGACGCGGGGCATGACCCACGCAGGCGTGCGCTGGAACAGGGTCAGCCGGGAGACCGCCGGCTGGACGGCCGGCACGATCTGGATGGCGGAGGCGCCGGTGCCGACCATCGCGACGCGCTTGCCGCGCAGGTCGTAGCCGTGGTCCCAGCGGGCGGAGTGGAACACCTTGCCGGGAAAGGAGTCCAGCCCGGGGATGTCGGGGATTTTCGGATCGGACAGCGGCCCGGTGGCGGAGACGACGACATCCGCGGTGAGCGCCCCGCTGCTCGTCTCGACGAACCAGTGCAATCGCTCCCCGTCCCAGGTCATCCGCTTGACCTCGGAACCGAGGCGGATGTGCGGGCGCAGCCCGTACACGTCCGTCACATGCTCCAGGTAGGCGCGAATGTGCTCCTGCCCGGAGAAGGTGCGCGGCCAGTCGGGGTTGGGCGCGAAGGAGAACGAGTACAGATGCGAGGGCACGTCGCACGTGCACCCCGGATAGCTGTTGTCCCGCCAGGTGCCGCCGACGCGCCCGGCCCGCTCCAGCACGACGAAGTCGGTGATCCCCTCCCGTCTCAGCCGCACGGCGGCCCCGAGTCCGCCGAACCCCGACCCGACCACCGCCACCCGCACATGCTCGTGTTCGGTCATGCCAACGCCTCCATCGAGCGCCCGGAACCATGCCAGTGAACACTGGCGCAATGGGAGAGTAGGACAGCTCCTTACCGATGGGTAGGGGGCGGGCGGAGGACGTTTGCATCAGCGGCCACCGCCGCGGGCACCGGCACTACGACATAGGGTTCGGGCGTGGGAGAGAAGCGTGAATACCGCATGGAGGAGCTGGCGAAGAAGGCCGGGATCACGGTGCGCACCCTGCGCTTCTACCGCGAACGGGGGCTGATCCAGCCACCGCGCCGCGAGGGCCGTATCGCCTGGTACGACGACACGCACCTGGCCCGCCTGCGCACCATCTCCGCGCTGCTGGAGCGCGGCCACACGCTGAGCGGCATCGCCGAACTCGCCGAGGCCTTCGACCACGGCCGCGACGTCCGCGACCTGCTGGGCCTGACCGCCCCGACCGAGGAGACCCCGGTCCGTCTCACCCCCGAGGCGCTGGCCGACGTCTTCGGCGACCAGGCGACCCCGGAGAACCTGGCCGCCGCCCTGGAACTCGGCTACCTCGGCACCGACGGCGGCGAGATCGTCCACGTCAGCCGCCGCCTCCTGGACGTCTCGGCGACCCTCGTCCGCGAGGGCATCCCGCTCGCGGACGTCCTGCGCGCCGCGCGCCACGTCCGCGAACACGCCGATGCCCTCGCCGGGCTCTTCACCGACCTGGTCCCGCACCACGCCGACGAGCAGTCCCTGCCGCGCCTGCGCCCGCTGGCCCGCAGCGTGGTGGAGGCGGAACTGTCCCTGGCCCTGGACCGGCGGATGCGCAGGGAGCAGTGACTACCGGTCGTAGACCACCGTCACCGGCGCGTGGTCCGACCAGCGCTCCGCGTGCGTGGCGGCCCGCTCCACCAGGCCCTTGACCGCCTTCGCGGCGAGCCCGGCGGTCGCCACGTGATAGTCGATGCGCCATCCCGTGTCGTTGTCGAACGCCCGGCCCCGGTACGACCACCAGCTGTAGGGCCCGTCCACGTCGGGATGCAGCGCCCGTACGACGTCGGCGTAACCGCCGTCCGCCGGGTCGAAGACGCGGCTCAGCCACTCCCTCTCCTCCGGCAGGAAACCGGAGTTCTTGGTGTTGCCGCGCCAGTTCTTCAGGTCGGCCTGCTGGTGGGCGATGTTCCAGTCGCCGCAGACGAGGACCTCGCGGCCGTCGGCGGCGGCGCGTTCGCGCAGGGCCTTGAGGTGGGCGAGGAACTCGTCCATGAAGCGGACCTTCTCGTCCTGCCGCTCGGTGCCGACCTCGCCGGAGGGGAGGTAGAGGGAGGCGACCGTGACCCCCGGCAGGTCCACCTCGACGTACCGGCCGCTGTCGTCGAACTCGGCCGAGCCGAAGCCGACCTGGACGCGGTCGGGTTCGCGGCGGGAGTAGAGGGAGACGCCGGCGCGCCCCTTGGCGGCGGCCGGGGCATGCACGACATGCCAGCCGTCGGGCGTACGAACGTGCTCAGGCAGCTGCTGCGGCTCGGCGCGCACCTCCTGCAGACACAGCACGTCGGCTTCGGCACCCGCGAGCCACTCCACGAAGCCCTTCTTCGCGGCGGCACGCAGGCCGTTCACATTCACAGAGGTCACTGACAGCAAAACGCTCACCCTTTTCAATCGGGCAGCACGCTACCCGGCGTCGCTCACCTCCCATGGGTCCGGCTCCCACACGGGATGGACACTGACATCGGCTGGAGTCCCGCTGTGCACTCAGGCGCGGCCCTTAACCCACTTCACGTGGATTTCGCAGAGAAAATCTCAGTGCGAATCCCCGCGTGCGCGAATGTAGCGCCATCCAAAGTAGAGCACTCCCAGCGCTCCCCCAACTGCACCAGCCCCACACAGTATGGTTGCCCATAGGGCCATGTCCTGCGTGATCCATAGCAGGCTCACCAGGACCAGCGCAATAGAGAACGAGAATCGCTCCCCATAGCCCAGGCCGCGGCGACCGGTCAGCCCCCGATTGCTGTGCATGTGTATATCACGCCCTTCATTTTGATATCCGTCCACCGCATCCTCGCGTTAAAGGGGGCGCACTTCTTGAGATCGCTCACTGCCTGGCACTTCTCGTATGACGCGATCATGGCGGGCTGCTTTTGCGCAGGCGGGCAGAAATTCCCTATGTTCGGCAATTACTGGTCAGGCAATTGCTTGATCATCGCAAGGGGGACGCTACCAGCGAGGACATGCATACGCAATGGCGACTTTACTCATGGAGGGCGCTTCGTTAAGGATTCCTTAATAGGTCATCTCCGTGAAATCGGGTGAATCTCACGTAATTCAACAGACCGGGCATCCCGACCGCCGCCTGATGGCCACTGTCCCGAACGGACTGCAGTCAGTTCTGCGCACTGATTTATCTTGACTGACATGGACATACGCCGCGTGCCCTTCGACCATCCCGACGCCGTCAAGCTGAACGACCTGGTCCAGGTCGAGTACCAGATCCGCTACGGCGACGACGGCGACGCGACACCCCTGGACGCGGCGGACTTCGAGCCGCCGAACGGCCTGTACCTGATCGCGTACGACGAGCAGGGCGCCCCGGTCGCCAGCGGCGGCTGGCGCGCGCAGGACACCAACGGCGAGGGCAACCTGGACGGCGACGCCGAACTGAAGCGGATGTTCGTGATCGAGCAGGTGCGCGGCCGGGGCCTGGCCCGGCGCGTCCTGGCCGCCCTGGAGGGCGACGCCCGCGCGGCCGGCCGTCTCCGCATGGTCCTGGAGACCGGCACCGAGCAGCCGGAGGCGATCGCCCTGTACACCTCCAGCGGCTACGAGCCGTGCGCCAAGTTCGGCCACTACCGCCACTACGACTCGAGTCGCTGCTTCGCCAAGCCGCTGTGACGGCTCACCCGACGGCGTTGGCCAGGATGCCGTCGAGGAGGTAGGTCAGCCCGAGGGTGAAGGTCGTGTCCCAGTCGCCGCCCGTGAAGGGACCGTGCGCGGCGAGCGTCGGATAGCGGTCGGCGCCGGCCTGCACGTGTTCCTGGGCGGCCCGCTGGGCCGCGTCGTCGTCGCCGGGCTGCCAGGTGGCCTGCATCAGGGCCGAGCCGATGACGTAGTTGGACAGCCCGTACGCCGCGGCGGTCAGATGCGGGCCGGTGATGCCGGCGGCGCGCAGGGTGGCGTACAGGAACTCGCTGCGGGCGAGCACGTTGGGGCCGAGCATGGGGCGGCTGAGCAGCGCCGCCGACCAGGGGTGAGCAAGCAGCGCGGCGCGCCAGCCGGTGAGCAGAGCGGTGACGTCGCGGCACCAGTCGCCGCCGCCCCGAGGGACCGGCACGTCGTGGAAGATCGCGTCCAGGGCGAGGTCGAGCACGTCGTCCTTGGTCTTCACATGCCAGTACAGCGTGGTGGAGCCGGTGCCGAGACGCTCGGCGAGCCGCCGCATGGTCAGCCGGCCCACGCGCGTGAGTGGCTCAGCCGGCCGGCGCGACAGCCTCCAGTTCGTCGATGTTCCCGGCCATGATCGTGGGAATGTGCGCGGTGATGTGCTCGACGGGCCAGTCCCACCAGGCCAGGGCCCGCAGGCGGGCGATGTCCTCGTCGTCGAAGCGGCGCCGGAGGAGCCGGGCCGGGTTGCCGCCGACGATGCCGTAGTCGGGGACGTCGTCGACGACGACCGAACCGGAGGCGATGACCGCGCCGTGGCCGATACGGACGCCGGGCATCACCAGGGTCCGGTACCCGAACCACACGTCATGGCCGACCACCGTGTCACCGCGGCCGGGCAGCCCGGTGATCAAGCCGAAGTGCTCGGCCCAGGACCCGCCCATGATCGGGAAGGGGAACGTCGACGGCCCGTCCATCCGGTGGTTGGCACCGTTCATGATGAACCGTGTCCCCTCGCCCAGCGCGCAGAACCTGCCGATGACCAGCTTCTCCGGGCCGTAGTGGTACAGCACGTTCCGTGTCTCGAAGGCGGTGGGGTCGTCCGGATCGTCGTAGTACGAGAACTCCCCGACCTCGATCAGCGGTGACCGCACCAGTGGCTTGAGCAGCACGACCCGCGGCTGCTCGGGCATCGGGTGCAGCACGGTCGGGTCGGCGGGGACGAGGGGCATGGCGCGCGGCTCCCTGAGGGCGCTGGTGTAGGGGACGCCGCGACGCTACAGCGCGTCGCCACACCGCACCGACTCATTTTCCACCTGCCCGACGGACAGTCCGCCATCCCGGACGAGTCCGCCCTTCGCGCAGCCGCCCAGGACGTCCTCACCCCCTGACAGCCACCCAGACCGCACTCGCCGAGGCCCGCTCCTACTCGGCGTCCCGCTGAGCGACACGTCAGAGCCCCGGTCGGTGATCACCGACCGGGGCTCTGATGTGCGTGGACCTGAGGGGATTTGAACCCCTGGCCCCCTCGATGCGAACGAGGTGCGCTACCGGACTGCGCCACAGGCCCTTGCAACGAGTGAGACTTTAGCACCCCGATCCGCCTGCTTGGAAATCCGTTCCGGGCCGGCCGCCGGGAGCGGCACTGGTGGGGCGGCTACTCGTTGGCGGCCCGGGGCCGGTCGCCGTCCTCGTACTGGTCGAACAGCGGGGTACGGCCCCGCTCGCGCGCCCGCCGGGCCGAGGCCGCCGAGGGGGTCCCTCCGCGCGAGCGTGTGCGAGCGTGCGGCAGGGCGTCACTGCGCCCGCCGGGGTCGTCCCTGTCCTCGGCGGTCCCGGCCGTACGGCTCTCCCGTGGTGCGGCACCGTCGGCGGAGCCGGTGCCGCCCTCCCGGTCGGGGGCGACGGCGCTCGACCGGGCCGAGCTCCAGGTGTCCGGCGCCCCGAGGTCCACGTCGGGGGTGGCGCGCGGGGCGACGGGCGCGGTGACGTACGTGGGCAGCGGCACCGGGACCGGCTCCCAGCTGTCGCCCTGGCCGGGCCGGCGCTGCCGCTCGCGCTGCTGGTCGACCCACTCGGCGTGGTCGGTCTGCTCGACGAGTGCGCGCCGGTCGGCGGCGAGCGCGGACAGGCCGGGGTCGGTGTCCTGCTCGGGTCCTTCAGGTTCGTCGGCGTCCGCGTCGGCGGTGGCGGCGGTGCTCACGCGGCGGCGTGGCTGGCGGTCGCGCTCCCGCAGCCGCTGGGCCGCGGCCTCGGCCCGGCGGCGGTCCATCTGGTAGGCGAAGCGGCGCCGCTCCTGGGAGCGCAGATACGCGATATAGACGCTGAGCAGCACGGCCGGGACGCCGGGCGCCCACAGGAACGCGAGCCCGCCGACCGCGGCGACGATCGCGCCGAGCGTGAAGGCGAGGAACAGCACGACCGTGGTACGCCGGCGGCGTGCGAGCACCTTCGAGCGCCGGGCGCGCGCCGCGGCGGCCTGCGCGGCCTGGGCAGCCTGTGCCGACTGCGCCCGCCGGGCGGCAGGCATGCGTTGGCGCGGCGGCGACGCGGGCGACGCCTGCGCTGCCTGTGCTTCGGAGGCCGGCGGGGCGGCGCCCTCGGACGCCTGCCGGGCGTCGCGGTCGGGCGCCGGATTGCCCGGCCGCTCCGGTCGCTTCGTCCGCTCGCGTGCGGGTTGCCGGCGTTCGGGGTCCTGCCCCGCCGGTACGGTCGCCCGCGTCTCCCGTCGGGTCTTGGACATGGCGAAGGCCCGGACGTCCACCGAGTCGGTGACGGCGTCCGGGTCCTCGGCGTCGTACTCCACCTCGTCGGTGGAGCGCGCCCGCAGGTCCTTGGCGTACCGGCGCTCCATGCCCGCTCGTCCGGACAAGAGCCGGATGGCGGTACTGAAGCGTTCCGTCGGACGGGCCTCGTTCAGCTCGTCCTGCCTACGGAGCCACATCGGCACCAAGTAGGCGGCCCAGGCCCCGACAATGACTGCGTAGATGAGGCCGCTGCTGCTCACGCCTCACACGGTAGAGGGGTTTGCGTGAGGCCATCCGCCAATTGAGCCGGTGTGTCGCACGATCTGGCTGATATTTCGAACTTTTTTTGTGACCGATGTGATCAACGGACCGCCCGAGCCGTGAATTCAATGCCACGAGACGGTCACCGGCCGATCGATTTCGAACACCCATTCAATTTCCGGGGCTGTGCGGGATTCCCGGATTGCGGGGCTGGTTCCGTGCCTGGTGGTGCGGCTGCTGGTGGTGCGGCTGCTGGTGGGAGCGTGCCCGGTGCCAGCGCCTGACCAACCCTTCGGGCACCTCTTCCGCGGTGAGCGCGAAGACGAGGTGGTCGCGCCAGGCTCCGTCGATGTGGAGATAACGCGGCCGAAGGCCCTCCTCGCGGAATCCGAGTTTCTCCACGACCCGCCGGCTCGGGCCGTTCTCGGGGCGAATGCAGACCTCGATGCGGTGCAGTCCGACCGTGTGGAAACAGTGGTCCACGGCCAGTGCCACGGCCGCCGGCATCACGCCGCGCCCGGCCACCGCCTCGTCCACCCAGTAGCCGACATGGCCCGAGCACATCGAGCCCCAGGTGATTCCGGCGACCGTCAACTGCCCGGCCAGCCGCCCCTGGTACTCGATCACGAACGGCAGCATCCGGCCCGCGTTCGCCTCGGACCTGAGGTGGCGGACCATCTGGCGGTAGGTGGGGCGGTGTGCCATCGGCCCGCCGGGCGCGGGCGGCGGGATGGTGGCCTCCCAGGGCCGCAGCCAGTCGCGGTTGCGCCGGTTGACCTCGCGCCAGGCCCGTTGGTCGCGCAGCTTTATCGGCCGGAGGACGACGTCGCAGTCCACCAGCTCGACTGGCCAGGATGGGCTGTTCAGCTCGCACCCCCACTACTGGCGCCGGGTCTGGGGTGGTCACCGCCGCGTATCTGGTCGACGGCGTGTGTCAGCAGGGGCTCCAGGACGGCCAGCCCGTCCTTGACCCCGCCGCTGGAACCCGGCAGGTTGATGACCAGTGTGCGCCCGGCCACTCCGGCCAGGCCCCGGGAGAGCGCGGCCGTCGGCACCTTCTGACGTCCGAGCGCCCGGATGGCCTCCGCGATGCCCGGCACCTCGTGGTCGATCACCCGACGGGTCGCCTCGGGCGTGCGGTCCGTCGGCGAGATGCCCGTGCCGCCGGTGGTGACGATCGCGTCGTACCCGGCGTCGACCCCGGCGCGCAGGGCGGCCTCCACAGGGTCGCCGTCCGGGACCACCTGCGGCCCGTCCACCGAGAAGCCGAACCTCTTCAGGCCCTCGGCGATCAGCGGGCCGCCCTTGTCCTCGTAGATCCCGGCGGCGGCCCGGTTGGAGGCCGTGACGACGAGAGCGCGGTACGTCATGACCGGCTCCAGTCGCCCGACTTGCCGCCCGTCTTCTCCTCCACCCGCACGTCCGTGATGACCGCTCCCTTGTCGACCGCCTTGACCATGTCGATCACGGTGAGCGCGGCGACGGAGACCGCGGTGAGGGCCTCCATCTCGACGCCCGTGCGGTCCGTGGTCTTGACGGTGGCGAGGATCTCCACGGCGTCGTCCGCGACCGACAGGTCCAGTTTCACACCCGACACCGACAACGGGTGACACAGCGGGATCAGCTCGGGGGTGCGCTTGGCGCCCATGATCCCGGCGATCCGCGCGGTGGCCAGGGCGTCTCCCTTGGGGACTCCCTCGCCGCGCAGCAGCTCGACCACGCGGGGCGAGACCAGGACGCGTCCGCTGGCGCGGGCGGTGCGCGCGGTCACGTCCTTGCCGGAGACGTCGACCATACGGGCGGCGCCCGCATCGTCGATGTGCGTGAGGCGGTCCTGCGTACCTGAGTCCTGGGTACTCATGCTCGTGTGGCGCTCCCGGTCCGGGCCCGGCGCGGTGCGGCGCATGGGCCTGCTGTGCGCGACACGGTACCCCCAACCAGGGGCTCTCAGCCGAGCAGGACCACCTCGACCTCGGCGCCCGGCTCGACGGACTCGGCGTCCTCGGGTACGACGATCAGCGCGTCGGCGTGGGCGAGCGCCGCGACCAGGTGGGACCCGGCCCCGCCGACCGGCCTCACCGCGCCGTCGGCGTAGCTGCCGCGCAGGAACTGTCTGCGGCCCTTCGGCGAGGTCAGCGCCTTGTCCGCGGTCAGGGCGGCCCGGGTGCGGGGCCGGTGGACGTCCGTCAGCCCCATGAGCGTGCGGATCGCGGGGCGCACGAACAGCTCGAAGGAGACGTACGACGAGACGGGGTTGCCGGGCAGGGCCAGCAGCGGGGTGTGGTCGGGGCCGATGGAGCCGAAGCCCTGTGGCTTCCCGGGCTGCATGGCGAGCTTGCGGAACTCGACGCCGCTGCCGGCCTCGTCCTCGTCGCCGACGTGACTGAGCGCCTCCTTGACCACGTCGTACGCGCCGACGCTGACCCCGCCGGAGGTGACCATCAGGTCGGCGCGCACCAGCTGGTCCTCGATGGTGGAGCGCAACGTCTCGGCGTCGTCGGCGACCGCGCCCACCCGGTAGGCGATGGCGCCGGCGTCGCGGGCGGCGGCGGTGAGGGCGAAGCTGTTGGAGTCGTAGATCTGGCCGGTGCGCAGGTCGGTGTCGGGCTGGGCGAGTTCGCTGCCGGTGGACAGGACGACCACGCGCGGGCGCGGGCGCACGCGTACGGTGCCGCGGCCGATGGCGGCGAGCAGACCGATCTGCGGCGGGCCGAGGACCGTACCGGCTTCCAGGGCGCGGTCGCCGGCCTTCACGTCACTGCCCTGCGCGCGCACGTGCGCGCGTGTCTCGGCCGGCCGGTACACGTGCACGTGCCCGGTGGCGGCCTCGGGGGCGAGGCTGCGGGCGCGCATCCCGGCGACCGCGCCCTCGCCGAGGCCGCCATCGGTCCACTCCACGGGCACGACGGTCTCGGCGCCGGGCGGCAGCGGGGCGCCGGTCATGATGCGGGCGGCCTGGCCGGGGCCGACGTGCAGCACGTCGGCCGAGCCCGCCGCGACGTCCCCGACGACCTCCAGGACCGCCGGGAACTCCTCGCTCGCGCCGGCGACGTCCGCGACCCGCACCGCGTACCCGTCCATGGAGCTGTTGTCGAACGGCGGCAGGGAGAGGGGCACCGTGACGTCGTCGACCAGGACGCAGCCCTGGGCGTCGAGCAGCTGCAGCTCGATGGGGTCGAGGGGGCGGACGGCGGCGAGGATGTCCTCCAGGTGCTCGTCCACCGTCCACAGGTGGTCCGGGCCAAAGTGGTCCTGGCCGGTGGCGCGGGGCGCGGCGCTGCTCAACGTTGCTACATCTCCTCGGCTACGTAACTGCGAAGCCAGGTCCGGAAGTCCGGGCCCAGGTCTTCACGTTCGCACGCGAGTCGGACAATGGCACGCAGGTAGTCGCCGCGGTCGCCGGTGTCATAGCGGCGGCCCTTGAAGACGACGCCGTGCACCGGGCCGCCGACCTTCTCGTCGGCGGCGAGTTGCTGGAGGGCGTCGGTGAGCTGGATCTCGCCGCCGCGGCCGGGCTCGGTCCTGCGCAGTATGCCGAAGACGTGCGGGTCGAGGACGTAGCGGCCGATAACCGCGTAGTTCGACGGGGCGTCCGCGGCGTCGGGCTTCTCGACCAGGCCGCTCACCTTGACGACGTCGCTGTCCTCGGTGGCGTCGACGACGGCACAGCCGTAGAGGTTGATCTGCTCGGGGGCGACCTCCATGAGCGCGATGACGCTGCCCGCGTGCTGCTCCTGGACCTCGATCATCCGCTTGAGCAGCGGGTCGCGCGCGTCGATCAGGTCGTCGCCGAGCAGCACGGCGAAGGGCTCGTGGCCGACGTGCGGGGCGGCGCACAGCACGGCGTGGCCGAGGCCCCTGGGGTCGCCCTGGCGGACGTAGTGCATGGTCGCGAGGTCGCTGGACTCCTGCACCTTGGCGAGGCGGTTCTCGTCGCCCTTCTTCTCGAGGGCCGACTCCAGCTCGTAGTTGCGGTCGAAGTGGTCCTCCAGGGGGCGCTTGTTGCGGCCCGTGACCATGAGGACGTCGTCGAGACCCGCGGCAACGGCCTCTTCGACCACATACTGGATCGCCGGCTTGTCCACGACCGGCAGCATCTCCTTGGGAGTGGCTTTGGTGGCCGGCAGGAACCGGGTACCGAGGCCCGCTGCGGGAATGACAGCCTTGCTGATCCGAGGGTGCGACTGAGTCATGCCCGCCACCATATCCGGTGCCTTTGCGGGGAATCTGCGGCTCCGGTTCATTAGCTCTCATATGAGCCTAATTAGAACGGTACGGGAGGCGACCCTTGAGTCACATCGGACGTACGGCCGAGCCTGACAAGCGCGCGTTGCGGCAGGAATTCCTCGCGGTGAGGAACAGGTTGACGGCGGATGACGTGCGGGAAACGGCGGCCGCGCTGGCCGGGCAGGCACTGGAACTGCCCGAACTGGCGCATGCGCGCACGGTGGCGGCGTACGTCTCCGTGGGGAGCGAACCCGGCACGCTCGCGCTGCTCGACGCGCTGCGCGCGCGGGACGTCACGGTCCTGCTGCCGGCCCTGCTCCCCGACAACGACCTGGACTGGGGGACGTACGGCGGTGCGGGCTCCCTCGCGCGCGTGCAGCACGGCGGACGGATGGCCTTGTTCGAGCCCGCCGGCGAGCGTCTCGGGCCGGCCGCCGTGACCGGCGCCGACGTGGTGCTGCTGCCGGGTCTGGCGGTCGACGCGCACGGCATGCGGCTCGGGCGCGGCGGGGGCTCGTACGACCGGGTCCTCGCCCGCCTGGACCGCGCGGACGCGCATCCCGCACTGGTGGTCCTGCTGTACGACACGGAGGTCGTCGAGCGGGTCCCGGCCGAGCCGCACGACCGGCCGGTGCACGCGGTGGTGACGCCGTCGGGGGTGCGGCGGTTCCGCTGACGGAGCGTCACGGACGACGCCCCGACCGACGGAAGAGGAGCCGAAAGGGGCCTCCGCGCGCGCGTGGAGGCCCCTTTCCGTCAGGAGAGCGGGGGCTTTACGGCTTCAGCACCAGCGTGTCGCTCGTGTTGCCGTCGACCGCCTTGTCCGTGAAGGACCAGGCCAGCAGCTCGCCCTTGGCCCACTTGTCGGTCTGGTCGACGTAGTGGGCGCTGTAGGCGTGCCCGGAGGCGCCGGTGAGGTTGATCCACTTCGACTTGTCGAGGTCGCCGAGGTTGACCACCATCCGCATCGACGGCACCCAGACGACGCCGTAGCCGCCGGCGGCGTTCCAGCCGGTCGCGTTGACCGTGGCCTCGCCGCCGCTGAGCTTCCACGGACCGCGGTTGAGGACGTACTGCAGGAAGCCGGGTCCGTCGGTGCCCAGGGTCTGGTTCTTCAGGAACAGGCGGTGCAGCCGGCCCCAGTTCCAGGTGTCGATGTCCTTGCCGAGCAGGGCGGTCAGCTCCCAGCGAGCGTCGATCATGGCGCGCTTGAACAGGTCGTCGCGGTTGTCGGCGCCGGGGCGGGTGAGCCGCTCGGGCGTCTTCCACCAGTGGCTCTTCTGGTCGTTCATGAGGTTGCGGACCACCTCGATCCAGCGGCCGCCGCCGTCCGGCTGCGCCTGGTCGGCCTCCCGCTCGCCGCACTCGCGCACCTTCTGGGTCGCGTCCACCGGTCCGGTGGTGTTGACCGGGTCGACGAGCAGGCACTGGCCCTTGACCCGCAGCTCCTTGGGCAGCTTGTCGCCGAAGGCGAGCTTGAGGATGTTGCGCCAGACCGCGTTGAAGTAGGCGGCGGCCGCCGAGTCGGCGTCCTGGGTGTAGTCCCAGCCCTCCAGGAGCTTCTGCGCCTGGCGGACGTCCTTGTCCCCGGTGTCGATCTTCAGCAGTGTGGGCACCAGCAGCTTGGCGATCTCGCTGCTGTTGTCGAGCTGCATCTGGCGCATGTCGTCCGGGGAGATCTTGCCGCCGTCCTTGATCTTCGACTGGATCAGGTCGGTGATGCGCTGGCTGCGGGTGCCGTAGCCCCAGTCCGTGGTGAGCGTGTAGGGGTACTTGTCCGGGTCGATGACGGCCTGGTTGGCGGTGACGATGTAGCCGCTCTCCGGGTCGAACTCGTAGGGCAGCGCGTCCTGCGGGATATAGCCGGTCCACTTGTACTTCGAGTCCCAGCCCGGCGCCGGGATCGAGCCGTCGTCGCCCTTCGCGCGCGTGGGGATCTTCCCCGGCAGCGTGTAGCCGATGTGGCCGTCGGTGTCGGCGTAGACCAGGTTCTGCGAGGGCACGTCGAAGTGGGCGGCGGCCTCGCGGAAGTCGTGCCAGTCGGTCGCTCTGTTCATGGCGAAGACGGCGTCCATGGTGGTGCCCGGGTCCAGCGCGGTCCAGCGCAGCGCGACGCCGTAGCCGTCGCCGCGGTCGGGTGCGGCGGTGTCGACACTGGCCTTCTTGCCGACCTTCACGAGCTCGTCGTTGCGGTCGGACAGCAGCGGCATCCCGTCCTCGGTCTGCCGGACGACGATCTTCTTGGACCCTCCGCCGGCGACCTTGATGGTCTCCTCGCGGGTCTTGAAGGGCAGCACCTTGCCGTCGTACTGGTAGCCGTCGCCGGTGATCTTCTCCATGTAGAGGTCGGTGACGTCGACGCCGGAGTTGGTCATGCCCCAGGCGATGTTCTGGTTGTGGCCGATGATCACGCCGGGCATGCCGGCGAAGGTGTAGCCGGTCACGTCGTACTGGCACTTGCTGGAGATCCTGCGGCAGTGCAGGCCCATCTGGTACCAGACGGACGGCAGCGAGGGCGACAGGTGGGGGTCGTTGGCGAGCAGCGGCTTGCCGGTGATGGTGTGCTTGCCGGAGACGACCCAGGAGTTGGAGCCGATGCCGTCGCCGTTGATACCGACGGCCGTGGGCAGGTCGCCCAGGACCTTCTGGAGGCCGGACAGCTGGCTCTGCAGGCCCGGCGTGCCGGTGCCGGTACCCGTACCCGTACCCGTGCCCGCGGCGGAGCCGGAGGTGCCGCTGCCGGATGTGCCGCTCCTGCCGCCGTCCTGCTCAAACGTGTGGGTGAGCTCGTTGTACTGCCCCTCCTGGACGATCGCCTTGTTCCGGCTGTACGGGTACTCCGGATACAGGTCGGCGATCTCCTTGGGGCCCAGGCGGCTGGTCATCAGGGCGCGGTCGATCTCGTCCTGCATGTTGCCGCGCAGGTCCCAGGCCATTGCCTTGAGCCAGGAGACCGAGTCGACCGGGGTCCACTTCTCGGGCTTGTAGTCGTTGGTGAAGCCCAGGGCCGCGTACTCCAGGGAGATGTCCGCGCCGTCCTTGCCCGCCAGGTAGGCGTTGACCCCCTTGGCATAGGCCTGGAGGTACTTCTTCGTGGACGCGGACAGCTTGGTGTCGTACTCCTCCTTGGCGATCCGGTCCCAGCCCATGGTGCGCAGGAACGCGTCGTTGTCCACCTGGCCCTTGCCGAACATCTCGGACAGGCGTCCGGCGGTCATGTGACGGCGCACGTCCATCTGGTAGAACCGGTCCTGCGCCTGGACGTAGCCCTGCGCCATGAACAGGTCCTGGTCGGAGGAGGCGTAGATCTGCGGGATGCCGTAGCTGTCGCGCTTGACGTCGACCGGCCCCGACAGGCCCTTCAGCGTGATCGAGCCGTCGGTCTGCGGGAAGGAGGCGCGCACGGTGCTGACGGACCAGTACGCCCCGTAGGCCACGCCGCCGATGATGGCCAGCACCAGCACGAGCACGATCAGACGGGCTTTGCGCCCCTCCTTCCGGCCGGACTTGCCGGGCTTGTGACCCGTTGATGCGGTGGTGTCGGTGGGCATCGCTGTCCTTGCTGTCCTAACGCGAGCGGCAGGGCGGGCTGTGAACTTCAATGAGCGCTGGAGCAACGATAGGCGCAGGACCCTGTGCCACTTGACGCGGAGTCGGGAAGGGGCACGGACCAGCGTTCGATGTCACTCCGGCAAGCGTCAAGTAATCGTCAAGAGTTAGGTAAGGTAACGAAGTAGTTGGCGGCGCGTCGCCGCAGCTTCGTGTGCGATGTACGTGAGCTCACGCGCGTGTACGTGAGCCAGGGAAGGAAACGGCCGCTGACTGTCCACCAGCTCAACCAGCTCCTGCTCGTCTGCTCGATCGTCCTGCTCGTCGCCGTCGCAGCGGTCCGGATCTCCTCGCGCAGCGGGCTCCCCAGCCTGCTCGTCTACCTGGGGATAGGCGTCGCCATGGGCCAGGACGGCATCGGCGGCATCCACTTCGACAACGCCGAGCTGACCCAGGTCATCGGATACGCGGCCCTGGTCGTGATCCTGGCCGAGGGCGGTCTGGGCACGAAGTGGAAGGAGGTCAAGCCGGCCCTGCCCGCCGCGTCGGCGCTGGCGCTGGCCGGGGTAGCGGTGAGCGTCGGGGTGACGGCGACGGCCGCGCACCACCTGATCGGCCTGGAGTGGCGCCAGTCACTGATCGTCGGGGCGATCGTGTCCTCGACGGACGCGGCGGCCGTGTTCTCGGTGCTGCGCAAAATCCCCCTCCCCGCGCGCGTGACGGGCACCCTGGAGGCCGAGTCCGGCTTCAACGACGCTCCGGTGGTCATCCTGGTCGTCTCCTTCTCCACGGCCGGACCGATCGAGCACTGGTACATGCTGCTCGGCGAGATCCTCCTGGAGCTGGCCATCGGCGCGGTCATCGGCATCGCGGTGGGCTGGCTGGGCGCCTGGGGGCTCAGGCACGTCGCCCTGCCCGCCTCCGGCCTGTACCCCATCGCCGTCATGGCGATCGCCGTCACGGCGTACGCGGCGGGCGCCCTGGTCCACGGCAGCGGCTTCCTCGCGGTCTATCTCGCCTCGATGGTGCTGGGCAACGCGCGGCTGCCGCACTGGCCGGCCACGCGCGGGTTCGCCGACGGGGTCGGCTGGATGGCCCAGATCGGCATGTTCGTGCTGCTC
This sequence comes from Streptomyces sp. TRM68367, assembly GCF_014495685.1. GTDB lineage: Bacteria > Actinomycetota > Actinomycetes > Streptomycetales > Streptomycetaceae > Streptomyces. The sequence goes on along the minus strand of NZ_JACTVI010000078.1, from coordinate 15,052 downwards.
GGCCTGCTGGTCACCCCGCACGAGCTGGGCGACGACATCGTGCCCGCGCTGGCCATCGGGCTGGTGCTGACCATGGTGGCGCGCCCGCTGAGCGTCGTGCTCTGCCTGCTGCCGTTCCGGGTGCCGTGGCGGGAGCAGGCCCTGATGTCCTGGGCCGGGCTGCGCGGCGCCGTGCCCATCATCCTGGCGACCATCCCCATGGTGGAGGGCGTCGCGGGCAGCCGCAGGATCTTCAACATGGTCTTCATCCTGGTCGTCGTCTACACGCTGATCCAGGGGCCGACGCTGCCCTGGCTGGCGCGCCGGCTGCGGCTGGGCAAGAGCCCCGAGGCCGCCGACCTCGGCATCGAGTCCGCGCCCCTGGAGCGGCTGCGCGGGCACCTGCTGTCGGTGGCGATCCCGGAGGGGTCGAAGATGCACGGCGTCGAGATCAACGAGCTGCGGCTGCCGGCCGGAGCCGCCGTCACGCTGGTCGTACGGGACGGAACATCGTTCGTTCCGCTCCCTACGACCGTGCTGCGGCGCGGGGACGAGCTGCTCGTGGTCGCCACGGATCCCGTCCGGGACGCGGCGGAACGGCGGCTGCGCGCCGTCGGGCGCGGCGGCAAGCTGGCCGGGTGGCTGGGGATGAACGGGGCGAGCTGATCGCAGGCGGAGGCGGCCTGTGGTACTCCCTTTCACAGGCACTCGGCCGTTGATCCCTGTACTATGCAGGCGTCACCAGATCGAACCACCTCTGCCTGACGCAGAGCTGGCGCGACCGTATGGCGGCCGGAACGCCCCCTCACACGCGCGGGTAGCCGGTATCTACCGCAGTCCGCGCAAGAGGACGGCTCTCGGCGCACCCGTGACGTGAACGGGCCGCGCTACCAGGCGGCAGAAAGGCACGGGCCGTGGCATCCACGGTCACCTCGTCGCAGAACTCGGCGGCCACGCCGCAGAACCCGGCGGACGCGTCGGAGAACCCGACGGCCCCATCGGAGCACTCGACGGCCACCTCCCGCCCGGGATACGGGCAGCTGCTGCGCACCCGCGGCGCCTGGACGTTCCTGCTCCCCGGCTTCGCGGCACGCCAGCCGTTCGCGATGCTCACCCTCTCCATCGTGCTGCTCGTGCAGCACACCACCGGCTCCTACGGCGCGGCAGGCGCCGCAGCGGCCGTCACCGGCGTCTCCATGGCACTGTTCGCGCCGTACGGCGGCCGCCTCGCCGACCGCTACGGGCAGCGCACCGTGCTGATCCCGGGCGTGCTCGTGCACGCGGCCTCGGGCCTGGCCTTCACGGCGCTCGCCCTGTCGGACGCACCCCTGTGGGCGCTGTTCGCCGCCGCCGTGCCGACGGGCGCCTCGGTACCGCAGATCGGGCCCATGGTGCGCGCCCGCTGGGGCGTGGCCCTCAAGGGCTCCCCGCTGATGACCACCGCGGCGGCCCTCGAGTCCGTCACGGACGAGCTGACCTTCGTCGTCGGCCCGCTGCTGGCCACCGCGCTGTGCACGACCGTCCACCCGGCGGCGGGCCTGGTGGCCGAGGCCGCGCTGACCCTGCTCGGCGGCCTGCTGTTCGCCGCACAGAAGAGCACCCAGCCGCCCGTGACCGTCGGGGGCGGGCACGCGCGCGTGGGGCACGCTTCCGCGCTGCGCGTCCCCGGACTGCGGGTGCTGATCGTGACGTTCCTGGGTATCGGGTCGGTCTTCGGCGGCATGCAGGTCTCCCTGGCCGCGTTCACCGAGTCGATCGGCGAGCCCGGCCTGAACGGCGTCCTGTACGGCGTCTTCGCCGCGGGCAACATGCTCTCCGGGGTCGTCTGCGGCACGATCGCCTGGAAGGCGGCCCCGCAGCAGCGGCTCGTCATCGGCTACGCGGCGCTGGCGCTCAGCGCGTCGGGGTTGTGGGCCGCCCACTCCGTCGTGGTGCTCGCCGGCCTCGGCCTGCTCGTCGGCATGTGCATCGCGCCCGCCCTGATCACCGGCTACACGCTGGTCGAGGGTCTGGTCCCGGCCGGGGCCCGCACCGAGGCGTTCACCTGGCTCACCGGTGCGGTGGCACTCGGCCAGGCGGCCGCCGTCACCGTGGCCGGGCAGCTGGAGGACCGGTTCTTCGGCGGCGCCGGGTTCCTGGTGCCGATGGGCGGCACGGTGCTGGCCCTGGCGACCCTGCTGGCGCTGCGCTCGCGGCTGGCGAAGCGGCCCCGCGGCCGTACCGTCGCACGTGGCGTGGGTCACCGCGTGCCGGTCGCAGTGGACTGAACGCAAGGAATAGGTCACTATGTAGCGTCGTTAGCACTCATCGAGTGAGAGTGCCAGGAGGAAGACAGTGCCGACCTACCAGTACCAGTGCACCGAGTGCGGCGAGGGCCTCGAGGCGGTGCAGAAGTTCACCGACGACGCCCTCACCGAGTGCCCCAGCTGCCAGGGCCGCCTGAAGAAGGTGTTCTCGGCGGTCGGCATTGTGTTCAAGGGCTCCGGCTTCTACCGCAACGACAGCCGAAGCTCGTCGTCGAGCAGCAGCCCGGCGTCGAAGTCGTCGAGCGCGTCGTCTTCTGCGTCCTCCTCCTCGGACTCGTCCGGCTCGTCGAGTTCGTCCGGCTCCTCGTCCGACTCGTCCGGCTCGACCGGATCGTCGAAGTCCTCGTCGGGCTCGTCGGGCTCCGGCAGCTCGGCCAGCAGCACCGCCGCGTAAGGCCCCTCCCTGCGGGACGCCTTCCACGCTTTTCTGCAGGACGCCTTTCTGCAGGACGCCTTTCTCGGGACTCATTTCTTACGGGACCCTGTCGTCGTTCGGCGACAGGGTCCTCGGCGTGGGAGGGGGCGGTTAGGGTCGGGGGCATGGCGAACAAGGTGAACGCCGAGATCGGCGTGATCGGTGGCTCCGGCTTCTACTCGTTCCTCGACGACGTGACCGAGGTCCAGGTGGACACCCCCTACGGGCCGCCCAGCGACTCCCTCTTCGTCGGCGAGGTCGCCGGCCGCCGGGTTGCCTTCCTGCCCCGGCACGGGCGCGGCCACCACCTGCCGCCGCACCGCATCAACTACCGCGCCAACCTGTGGGCGCTGCGCTGGGCCGGGGTGCGCCAGGTCCTCGGCCCGTGCGCGGTGGGCGGGCTGCGCCCCGAGTACGGGCCGGGCACGCTGCTGGTGCCGGACCAACTGGTCGACCGTACGAAGTCCCGGGCGAACACCTACTTCGACGGTCTGCCGCTGCCCGACGGCACGGTGCCCAACGTGGTGCACGTGTCGCTGGCCGACCCCTACTGCCCCGCCGGGCGGGCGGCCGCGCTGAAGGCGGCGCGCGGGCGGGACTGGGAGCCGGTGGACGGCGGCACGCTCGCCGTGGTCGAGGGGCCGCGGTTCTCGACCCGCGCCGAATCGTTGTGGCACCAGGCCCAAGGCTGGTCGGTGGTGGGCATGACCGGCCATCCCGAGGCGGCGCTCGCCCGGGAACTCGAACTCTGCTACACCTCGCTGACCCTGGTGACCGACCTGGACGCTGGCGCCGAGACCGGCGAGGGCGTCTCGCACGACGAGGTGCTGCGGGTGTTCGCGGCGAACGTGGACCGGCTGCGGGGCGTGCTCTTCGACGCGGTGGCCGCGTTGCCGGTGGCGGAGGAGCGGGACTGTCTGTGCGCGACGGCGCTGGGCGGGATGGATCCGGGGTTCCCGCTGCCATAGCGGAACTTCCCCTTCGGGTGAGGGAGTTGTCCACAACCCGTCGGTGGGTCCACAGGCCTCAGCGGGCGGCGGCGCGGTGCCTCATCGTGGGCAGCGCAAGCCGATCCCTCGTCGCAGGTGGTGGTCCCCGTGTCGCTCTCCCCCTTCCCGTCCTCTTCCGTTCCTCCCTGTCCGCCCGGCGCGGAGGTTCCGCCCACGTGCGAGGTGCCGCACTTCTCTCCTGTGCGGGTACACGGCGGGCGGCGGCAGCTGGGCCGGCTCGTACGGCACAGGAGGCGTGCCGTGGCGGTCGGGCTCGCCGTCACCGCGGCGGCACTCGTGGCCACGGGTCCCGCGGCTCCGCGCGAAGCCGACCGGGTCCGCGGGCATCCACCGGGGCCGCCGCCCACTCGCGCATCCTCGGTGCCGGATTCGCACCCCGCCCACGCGCACGGGGCTGTGGGGACGGTGACCGCTCCGGTGCGGATCGCCGACGCGGCCACGGTCCGGCTGCTGCGGCCGGGCGACCGGGTCGACGTGATCGCCGCCGAGGAGACGGCGACAGGCGGTACGGCCCGGGTGGTCGCGCGCGGGGCGCGGGTGGCCGACGTGCCGGAGCCCGTGGAGGGTGCGGACGGCGCGGGCGGGAGCGGCGCGCTGGTCGTGCTCTCGGTGCCGCGTGCCGCCGCGGCGCGGCTCGCCGGCGCGGGTGCCACGGCACAGCTGGCGGTGACGTTGTGGTGAGTGAGCCGCTCTCTGTCAAGCCCCTCGCTCGAGGGACCCAATTGGACAGGATGGCCTGACCTTGACGTAGGTTGCGGAGCGTTTTGTTCCACAAACTGCTTGTGTGATGAGAGGCCCCGAGGTGAGCGAGAAGAACGAACCGAGCGTCTGGGAAGGCTTCAAGGCCTTCCTGATGCGCGGAAACGTCGTCGATCTGGCAGTAGCGGTTGTCATCGGCGCCGCCTTCACCAACATCGTCAACTCGGTGGTGAAGGGGATCATCAACCCGCTCGTCGGGGCGATCGGGACCAAGAACCTCGACCACTACAGCTCGTGTCTGAGCTCGACATGCGGGGGCGAGCAGGGCATCCAGATCCTGTGGGGCTCGGTCCTCGGCGCCACCCTCAGCTTCGTGATCACCGCGGCCGTCGTCTACTTCCTGATGGTGCTGCCCATGTCGAAGTACCTGGCCCGGGTCGAGGCCCGCAGGAAGGCGAAGGAGGGCACGCAGGAGGTCATCGAGGTGACCGAGCTGGAGGTGCTCAAGGAGATCCGCGACGCGCTGGTCGCGCAGCGCGGCTCGGGGCACAACGAGCAGTAACGGCTCAGAGGTGGTGGGGCGGCTTCTCGTCGAGGAAGCGCTTCAGATCGGCCGCGCTGTCACCGTCGGTGCGCTCGCCCCACCCGCGGTCGGTGTCGTCCGAGGACTGCTGCTCCAGCGGGTCGTCGAAGACCAGCGCGGGCTTCGGCCTGCGGGCCGACGCGGGCCCCGGCTCACGGTCCGACGCGGGCTCCGGCTCGGGTGACGCGGGGTCGGGGGCGGTGCTCATGCATCCAGGGTACGGCCCCCGCGACACCCGCCACGGGGTCTCCACATCCGTACGCAAGCGGTCCCGCGCACTATCTGGTGTGCTGGGGCGCATGACGTCCAGCTCGACTCCTTCCGCCGCCGCCTCCGGCGCGCCGCACGATCGCAGACCTCTGCGCAGACTCACGGCCCGCGGCCGCGACGAGGGGCACCGGGCCGCCACACCGCTGGAGCTCTTCTTCGATCTGTGCTTCGTCGTGGCCGTCGCCCAGGCGGGCATCCAACTGGTGCACGCCGTCGCCGAGGGGCACCCGGGCGAGGGGATCCTCAACTACGCGATGGTTTTCTTCGCCATCTGGTGGGCCTGGATGAACTTCACCTGGTTCGCCTCGGCGTACGACAACGACGACGCGCTCTACCGGGTCGTCACCCTGGTCCAGATCGCCGGCGTGCTGGTGCTCGCCGCCGGGGTCTCCCGGGCGTTCGAGGACCACGACTTCCTCGCCGTCTGGCTCGGGTACGTGATCATGCGCGTCGCCCTGACGGCGCAGTGGCTGCGCGCGGCCCGGTCGGCAAAGGGCCCGGAGCGCACGACGGCCCTGCGGTACGCCGGTGGTGTGCTGCTCTGCCAGGTCGGCTGGCTGGGGCTGCTGGTCCTGCCGGAGGGCGCCCGGCCCTGGGTGTTCCTGGTGATGGCCATCCTGGAGATGTGCGTGCCGCTCTTCGCGGAGAAGGACCGTGCCACGACCTGGCATCCGCATCACATCGCCGAGCGGTACGGCCTGTTCACGATCATCGTGCTGGGCGAGACGATCGCCGCTGCCACGGTCGGCGTGAAGTCCGGCATCGAGGAGAACGACGCGCTGGGCGAGCTGCTGCCGATCGCCGCGGGCGGGCTGCTGATCATCTTCGCCGCCTGGTGGATCTACTTCGTGGTGCCCGTCCATGGCCATCTGCGCTCCAACAGGCAGGCGTTCCTGTGGGGTTACGGCCACTACCTGGTGTTCGCCCCGGCGGCCGCGATCGGCGCGGGCCTTGAGGTGGCGGTGGAACAGGCGGTCGGCAAGGCGCACATCTCCACGCTGGCCGCGTCCTCCGCGGTGACGTTGCCGACGGCGCTGTATCTGCTCACGGTGTGGGCGCTGCACTCGCGTCACTTCAAGGTGGGCATCGCCCAGCAACTGGTGCTGCCGACCTCGGCGCTGCTGGTGATCTGCTGTACGTTCCTCGGGCACTGGGCGGTGCTCGCGGCGGGCGTGGTGGCGGCGCTGACGGTGGCGGCCGGGACGACGCTGACGGCCCGCATGGCGGGGCGGGAGAGCCGGGAGCGAAGAGCGACGGCACCGGCGGGCTGACCGGCCCCGCCGGTGCGTGGACGACACTGGCCGCATGACAGTTGACGCTCTGACGGATGTGGCCGGAGTGCGGGTGGGGCATGCGACCCGCTCCGGCGACGGTTGGCTCACCGGTACGACAGTCGTCCTCGCGCCGCAGGGCGGGGCCGTGGCCGCGGTGGACGTGCGCGGCGGCGGTCCCGGCACCAAGGAGACCGACGCGCTCGACCCGCGCAACGTGGTGCAGCGGATCGACGCCGTGGTGCTGACCGGCGGCAGCGCCTACGGGCTGGACGCGGCGTCGGGGGTGATGGCCTGGCTGGAGGAGCACGGACGCGGGGTGCGGGTCGGGCCGGATCCGGCGCACGTGGTGCCGGTGGTGCCGGCCGCCTGTGTCTTCGACCTGGGGCGGGGCGGCGACTTCCGGGCCCGCCCGGACGCGGCCACGGGCCGGGCGGCCGTCGAGGCGGCGGCGGCGAGCGAGCCGGGGGCGCCGGTGCCGCAGGGCTGTGTGGGCGCCGGTACGGGTGCGGCGATCGGGCGGCTCAAGGGCGGGATCGGCACCGCGAGCACCGTGCTGGACTCGGGGATCACGGTGGCCGCGCTGGTGGTGGCCAACGCGGCCGGGTCGGCGCTGGACACGGAAACGGGGGTGCTGTACGGCGAGTTGGGGCAGGGGCGGCGCGTGTCCTATCCGGAGGCGGGCGTCCATCAGGCCGCGCGGGAGCGTCTGGCCGAGGCTGCGGAGAGGAGCGCACTTCCACCACTCAACACGACGCTCGCGGTGGTCGCGACCGACGCGGACCTGTCGAAGGCGCAGGCGCAGAAGCTGGCCGGCACGGCGCACGACGGCATCGCGCGTGCCGTACGGCCGGTGCATCTGCTCAACGACGGCGACACGGTGTTCGCGCTGGCGACCGGGCAGCGCCCGCTCGACGCCGGGAACCCGCTCGCCCTGAACGCGCTGCTCGCGGCGGGCGCGGACCTCGTGACGCGGTCGATCGTGCGCGCTGCACGGGCCGCCGAGCCGGTGGACGGGCCGGGCGGACTGTGGCCGTCGTACGGGGAGTTGTACGGGGGGCGTTGACCACCCGGGCTCACGCGGCCCGCCTCAGTGACCGGCGCCACACAGCCCGCTCCGGATGGCCTGCCCCGGGTGCGGCGCTCCCGGTTGCTCCGAGTTCCCTGTTCCAGGTGGGCGATTGTCCCGGTTCTGTCACGGGATGCAATGTGTGGCGCGACGGACGGAACCCGGGCGGTCGCCGCACCCCTCTTCCCTGACGCACCGGAGCGGAAGCACGTACATCACTTGAACTTGGAGCAGCCCGTGACATCGCCGAACACAGCAGCGCGGCGCGCACTGGGGGCCTGTGCCGTCCTGATGATCGGCGCCCTCACCCTGACCGCCTGCGGCGGCAACGCCAGCGCCACGGACAACGGCAAGGGTGGCGGCAGCGCCGCGAAGACCTCGGCGGCGAAGATCGTCATCTCGGCCAAGGACGGGTCGACCGACGCCTCGATCAACACGACCGGCGTGAAGGTCAGCGACGGGAAGCTGACCGACGTGAAGATGACGGTGGCCGGCACGCAGCAGGCCGTACCGGGGTCGGTCTCGGCGGACGGCAGTGTCTGGAAGCCGGAGGAGCAGCTGGAGCGCGGGACGAAGTACCAGATATCCGCGACCGCGAAGGACAAGGCCGGCCGGACGGCCGCGGCCAACTCGATCTTCACCACGGTCTCGTCGGCGCACAGCTTCATCGGGACGTACACACCGGACAACGGCACCACGGTCGGCGTCGGGATGCCCGTGTCGTTCAACTTCGACAAGGCCATCACGAACAAGAAGGACGTGCAGTCCCACATCACGGTCTCCTCCAGCAGCGGGCAGAAGGTGGTCGGGCACTGGTTCGGGGAGCAGCGGCTCGACTTCCGGCCCGAGGAGTACTGGAAGGCCGGTTCCAAGGTCACGATGAAGATCGACCTGGACGGCGTGCAGGGCGCGAACGGCGTCTTCGGGGTGCAGAAGAAGACGGTCACGTTCACCGTCGGGCGCTCGCAGGTCTCCACGGTCGACGCGAAGACGCAGACCATGACGGTCGTACGGGACGGGAAGACCATCAGGACGGTCCCGATCTCCGCGGGCAGCCCGCAGCACACCACGTACAACGGGCAGATGGTGATCTCGGAGAAGTTCGTGCAGACCCGCATGAACGGCTCGACGGTCGGCTTCGGCGGCGAGTACGACATCCCGGACGTGCCGCACGCCATGCGGCTGTCGACGTCCGGCACGTTCATCCACGGCAACTACTGGTACAACAAGGGCAATCCGCCCTTCGGCCGGAAGGGCACCAGCCACGGCTGTGTCGGCCTGCGGGACGTGCAGGGGGCCAAGGGCAACACGCCCGCCAAGTGGTTCTACGACAACTCGCTCGTCGGGGACGTGGTGATCGTCAAGAACTCCCCGGACTCGACGATCGCGCCGGACAACGGTCTCAACGGCTGGAACATGGCCTGGAACCAGTGGGTCGCCGGAAGCGCCGTCTGACCGGCGGATTTTGACGAAACGTCGGGCCGCTTGGGAACTTCTCGCGCGGCCCGCGCGTTTTCCGGGCGTACGTTTTCTCGGTTCCCGGACATGATGTCCGACTGAGGGGCTACGGTATGCACCCACAAGGTGACATGCAGCAACGCCGGGAGAAACCTTGAGCGTTCCGTACGAGACGGCAGCGTACGAGCCACCCGAGTCGCCCGAGTCTCCGGAGGAGCAGCTCGCGCGGCTGCTCGGGCGTGCCCTGAACTCCTTCGAGTTGCCGGACGACGCGATCACGCGCCTGGACTGCGCGCTGGCGTACGACAGCTCGCTGCACTCCGCGCACCACAGCGCGGGCCTGCATCGCGAGACGTACCGGCACACCTGGCTGCTCGTCGACGGCTCTGCGCTCACGCTCTGGGAACTGGTGCACAACACCGCGCCCGGCAGCGAGCCGCAACACGAGGTGTACGTGGACGAGGAGGAGCTGCGCGCCGCCACGGCCCGGCTGCCGCTCCCGCCGGACGCGCCGGACTTCGAGCTGCCGGTGACGGTCCAGCTGGCCCCGGTGCCCGCGCCCCGGCACGCGTATCTGCCGGACGACTCCGCGGACCACGCGCGCCGGCTGCTGCGCCGCGCGGAGAACGCGGACCGGCCGGGCACGGACACGGCCGAGCTGCTGACCACGGCCTTCGCCCACCAGATCACCCAGGCCTTCGGCCGCCCCGGCCGGACGAGCCGCGCCGGGCTGTGCTTCTCGCTCTACGAGCACGCCTTCCTGCTGCGCGACGGCAAGGAGGTCTCCCTCTGGGAGGTCGAACACACGGCGACCCCCGACGGACGCCACATGATCGAGGTGTACGTCACGGAGGACGCGGCGCGGGACGCGATGGAGCGGCGGGCGGCGCAGGTCTCCTGAGGCTGCCGCGGCTCTCCCACCCTTTCCCCAAGATCCATACGTGTGATAGACGTTTGCAGCATGAACGCCTCGGCGCACGCTGGTTGACCACCGTTCTGTGCCGTGGAGAGTACGAACACCCGGGGGAAGGAAACACTGTGACTTACCGTCAGCACATTGCAAATGGCGCAGCCATAAGGCTGCGTGATCGCCGTTGGGCGATCGCTCTGCTCGCGCTCCTGGCAGCGCTCACGCTCACCGTGGGTCAGGCGACCACGGCCAACGCCGCCTCGACGAAGCGCGTCTGCGCCCCGTCAGGAAAGTGCGTCAAGGTCAAGAAGTCGCAGTACTGCTATCCCGCCAAGCAGGGGTGCGGGAAGACGATGTACCGCGAGGCACGCCCCGGGGAGTACTGCTCCTCCTCGGTCGGCTGTGTCACCTACAAGGGCAAGAACTACTTCTACACCGGCGGTCCGAAGCTGACGGCGAAGCAGAAGACTCAGGCGCAGAAGTGTGCCGCGTCCCTGGGTGTCAGCTGGCTCGGTGCGCTCGGCATCGGCGGCGGGCCGGCAGGCGTCACCGTTCTCGGCGTGGCTGTTGCCCTGTGGGGATGCAGCTGACAGGCCCGCGCTGCGTGACGCCTGAAGGGCGCGCACTGCATGACGACGGCCTGCACAACCCCGGTCGGGGTGGTGCAGGCCGTCGTTGTGTCCGGACAGGGTGCTGCGCGGATTACGCCGTCACCGGCTGCTTCGCCTCCGCTGCCGCGGCCGCGGGGGACTCCGGTGCCGCGGTCTTCGGGGCCGTCTTGCGCATGCCCTTCAGGAAGATGACCAGGCCCGCCGTGACGGCCGTACCCACCGCGATGGCCAGCAGGTACAGGACCGGCTTGCCGATCAGCAGGGTGACCCAGATGCCGCCGTGCGGGGCCCGCAGGGTCGAGCCGAAGGCCATGGTCAGCCCGCCGGTGATCGCTCCGCCCGCCATGGATGCGGGGATGACGCGCAGCGGGTCGGCGGCCGCGAACGGGATCGCGCCCTCGGTGATGAAGGAGGCGCCCAGGACCACGGCGGCCTTGCCGTTCTCCCGCTCGGCCCGGGTGAACAGCTTCTTGCGGATGAAGGTCGCGAGGGCCATGCCGAGCGGGGGCACCATGCCGGCCGCCATCACGGCCGCCATGATCTTCATGGCCGAGTCGCTCGGGTTCGCCACCGTGATGCCGGACGTCGCGAAGGTGTAGGCGACCTTGTTGACGGGGCCTCCCAGGTCGAAGCACATCATCAGGCCGAGCAGGACGCCGAGCAGGATGGCGTTGGTGCCGGACAGTCCGCCCAGCCAGTCGGTCATTGCCTTCTGTGCCTCGGCGATGGGCTTGCCGATGACGACGAACATCAGGAAGCCGACCACCACCGAGGAGATCAGCGGGATCACCACCACCGGCATGATGCCGCGCAACGGCGCCGGGATGTTGACCTTCTGGATCGCCATCACCACGCCACCGGCGATCAGACCGGCCGCGAGGCCGCCCAGGAAGCCCGCGTTGATGGTCAGCGCGATCGAGCCGCCGACGAAGCCGGGCACGAGACCGGGCCGGTCGGCCATGCCGTAGGCGATGTAGCCGGCCAGGACCGGGACGAGGAAGGCGAAGGCCACGCCGCCGATCTGGAAGAGCAGGGCCGCCCAGCTGTCGGCCTGCGTCCAGAGGAAGTGGTCCATCACCGATGGCGCCTTGTCGATCTTGTAGCCGCCGATCGCGAAGCCCAGGGCGATGAGCAGACCGCCGGCCGCGACGAACGGGACCATGTAACTGACACCGGACATCAGCCACTTGCGCAGCTTGGTGCCGTAGCCCTCGCCGGAGTCGCCCGCGCGCTCGACGGGGGTGGAGCCGGGCCGGGCGGCGGCCGTGACCTCGCCCCGCGCCGCCTTCTCGCGCACCTCGGCGATGAGCTCGGCAGGGCGGTTGATGCCCGCCTTCACGCCGACGTCGACCGTCGGCTTCCCGGCGAAGCGGTCCTTCTCCCGTACGGCGACGTCGTGGGCGAAGATCACGGCGTCCGCCGCCGCGATCACAGCCGGGTCGAGCCGGGTGAAGCCGGCCGAGCCCTGCGTCTCGACGACGACCTCGACGCCCGCCTCGCGGCCGGCGTTCTCCAGCGACTCGGCCGCCATGTACGTGTGGGCGATGCCGGTCGGGCAGGAGGTGACGGCGACGATCCGGAACGGGCGCTCCTCGGAAGCGTCGGCGTCCCCGGTGTCCCAGGCCCCGGTGTCCGTGCCGGCCGTGGCGGCGGCGGAAGAGGCCGCTTCCGCCGCCGCCACGGTGTCTTCGGAACCCGCCGACTCCGCCGAGCCCGCCGAAGCCGTCTCGGCGGGCTCGTCGCCGCGGATCAGCGCCGCCGCTGCCGCCGTGTCGCCCACCGCGCGCAGCGCGTCGGTGAACTCGGCGTTCATCAGCTGCCGGGCCAGCGACGACAGGATCGTCAGATGGGCGTCGTCGGCGCCGGCCGGGGCGGCGATCAGGAAGATCAGGTCGGCGGGGCCGTCCGCCGCGCCGAAGTCGATGCCGGTCGCGCTGCGTCCGAAGGCCAGCGTCGGCTCGGTGACGTGCTCGCTGCGGCAGTGCGGTATGCCGATGCCGCCGTCGAGGCCGGTCGGCATCTGCGCCTCGCGGGCGGCCACGTCGGCGAGGAAGCCGTCCAGGTCGGTCACCCTGCCCAGGGCCGCCATGCGCTCGGCGAGGGCGCGCGCCGCCGCTTCCTTGGTGTCGGCGGACAGGTCGAGATCGACCAGGTCCGCGGTGATCATGTCGCTCATCGCGGGCTCCTTAGCACGCGTATTGCCCGGTCCGTGGGGTGGACGGGGACGGGGACGGGGGTGGGGCGGCGGGGGGTGGCGGGGGTGGCGAAGGCGGGGCGGGGGGAGCCCCGCCTTCCCCGGGCGGCAGGGCGGCTCAAGTTGCCCTGCCGCCCCGCGGCTGCGGCGAGTAAGGGGGCGTCCCGCCGCGTCGGGGCCGGTCCGGAAGCCGCCTGGGTCCGGAAGGTCGTAGTCGGGGAGGGAGTCGTCCGGGAGGGCGTCGTCCGGGTGATCGTCATGACACCGGCTCCCTCAGTGTGCGGTCCACCGGAACCTCGCTGGTGACCGTCACGGCCGCCGGGTCCAGGTCGTCCGGCGTGGGCATGACGCTGCCGGGCAGCTGTACGGCCGCCGCGCCGTGCGCGACCGCCGAGGCCAGCGCCTCCGGTCCCGCGCCGCCGGCGATCAGGAAACCGGCCAGTGAGGAGTCGCCCGCGCCCACATTGCTGCGTACGGTGGCAACGCGCGCGGTGCCGAACCAGGCGCCGGCGTCGTCCACGAGCAGTTGTCCGTCGGCGCCCAGGCTCGCGAGTACGGCGCGGGCGCCCATCTCGCGCAGTTCCTCGGCGGCCTTCACCGCCTCGCCGACCGTGGCCAGGGGGCGCCCGACGGCCGCGGAGAGCTCCTCGGCGTTCGGCTTCACCACGTCGGGCCGCTCGCGCAGGGCGGCCAGCAGCGCGGGCCCGGAGGTGTCGAGAGCGATCCGCGCACCAGCGGCGTGCGCCCGCGCGACCAGGTCGGCGTACCACTCCGGTGCGAGGCCGCGGGGCAGGCTGCCGCAGCAGGCGATCCAGGCGGCGTCGCGGGACTGCTGCCGTACCGTCTCCAGGAGCAGTTCCCGCTCGGCCGGCGACAGCTCGGGGCCGGGGGCGTTGATCTTCGTGAGGACCCCGTCCGCCTCCGCGAGAGCGATGTTGGAGCGGGTGGCTCCGGCGACCGGGACCGGCGCGACCTCGATGCCCTGCGCGTCGAGCAGGTCCGCGACGACCGCGCCCGGCGCACCGCCCAGGGGCAGGACCGCGACCGTCCGCTGCCCCGCGGCCGCGACGGCACGCGAGACGTTCACGCCCTTGCCGCCGGGGTCCATGCGCTCGCCGGTGGCGCGGATGACCTCGCCACGGTCGAGCGACGGGACCTCGTACGTGCGGTCCAGGGACGGGTTCGGGGTGACGGTGAGGATCATGCGCGCACTACTTCCGTGCCGCCGCGCTCGATCGCGGTGGCGTCTTCGGGGCTCAGCCCGCTGTCGGTGATCAGCAGGTCCACGTCGCTCAGGTCACCGAAGCGGGCGAAGTGCTCCTGGCCGTACTTCGACGAGTCGGCGACCAGCACCACGCGGCGGGCCGCGGCCACCGCCGCGCGCTTCACCGCGGCCTCAGCGAGGTCGGGGGTGGTCAGACCGTGCTCGGCGGAGAAGCCGTTGGCGGCGACGAAGAGCACGTCGGCGCGGATCTCGCCGTACGCACGCAGCGCCCAGGCGTCCACGGCGGCGCGCGTACGGTGCCGTACGCGCCCCCCGACGAGGTGGAGCTGGATGCCGGGGTGGTCCGCGAGGCGGGCCGCGATGGGCAGGCTGTGCGTGACGACGGTGAGCGCGGCCTCCAGCGGGAGCGCGGCGGCGAGCCTCGCCACCGTCGTACCGGCGTCGAGGATCATCGTGCCCTGGGTCGGCAGTTCCGCGATGGCCGCCTTGGCGATGCGGTTCTTCTCGTCGGGTGCCGCCGACTCGCGCTCGGCGAGGTCCGGCTCGAAGTCGAACCGCCCGACCGGGATGGCGCCGCCGTGCACCCGGCGGACCAGGCCCGCGCGGTCGAGGGCCTTGAGATCGCGGCGGATGGTCTCGGCCGTGACCTGGAACTCCTCAGCCAGCGACACCACGTCCACCCGGCCGCCGTCACGGGCGAGCCGGAGGATCTCCTGCTGCCGTTCCGGTGCGTACATGTCCGTTCGCCTCCGACCCGATGCCCGAACTTGTGGTTTCAGATCGGGAGGCTACGCCCGGATTTCCAGAAAGTAAACAGGTTCGGGCCTGATCGGGCATGAACGGGCGTCCGGTGGGTCCGGGCAGGCCTGAATGAGGGCCGGGCGGGAACACCGGAGGGCCGAGCGCGTTGCCCATCCGGTGCACGTGCTGATGAGTCCCGAGGCCGTACCGCGCGGACTGCCCACTTGACTTGTACCTCGGGCTGAAGCCCGAGGATTCTGGCCTTCTCGATCGTTGCGGTGCCGCTACGCGGCACGGGCTTCGGTCGGGAA
>NZ_JACTVI010000077.1 GCF_014495685.1 Streptomyces sp. TRM68367 | reverse complement strand
GAGCCGTGCCGCTATGCCTGAACGCGCTGACCAGCAACTTCACCACGCAGCACCTGCCAGGAGACCGATTTGCTGCGGAACCCGGGCCGTAGGCGGCCAGGGTTTCGCCCCCACTGGCGGCCTCCGATGCCGAGGCCACGGTCACACGGGAAGGTCAGCACCAGGATGATTGCCCGCTGTACCAGGCCCCGTAGTCATGGAGCGGCGCGTATGTCGGACGCGCCAGCAGGTGGAGCGCCATGGTGCTCCCGAAGGAGAGGACGACGATGGCCAGCGTGTACGCCGAGAGCGATCTCCACCGCGGATCCGCCGCCAGCCGCCGGGAGAGCACCAGGAACGCCAGGGTGGAGCCACCGAAGAAGAGCAACCCATCGACCCAGTGGAGGCCGGGGTCGTAGATCTCCCCGGTCGTGTCCCTTGCGAGCGGGAAGGATGCCGCGGTGAAGAGCCCACAGCCGACGGCCACCAGCAGGGCCGGTCCCGCGCGGGTTCGATACCGCGGTGCCGTCCGCAGGCGAGCAGCAGCAAGCAGAACCCGAAGCCGCGAAGTTGCTCTGGATCCAGCCGAGACTGCCGGCGCCCAAGGAACTGACGGGTTCGTGAAGCCAGTCGTCGTCGGAGCCCAGGATGTTCTGTCCGACGGAGCTGGCGGTGAAGACGAGCGGACCGGCGATTCCGCCGATCCGCATGATTCCTCCGGCCCCTCGCACAGCGGTGCCCGTCCATGGCGCTCACGAGACGTCCGTCAACGGGTTGGGGCACCCCGTCGCCCAGCCCCGATCGCGACCGCCAACGGCAGCAGAGCCAGCAGTGCCGCGGCCGGCTGTACGTAGAACTGCACCACAGCAGCGCGCCCAGCAGCAGCACCGGTGCGGCAACGACGACGAGCGCGCGGGCTGTCGACGCCGGACCCGACGCGGCGGCGGCGCTGGTCACCATCGAGGGGTTCCCGAATCTCGTTCATCGCAGACCTCCTTGATCATCGTGGGTGCGTCTCAAGCCGCGACAGCGGTTTGCCGCGCCCGGGTGTGGGCGGCGATCTTGTCGGCGACGTACGCCGCGTCCCGGCCGACGCCATTGATCTCGCCCGAGGCGAACGCGTACTGGAACGCCAGGCCGCAGAAGTAGAGCCCCGGCACGGACTCGACCACGCCGCGGTACTCCACCGGCCACCCGTCCTCGATCGGCAGCGGGAGGTCGATCCAGTCGTAGACCTGCCGGAACCCGGTGGCCCAGACGATGCTCGCGACGTCGAAGGTGCGGCCGTCCTCGAGGCGCGGTAGCCCGTCGGCGACGCCCACGACGTGCTCGGTGATCCATTCCACATCGCGCACGCCCAGATGGTGGCGCTTGATCCGCAGCTGCGGGGCGCCGTGGTGGCGAATCTTCTGCATCACCTTGCGTCCCATCGGCGTGCGCCGGGTGAGCACGTGATTGAAGGCGAACTCGATGAACGGGAATGCCGCGTGGAACCGCCGCGAGCCCCATTCGAGAGGGATGTTCCCGCGGTCGGGTCCGACCAGCGTGGTGGGACGGTCAGCGGCCAGGTCGTAGGCGATGTCCAACCCACTATGCGAGGCACCGACGACCAGCGCCGGCCCGTCGGGCAGCTGGGAGGGCCGGCGGTACTCGCTGGAGTGGAGCTGTTGACTCCGGGGGGTGATGTCGGCGGCGAAGGCCGGGATCTGCGGCGTACGGCCGAAGGTGCCGGTCGCCAGTACGACGTTGTCGCAGGTGACCTTGTCGGCTCCGAGGACCGCGGTGAAACCTCCGCCCTCGAGGGCCGCGAGCCGATCGACCCGGGTCTGCATCCGCACCGGCAGGCCGTTGGTGACGGCGTACAGCTCGAGGTACTCGGCGAACTCGTCCTTGGTCGCAAACTCCCACGGGTCGCCGGGGAACGGCAACCCGTCCAAGCCATTAGCCCGGGCTGGCGTGAACAGCCTGAGGCTGTCGTAGTGGCAGCGCCAGTTGTCACCGATCCGCTCGCGCTCGTCGACGATCAGGAACTCCCGACCGAGCTGCTGGAGGTGGTAGCCGACCGCCAAGCCGGCCTGGCCGGCGCCGATGATCAGGGTTTCGAGGTGTTGGGTGGTCATGGTTCGTTCTCCTTGGTTCCAGGAACTCACGAGTGATCCCGGCGACCAGGTCGGCGTGGCGGCACCCCGGCGCGCGTCCGCCGGGCACCGGGTGAAAGTCCGGGTCGGGGATCGGCATCGCGGCGCGCCGGCCGGAGTCGGGGCTCCTCATGACGCCTACGCTAGAAACCCGACGGCCCGGTGCGCGTCGGCCGCGATACCCATTCGCTCCTCGGCCCGATGGGTGGATCGACGCACGGCCCGCCACCGGTCACGGACGCAGGGCCCGCCCGACGGCGGCGCGGCCGCCGCCCGCAACTCCGGGGCGCACGAAGCTGGAGGTCTGCGGCCCGGACGGCGCATGGCGGGCCGATGTGCTGGCGAGCGACCCGGCCGGAGCCTGGAAGACAGCCCTGGAAGCCCAGCTCTCGCCCATCACACCGGACGACATAGCCGCCCGCACGGAACGGATGCTCGAGGACGGGGTGTCCTCGGTGTGGTTCAGCGACCGGGTGCGGGCACCGTGGTTCGGGGCGGTCCCGTGGGCTCGCCTGGAGACCGTGGACGGCACCCTGGCCATCAGGGAGGGTCTCGCGAAATTCTCCGGCAACCAGCTTGAGTATCGAACTCCACCGCGCTCAGGGCAGCAGCCGAGGGCATGGACGGTCGCTCCTCTCCGATGCCCTTTCGCTGGTCCCGGAAGGCGAACCGGTCTTCGCCGCCGTTTCCCCGGGCAACGCCCGCTCCCTGCGGGCCTTCCTCGCCTGCGGTTTCACGCCCATCGGCAGCGAGGTTCTACTGCGTCCCGAGCGGGAGCAACCGGCCTCGGCTGCGGGCAACACCGTACGATAACCGCGTTACTCTGCGGTTGCTGCGGGCGGCGTCCTCAAGCCCAACAACTCAAACCATCAGTCCTCTCTGGTCCCACCTACGGACCACGAATCCCATCGAGCCGACCTTCGCCACGGTCCGCCGGCACAGCATGACAACCTTGCTCTCCTGTCGTCGTGCCTACTTGGCCCAGGGGTAGGACACCGGGTGTCACAAAGGCGACAACACCATGAGGATCTCATCGCGATCGTCGCCGGTGGCCAGTCGCAAAGCGCCGGGCCACCGGCCGATTTCCTTCCAGCCGAGCTGGCCATAGAAGGCTTCGAGGCCGACACCACCGCGGGCGGCAAGGTGAAGTTGCTCCAGGCACATCTCGTCGCGGGCGACCTCGCGGACCCGGTGCATCAATGCCTCGCCGATCCCCTGGCCGCGGACGCCGAGCCGGGTTTGCACGTGGTGAATCGTGCCCCAATGCGCGACGAGAGGGTGGGGATCGCGGCGGATGTTCAACCAGCCCGCGACCGTGCCATCGGCCAGGGCGATCAGAAGGCGGCTGGTCGATGGGGCAAGGTTCTCGATGATGCGGTCAAGGACGGCGGTGACCTCGGCGGCATCCACCGGCGGAAAGGGGAACCCGGCCGCCCCGCCCGCATTGCTCACCTCGGTCCAGCAGCCCACGAGGGTCTGCCTCAGCCCGTCAGTGATCTCGTCCGGGTTGACGATCTGGGTGAAGCCCGGGGCGTTACTGCTGGTCATGAGGACGAGTCTCACAAACGAGCCGCACTCACCGACACCCGGGGCACCCACCCGACTATCTGATGGCCCAAACGATGTTCCACAGGGTTTGACAATTACTCGCCGCATGCAAGCCGCACGGGTTGCATGGCAGTGCGACGACCTGGGGATCCACCTGATGGGCAGTCAAGTGGTATGAGCGACTTCGGACAGTGACCTGACCGCACGGTCCCTGGTCACTTGACGCAAGCACTAGCAATGGGTTGCATACGTTCTGTGATCGTGCACCCTGCTCCAACGTCCTGTTCACCTACGTCCCCGAGGACACCACCGCTGCGGGCAGGGGGCGCCACGCCGTGGACCCGGTGATCATCGTCGGGGCTGGGCCCGTCGGGCTCACGCTCGCCCTGTCGCTGGCGCGTCAGGACGTGCCGTCGATCGTTCTCGACGAGGGGCCGGGCAAGGACGAACCCCGTCCCGCGCGCACCGTCGTGCTGCGCGAGGAGACCGCCGCGCTGATGGAGCTGCTGACCGGCGTGCCGGTGGCCGAGGCCGGTGCGCGTTGGGCCGGATGGCGGTCGATGCGGCGCAAGCAGGTGATGCGCGAGATCGTCTTCGACGACACCTTCGACGAGGCCGGCCTCGACGCCACGCGCAGCGACACCACGCACAGCGACACCACTGCGGGCCCGTCGCCCCTGCACGTCGCCCAGCACATCCTGACCGGCGCCCTGCGCGCGGCCATCAGTGGCCAGGCGCTCGTCAAGCTCGTCGCGGACAGCCGGCTGGACACCATAGAGCAGGAGTCCTCGGGCGTCACCGCCCACACGCGCGGCCCCAAGGGCACGTGGTGGCGTGGCAGTTACCTCGTCGGCTGCGACGGCCCCCGCTCGACCGTGCGCAAACTCCAGGACATCCGCTTCCCCGGCCGTACGGCGGTGGAACGGCACGCCGTCGCCGCGCTGCGCACGGAACTTCCGTGGCCGGACCAGGCGTTGCTCCACCGGATGCCGCCGTGGCGCACGTCCGGCCCGTCGGCCGCAGAGATCACCGGACGCCCGCTCCCGGACGGGGTCTGGCGCCTGGACTGGCTGCTGCCGCCGGGCAAGGACCTGGTCACGCCCGAGCTGCTGGTCGCGCGGATCCGGGAGACACTCGCCGGCTGGGCGGGCAGGCCGACACCGCCGTACGAACTCCTCGACACCGGCGTCCACACCGTCCACCACCGGCTCGCGCGCCGCTGGCGGGCCGGCCGCGTCTTCCTCGCGGGGGACGCCGCGCATCTGCTCGGCACGCTGGGCACGCACGGTCTGGACGAGGGCCTGCGGGACGCCGACAACCTCGCCTGGAAGCTGGCGCTGGCCTGGCATCACGGGCCGCACGAGGCGCTGCTCGACAGCTACCAGGCGGAGCGGCGCGCGATCGTCGCCGCCCGGCTGCGCGCCGCCGACCAGGCGCTGCCGCTGCTGCGCGGCGGCGGGGGGCTGCGCGCGTACGTCCCCGGCTCCGCCCGCGGCCACGACGCGATGCTCGCCGACGGCCACCTGGGGCGCGGGGCGCTGGGCGCGCCGGGTACGTACGCCGGGTCGCCGCTCGCGCCCCGGCATCTCGAAGGGGAGGTCCCGGTCGTCACGCCGCCCGGTGCGCCGGTCACGGATGTGCGGGTCACGGCGGAGGACGGCACGTTCGTACGGCTGCGGGACCGGCTCGGCCGCGGCGCGCTGCTCGTCGTCCTCGTCGCGCCGGGCACCGGCGTGTGGGAGCGCAAGCACTGGGTGAGCGCCGGGATCATGCCCCGGCTCGCGGCCGCGGTGACCTCGCTGCCGTGCCCCGCCGAGTTGCTGGTGGCCGAAAGCTATCCGGGGGCGGCCGCGCACACGGTGCTGCTGGTACGCCCGGACGGCCACCTGGTCACGGCGCTGAGCGGGGTGCGCCCCGCCGACCTGTACGCGGCGGCCGAGGCGACGGTGGGTGGCGCAGCGAAGACGAAGGCGGAGGCCCAGGCCGGGGCGGCGGCCGGCTCGGCGTGATACGAGATGCCGGCCCGGCCGTACGCGCGCGTGCGGCGGCGTTGTGTGGAGTGGCGGCTCGATCCCCAGGGCAGCCACCGGCTCCCCGAGGCCACGAGCCACGACCTGCGTGTCGTCGTGATCTGCAACGAGGGCTATGCGTCCAGCCTGGCGGCGGAGTCCCTGCGGCGGCTGGGGCTGCACCGGGCGACCGATCTGGTGGGCGGGTTCCAGGCGTGGCGGGAGGCCGGGTTGCCGGTGACGGCGTAGGTGGGGCGCGTCACCGCGCCGCAAGGAGTTCCTGCGTCACGGCGGGCTGGGGAGCCGTGGGGGCGAGCGGTGGCTCGGCGGTGTCGGCAGGAGCACTCGGCTCAGAGCCCCTCGCTGTCGAGGAACTCCGTGTCCTCGCCCTCTTCCTCCAGGGCCTGGCGGACCACCCGCAGGGCCATGCCCTCGGGGTAGCCCTTGCGGGCGAGCATGGCCGCGAGCCGGCGCAGCCGCTTGTCGCGGTCGAGGCCACGTGTGGAGCGCAGCTTGCGGTCGACCAGTTCGCGGGCGGTCGCCTCTTCCTGCTCGGAGTCGAGCTGGGCGACGGCCGCGTCGATCAGCGTCGGGTCCACGCCCTTGGTCCGCAGTTCCCGGGCGAGCGCGCGGCGGGCCAGTCCGCGGCCGTGGTGCCGGGACTCCACCCACGCGTCCGCGAACGCCCCGTCGTCGATCAGGCCGACGTCCTCGAACCGGGACAGCACCTGCTCGGCGGCATCGTCAGGGATCTGCCGCTTGCGCAGGGCGTCCGCGAGCTGCTTCCGGGTCCGCGGGGTCCCGGTGAGCAGGCGCAGGCAGATCGCTCGTGCCTGCTCCACCGGGTCCCCTGGAGGCGCCTCCTGCTCGGCCCTCGACGAGGAGGACGCACCTCCGTCCGCACCGGACGGCTCCCCGCGGCCCCTCCGGCGGCGTCCTCGCGCTCGGCCGCCCGCGCCACGGGCCTCACCGTCACCACCGCCCCGGCGCGGACCGCCGCGCGCCCCCGCTGCGAGGGCTGCGCCGCCGTCCGGCCACTCTTCGCCACCAGACCCGTCGCCGTACGACGCCTCGTAGGACGGGAACGTCCCATACGGGTCTTGTGTGCCGGAGGGCGCCGCCTGGTCGTAACCTCCGCCCTCGGCACGGCTCGCATCTCCCCCATGAGCACCGTCGCCTGCCCGGTCCCGCTCACGCGGAGCGGTCGGCCAGGCACGGTCGGCCCAGTCGGTTCGTCGTGTCACGGATCAGCTCTTGGCTGCGGCGGCCTTGGACTTGGCGGACTTGGCCGCTGCCGGGGCAGGCACCGCGGGTGCTGCGTCGGCCGGGGCTGCGGAGGCCGCGGCGTCCGTGCCCGGCTCGGCGGCCGACTCCTCGGCGCGCACGCCGACGCCCAGCTTCTCCTTGATCTTCTTCTCGATCTCGTTGGCCAGGTCGGGGTTGTCCTTCAGGAAGTTGCGCGCGTTCTCCTTGCCCTGGCCGAGCTGGTCGCCCTCGTACGTGTACCAGGCGCCGGCCTTGCGGACGAAGCCGTGCTCCACGCCCATGTCGATCAGGCCGCCCTCGCGGCTGATGCCCTGGCCGTACAGGATGTCGAACTCGGCCTGTTTGAAGGGCGGCGCGACCTTGTTCTTGACGACCTTGCAACGGGTGCGGTTACCGACCGCCTCCGTGCCGTCCTTCAGGGTCTCGATGCGGCGGATGTCGATGCGCACGGACGCGTAGAACTTCAACGCGCGACCACCGGTGGTCGTCTCGGGTGACCCGAACATGACGCCGATCTTCTCGCGCAGCTGGTTGATGAAGATCGCGGTGGTCTTCGACTGGTTGAGCGCGCTGGTGATCTTCCGCAGGGCCTGGCTCATCAGGCGGGCCTGCAGACCCACGTGGCTGTCGCCCATCTCGCCCTCGATCTCCGCGCGCGGGACGAGCGCGGCGACGGAGTCGATGACGATGAGGTCGAGGGCGCCGGAGCGGACCAGCATGTCCACGATTTCCAGAGCCTGCTCGCCGTTGTCCGGCTGGGACAGGATCAGGTTGTCGATGTCGACGCCGAGCTTCTTCGCGTACTCGGGGTCCAGGGCGTGCTCCGCGTCCACGAAGGCGACCTGGCCGCCTGCCTTCTGCGCGTTGGCCACGGCGTGCAGGGTCAGGGTCGTCTTGCCGGAGGACTCCGGTCCGTAGATCTCCACGACACGGCCGCGCGGCAGGCCGCCGACGCCGAGGGCCACGTCGAGCGCGGTCGACCCGGTCGGGATGACCTCGATGGGCTCCTTCGTGCGGTCGCCCATGCGCATGACCGCGCCCTTGCCGAATTGCCGTTCAATCTGTGCGAGCGCGGCATCCAGGGCCTTCTCGCGGTCGGTTCCTGCCATGGGTTCCACCCGGTTTGCTTGAGTCGATCGCTTCACGTCAAAGACGCTAGCGCCTGCCACTGACAATGCGTCCCGACGCACGTCCGGCCTGTGGATAACTCGGGCACTTCTCCATCGAAACCGTGGCGAAACCGCCGTCGTGAGCCCTGCCGGAGCCTCCATAAGAATGGATGTTCGATTTTGGTGTCAAGCGCACCTCGCGGCACCTCCGAGGCTACGTCCGTGCCCCCGGAGGTCGGGCGTTGCCCGGGCTGGACCGCCGCCGGTCACCCCATCTGCGCTGTGACGTGGTCGATGACCTCCCTGAACTCCTTCGTCGGCGAGAAGTCCAGGTACTCGCAGTCCTCAAGTGCCTCCGGAGCATGGCCAGGCGCCCAGTAGAACGCCTGCCCGGCCTCGTAGACCTCATCTCCGTGCTTCGTCCGCATCTTCAGGCGCCCGCTGAAGAGGTATCCCCAGTGGGGGCACTGGCACAGATCGTCGGGCATGCCCTTGAGGGCCGGCGCCATGTCCGTGCCCTTGGGGAGCTTCACGAACGCGGCTGACATGTCTCCCCCGACTTCCTGCGTGCGCAGCTCCACACCGCCGCCTTCGAGCGCGACAGGAGTGTCGTCCCGGGTCGTTCCGGCCATGGCTCCTCCGTCTCCGGTCCGCTGCGGGACCTGGGAGTTCCTTCACTTCCAGCCTGGTCCCGGCAGCTACGCCGCGCGACCTCGGGGGTGGCAGCCGACCGGAGGAGCCGTCAGGAGGAGCCGTCCCCGGACTCCGCGGCCTGGGGCTGGGGCGTGCCCGGGCGGCGTGCCCACAGCAGTCGCGTCCGGGTGAGGAGGCGGGGGGCGTCCTGTCGCCGGTGCCCGTGCACCCTCGGGTCGTCCGTGACGTCGTACCGCTTGACGTACGCGCCCAAGAACGCCTGCAGCGTGGCGATCGCGGGGATGGCGATCAGCGCGCCGACCGCGCCTAGGAGGGCCGTGCCCGCGATCACGGAGCCGAAGGCGACCGCGGGATGGATGTCGACGGTCTTCGCGGTCAGCTTGGGCTGCAGCATGTAGTTCTCGAACTGCTGGTAGACCACGACGAAGGCCAGCACCCACAGCGCGTACCAAGGGTCCACGGTGAAGGCGATCAGCATGGGAAGGGCGCCCGCGAGATACGTGCCGATGGTGGGGATGAACTGCGACACCAGGCCCACCCACACGGCGAGCACGGGCGCGTAGGGCACCCCCAGGGTCTCCAGCAGGATGTAGTGGGCTATGCCGGAGATCAGCGCCATCAGGCCGCGCGAGTACAGGTAGCCGCCGGTCTTGTTCACCGCGATCTCCCACGCGCGCAGCACCTCGGCCTGCCGGGCGGGCGGCAGTACTGAGCACAGGGCGCGGCGCAGCCGCGGCCCGTCCGCGGCGAAGTAGAACGAGAACAGCGCGACCGTCAGCAGTTGGAAGAGCCCTCCGAGGACCTGCGCGGACACGTCCAGGACGCCGGTGGCGCTGTTCTGCACGTAGTTGCGCAGCCAGTCGGAGCGCAGCAGCCCCTCCTGGATGTCCACCGGCTTCAGCTCGGTGTCGAAGTGCGCGTTGATCCAGCCGATCACGGAGTCGAGGTAGTCCGGGAATTCCTCGACGATCTTGATGATCTGGCCCGCGAGCAAGGAGCCGAGCAGCGTCATGAAGCCCGCGGCCAGGATCAACACGGCGAGGGCGACGAGGAAGGTCGCCAGCCCTCTGCGCATGCCGCGTGAGGCCATCCAGCTCACGGCGGGCTCGATGGCGAGCGCCATGAAGAACGCGATGAGAACGTTGATCAGCAGGCCGGCGAGCTGGTGGAAAGCCCAACTGCCCAGCTGGAACACGGCGACGAGGGTGAGCGCGAGGACCATGGCGCGCGGCAGCCAGCGCGGCATGTGGGTTCCCCACCCGGCGTTCTCGGCGGAGGGCCGGGCGGACGGCGTCGTGCCGTGCGGGGATGCGGTCGGGGCTGCCTGCCCGGTCTCGTCAGTCGGTGCCACGGAGCAAGTCTCGCCCACGGCACCGACAGCCGGGGGCCGCCCCGGGATCTTTGTGACCTGTCAGCGCTTCTCCCACGGCACGTTCATGACCGCGCACACCACTCGCCACACGTCCTTGGCCTCCCAGCCGGCATCCAGCGCCTCGTGCACGGTGCGCCCGCCGAGTTCCGACATCACGTGGTCACGCGCGAAGGTGTCGGCGTAGCCCGGACCGAAGTGATCCGACATTCGCTCCCAGAAGACCGTCAACCGCATGCCTCCAGTATCCCGCCCCTGGGGGTGGGCCTGAGCCGGGACCGCATGCCGAGAACGCTTTGCGCCCTACGGTCTGACGCATGGCCGAAACCGGAGCTTCCGCACTCTCCCCGACGCCCCCGGCGCACACCCCGCTCGCACGCGCCGAACGCTTCGTCTGGCTCACCGCGCGCGTGCTGGAGCAGCGCCTGTTCCCCCACCACTTCCGGTACGGCGACGCCGGCCCGGTGGAGACCGCGCTGGAGGCGTACCGCAACGCGGACGGCGGCTACGGCCACGGGCTGGAGCCCGATCTGCGCGGCCCGGTCAGCCAGCCGCTGCACTGCGCGCAGGCCCTGCGCGTCCTGGACGCCGTCGGCCGCTGCGGCGGACAGCGCGTGGAGCACGTGTGCCGGTACCTGACCTCCGTCTCCACGGCGGACGGCGCCCTGCCGGCGGTTCATCCCAGCCAGCGCGGCTACCCGGCCGCCCCCTTCGTGCCGGTCGTGGACGACCCGCCCAGCGACCTGCTGGCCACCGGGCCCGTGGTGGGCCTGCTGCACCGCAACGAGGAGTGGCACGCCTGGCTGTTCCGGGCCACCGACTTCTGCTGGCAGCGGATCGAGTCGCTGGAGAAGTCCCATCCGTACGAGGTCGAGGCCGCGGTGGCCTTCCTGGACTCCGTGCCCGACCGCACGCGCGCGGAGGCGGCCGCCAGCCGGCTGGGCCGCCTGGTGCGCGGACACCGCCTGGCCGCCCTCGACCCGGATCGCCTCGACGCCTACCCGGTCGCGCCCGGCTACGCCCCGGGCGAGCACCACTTCCCGCACGACTACGCGCGCACGCCGGACTCCCTCGCGCGCGCGTGGTTCACGGACGACGAGATGGCACGCTCCTTGGACTTCCTCGCGGCTGGACAGCAGGAGGACGGCGGCTGGCCGATCCGGTGGCGCCAGTGGGCACCGGCACCGGCTCTGGAGGCGCGCCCCCTGGTGACGATCGAGGCCCTGCGCACCCTCGGGGCGTACGGCCGTGCCATCGGCTGACGCGCCCGCCCGGAGGCGACGACCAGTTCGGTGTCCGCACGGATCTGCGGAACCTCGGCGACGGGCCGGGCGTCACCCGCCCATGGCCCGCACGCCCGCCGTGACCACGACGGCCGCCGCGACGACGAGCAGGAACGGGGCGCGCAGCATCAGCACCACGGCGGCCACGGCGAGCCCGGCCGCTCGCGCGTCGAGGACCAGCGCCTGCCCGTCGGCGAAGGTCTGCTGGGCCGTGAGCGCGGCGAGGAGAGCCACGGGCAACAGCGCGGCGAGCCGCCTGACCAGGGGCTTCTCCAGGGCGCCCGCGGGCACGAGCAGCCCGGCGAGCTTGACGGCGTAGCAGCCGAGGGCGGTCGCACCGATCGCGATCCAGGTGTTCAACGGTCTCCCCTCCGCTCACTGCCCCTGCGCCGCCCTTCCGCCCACAGCACCGCCGGCGCCGCGAGCGCGGCCACCAGGACCGGCACACCAGCGGGCAGCATGGGCAGCAGCCCGAGCCCCAGCAGGACGGCGACACCGGCGACGGCCCGTTCGACGCCGGTCTTCAGCATCGGCGCGAGCAGCGCGAGGAAGACCGCGGGACCGGCCGCGTCCAGGCCCCACGCGTCGGTGTCCCCGATGGCCTCTGCGCCCAATGCGCCGAGCAGCGTGGTGAGGTTCCACAGCACGTACAGGCTGAGCCCGGTCACGACGAACCCGATCCGGGCACTGCGCCGTCCGGGCTGCGCGAGCGCGACGGCCGCCGTCTCGTCGATCACCCACTGGGCGGCGAACGGCCGCACCGCGCGCGGGAGGGCCAGCACCTGCGACAGGCGCAGCCCGTAGAAGGCGTTCCGCACCCCCAGGAAGAAGGCGCCCGCGGCAGCGGTGAGCGGACTGCCACCGGCCGCGAGCGCGCCCACCAGGGCGAACTGGGACGCGCCGGTGAACACCAGCAGGCTGAGCGCGCACGTCTGCCACAGCGTGAGTCCGCTGCCGGCCGAGGTCACCCCGAAGGCGAACCCGGACAGTCCGACGGCGATCCCGACGCCGAGGGCGTCCCGTACGACGGCGCCGTCCGGCTTTGCGCCGTGGGCCGGTACATCTGCGAGAGCTGTCTGTTCTGCCACGCCCCGGACGCTACGAACAGCTGCCGCCGGGCGTCTTGTACGTTCTTGCGCTCGCGCTGGTACGCCCCGGGCGGCACGCCGACGATCCGCGCGAAGTGCCGGTTCAGATGGGGCTGGTCGGTGAAGCCGACGGCGAGCGCTGCCTGGGCGGGTGCCGTCCCGGCGTCCAGCAGCTGCCGGGCCCGCCGCACGCGCGCGTCGGTCAGCCAGGCGTGCGGCGGCATCCCGTAGGCGCCCTGGAAGGCCCGCAGCAACGCGAAGGGGCTGACCCCCAGATCCCCGGCGAGCCGCTCCAGGGACGGCGGCTCGGTCATCCGCTCCTCCAGCACGGCACGCGCGCGTGCCGCGATCCGGGCACCGGCGGTCCGCACCTCCCGCCGCGGCAGCGCGCCGCCGTTGAGCCGCAGCAGCCGGGTCACGGCGACCCGCAGCAGGGTGTCGGCGGCCAGGGCGTTGCCCTCGTCCGCCGCGCGCAGCACCTGGTGCACCAGCCGGCCGGCGTACGGGTCGTCGAGCACCGGCCTGGCGAATCCCGGCGTGCCGCGCAGCATGGTGGTCTCGGAGGCAATGCCGGCCACTATCCCGGGCGACGGGTATACGGCCCCGTACCGCCATCCCTCCGGCACCCCCGCCCGTCCGGTGTGCGGCGTGTCCGGGTTGACCAGCGCGAGCGCTCCGGCGCCCGCGTACTGGTCGCCCCCGCCGTGGTGGAACACCTCCACGCCGTCGGCGATGGCGGCGATCACGAAGTGCTCGTGCGTGTGCCGTACGAATGTCTTGCGGACGTACCGGGCCCGCAGCAGATCGACTCCGGGCAACTCGGCGTACTGCCAGTGCCGCGCCCGCTCGCCAGAACCCGCCATGCGCCCATTGTCCGACAGGCGCCGCCGGAGCCCATCGGGACGTGCCACCCCGGCCGATGAGCCACCAGCACCGGCCACCGCCGCCGAGGGCCGGTCGGCGGTACGTCGCCCCGGCAGCGGGCCCGCCGACATTTCCCCAGCTCAGCCCCATTGTCAGTGGCGGGGTGCACGATGGACGCATGGCGAGTGATGCACACCGAGCCCTGGAGGGCTTCTCCCCCGCGACCCGCGGCTGGTTCACGGGGGCGTTTTCCGCGCCCACCGCGGCCCAGGCGGGCGCGTGGCAGGCCACCCGGGCGGGCTCGGACGTGCTGGTGGTCGCCCCCACCGGCTCCGGCAAGACCCTGGCCGCCTTCCTGGCCGCTCTGGACCAGCTGGCCTCCACACCGCCGCCCGCCGACCCGAAGAAGCGCTGTCGCGTCCTGTACGTCTCGCCCCTCAAGGCACTCGCCGTCGACGTGGAGCGCAACCTCCGCAGCCCGCTGACCGGCATCCGCCAGGAATCCGTACGCCTGGGCCTGCCCGAGCCCGAGGTGAAGGTCGGCATCCGGTCGGGCGACACCCCCGCCGCCGAGCGCCGCACCCTGTCCACCCGCCCACCGGACATCCTGATCACGACACCCGAGTCCCTGTTCCTGATGCTGACCTCGGCCACGCGCGAGGCCCTGACCGGCGTCGAGACGGTGATCCTGGACGAGGTGCACGCGGTGGCGGGCACCAAGCGCGGGGCGCATCTGGCGCTCTCCCTGGAGCGGCTGGACGAGTTGCTGCCGAAGCCGGCCCGCCGCATCGGCCTCTCGGCGACGGTCCGCCCGGTCGACGAGGTCGCCCGGTTCCTCTCCCCCCGGCGCAAGGTGGAGATCGTTCAGCCGACGTCGGAGAAGGACTTCGACCTGTCGGTCGTCGTGCCCGTGGAGGATCTGGGCGAGCTGGGCGGCTCCCCGGTGGCCGAAGGCACGGAGGGCGTGGAACGCCCGTCGATCTGGCCGCATGTCGAGGAGCGGATCACCGACCTGGTCCAGGCGCACCGCTCGACCATCGTGTTCGCGAACTCCCGCCGCCTCGCGGAGCGCCTGTGCAACAGGCTCAACGAAATCGCCTACGAACGGGCCACCGGCGAGCCGCTGGACGAGCACCACGCACCGGCCCAACTGATGGGCGGCTCCGGCGCCGCCCAGGGCGCTCCCCCGGTCATCGCGCGCGCCCACCACGGCTCGGTCTCCAAGGAGCAGCGCGCCCTCGTCGAGGAGGACCTCAAGGCGGGCCGCCTGCCCGCGGTGGTCGCCACCTCCAGCCTGGAGCTGGGCATCGACATGGGCGCCGTCGACCTCGTCGTCCAGGTGGAGTCCCCGCCCTCCGTGGCCTCCGGCCTGCAGCGCGTCGGCCGCGCGGGACACCAGGTGGGCGCGGTCTCCACCGGCGTGGTCTTCCCCAAGTACCGCGGCGACCTCGTGCAGGCTGCCGTGGTCACCGAGCGGATGCGCACCGGCGCCATCGAGGCCCTGAAGGTCCCCGCCAACCCGCTGGACGTGCTGGCCCAGCAGCTGGTCGCGATGACGTCGATGGACACGTGGCAGTTCGACGACCTGCTCGCCATGGTCCGCCGTGCCGCCCCCTTCGCCTCGCTCCCGGAGTCCGCGTTCACGGCCGTCCTGGACATGCTCGCGGGCCGCTACCCGTCCGACGCCTTCGCGGAGCTGCGCCCGCGCGTCGTGTGGGACCGCGTCGCCGGCACGGTCACCGACCGCCCGGGCGCCCAGCGTCTTGCGGTCACCTCCGGGGGCACCATCCCCGACCGGGGCCTCTTCGGGGTCTTCCTCGCCGGCGCAGATCCGAAGAAGGGCGGCGGCCGGGTCGGCGAGCTGGACGAGGAGATGGTGTACGAGTCCCGGGTCGGGGACGTGTTCACGCTAGGCACCAGCTCGTGGCGGATCGAGGACATCACGCGCGACCGCGTCCTGGTGTCCCCGGCGCCCGGTGTCCCGGGCCGGCTCCCGTTCTGGAAAGGCGACCAGCTCGGCCGCCCGCTGGAGCTGGGGCGCGCGGTGGGCGCGTTCCTGCGCGAGGTCGGCTCGCTGCCCAAGGACGACGCCCGTCTGCGCCTGGTCGCCGCGGGCCTGGACGCCTGGGCCGCGGAAAACGTCCTGTCCTACCTCGACGAACAGCGCGAGGCCTGCGGCCACGTCCCGGACGACCGCACGATCGTCGTGGAGCGCTTCCGCGACGAGCTCGGCGACTGGCGCGTGGTCGTGCACTCCCCCTTCGGCGCCCAGGTGCACGCCCCGTGGGCCCTGGCGCTGGGTGCCAAGCTCTCGGAGCGGTACGGCATGGACGCGCAGGTCATGCACGCCGACGACGGGCTTGTGCTGCGCCTGCCGGACGCGGACCTCATGGGCCTGGACCTCCTGGACCAGGAACCGGCGAAGACGGGCACGGAGTACGACGCCGAGCAGGCGCCGGTCGGCGCGGCGGACGTCGTCTTCGACAAGGGCGAGGTCGACCAGGTCGTCACCGACCAGGTCGGCAGCTCGGCGCTGTTCGCGTCCCGCTTCCGCGAGTGCGCCGCCCGTGCCCTGCTGCTGCCGCGCCGCAACCCCGGCAAGCGGACCCCGCTGTGGCAGCAGCGCCAACGTGCGGCACACCTGCTCCAGGTGGCGAGCGAGTTCGGCTCGTTCCCGATCGTCCTGGAGGCGGTCCGCGAATGCCTCCAGGACGTCTTCGACGTGCCCGGCCTGGTCGAGCTGATGGGCGACCTGGAGTCCCGCAAGGTGCGCCTGGTGGAGGTCACCACCCCCGAGCCGTCCCCCTTCGCGCGCTCCCTGCTCTTCGGGTACGTCGCCCAGTTCCTGTACGAGGGCGACTCCCCGCTCGCCGAGCGCCGCGCGGCCGCCCTGTCGCTGGACTCGCGGTTGCTGGCCGAGCTGCTCGGCCAGGCGGAGCTGCGCGAGCTGCTCGACGCGGACGTGCTGACCGAGCTGGAGCGGGAGCTGCAGTGGCTCACCGAGGACCGCCGCGTCAAGGACGCCGAAGGCGTCGCCGACGTGCTGCGGCTGCTCGGCCCGCTCACGGACGCCGAGCTGGCCGAGCGGGGCGCCGAGCCGCAGTGGGCGCAGGACCTGGCGGGTGCCCGCCGCGCGATCCGGGTCCGCATCGCGGGCGCCGACCACTGGGCGGCGATCGAGGACGCGGGCCGCCTGCGCGATGCGCTCGGCACAGCGCTGCCGGTCGGGGTCCCCGAGGCGTTCACCGAGCCGGTCAAGGACCCGCTCGGCGACCTCCTCGCGCGCTATGCCCGCACCCACGGCCCGTTCACGTCGGCCACGGCAGCGGCCCGCTTCGGCCTGGGCGTGGCGGTCACCGAGGGTGCCCTCCAGCGGCTGGCGGCGACGGGGAGGGTCGTACAGGGCGAGTTCCACCCGGCCGGGATCGGGCAGGAGTGGTGCGACGCGGCCGTGCTGCGACGGCTGCGCCGCCGTTCCCTGGCCGCCCTGCGGCACGAGTTGGAGCCGGTGCCGCCGCCGGCGCTCGCCCAGTTCCTCCCGCAGTGGCAGCACATCGGCAAGGGGCACTCCCTGCGCGGCATCGACGGCCTGGTGCGCGCCGTCGAGCAGGTACAGGGCGCGTGCGTGCCCGCGTCCGCCCTGGAGAAGCTGGTGCTGCCGTCCCGGGTGGCGAACTACACGCCGGCGATGCTGGACGAGCTGACCGCCGCCGGCGAGGTGGTGTGGGCCGGAGCGGGCGCTCTGCCCGGCAAGGACGGCTGGGTCTCCCTGTACCTGGCGGACGCGGCCCCGCTCCTCCTGCCGTCCTCGCATCCGCTGGAGCTGACCGCCCTGCACCAGTCCGTGCTGGACGCCCTCTCCGGCGGCTACGGCCTGTTCTTCCGCCAGATCGCCGACCAAGTGCGGGCCACCACCCACCCCGACGTGACCGACCCCCAACTGGCCGACGCTCTCTGGGACCTGGCCTGGTCGGGACGGCTCACCAACGACACGCTCGCCCCCATGCGCTCCCTGCTGGGCTCGGGCCGCACCGCCGGGTCCACAGCCCACCGTGCCAAGCGCACGGTCCCGCGCGGGCGCTACGGCTCCCTGACGGCCGCCGCCCGCCCGGCGTCCCGTACGGGCCCGCCGACCGTCGCCGGCCGCTGGTCCCTGTTGCCGGCCCGCGAGTCCGACCCCACGGTCCGTGCCCACGCCCTGGCGCGCACCCTCCTCGACCGGCACGGCGTCGTGACCCGGGGCGCGGTCTCCGCCGAAGGCGTCGAGGGCGGGTTCTCGGCGACGTACCGCATCCTGTCCGCCTTCGAGGAGAGCGGCCAGGCCCGGCGCGGCTATGTGGTCGAGGGCCTCGGCGCGGCGCAGTTCGCGATGGACGGCGCCGTGGACCGCTTGCGCGCGGTGGCGGGCGCCCGCGACCGGGGCGAGACCCTGCCGCCCCCGGGCCTCGGAAACGGCGCCACCGACGACTTCCCGCCCGACAGCGCCCGCGCACCGAGCGGCTACGGACCGTCCGACGGCGTCGGCGCACCGGGCCGCTTCGGGCCGGCCGGCGACTCCGGCTCACCGGGCGACTTCCCGGGCGCCGACGGCTTCGGCGAACCTGACGCCACCCCCTTCCCGGACAGCCAGGACTCCGGCTCCGGCTCCGGCTACCCCGGCCTAGACGACCCCTTCACCTTCCCGGACACCCGCCTCTCACCGGGCGACTACGTCTCCCCCCGCGACCTGGCCTCGCCGGGCGCGGGCGGGCCCCGAAGCGGTACGGGTTCTGCGTACGGTTCCGGCTCGTCGTACGGCCCGGGCTCCCCGTACGGATCTGGATACTGGGACCCCCGCGGCCGTACACGCTCCTCCGCCGAATCCCGGGCCGTCGTCCTGGCCGCCGCCGACCCAGCCAACGCGTACGGCGCCGCGCTCGCCTGGCCCGAGCCCCCGACCGGTGCCGGGCACAAGCCGGGCCGCAAGGCCGGCTCCCTGGTCGTGCTGGTCGACGGCGAGCTGACTCTCTACATGGAGCGCGGCGGCAAGACCCTGCTCGCCTGGCCCTCCGCCCCGGACGGACAGGCCACCGAGGACCCACGCCTGCGCACGGCCGCGGAGGCGCTCGCGGCAGCCGCGCGCGCGGGTTCCCTCGGCACGGTCACGGTCGAGCGCGTCAACGGCGCCTCGGCGCTGACCTCCCCCTTCGGCACCCTCCTGGAAGGAGCAGGCTTCATCGCAACCCCCCGTGGTCTGCGCCTGCGCGCCTGACCACCCGTACCGCACCCGCCCGCACCCCGTGCCACCCTTGACCCATGCCCGAAGGAGACACGGTCTGGCAGACCGCGAGGCGGCTGCACGGCGCCCTCGCGGGCAAGGTGCTGACCCGCAGCGACCTCAGGGTGCCCCGCTACGCCACGGCCGACCTCACGGGCCGTGCCGTCCTGGACGTCACTCCGCGCGGCAAACACCTTCTCACGCGCATCGAGGGCGGCCTGACCCTGCACACGCACCTGCAGATGGACGGCTCCTGGAAGGTGTACGCCGCGGGCCAGCGCTGGAGCGGCGGCCCGGCGCACCAGATCCGCGTGATCCTCGGCACCGCCGACCGCACGGCCGTCGGCTACCGCCTCCCCGTGCTGGACCTCCTGCGCACCACCGACGAACACCGCGCCGTCGGCCACCTCGGCCCCGACCTCCTGGGCCCGGACTGGGACCCCGAGCACGCCCTGGCCAACCTCCTCGCGGACCCCGCCCGCCCCCTCGGCGAGGCCCTCCTCGACCAGCGCAACCTCGCCGGCGTCGGCAATGTCTACAAGAGCGAGCTGTGCTTCCTGCTCGGCGCCACCCCCTGGCTCCCCGTCGGCGCCCTGCCCGCCGACCGCGCCGCGAAGCTGCCCGAGCTCGCCAGGAAGCTGCTGGAGGCCAACCGCGACCGCCCCGTCCGCAGTACGACGGGCCGCCGCGGCCAGGACCTGTTCGTGTACGGCCGCGCACCCCGCCCGTGCCTGCGCTGCCAGACGTCGGTCCGCGCGGCCGACCAGGGCGCCGGCTCCCGCGAACGCCCCACGTACTGGTGCCCCACCTGCCAGACGGGCCCGGCCCCGGCACCGGATGCTCCCCAGGCGCGGCGGAACCGGCCCACGGCCCGATAGACCAACCCGCGGCCCGATGGGCCGACCCACCGCCCACAAACCGGCCTACTGCCACAGGAAACCGTCCGCGCACGAGTAATTGACGATCCGTCAGAAAACTTCGTACCGTCACCCTATGCCCCTCACGGCGTACGACCTCACCGGCCGCACCGCGTTCGTCACCGGCGCCGCCAGCGGCATCGGCCGCGCCTCGGCGGTGCTGCTCGCGGAGGCGGGGGCCACCGTGCACTGCGCGGACCGGGACGAGCAGGGCCTGCACGAGACGGCGACCCGGATCAAGAGCGCGAACGGCACGGCCCACACCCACCCCCTCGACGTCACCGACCGCGACCGGCTCGGCCAGGCCATCGCCTCCTGCGGGCACCTGGACGTGCTGGCCGCGGTCGCCGGGATCATGCACAGCAGCCCCGTCCTGGAGACCCGCGACGAGGACCTCGACCGGGTCGTGAACGTGAACTTCAAGGGCGTGCTGTACGCCTGCCAGGAGGCGGCCCGCCTGATGATCAACCGGGGCGCCCGCGGCAGCATCGTCACCATGGCCTCGGGCGCCGTCGACAGCGGCGGCCCCGGCCTGCTCTGCTACGGCGCGGCCAAGGCGGCGGTCGTCCAGCTGACGAAGACGCTGGCGACGGAGGTCGGCCGGTACGGCATCCGCGTCAACGCGGTCGCGCCGGGCTGGATCCGCACGCCCATGACCGACCGGCACGAGGCCCAGGCGCAGGCGCGCATCGAGGCGTCCATGGCGCGGATGTCGCCGCTGGGCCGGGTCGGCGCGGTGGAGGACGTCGCCCACGCGGTGCTGCACCTGGCGTCCGAGGCGTCGTCGTTCATGACGGGGCAGATCCTGCGCCCGAACGGGGGTGTGGCGATGCCCTGGTAGCGGCGGCCGCCCGCCAGGCCCGGCGCCACCGACCCGGGCCGACGGCTCCGGCCGCCCGCGTCCTGGCCACGCAGTGCACCGGAAGCAGGCTCAGTCCCCACCCGCCGGCCGCGACCGCCCCCTCCACCGGCCCCGCGCCAGGGACCAGCGCAAGCCGCAGCACGGCCCACCACCACAGCGCCCCGGCGCCGACAACGGCCGCCCAGCGAACTGTCCGCCTCGCCATGGCCGCCACCTCCAGCCCGACGCCGCACGGCCGCCTCACCCAAGGACAGGACGCCCCAAGGGACACCCGCACACCGCTGAGCCGGAACGGACGGCGCCCCGGACACTCGACCCGACGGCCAACGCCCCGTCACCCGTTCTCGGCCTGGAACATCCACCGGTGCTTCTCAAGATCCGCGGTGATCCCGATGAAGATGTCCTGGCTCACCGGATCGGCCTCCCCGGTCGCCGCGATCCGCTCCCGCATGTTCGCGATCACCGCGCCCAGCGCGTCCACCAGGGCACCCACGGCGGTCGAGTCGTCGACCCATCCTTCCGGTGTGACCCCGATGCCGCTGCCGACGGCCACCGTCGCGGCCCGGCCGTCGGGCGGGGACCCCAGTGCGGCGGCGCGTTCCGCCACGGTGTCGGATTGGGTCCGCGCGAGGTCCACGACCTCGTCGAGCTGGAGATGCACGGTGCGGAAGCGCGGTCCGACCACGTTCCAGTGGATCTGCTTCGCCACCAGGGCGAGGTCCACCAGATCGACGAGGGCGCCCTGCAGCGCCTCGGCGACGGTCTTCAGGTTCGCGTCGGACAACGGGCTCTTCACGACGTACATCCGCACCTCCGTGGGGCTCGCCCCCGTCATGTCCCTCCACCATGACCGCGGAGCCACATACCGGCAAACGCACACATAGGGGGCACACTGCGCGAAAGAGAAGCCCCGACGGCACCCCTCCGGGTCTTCCCGGAGAGGTCCCGCCGGGGCCTCACGTTCTCTTGCGGCGCCTCGTCGGCTTCACTGGTGCGCGCACGTGACCCTCACGCGGCGACGACGTCCACCGCCTCGGCGGGCGCCTTGATGGTCACCCGTTCCGGTGGCACACCGGTCACCGAGACGGAGCCCAGCATCGGACGTACCGGTGTGGGGACAGGTTCGCTGGGGGTGGCCGCTGCAGACTGGGCCAGCTCGGCGAGGGCGAGTTCGTCGCTCACTTCTCGCATGAGCTCGGACATCCGTACGTCCAGCGCGTCGCAGATGGCGGAGAGCAGCTCGGAGGAAGCCTCCTTCTGCCCCCGCTCCACCTCGGAGAGATAGCCGAGTGAGACTCGGGCGGACGAGGAGACTTCGCGCAGAGTACGGCCCTGGCGCTGGCGCTGCCGACGCAGCACGTCACCCAGCAGGCGACGGAGCAGAATCATCGGTGGCTCCCTCCTCGGACCGCGTAGCCGCATCCTTCTCGCCCCACCGTACCGCCTCGCGCTGCGGCCGTGCGGGGAGCG
Source organism: Streptomyces sp. TRM68367 (assembly GCF_014495685.1). GTDB lineage: Bacteria > Actinomycetota > Actinomycetes > Streptomycetales > Streptomycetaceae > Streptomyces. The sequence continues at coordinate 17,840 of NZ_JACTVI010000077.1, read as the reverse complement.
ATGTCGTGTTCACTCAGGGCTGCAAACATCAAAACCCCCCGTTCCGTTCCGTATCCTGTGTCCGCTCATTCCCAGTGTGTTCGCTCACAATCTCCGCCAGGAGCAGTGCGAGTACGCTCCGTACACTCTCCATACGAATTTCCGCACGGCCGCCGTTCAACCTCAGGGCCTCCACTTTTCCGCCACCGGCGGAACCGGATTCGGCTCCCAGGGGCCCGTCCACGGCCACGAAGACCGTCCCGACGGGCTTGCCGTCCCGGGGTTCCGGGCCCGCGACTCCGGTCGTCGCGATGCCCCAGTCGGCGCCGAGCGCCTTGCGCACGCCACCCGCCATCTGGCCCGCGACCTGCGGATCCACCGCTCCGCGCTGGGCCAGCAGGGTGGCGTCGACACCGAGCAGTTCATGCTTGAGCCCGGTGGCGTACGCGGTCACCGAACCCCGGAAGGCCTTGGACGCCCCGGGGACCGATGTGATCTCCGCCGCAACGAGACCACCGGTGAGCGATTCGGCGACGGCGAGCGTCTCGCCCCTCACTGTGAGTAGTCGCACCACCTCGGTGGCCGTGGAACTCACGCTTCCGTCTCCTCCAACGCCGCCTTGCGCTCGGCGATTCCCTGCCGGCGCAGCACAATGGCCTGTCTCACATAGTCGAGACCGGTCGCAACGGTCAGAACAACCGCCACCGCCATCACCCAGAACCGCAGAGAGGCCAGCCACCCCGTCAGCGCCAGCACATACATGCCGACGGCGACGCCCTGCGCGAGGGTCTTGAGCTTGCCGCCGCGGCTCGCCGGGATGACGCCGTATCGAATGACCAGAAAGCGCAGCAGTGTGATCCCGAGTTCCCGGCCGAGGATGACGCCCGTCACCCACCACGGCAGGTCGCCCAGCGCGGAGAGACAGATCAGCGCCGCCCCCATGATCGCCTTGTCGGCGATGGGGTCGGCGATCTTCCCGAAGTCGGTGACGAGGTTGTAGGTCCGCGCCAGATGGCCGTCGAAGAGGTCGGTGATCATGGCGATGGCGAAGGCCGCCCAGGCGAACGCCCGCCACGCGGGGTCGTGCCCGCCTTCGGCCAGCATCAGCATCACGAAGCCCGGCACAAGGATCAGCCGGAGCACGGTCAGCAGGTTGGCGATGTTCCAGACGCTGGCCTGGTCGACGGCCACCGCCGCCAGCTTCCCGCCTCGCGCCGGCTTCGCACCGGCCTGCACACCGGAATCGGTACCCTCATCGCCGCCTGCGACGCCCGAACCCTCGCCTCCGGATACGGCACCGGAAGCAGCACCGGCCTCCGAAGCCCCGTCAGCCCGCCGCACCGCGTCTTCGCCCGAACCCGAACCGGCCCCAGCCGCACCCGAACCGGACCGAGCCGCAGCCGCGCCGGAAGCGGAACGACCACCCGCACCACGAGCGCCGCCCTCACTCGCGCGACCGCCCGCAGCACCCGGCACCCCGTCCGCGCCCGCACGCCCATCTGCAGCCCCGAGGACACCATCCGCGCCCGCACGCTCGTCCACAGGCCCGACAACTCCGCCCGCGCGCCCTTCCGCAGCGCCCAAGGCCCGGTCCGCACCCGCGAGACCGCCCACAGCCCCGAGGGCCGCGCCCGATCCCGTGCGACCGCCCGCCCCCGCACCCGGAACGGCGGCGCCCGGTGCCGGACCGGCCACGGCCCTCCGCGCGCCGGAGGAGCCTCCTGCCGCGGATGCCGGAACTCCGGTCATCTGCCCGCCTCCTCACTCCACGCGAGCGAGCCCCGCAACGGCTCGGCCACCAGGTCGACACCCTCCGTACCGACCACCTTCGCCTCGACCATACGACCGACGCTCAGGCCCTCGCCGCTCGTGAGCAGCACCTGCCCGTCGGTCTCGGGCGCCTGGTGCGCCGCACGGCCGTACACATCCTCGTCGTCCGAGGACGAGGACGACTCCGACGGCACGGACTCCACGAGCACGCGCACGGTCTCGCCCAGCCGCTCCTCGGCGCGCTGCGAGACCAGTTCCTCGGCCAGCCGGGACACGCGGGCCAGCCGCTCGGCGACCGCGTCCTCGTGGAGCTTGTCGTCGTACGTCGCCGCCTCCGTGCCCTCCTCGTCGGAGTAGCCGAAGACGCCGATGGCGTCCAGCCGCGCGTGGGTGAGGAACCGCTCCAGCTCGATGAGGTCGGCCTCGCTCTCGCCGGGGAAGCCGACGATGAAGTTGGACCGCACGCCGGCCTCGGGTGCCTTGCCACGGATGGTGTCGAGCAGCTCCAGGAAGCGGTCGGTGTCGCCGAAGCGGCGCATCGCGCGCAGCACGCCGGGCGCGGAGTGCTGGAAGGACAGGTCGAAGTAGGGGGCGACCTTCGGCGTCGAGGTCAGCACGTCGATCAGTCCAGGGCGCATCTCGGCCGGCTGGAGGTAGCTGACACGGACCCGCTCGATGCCGTCGACCTCGGCCAGCTCGGGCAGCAGCGACTCCAGCAGACGGATGTCGCCCAGGTCCTTGCCGTAGGAGGTGTTGTTCTCGGAGACCAGCATGATCTCCCTGACGCCCTGCCCGGCCAGCCACCGCGTCTCGTTCAGCACGTCGCTGGGGCGGCGGGAGATGAAGGAGCCGCGGAAGGACGGAATGGCGCAGAACGAGCAGCGCCGGTCGCAGCCTGAGGCGAGCTTGACCGAGGCGACCGGGGAGCCGTCGAGGCGGCGGCGCAGGGGGGCACGCGGGCCGGAGGCCGGAGCGATGCCCTCCGGGAGGTCGGACGCGGCGCCGTGTCCGGGCAGGGCGACGTCGGACGCCGACTGCCGCTCCGCCGGGCTGATCGGCAGCAGCTTGCGCCGGTCGCGCGGGGTGTGCGCGGCGTGGATGCCGCCGTTCAGGATGGTCTGGAGCCGGTCCGAGATGTTCGCGTAGTCGTCGAAGCCGAGCACGCCGTCGGCCTCGGGGAGGGCCTCGGCGAGATCCCTGCCGTACCGCTCGGCCATGCAGCCCACCGCCACCACGGCCTGGGTTCTCCCCTGCCCCTTGAGGTCGTTGGCCTCAAGGAGGGCGTCCACGGAGTCCTTCTTGGCCGCCTCGACGAAGCCGCACGTGTTCACCACGGCGACGTCCGCTTCCTCGGCGTCCTCCACGAGCTGCCAGCCATCCGCCTCCAAACGGCCTGCGAGCTCCTCCGAGTCCACCTCGTTACGGGCGCAGCCAAGGGTGACGAGTGCGACGGTACGGCGTTCAGGCATGGGCTCAAGACTACTTCGTCCCACTGACACCCCACGTCAACGGGGTTGGCCGATCTTGACCAACCCCGTCCCACTCGGACCTTCGGACCCGTTATCCGACCTCGGGGTCGCCCTTCGTGTAGGTCAGGCGCTCCACGGCGCCCGGCCGGAACTCCTGCTCGATCTTCTTGCCGTTCACATACAGATCGATCACGCCGGCGTTGCCGAGGATCAAGTTGATCTTGGAGCTGTCCTGGAACGTCTTGGTGTCGCCCTGCTTGAGCAGGCCGTCGAACAGCAGCCCGCCGTTGTGGTCCTTGGCGGAGATCCAGCTGTGGTCGTCGGTCGCGCTGACCTGGACGGTCACCTTGTCCCGGGGCGCGGCGGCGATGGCGTCCGACGGATCAGGCTTGGGGTCGGCGGGCTTCTTGGGGGTCGGTGACGGGGACTTGTCGGCGGTGGGGGTGGTGCCGGCGGCGACCTGGTTCCGGGCGCCGTCGGTGTCCTGGAACAGGGTGAACCCGACGAATCCGATCACGGCGACGATCGCGGCGACCATGGCCGCGGTCCAGTTCGGCCCGCATCGCTCCGGGCGGATGCGCTCCGCCTCGAAGAGAGACGCGGCCAGGGCGGGGTCGGGCCGCCCGCCGTGCTCGGCGCCGTACTGCGCGAGCAGCGGGGCCGGATCGAGGTGCACGGCCTTGGCCAGGGTCCGGATGTGCCCGCGCGCGTAGACGTCCCCGCCGCAGGCGGCGAAGTCGTCCGCCTCGATGGCGTGCACGATGTTCATGCGGACCCGGGTGGCGCTACTGACGTCGTCGACGGTCAGCCCGGCCGCGATGCGGGCCTGCTGCAGGACTCGGCCGACGGAGGGGCGGGCTTCCTCGGAAACGTCTTCGAACGGACGCTCGTCTTCAGGGGAGTTGCCGATGGACACGGGGGCGCCTTTCGAGCGTGTAGCCGCCTGTGCTGGAGGTTCAGTCTAGGGGGGGTGCAAAAGGGTGGGGCAACCGGGCGGTAGGACTTTGTACGCCATCGGTATGGCCCGACATGCCGATGGCGGGGTACCTGCTTGTCTCTTCCCTCAACTTGACGTACGCCGAAGGGAAACAGTTGCTCAATGATCCCTCACGGGTGAGTCACGATCCGGACACCCGGTTTCCGTACCCGCCGCGCGAGGCGACCACTGTGGCGTGCCGTATTCCCTACCCCTCAGACTCCCCACGGATCACCGCGAGCACGCCATCCACCTCATCAGGCTTCACAAGAACGTCACGAGCTTTGGAACCCTCGCTCGGTCCGACGATGTTCCGGGACTCCATGAGGTCCATCAGCCGCCCGGCCTTGGCGAAGCCGACCCGCAGCTTGCGCTGGAGCATGGACGTCGACCCGAACTGCGTGGAGACGACAAGTTCGGCCGCCTGGCACAGCAGGTCGAGGTCGTCGCCGATGTCCTCGTCGATCTCCTTCTTCTGCTTGGTGCCCACGACGACGTCGTCCCGGAAGACGGGCGCCATCTGGTCCTTGCAGTGCTGGACGACGACCGCGACCTCCTCCTCGGTCACGAACGCGCCCTGCATACGGGTGGGCTTGTTGGCGCCCATCGGCAGGAACAGCCCGTCGCCCTTGCCGATCAGCTTCTCGGCGCCGGGCTGGTCGAGGATGACCCGGGAGTCGGCGAGCGAGGACGTGGCGAAGGCGAGCCGCGAGGGCACGTTCGCCTTGATCAGGCCGGTGACCACGTCGACCGACGGCCGCTGCGTGGCGAGCACCAGGTGGATGCCGGCCGCGCGCGCGAGCTGCGTGATCCGCACGATCGCGTCCTCGACGTCCCGCGGCGCCACCATCATCAGGTCGGCGAGTTCGTCGACGATCACCAGCAGGTACGGGTACGGCTGGAGCTCGCGCTCGCTGCCCTCGGGCGGCTTGACCTTGCCCTCGCGCACGGCGCGATTGAAGTCGTCGATGTGCCGGTAGCCGTACGCCGCCAGGTCGTCGTACCTGAGGTCCATCTCCCGTACGACCCACTGGAGCGCCTCGGCGGCCCGCTTGGGGTTGGTGATGATCGGGGTGATCAGGTGCGGGATGCCCTCGTAGGCGGTCAGCTCGACCCGCTTGGGGTCGACCAGGATCATCCGGACGTCCTCGGGGGTCGCGCGCATCATGACCGAGGTGATCAGGCAGTTGATGCAGGACGACTTGCCGGATCCGGTGGCGCCGGCGACCAGCATGTGCGGCATCTTCGCCAGCGAGTGCATGACGTAGCCGCCCTCGACGTCCTTGCCGAAGGCGACCAGCATCGGGTCGTCGTCCTCGGCGGACTCCGCGAGCCGCAGGACGTCGCCGAGGTTGACCATCTCGCGGTCGGTGTTCGGGATCTCGATGCCGACCGCCGACTTGCCGGGGATCGGGCTGATGATCCGCACGTCCGGGCTGGCCACGGCGTACGCGATGTTCTTGGTCAGCGCGGTGATCCGCTCGACCTTCACGGCGGGGCCCAGCTCGACCTCGTAGCGGGTGACCGTCGGCCCGCGGGTGAAGCCGGTGACGGTGGCGTCGACCTTGAACTCTGAGAAGACGGTGGTGAGCGAGGCGACTATGGCGTCGTTGGCGGCGCTGCGCGCCTTGCCGGGGCCGCCGCGCGTGAGCAGGTCAAGCGACGGCAGGGAGTAGGTGATGTCGCCGGAGAGCTGGAGCTGCTCCGCGCGCGAGGGCAGGTCGCGGGTCTCGGCGGGCGGCTTCTTGGTGAGGTCGGGGACGTCCCCGTCGAGCTTCTCCTGCTTGGGGCGCGCCGCCGGGACCGGTGTCGGGGTCGGCGTGGTCTCGGCACGGTCGCCCACGCTGACGCCCTGGGTGAGGTCGGCGACGATCGGCGAGGGCGGCATGCCGTGCAGGACGGCACCGTCGAGCGCCGCCGCGGCCGCCGCCGCGACGTCCACGGCGTCCGGCTGCCGCTCCATGTCGGGCTGCGGCACCGCGGACCGCCGGGGCCGCCCACGGCGCCGCGAGAGGGCGTCCTCCTCCGCGCTGTCGGGGTCGTACGACCGGGAGGCGCTTTGACGCTTACGGGGGCGCGCGGGCAGCGCCTCGCGCCACTGCTCGTCGTAGCGCTGATCGTCGTCGGTGAGCTCGTCCTCCTCGGGCTCACGGACGATCCCGAGCTTCACGCCGAGCTGCCGCAGCCGCTGCGGGATGGCGTTGACCGGGGTGGCCGTGACCACGAGCAGCCCGAAGACCGTCAGCAGCACGAGCAGGGGTACGGCGAGGACCTCGGTCATCGTCGCCGTCAGCGGGGTCGCCGCCGCCCAGCCGATGAGGCCGCCGGCGTCCCTTATGGCCTGCATGCCGTCGCTGCGGGCGGGCGAGCCGCAGGCGATGTGGACCTGGCCGAGCACGCCGATGACGAGCGCGGACAGGCCGATGACAATACGGCCGTTGGCCTCGGGCTTCTCGGGGTGCCGGATGAAGCGCACGGCGATGACCGCGAGCAGGATCGGCACGAGCAGGTCGAGCCGCCCGAAGGCACCGGTCACCAGGATCTCGACCAGGTCGCCGACGGGGCCGCGCAGGTCGGCCCAGGTGCCGGCGGCGACGATCAGCGCGATACCGAGCAGCAGCAGCGCGACGCCGTCCTTGCGGTGGGCGGGGTCGAGGTTCTTCGCGCCCCGTCCTATGCCGCGGAACACGGCGCCGACGGCGTGCGCGACGCCGAGCCAGAGGGCGCGCGCGAGCCGGAAGATGCCCCCGGTGGGATTCGGCGCCGGTTGGGGCGCGGGCTTCTTCGCCGCGGCCTTCTTCTTCGCCGGCGCCTTCTTGGCAGGGGCCTTCTTGGCAGCGGCCTTCTTCGCCGGAGCCTTCGCTGAAGCGGCCGCCTTCTTCGCGGGCGGCTTCTTGGCTGCGGAAGGACGTGAGGCCATAGGTGTGAGGTTACCGGTGAAGACGACAGGGGACACGTGTGCTTACCGCTTCACCCGTTCGTGTCGCCCTTGCGGAGGCGCCGAACTGACAAGCCCTCACGCGACGACGAACCAGCGGGGCGTGGCAGTGGGCCTCGCCAATGCCCCGTCGCATCCGGTCCGTCAGTTCTGCGAGGGCACCGACGCTGAACTGTCGGCTCCCGGCTCCAGCGCGTCCAGCGCCCGCCGCAACCCGGTGAGCTTGCGCTCCAGATGGGCCGCCGTGGCGACCGCCGCCGCGTCCGTCGACTCGTCGTTGAGCTGCTTGGACAGCGCCTCGGCCTGCTCCTCGACCGCCGCGAGCCGCGCCGACAACTCCGCGAGCAGACCGGCGGACTCCTCGGCCTCACCGTCTGCGTTCCTGCCGCCCCCCTCCAACTGGAGCCGCAGCAGGGACGCCTGCTCCCGCAGCTGGCAGTTCTTCATGTACAGCTCGACGAAGACCGAGACCTTCGCGCGCAGCACCCACGGGTCGAACGGCTTGGAAATGTAGTCAACCGCTCCCGCCGCATACCCCCGGAAGGTGTGGTGCGGCCCGTGGTTGATCGCGGTGAGGAAGATGATCGGGATGTCCCTCGTGCGCTCCCGCCGCTTGATGTGGGCGGCGGTCTCGAAACCGTCCATGCCCGGCATCTGGACGTCCAGCAGAATGACCGCGAAATCGTCCGTGAGCAGTGCTTTGAGCGCTTCCTCCCCGGACGATGCCCGCACCAGTGTCTGATCGAGCGCAGAGAGGATCGCCTCCAGCGCCAGCAGATTCTCCGGCCGGTCATCGACCAGGAGGATCTTGGCCTTCTGCACCATGGCCCGCCCTCCTCGCCCCGGCAGTGCACCGGGCTCCGCCCCAGGGGGCGACTCCCTTACGCCGCCCGCCCTCGTGCCGGTCATGGTAGCCGCACCCCGCCTGTCGCCACACCCTGTCACCGCGATGTCACTGTGCACGTAGCAGAAACGCAGCAGGGGACCAGAAGGTTCCCCGATCCCCGTGCTTCTACACGGCGTCGCGCACACTCTGTCAGCAACTCCGTGGGAACCACGATCGTTCCCACCACATCCACGCGATGTCCGAACGTTACGGTCACTCCTCCCGCATCCACTGCTGCATCACCGCCAGCAGGTGATCGGGGTCGACCGGTTTCGTCACGTAGTCCGAGGCGCCCGACTGGATCGCCTTCTCCCGGTCGCCCTTCATCGCCTTCGCGGTCAGCGCGATGATCGGCAGCCCGGCGAACTGCGGCATCCTGCGGATCGCCGTGGTCGTTGCATACCCGTCCATCTCGGGCATCATGATGTCCATCAGGACGACCGCCACGTCGTCGTGCTGCTCCAGGACCTCGATGCCCTCGCGGCCGTTCTCGGCATACAGCACGGACAGGCCGTGCTGCTCCAGGACGCTGGTGAGCGCGAAGACGTTGCGGATGTCGTCGTCGACGATCAGCACCTTCTCGCCGCCGAAGCGCAGCCCACGCAGCGACCGCGGCGCCGCCTCCTGCTCGGCGGCCGGCCACTGCTCCTGCTGCGCAGGGCGTGGCTCGATCTCCGGCAGGCTCCGGCGGCGGCGCCGGAAGAGGGCCGCGGGGCCGTTCTGCGTCTCCTGGTACGACTTCACCTCGGCCGGCGTCTCGACCTCCGCCTCGGACAGCTCGGACAGGTGGGCCAGGTCCGAGGCGGACGACACCAGGTCGCCGACGTTCAGGGCGGCCATGGGCTGCTGGTAGCCCTGCGGCGGCAACTCGGTGGGGTGCATCGGCAGATACAGCGTGAACGTCGAGCCGCGGCCCGGCTCGCTCTGCGCGTGGATCTCCCCGCCCAGCAGCTGGGCGATCTCCCGCGAGATGGACAGCCCCAGGCCCGTGCCGCCGTACTTGCGGCTGGTCGTGCCGTCGGCCTGCTTGAACGCCTCGAAGATCACCCGCATCTTGCTGGCCGCGATGCCGATGCCGGTGTCGGTCACCGAGAACGCGATCAGATCCGCGTCCGGGTCGGTCATCGAACCGGTCTCCAGCAACTGCTCCCGGATGCCCTGCGGGACATCGTCCCGCGAGGGCCGGATGACCAGCTCGACCGAGCCGGAGTCGGTGAACTTCACCGCGTTGGACAGCAGGTTGCGCAGCACCTGCAGCAGCCGCTGCTCGTCGGTGTGCAGGGTGGCGGGCAGATCCGGCGAGACCCGTACGGACAGGTCCAGGCCCTTCTCCGCGGTCAGCGGCCGGAAGGTGGCCTCCACGTAGTCGACGAGCTGGACGAGCGCGATACGCGTCGGGGAGACGTCCATCTTGCCCGCCTCGACCTTCGACAGGTCGAGGATGTCGTTGATCAGCTGCAGCAGGTCGGAGCCGGCGCCGTGGATGGTCTCGGCGAACTCGACCTGCTTCGGGGAGAGGTTGCCCTCGGCGTTGTCGGCGAGCAGCTTGGCCAGGATCAGCAGCGAGTTGAGCGGCGTCCGCAGCTCGTGCGACATGTTGGCGAGGAACTCGCTCTTGTAGCGCATGGAGACCGCGAGTTGCTCCGCGCGCTCCTCCAGGACCTGCCGCGCCTCCTCGATCTCGGTGTTCTTCACCTCGATGTCGCGGTTCTGCTGGGCCAGCAGCTCGGCCTTCTCCTCCAGTTCGGCGTTGGAGGCCTGCAGGGCCTTCTGCCGCTGCTCCAACTCGGCCGAGCGCTCACGCAGCTGCTCGGTCAGCTCCTGCGACTGCTTCAGCAGCTGCTCCGTCTTGGTGTTGACCGAGATGGTGTTGACGCTGGTCGCGATCATCTCGGCGATCTGGTTGAGGAAGTCCTTCTGGATCTGCGTGAACGGCGTGAAGGACGCCAGCTCGATGACGCCGAGCACCGTGCCCTCGAACAGCACCGGCAGCACGATCACCTGCGCCGGCGGCGCCTCCCCGAGCCCGGAGGAGATCTTCAGATAGCCGCTGGGCGCGTTCTCCACGAGGATCGTGCGCCTCTCCTGGGCCGCCGTCCCGATCAGCCCCTCACCCGGACCGAACGACGTCGGCATGGAGCCCATCGAGTAGCCGTACGAGCCGAGCATCCGCAGCTCGTACGCGTCGCCGCCCGCGCCGCCGTGGTCGTCGAGGTTCGGCATGGCGAGGAAGAACGCGCCGTGCTGCGCGGAGACCACCGGGGTCAGCTCGCTCATGATCAGCGAGGCCACGTCCTCCAGGTCGCGGCGGCCCTGCATCAGCGCGGAGATCCGGGCGAGGTTGCCCTTGAGCCAGTCCTGCTCCTGGTTGGCGATCGTGGTGTCGCGCAGGTTGGCGATCATCTTGTTGATGTAGTCCTGGAGTTCCTGGATCTCGCCGGACGCGTCCACGTCGATCTTCAGGTTCAGGTCGCCGCGGGTCACCGCGGTCGCCACGCGGGCAATGGCCCGCACCTGCCGGGTGAGGTTCCCGGCCATCTCGTTCACGGACTCGGTCAGGTCCCGCCAGGTGCCGTCCACGTCACGCACTCGCGCCTGGCCGCCCAGTTGGCCCTCCGTGCCCACCTCACGGGCCACGCGGGTGACCTCCTCGGCGAAGGACGACAGCTGGTCGACCATCGTGTTGATGGTCGTCTTCAGCTCCAGGATTTCCCCGCGCGCGTCGATGTCGATCTTCTTGGTCAGGTCGCCCTTGGCGATGGCGGTGGTAACCATGGCGATGTTGCGCACCTGACCGGTCAGGTTGGACGCCATCTGGTTCACCGACTCGGTGAGGTCCTTCCAGGTGCCGGCCACACCGGGCACGTGCGCCTGACCGCCGAGGATGCCGTCCGTGCCCACCTCGCGGGCCACCTTGGTGACCTGGTCGGCGAACGAACTCAGCGTCTTCACCATGGTGTTGAAGGTGTCCGCGAGCTGCGCGACCTCACCGCGCGCCTCGATAGTCACCGTGCGCGTCAGGTCGCCGTTGGCGACCGCGGCGGCAACCTGGGAGATGTTCCGCACCTGAACGGTCAGGTTCTTGGCCATCAGGTTGACGTTGTCGCTCAGGTCCTTCCAGATGCCCACGACGCCGGGCACGTGCGCCTGGCCGCCCAGGATGCCCTCGGTGCCCACCTCGCGCGCGACGCGGGTCACCTGCTCGGCGAAGGACGACAGTTGGTCGACCATCGTGTTGACGGTGGTGACCAGTTCGAGGATCTCGCCCTTGGCGTCGACGGTGATCTTCTTCGACAGGTCGCCCTTGGCCACCGCGGTCGTGACCTCCGCGATGTTGCGCACCTGGCTGGTCAGGTTGTTGGCCATGAAGTTCACGGACTGCGTGAGGTCCTTCCAGGTGCCGGCGACCCCCTGCACCTCGGCCTGGCCCCCGAGCTGGCCCTCCGTGCCCACCTCGCGGGCCACGCGGGTGACCTCCTCGGCGAACGACGACAGCTGGTCCACCATCGTGTTCAGGGTGTTCTTCAGCTCCAGGATCTCCCCGCGCGCGTCCACGGTGATCTTCTGGGACAGGTCACCGCGGGCCACGGCGGTGGCAACCTGCGCGATGTTGCGGACCTGCGCGGTGAGGTTGCCGGCCATGCCGTTCACCGAGTCGGTCAGGTCGCGCCACACGCCGGCCACGCCGGGCACCTGCGCCTGACCGCCGAGGCGGCCCTCCGTGCCCACCTCGCGGGCGACCCGGGTCACCTGGTCGGCGAAGCTCGACAGCTGATCCACCATCGTGTTGATGGTGTTCTTCAGCTCCAGGATCTCCCCGCGCGCGTCGACGTCGATCTTCTGGGAGAGGTCCCCGCGGGCCACCGCCGTCGTGACCTGCGCAATATTGCGCACCTGCGACGTCAGGTTCCCCGCCATCGAGTTGACGGAGTCGGTGAGTTCCTTCCACGTCCCGGATACGCCGTCCACCCGGGCCTGGCCGCCGAGGCGGCCCTCCGTACCCACCTCGCTGGCCACCCGCGTCACCTGGTCGGCGAAGGACGACAGCTGGTCCACCATCGTGTTCACGGTGTTCTTCAGCTGGAGCATCTCGCCGGAGACGTCCACGGTGACCTTCTGCGACAGATCACCGTTGGCCACCGCCGTCGTCACCTGGGCGATGTTCCTCACCTGCCCGGTGAGGTTACGGAACGCGGTGTTGACGGAGTCCGTCAGGTCCTTCCACGTACCCGCCGCGCCCATCACCTGCGCCTGACCGCCGAGCTCACCCTCGACACCGACCTCCCGGGCCACCCGGGTGACCTCGGAACCGAACGCGGAGAGCTGGTCCACCATCCCGTTGACGGTGTTCTTCAGCTCCAGCATCTCGCCGGCCACGTCCACGGTGACCTTCTGCGAAAGATCACCGCTGGCAACGGACGTCGTCACCTGGGCGATGTCCCGTACCTGGATCGTCAGGTTCCGGAAGACGGTGTTGACGGAGTCGGTCAGGTCCTTCCACGTGCCCGCCGCGCCCGGCACGTTCGCCTGGCCGCCGAGCCGTCCCTCCGCGCCGACCTGGTTGGCCACGCGCGTGACCTCGTCCGCGAAGATCCGCAGCGTCTCGGTCATCTGGTTGATCGTGTCGGCCAGCTGCGCGACCTCGCCACGTGCCGCCACGGTCACCTTCCGCGACAGGTCACCGCTGGCGACTGCCGTCGTCACCTCGGCGATCCCGCGCACCTGGACGGTGAGGTTGCCGGCCATGGTGTTGACGGAGTCGGTGAGCTCCTTCCACACCCCGTCCACGCCGGACACCTGGGCCTGGCCGCCGAGGATGCCCTCGGTGCCCACCTCGCGCGCGACCCGGGTCACCTCGGAGGAGAACGCGGAGAGCTGGTCGACCATCGTGTTGACGGTGTTCTTCAGCTCCAGCATCTCGCCGGCGACATGCACGGTGACCTTCCGCGACAGATCACCCTTGGCGACCGCCGTCGTCACCAGCGCAATGTCCCTCACCTGGGCGGTCAGCCGGTACGCCATCGTGTTCACGGACTCCGTCAGGTCCTTCCACGAACCCGACATACCGCGCACCCGGGCCTGCCCGCCCAGCTTGCCCTCGGTGCCGACCTCACTGGCCACGCGGGTGACCTCGTCCGTGAAGGTCGACAGCTGGTCGACGAGATTGTTGACGGTCCGCGCGACCTTCAGGAACTCGCCGCGCAGCGGATGCCCGGGCCCCTCCGGCGTCTGCGTTCGCAACTCCATGCGGGGCGACAGATCGCCCTCCGCCACCGCCGACAGCACCCGGCTGACCTCGGAGACAGGCCGCACCAGATCGTCCACCAGCGCGTTCGAGTGATCGATCGCGGTCGACCAGGATCCCTCACAGGCCCCGGTCTCCAGCCGCTCGGTGAGCTTTCCCTCACGCCCCACCATGCGCCGTACCCGCGCCAACTCGCCGGTCAGATGCATATTGCGGTCGGCCACCTCGTTGAAGACCGCCGCGATCTCCGACATCACGCCGTCACCGGACACCGTGAGCCGCTTCCGGAAGTTCCCGTCACGCATGGCCACGAGAGCCACCATCAGCCTGTTCAGGGCAGCGGTGTCCACCACGGTCGTGCCGTTGCTCGCACGGCGCTGGTTACTCGGGGACTGTCCGCCCTTCGCGCGCGTTTTCGTGCCCCGCGTCGCTGCGCCAGACTCCACTGTGTCCCTCCCGCAGGGGTCGACCGTTACTGCTGTGCTCGGGTATTACCGCTCGGCATACCGGTTACTACTGTTCACTGCCGCATACACTTGCCCGACCTACCAGGCTGCTTCAAGGGCTGCTGCCCGCGATATGCAGATGACACCCGGCCTGCCCGGACCTTCACAAGAAGCTTGCCCAGTGTTTCACCCTGCCCGAACCAGGCCATAACAGTTCGGCAGCTTCGCACATCGTCCGCACACCCTCCGGACGGAAACACTGCAGACCGGCATCAGCATGGACCGCGAAGGTAAGTAACCTTGCATCCGGCTGTCCAGCCACGCCGGTCCGTCCGGCCTGGGCGGTGGCACGAGCACGAGCGGGCATCGGAGGGGCGGCCGCACACATGACCACCGGACTGATCCCGGGGGGACAGCCCCCGGACCGGCCGACGGGCGCGCAGATGCTGCATCAGCGGCGCGGGCCGGTCGGCCACGGAGCCCTGCACGTCGACAACCGGACGAGGAGTTCTGTGATCACCGCGCGCGCGGCCGCCAGCTTCGAGCCCGTCGGGCGATCGGTCGCGAGCGCCCGCTCCTTCGTCCGTGACACCCTCCAGGGCTGGGGCTTCGCCGACATCATCGACGACGCCGTGGTCCTCACCAGCGAGCTCGTCACCAATGCCGTGGTGCACGCGGGCACCTCCGCCGACCTGCTGTGCCTGCGCACCGACGACGGCGTACGGATCGAGGTGGCCGACCGGTATCCCGAGCGGGAGGTCCCGCTCCAGGGCTCCCCCGCCACCATGGGCAGCCCCGACCGCGAGGGCGGCCGCGGACTCCAGCTGTGCGCGGCCCTGGCCACCCGCTGGGGCGTCGAGTACACGCCCACCCACAAGAACGTCTGGTTCCAACTCGACCTGCCGGAACGCCCGGTCGGCACCCGCACCGCGGGCCCGTCCCTGCCCGCCGACCTCCTCCCGCTCGCCGACGGCCGGGTCCGCGTCGCCGTCGTCCAGATCGACCGCTCCGGCTCCATCACGGCCTGGAACGAGGACGCCGAGGAGCTCTTCGGCTACCAGGCCGAACAGGTCATCGGCAAACCCCTCACCGACCTGGCGGCCTGGCCGCACACCCCCGGCACGAGCACCGGCATCGCGGAGGCACTCCAACTCTCCCGCTGGGAGGGCAGCTACGGCATAAGGGGCGCCAACGGCCGCGTCACACCCGTGTACGCCTCCCACCTCCGCGTCCGCGACACCGGCGGCGAGCCCTCCACGGTCTGCCTCCTCGTCCGGAACCACGAACGCGCGGTCCTGCAGACGCCGTTGCGCGGACCCGCCTCCGACACGGCCACCTCCTCCGAGGGCCAGAGCACCGACCCCTTCGAGGTGTTCATCGGCTCCCCCGCCCCGGACGACCTCGACGGCCTCCTCCAGCGCACGGTGGAACGCGCCCGCGACATGCTCGACGGCGACTCCGCCTTCCTGCTCCTCGCCACCGACGACGAGACGGAGCTGGAGGTGCGCGCCTCGACCGGCCTGCCCTCCGCCCGCCAGCGCTTCGCCCGCGTCCCCGTCGAGGCCGGCCCCGGCCGCTACGGCTCCGCCCGCATGCCCGCCGTCCACGACGACCTGACGGCCGTACCGGGCGCCGTACCCCTGCTGAACGGCACGGGCATGCGCTCGGTCGTCACCGTCCCGCTGAAGGTCGAGGGCCGTCTCACTGGCGCCCTCGGCGTCGCCGCAGAGGCCCCCGGCCGGTACTCCAACGAGGAGGCACTGCGCCTCCAGTTCGCCGCCGACCGCATCGCGCTCGCCGTGGAATCCGCTCGTCTGGGCGAACTTGAGCGGCTGCGCCGAGGCTCCCTCAGCTTCCTCGTCGAGGCCTCCGACCTCCTGGCCGGCACCCTCGACCGCGACCAGACCCTGGCCCTCATGGCCCAGATGACGGTCCCGAGCCTGGCCACCTGGTGCGCGGTCTACACGATCGCCGACCAGGCCTCCGAGCCGTATCTCTCGTACGTCCTGCACGAGGACGAGGAACTCATCGACGGTATCAAGTCGTTGCTGTCGAAAATCTCCCCGCCGGACCCGGTACCCACGCCCGGCGCCCGCGTCTGGACGGCGCCCGGCGAGGTGGCCCACCAGGCGGCGCTGCGCAGCTCCATGCGCAGCCTCGGCCTGACGGGCGGCCCCATCCACCAGATGTCGGCGGGAATCGGCCCCACCCTCGCCACGGCGTCCGCCGTGGGCGGCGAGACGGTCGTCCTGCCCCTGGTCGCCCGCAACCGCGTCATCGGCATGCTCACGCTGGGCAAGCCGACCGACGAACACTTCCGCCAGGAGATCCTGGAACTGGCCGAGGACCTCTCCCGCCGCGCCGCCCTGGCCCTGCACAACGCCCGCCTCTACTCCGAGCGCATGGCCATCAGCCAGTCCCTGCAGCGCAGCCTCCTGCCGCCCGAACTTCCCGAGATCGGCAGCGTGGAGGTCGAGGTCATCTACCGCGCGGCCGGCGAGGGCAACGAGGTCGGCGGCGACTTCTACGACCTCTTCCCCATCCACGACGGCGCCTACGGCTTCGCCATCGGCGACGTCTGCGGTACGGGCCCGAACGCGGCGGCCGTCACGGGCCTGGCCCGGCACGCACTGAGACTCCTGGCCCGCGAGGGCCTGAGCGGCCCGGCCGTCCTGGAGCGCCTGAACTCCGCGATCCTCGACGAGGGCGCCCGCAGCCGCTTCCTGACGCTCCTGTACGGCGAGATGCGCCCGCAGGAGGACGGCAGCGCGGAACTGAAGGTGGTCTGCGCGGGCCACCCGCTCCCGCTGCGCCTGCGCCAGGACGGCACGGTCGAACCGGCCGCCGAACCCCAGCCGCTGCTGGGCGTCATGGAGGACCTGGAGCTGTACGAGCAGACGGTCACCCTCGACCCGGGCGACGTCCTGCTGTGCGTCACGGACGGCGTCACCGAGCGCCGCGAGGGCACCCGCATGCTGGGCGACGACGGCCTCGCCGAAGTCCTCACCACCTGCACCGGCCTCACGGCGGGCGCGGTCGCGGCCCGCATCATGCGCGCCGTGGAACGCTTCGCGTCGGACGCCCCGTCGGACGATATGGCGATCCTGGCGATGCGTGTCCCCGGCCTCCACAAGGACTGACGAGCACGCAGACACGAGAAAGGCCCCCACCCTTATCGGGCGGAGGCCTTTTCTTCCGGAGCCCCCAAACGGAATCGAACCGTTGACCTTCTCCTTACCATGGAGACGCTCTGCCGACTGAGCTATAGGGGCCTGCGGCTTTTCGAGGTTTTCCCTCGCGGCAACGCAATAGATCATACCCCGAACGGACCGGTGCTCCCAACCACGGCCTCCCGGCCACGAACCGCTCTTCAGAAGGCGGGCTGGAGCAGCCCTCCGAGCGCGTTGCACGCACTCACGATCCGGTGCATGTCGCGCTTCGTCAACGAGGCGTCCACCGGCAGCGCGAGCGTCTCGTCCGCGGCCCGCTCGGTGTGCGGCAGGGACACCACGCACCGCCGGAATTCCGGCAGCCGGTGCACGGGCGTCTTCACCGGCACCCGGCAGTCGATTCCCCTGGCCCGCACGGCCCGGGCGAACGCGTCCCGGTCGGGCCGCCCGTTCCCCGGCACCCGCACGACGTACTGCTGGTAGGTGTGCCCGTCCCCGCCGTCCGGCGTCTGCACACCCCGCAACTTCGCATCGAGATACGCCGCCCGCTGCCGCCGCTGAGCGATCTCGTCGTACGGCGCCTCGGACTCCCCCTGCTCCAGCACGAGCAGCCCGTGCCGCTGCCCGACCGCATGCAGCAGCGCTATGTCCGCCGGCCGCCCGAAGCGGTGTACGACAACGGCAGCCGCCGTTCGCGGGGTTACGGCCATCTCGGCCGCCTCGGGGTCGAGGCAGTAGCTGACCGGATCTATGTCGGCGAACACCGGCAACGCACCGGCCAGGGCGACGGCCTCGGCCACTTCGACGTTCCCGAACGCTGGCACGATGACCTCGTCACCGACTCCGACGCCAGCGGCCCTGAGCATTGCAGCAGTACCCATACAGCAGATGATGGTTGCGCAACGTGAACTTCAAGTAACGCAAATCAAAAGAGGGTTGGACCCGGAACCGAAGTTCCGGG
>NZ_JACTVI010000076.1 GCF_014495685.1 Streptomyces sp. TRM68367 | reverse complement strand
CCGCTTCGCGGGACGTTCCCGAAAACCAGGATCAACCCCTACAAGCCGACCCCACCGGGGTTGACGAAACAGATAGGGGCACCCCCCCGCCGCTGGGCGGTGGGTCAGGCCACGAACCGGAGGACTTCGGCCCCGGTCGCCGGTGCGTCGTTCGGCCGGGACGGTGGCACGGCCGCCGGCGGCGGCGACCCGGCCCAGCCATGTCTTCAGGTCGATCATCTGGAAGATCGTGTTGCTGAAGTCGAACAGCACGGCCTCGACGGCGGTACGGGAGCGGCCATCTCCGCGGCGGTGAGACGGTAGGCGCTGGGGGTTTCGAACAGGGCGTGTATCACGGGGCGTGCTCTCCGAGGTCGACTGCTTCGACGGGGACACCGAAACCGCGGAGGGCCGCGATCTCCGCGTCGGGTGCGCCGGTGTCGGGTGGGCGCCCTTTGGGCCATGGGACTGCGCGGGCGGCTTGGCCGCGTGCAGGGCGGAGGGAGGCCATGGTCGGTTAGGGTCACCTTGTGGCGGACGGAGCGGCTCCGTCCCGGTGAGATTGATCGGCCTGGGGTGCGTCGCGGCTGCGAAGCGGTCGACTGACGCATCCTCGTTGTGCCCTGATATGCCCCCGCGGTGGGCGATCTGGGTAAAAATGCAGGTCACAGGCATGTTCTGGGGGCACAGTGCGACTGAGAGTGGAGTTCACGACCGAGCCCTTCGACCTCGACGAGGCGCCCGCGCACGCCCTGGTTGCCCGGGAGGTGATCGAGGCGGGCGAACTGGACGCCGTGGACGTCGGCCCGTTCGGCAACACCGCGGAGGGCCGCGCCGACGCCGTGCTCACCGCCGTGGACGCCCTGCTGCGCAAGACCCTGGAAGCGGGCGCCACCCGTGTCTCGCTGCAGGTGAACGTGGTCGGAGAGGACGAGGGATGAGCGGCACGGACGAGCCGTTCATCGCGGCCGTCAAGCCCCTGGTCGACGCCATGGGCGGCGAGATGCTCCCGCCGGACGAGGCCGGCCCCGAGGACATCGTGCTGTCCTGGGAGGGCGCCGACGTCGTCGCCGTACGGCTGCCGCAGCTCGCCGACTCCCTCGACCACATCCTGGCCGCCATGGAGCGCAGGAAGGGCATGCCGCTCGCCGACCTGGACCGCAAGGCCAAGCAGGAGGTCGTACGGACCCTGGAGGCGCGCGGCGCGTTCTCGGTGCGGCACGGCGTGGAGACCGTGGCGAGCGCCCTCGGGGTGAGCCGGTTCACCGTCTACAACTACCTGAACCGCGAGAAAGGCACCTGAGCGGCGCCCGCGCCGCACCCAATTTTTTCAACAAACTGTTGACGTGGCGTCGTGCGGGGGCGTTAGCTATCGGCACGCCCGTTCAGTACGACAGCCGCCTACGGCCACGGAGGCTCCCGTGACGTCGACACCCACGCCCCCCGGCCTGACCCGGTTCAACGCCCTGGCGGAGCACGCCGCCTTCGCCGCGCTCCACGAGGCGTGCGCCGCCACGGCGTGGGCGAAGCGGCTGCTCGCCGCCCGCCCGTACGCCACCGCCGAGGACCTCTACGCCGCCAGCGACGCCGCGATGGCCGAGCTGACGCCCGCGGACCTGGCGGAGGCGATGGCCGGGCACCCGCCGATCGGCCGTCCCGAGCCCGGCGATCCGGCCTCGGCCCGCGAACAGCGCGGCATGGCCGGCGCCTCCGGTGCACTCAGGGCCGAGATGCTGGAGCTGAACCTCGCCTACCAGGAGAGGTTCGGCCACGTCTTCCTGATCTGCGCCACCGGTCGCACCGGCGAGCAGATGCGCGATGCGATCAAGGAGCGGATCGGGAACTCGGCGGAGCAGGAGCGGGAGATCGTCCGCACCGAGCTGGGCAAGATCAACCGCATCCGCCTGGCCCCACTCGTCGAAGAGGACGCCTGATCATGAGCACCAGCACCACCGCATCCGTGTCCACGCACATCCTGGACACCAGCATCGGCCGCCCCGCCGAGGGCGTTGCCGTCCACCTCTGCGCCCGCGCGGGCAGTGATGCGGACTGGCAGGCGCTCGGTGGCTCCGCGACCGACGCGGACGGGCGGTGCAAGGACCTCCCGGCGCTGCCGGAGGGGGCCACACACGTACGGCTCGACTTCGCGGTGGAGCCGTACTTCGTCAAGAAGCAAGCCGATGCGCAGCAGGACGCCCCCGCGAACCGGGACAGCGGTGCCGTGTTCTTTCCGGAGGTGGTCATCACCTTCGCCGTGAAGGCCGGTGAGCACTACCACGTACCGCTGCTGCTCAACCCGTTCGGCTACTCCGTTTACCGAGGGAGCTAGCTAGAGATGTCAGATCTTTCCCGCCCTGCCCGCCCGGTGATTCTGGGACAGAACCAGTACGGCAAGGCCGAGAACCGAGTCGTCAAGATCACGCGGGACGGCGCCACCCACCACATCAAGGACCTCAACGTGTCGGTGTCGCTGAGCGGCGACATGGACGAGGTCCACTACTCCGGCTCGAACGCCCACGTCCTGCCGACCGACACCACCAAGAACACGGTGTACGCGTTCGCCAAGGAGTACGGCATCGAGTCGGCCGAGCAGTTCGGCATCCACCTCGCCCGCCACTTCGTCACCAGCCAGGAGCCGATCCACCGCGCCCGCATCCGCATCGAGGAGTACGCCTGGGAGCGGATCGAGCACACCGGCAAGGGCGCGCACTCGTTCGTCCGCAAGGGCCAGGAGACCCGCCTCGCCCAGATCACGTACGACGGCTCATCCTGGGAGGTCGTCTCCGGTCTCAAGGACCTGACCGTCATGAACTCGACCGATTCCGAGTTCTGGGGCTACGCCAGGGACAAGTACACGACGCTCCCCGAGGCCTACGACCGCATCCTGGCCACCGAGGTCTCCGGCCGCTGGCGCTTCAACTGGACCGACGACGAGCAGGAGACGCCGGACTGGGACGAGTCGTACGCGCAGGTCAAGGGGCACTTTCTCCGAGCCTTCGCGGAGACGTACTCCCTCTCGCTCCAGCAGACCCTGTACGCCATGGCCGCGCGGATCATCGACCACCGCGGCGAGATAGACGAGGTCCGCTTCTCCCTCCCGAACAAGCACCACTTCCTGGTGGATCTGGAGCCGTTCGGGCTGAAGAACGACACCGCCGACGGAGCCGTCTATTTCGCGGCCGACCGCCCCTACGGCCTGATCGAGGCCACCGTCCTGCGGGACGGCTGCGAGGCGAAGATCCCGGCGGACCTCACCAACCTCTGAAGGACGAACCATGGCAGCAGCTCAGCGCATCGTCATCGAGAACTGTTCGATCGCGACGGTCGATGCCGACGACACCGAGTACGCCTCCGGGCACATCGTCCTCGCAGACAACCGCATCGAGTCGCTCGGCGCGGGCAAGGCCCCCGAGGGCCTGGAGAACGTCGTACGCCGCATCGACGCCACCGGGCACCTCGTGACCCCCGGCCTGATCAACACGCACCACCACTTCTACCAGTGGATCACCCGGGGCCTGGCCACCGACCACAACCTCTTCAACTGGCTGGTCGCGCTGTACCCGACGTGGGCGCGGATCGACGAGCCCATGGTGTACGCGGCGGCGCAGGGCTCGCTGGCGATGATGGCCCGCGGCGGTGTCACCACCGCCATGGACCACCACTACGTGTACCCGGAGGGCTCCGGCGACCTGTCCGGCGCGATCGTCCGCGCCGCCCGCGAGATGGGCGTCCGGTTCACCCTCGCCCGCGGCTCCATGGACCGCAGCGAGAAGGACGGCGGCCTGCCTCCGGACTTCGCCGTGGAAACCCTGGAGGGCGCCCTTGCCGCGACGGAGGCCACCGTCCAGCAGCACCACGACGCCTCCTTCGACGCGATGACACAGGTGGCCGTCGCTCCCTGCTCCCCCTTCTCCGTATCCACGGAACTCATGTGCGAGGGCGCCGAGTTGGCCCGCCGCCTCGGTGTACGGCTCCACACCCACGGCTCGGAGACCGTGGAGGA
Source organism: Streptomyces sp. TRM68367 (assembly GCF_014495685.1). Taxonomy (GTDB): domain Bacteria; phylum Actinomycetota; class Actinomycetes; order Streptomycetales; family Streptomycetaceae; genus Streptomyces. The sequence goes on along the minus strand of NZ_JACTVI010000076.1, from coordinate 36,160 downwards.
GGAGAAGTTCTGCCACGAACTGTTCGGCATGGGCCCGACCGACTACTTCGAGTCGACCGGCTGGCTCGGCGAGGACGTGTGGATGGCGCACTGCGTCCACATGAACGACTCCGACATCGCCGCGTTCGCCCGCACCAGGACCGGCGTCGCCCACTGCCCGTCCTCCAACGCCCGCCTCGCGGCCGGAATCGCCCGCGTGCCCGACATGCTGGCGGCCGGCGTCCCGGTCGGCCTCGGTGTCGACGGCACCGCGTCGAACGAGTCGGGCGAGCTGCACACCGAACTGCGCAACGCCCTCCTCATCAACCGGCTCGGCGCCCACCGCGAGGCCGCGCTGAACGCCCGGCAGGCACTGCGCCTCGGCACCTACGGCGGCGCCCAAGTCCTGGGCCGGGCCGCCGAGATCGGCTCCCTGGAGCCGGGCAAGCTGGCCGACCTGGTGCTGTGGAAGCTGGACACACTCGCCCACGCGTCGATCGCCGACCCGGTGACGGCGCTGGTCTTCGGCGCGGCCGCCCCCGTCACGGTGTCGTTCGTGAACGGTCGTCAGATCGTCGAGGACGGACGGCTCGTCACCGCCGACGAGGACGCGATCGCCCGCTCCACGCGGGCGCAGGCGCAGCGCCTGGCGCAGATCACGGCGCAGGGCTGACCGCCGTACGGGTTTGATCGCCGTACGACTGCTGTACGGCACTCGATCCCCGGCCGGGAGGGACGGCTCCCGGCCGGCAGCCGTGGACCCGAGCGGGGGCCATGGCGGCCGTCGCCGGGGCGTGCGTGGACGCGCGCGCCCCGGAACGGTCACCTGAGGCCTGGCCACCTTCCATGGAGGCGGGGCAGGAGATCGCCGCCGCACGCTGAACGCTCTCCGGATTCAGTGCCGGGCGACGGGCTCGCACGGCCGGGCGCCCGGGAGGCGGCCCGTGAAGTACGAACGGGGCGGTACGCCCACGGCCGCACCCGTGTCCCCGGCCGGGCCCTACAGCCCGAACAGCTCCGGATCCGCGGCCAGCGCCCGGAAGTACTCCCGCGGATCCGCGACCAGCTTGCGGGCCTTGAGGTCCAGCAGGCCGCCGACCGCCGTGATCTCGGCGGCCACCGTGCCGTCGGCCTTGCGTATCGCCTGCCGCACGCGGAACGTCTTGCCCTCGCCCCACTCGAACGCGCACGTCACCTCGACCTCGTCGCCGGCCAGCAGCTCCCGCAGGTAGCGGATGGTGGTCTCCATGACGATCGGGCCCACACCCTTGCTCACGAGGGTGGCCTGGCTGACCCCCGCGGCCTGCAACATCGACCAGCGGGCGTGTTCCGCGTAGCTGAGATACACGCTCTGGTTGAGGTGCCCCAGCACGTCCGTCTCGTACCCACGGACGGTGACCGGAACGGAAAACGGTTCGCTCACGGGTTCCTCTTCCTCGTGCCACGGTGATGACGCACTGATCCTGACACGTGGTCCCTACATCCGTCGCGGGGATGCCAGCAGATAACGAGCCCGTGTGCGCGGTTCCGTGTGTTCGCCGGCCTGCCAGCCCGCCCCCTCCAGCGTCGCCGCGCAGGCCCGCAGTGCCGCGCCGTCCGGTTCGTACACGGCGACGGCGTCCGGTTGCGGCGTGCCGCGCACCCGGTAACCACCGCCATCCGGACCGGCCGGGCGGTGCCCGGCCGCCTCCAGGGCGAGCGCGGCGGCCTGCACCAGATGCGTGCGCTCCCAGGCGCAGGGCCGGTCCGTGGCCCCGTCGGGGTTCGTCATCCGGCGCAGCTCCAGCAGGCCCTGCCAGGCGCTGTGCACCTCACGGACCCGGACCGGGCCCGCATCCGGCACCTCATCCTCGCCGCCCACGCGCGCCGCGAACACGCCGGATGCGGAGGCCTCCGGCCGGGGTGCCGGGGCCGGGGCCTCGGTGGCCTCGCGTCCCTCCCGTATCCGATGCCCGGCCGGCGTCAGAAAGTGATCGTGCGGCGGCCGCGGGTGCCGGAAGGCGAGACCCCGCTTCACCAGCGCCGCGAGCTGCGCCTCCGTACCCTTCAGGCGCCCGGTGACGGGATCGGCGGCCTCGATGACACGCCGCTGCGCGGCGGTCGGCGGTCGCGTCACGGCGTGCCCTCCTCTCCTCGGCTTCTCCTCGGCCCGCTCAGCCGTCGGGACGCGCCCGAAACGCCCTCCGACGACCCGTTCGAAGACTACGACCCGACTCTGACAGTCCGAGCGGAACTGCGCGACGGTCGCCGGCGAGAGGAGCGTCGGCCTGCCGTCCGGGGTGCTGATCGCGGCGATGCCGGCCACCCCGCGCGCGTTGCCGACCCCGCCCGAGGAGGTGGGGCCGAGCACCCGCACGGCACAGGTGCCGCCCGCCTCGCGTCGCCTACTGCCGGTACCCGCTCAGGAACCGCCCGATCCGCCCGATCGCCGCCTCCAGGTCGTCGGCGTAGGGCAGCGTCAGGATGCGGAAGTGGTCGGGCGTCGGCCAGTTGAAGCCCGTGCCCTGCACCACCTGGATCTTCTCCCGCAGCAGGAGGTCGAGGACGAACTTCTCGTCGTCGTGGATCCTGTGCACCTTGGGGTCGATGCGCGCGAACGCGTACAGCGCGCCCCTCGGCTTCACGCACGACACACCCGGGATCTCGTTGAGCTTCTCCCAGGCCACGTCCCGCTGTTCCCGCAGCCGCCCGCCCGGTACCGTCAGCTCCCGGATCGACTGGCGGCCGCCGAGCGCGGCCTGGATGGCGTACTGGGCGGGCGCGTTGGCGCACAGCCGCATGGAGGCCAGCATCGTCAGGCCCTCCAGGTAGTCCTTCGCATGCTGCCTGGGGCCGGTGATCACCAGCCAGCCGGAGCGGAAGCCCGCCACCCGGTACGTCTTCGACAGGCCGCAGAAGGTCAGGACGACCAGGTCGGGGGCGAGCGCGGCGGCCGAGTGGTGCACGGCGTCGTCGTACAGGATCTGGTCGTAGATCTCGTCGGCGAAGACCATCAGGCCGTGCCGGCGGGCGAGGTCGAGGATGCCCTCGACGATCTCCTTCGGGTAGACCGCGCCGGTGGGGTTGTTCGGGTTGATGATGACGACGGCCTTGGTGCGGTCGGTGATCTTCGACGCCATGTCGTCCAGGTCGGGGTACCAGTCGGCCTGTTCGTCGCACAGGTAGTGGACCGCCTTGCCGCCCGCGAGGGTCGTGACCGCCGTCCAGAGCGGGAAGTCCGGGGCGGGGATGAGGATTTCGTCGCCGTCCTCGATCAGCGCCTGTACGGCCATCGAGACCAGCTCGGAGACGCCGTTGCCGAGGAACACGTCGTCGACGCCGACCTCCAGACCCAGCGTCTGGTAGCGCTGGGCGACGGCCCTGCGCGCGGAGAGGATGCCGCGCGAGTCCGTGTAGCCGTGCGCCTGCGGCAGCATCCGGATCATGTCCTGGAGGATCTCCTCCGGCGCCTCGAAGCCGAACAGTGCGGGATTGCCGGTGTTCAGGCGCAGCACGCTGTGGCCCGCCTCCTCCAAAGCGTTGGCCTGCTCGATCACCGGGCCGCGGATCTCGTAACAGACCTCGCTGAGCTTGTTCGACTGCCGGAACTCCATGCGCGCTCGCCCCTCCGGTTTCGTGTGTTGCTTGGTTTTACCAAGTTCGAGCTTGGAAAGTCCAACAACATGTCTAGACTGCGTCGCATGTCACCTCGCCGAAGCTACGACCAGTACTGTTCCGCCGCCCGCGCGCTCGATCTCGTCGGCGACCGCTGGACCCTGCTGATCGTCCGCGAGCTCCTCGCCGGCGCCCGCCGCTACACGGAACTGCACGCGGACCTGCCCGGCGTCAGTACGGACGTACTCGCCTCACGGCTGAAGGACATGGAGCGGGACGGGCTGGCGAGCCGGCACCGGCTGCCGCCGCCGAGGGCCGCGTACGTGTACGAACTCACCGAGCGCGGCCGGGAGTTGCTGCCGGTACTGCAGGCGCTCGGCAGGTGGGGGCAGGCCGAACTGGGGGAGCGGCGGCCGACGGACGCGGTGCGGGCCCACTGGTTCGCTCTGCCGCTGCTTCGGGCGCTGGAGGGGGAAGGGCTGGTGGAGGTCCACCTGGAGGAAGGGGTGTTCCACCTGTACGCCGGCGCCGAGGAGGACCCCGTGTACCGCGAGGGGCCCGCCATCGTCGAGCCCGACGCCCGGCTCGTCCTGGACGTCGAGACCAGTGCGGCCGTCGCCCGGGGGGAGTTGAGCATGCCGGACGCGGTGCGCGCCGGACGGATCGAGGTGACGGGCGACGGCACCCTGGCCAAGGCGCTCAGGGAAGTGTGAGGGACAAGCGGGAAGCCCGCACGAATGGTGAACACAAAAAGGTGAAGGCCCGCTTGTGGCGGGCCTTCTGATGTGGCGTCAGGATGCGTCAGCCAGGCGGCACCCGCGACGGCCGTCCCGGCCCGCGCGTCAGCCCGTACCCGGCGACCCCCGCCAGCGCGGCCAGCGCCCCGCCGAGTGCCGTCCACACCCAGCGGTCCGACCACCAGCCGGACGCCCAGCCGTCCTCGGGCTCCAGCCCGGCCAGCACGGCCGAATCCTTCTGTTGCTCCCCGGACTTCACCGCCACGCCCGGCACCAGCGGCTGCGCCAGCGAACCGTCCACCGCCGCCGCACCGCCGGCGTCCTTGGAGCCGACCCGAACCTCGGCCCCGACCGGCAGGCCGAGGTCGGAGGTGGGGAGACCGACCACGGTCAGCCGGATGTAGTACGTCCCCGGGAGCGGGTCACCCGCCCACGGCTCCGACCAGGCGCGGACCGTGCGCAGCACGCAGGTCAGCCTCACGTCAGCCGCGTCCGCCGCGGCGGTGCGGTTCTGCGCCCCATACTGGCAGGCCTGGCGGCGGCGCAGCCCGTCGTACACGTCGACCTGCCAGGTCTGGGCGGCGTGCGTGTCCGGCAGCTTCACCGTCGCTTCGACGGTGGGGCGCTGCCCGGCGTCCGCGGGGAACGACCAGTACAGGTAGTCGCCCGCCGATCCGCTTGCCGTCGCCGTCTGTCCCTGCTCGATCTCGGTCGCCGTACGGAACGACGTGCCCGCCCGGGTGGGAGCCGAGGCGGCCGGCGACGGACTCGGCGAGGAGTCGGCCGCGGCCGGAGAGGATGCCAGTCCGAGCGCCAGCAGCGCAGCCGCGCTCAACGTGCTTACGATCCACATCAGTTGGTCCTCCAGACCGCGACCCGCCAGCGTGACACCCAGCCCCACACCAGGCCGGCGACGAAGCCGGTGAGCACCAGCGCGCCGAGCAGCCACCAGCCGCGTCCGAGGCCGAAGAAGGCCACGTCGGCCGCCGGGCTCGGACCGTCCACGACGTCGACGGTCAGCTCCAGCGGCAGACCAGGTGTGGTCTTCACCCCGGAGGCGGCCGAGAAGGAGTGGGTGACCGTCAGACACACGGTCTCGGCCGCCGGCTTGTCGCCGTCGGAGCCGTCGGAGCTGTCCGAGCCGTCGGAGCCGTTCACGTAGTCGCGCTCGGGCTCGGGATACCTCAGCCCCGTCGAGATGACATCCGTACGACCGTCACCCGCCGCCTCGCCGCGCACGATTTCCCGTCCGTGCACGGTGACGGCCCGCAGCAGCACCCCGTACTGCGGGTTCACGGCCCGGTCGGCCGCCACGCTCACCGAGGCGCGCAGCTCCTGGCCGGGCAGGACGTCGACTCGGTACCAGCGCTGCTGCCCGAACTCCTCCCGGTCGGTGTACAGCCCGGACTTCAGCGTCGGTGCCTTCGCGCACGTACCCGCGCCCTCGACGGCGACCGGCGTCACCACCGGATCGGCCGCGCGGTCCACCAACTGGTTGACCCGGTCGGTGAGTTCGTCCCGGTGCTCGACGGAGGTGTAGGTGCCGCCGGTGGCCTCGGCGATGCAGCTGAGCTGCCGCCGCATCTTGGTGTTCGGGACCAGGCCGAGCGTGTCGATGGTCAGGCCGATGCCCTTGGCAGCGATCTCGCGGGCCACCTCGCACGGGTCGAGCGGGGCGCAGGTGTCCTCGCCGTCGCTGATCAGCACGATGCGCTTGGAGCCGGTGCCGCCGTCCAGGTCGTCGGCCGCCTTGAGCAGGGCGGGGCCGATCGGCGTCCAGCCGGTCGGGGTGAGCGTGGCCACCGCGGTCTTCGCCTCGGTGCGGTCCAGCGGGCCGACCGGGTAGAGCTGCGCGGTGTCCTTGCAGCCCTCCTTGCGGTCGTCCCCGGCGTAGTCCGCGCCGAGGGTGCGGATGCCGAGCCGGACCTCCTCGGGCGTGGCGTCGAGCACCTCGTTGAACGCCTGCTTCGCCGCGGCCATCCGCGACTGGCCGTCGATGTCCCGGGCCCGCATCGAGCCGCTCACGTCGAGGACGAGGTCGACCTTGGGCGCGTCCTCGCCGGTGGGTTCGCCGGCGGCCGCCCCGGCCGGGAGGGCGAGCCCGGCCGTCAGTGCGGCGAGCAGGGCGCAGACCCCGGCCGCCAGCCGTCTTCTTATGATCATCGCCGGATCTTATGGAGCAAAGGCGCCGTGCTCCAAAACGGCCGCCCGACGAGGCGGCGGGGCATCAAATGACCTACTGTCGCAGCGGGTTGGCCAGTTCCGCCCACAGATCCCCGCCCGCTCCCGGCGACAGCCGCATCAGCGTCAGCGCCTTCGCGGGCAGCGGCTCCTCGCGCAATGCCGCGAGGTCCGGGGTACGAGGCAGATCCCGTACGGCCGCCTCCAGCGCCTCCCGCAGCGCCGCACCCGAGCCAGCCGTCCCGGCCAGCGCGCCCGCCACCAGGGAGCCGAACAGCTTGCGCCGCAGCGCGCGTTCGTCGTCGGTGACCATCCGGGCGGGCAGGTCGGGGGCCGCGATGCCGTGCCGGGCCAGACGAGCCGGGCTGACGCGGAGGTCGGCCAGGTCGCGGTAGACCAGCCGCAGCGGCGTGCCCGTCGGCGACAGCACCGCAAGGAGGTTCTGGCCGTGCGCCTCCAGGGCCACGCCCAGCTCCAGCAGCCGCAGGCCGACGGTGAGCGCTAGCCGCGCGAGGCCCGCCAACCAGCCGGGGGATCCGGGCAGGCGGGTCGTCGGCAGGGCCGCCACCGGTACGACGTGCTCGCCCGGCGCCGCGTACGTCCGCGGCGACTGACGCAGCACCGCCGCCAGGTCGGGGGAGTGGGCGGTGGCCGCGCCCAGGGTGCGGGTGATGTGCAGCAGGCCGTCGGTGCGCGCGGTCAGGGCCTCGGCGAAGTCGGACAGCACGGCGGACGCGCCGACCGAGGCGACGGAGATGACCCGCACCGAGGAGGTCAGCCGGGCGCTGAGCGCGGTCTTCACATGCGGCCCGTCCGGCAGGGCGAGCGTGCGCAGGGACATCAGCGGGTGCGCGGTGAGCCGCGCCTCGCACGGCCGCTTCAGCACATGCGCCGCCTGCCAGGGATGCACCGGGATCAGCAGCCGTTCCCCGTCCCGCAGCTCCGCCGGCCACGCACCCGTCACCAGGCACTCCGCCGTCCGCACCGGCGCGAGGCCCAGCCCCACCAGCGGCCGGTGCTCGGGCCCGTAGGCGAGCTGCTCGGCCACCGAGAAACCCGGCCGGGAACGGCAGGTCGGATGGAACGGGTGCCCGTCGACCACCCGCTGCTCCCACTCCCAGTCGCTGCCGGGCCACTCCTGCGGACGGTCCTGCTGCCCGGCCCGGGAGAGCGCCAGGGACGCCGCGCTGTGCCCGAGCTCGGCGGCGAACCCGGTGGCGTGCGGTACGGCGAGATCCGTCATCAGCCGCGCCGGATCGTCGTACGGCACGTCGTCGAGTCGTACGACCGTGACGTACGCGGCGGTGCGGTAGGGGTCCGCGGCCGGGCCGTGCAGCCGGCGCCCGTCGGACAGGTGCAGTGTGAGCCCGTCCCGGTCCGCCTCGCGGCGCACGAGCCACGGCAGCGGGTCGTGGGCGAGCCCGCGCCACAGCCGGGACAGGACGGCGGCCCGGGCGCCGGGCAGCGCGGCCGAGAACCGCGGCATCAGACCGGGGCGGAGCGCGGTCAGCTCCTCGGCGACCTCGGCCTCGGCGGCGGGGAGACGGTGCACGGGCGGGCTCCTCGGGTACGAATAGGGCGTCACGGCTACGAGCAGGGCGTCTCACGACTACGAACAGGGCGTCTCACGGCGAGGGGACGACGACCGACATACTGATCATCTTCGCCCGAACGGATCGTAGGGAACGAGTGGATCGCGTGGACCTCCTGCCCCCGCCCGCTGCCGGCGACGCCGGGGCGGACGACGATCTCCCGGCACGCGCCGACGCGTACGCCGCCACGCCGCTGCTGAACTGCCTGCTGCGCGAGCTGGCGGAGCCGGTGCCGGGGCCCGGCGACCGCCCCGTGTACCGGCTGCCCGGCGGTGGCCGCCTGCTGCGGGTGCGCGGGGGACGGCGGCCCGCCGAACCCGAGGTGCACGCCGCGGGCGCCTGGCACCGGGTCGGCCACACCGGCCTGGTGAAACTCGTCGCCGAGGAACTGCGCCGGCACACCGGCCTGTCCAACCACGAACTGCCCGCCGAGATGATCGACAGCCGGGACGCGGTCGCCGCCCTGCTGGCCGCCCGCGCCCGAGCCACCCCGCCCGGCGACCCCTACCTGCGCTCCGAGCAGTCCCTCCTCACCGGCCACAGCCACCACCCGGCACCCAAGGCGCGCGGCGGCGGCCCTGCCGCGGGCTGGCTGCCGTACGCGCCCGAGGCGCACGCCCGCTTCCCGCTGACACTGCTCGGCGTGCGCGAGGACACGGTCGTCGAGGAGGGCGACACCTGCCCCCTCGACGCCCTCGGCACGGCCCCGCCCGGCTACCGGCTGCTGCCCGCCCACCCCTGGCAGCTCGACCTGGCGGGCCGGGAACTCGCGGCGGCCTTCGCGGACGGCAGGCTGCTGCGGCTCGGCACGACCGCCTTCGACACCTATCCGACGGCCGCGATCCGCACGCTGTACGCCCCCGACCGCGACCTGTTCCTGAAGTTCAGCCTGGACGTGCGCATCACCAACGACATCCGCCGCCTGTGGCGCCACGACCTGCTCAAACTGCACAGGACGGACACGGCGGCCCGCTCCGCCTTCGCGGCGCTGACGGGCCCGGCGGCCTGGCTGAGCGACCGCGGCTACCGCACCGCCGACTTCGCCTTCGAGGAACTCGCCGTCCTCGTCCGCGACGGGCTGCGCGCCCACGTCCTGCCCGGCGCGACCCCGCTGCTCGCCGCGGCCCTGGCGGAGGGCTTCGACGGCAGCCCGCTCGACGGCCACAGCGCGCCGGAGGCCTGGTGGGCGGCGTACCTGCGCGCGGTCGTGCCCCCGGCGCTGGCCGCCTTCGCCGCCCACGGCGTCGTCCTCGAAGCGCATCTGCAGAACGCCCTGGTCGCCGTCGACGCGGACGGCATGCCGGTGCAGGCGCTGTACCGGGACGCCGAGGGCGTCAAGCTGCTGCCCGAGGTGTCCCGGGCGGCGGGCTGGGAGCGGCTGGTGTACTGCCTGGTCGTCAACCACCTCACCGAGATCGCCGCCGCCCTCGCCGAACGGCACCCCGGCCTCGACCCCTGGCCCGCCGCCCGCCGCGAACTGGCCCGGCACGACCTCCCCGAGATCGCGGACCTGCTCACCGCGCCCACCCTCCCCGGCAAGACCAACCTGCTGCTGCGCTGGACGGGCGCGGACGGCGCCGCCGCACGCTACCGGCCGATCCCCAACCCGCTGCGCGACGCGTGAACGCCGACGTGCCGCACTCGGCGCCGTGGCGCTGAGCACGGCATCGGCGCCGTCATGGCATCACTGGGCCTTCTTCACGAAGGAGTCGGTGTAGGTCTTGGACAGGTCGACGGTGTGGCCCTTCACCGTGGGATCGAAGGCGGAGAGAACCTTCAGGACGGTCTGGGGGCCGCCGGCCGGCATCAGGCCGGTGGGCGAGTACATGCCCTTCTCGTTCTGCAGCGCCTTGATGTACACGGCCTTTCCGACGCCCGAGTAGTAGTCGGCCGGCATCTTGGCGGTGATCTGGGCGGCGGTGTGGGACTGGATCCACTTGAGCGTCTCGACGTAGGCGTTGACCAGCTTCTGCACCGTGGCCGGGTTCTTCTTGACATAGGAGGTGGCCATGTAGAGGGACGAGGCCGGGTACGTGCCGCCGAGCGCCGCCTTGGCGCCCGCCGTGGTGCGCATGTCGATCAGCGGTTGGCCCAGGTGCTTCTGCTCCAGCATCGAGATGGTGGGCTCGGTGGTCATGCCGGCGTCGATCTGCTTGTTCTGCATCGCCGCCACGAACGTGGAGCCCGCGCCGACGGCGACCGACGTGGCCTGGCCCTCCTTGACGCCGTTCTTGGCCTCCAGGTACTGGGTGAGGAAGTTCGTGGAGGAGCCGAGGCCGGTCACGCCCAGGTGCTTGCCCTTGAAGTCGGCCGGGCTCTTGATGCTGCCCGCCTCGCTGGAGCGGACCATCTCGACCTCGCCGGGCGCCTGGAGGAGCTGGACCACGGACTCGGTGGACTTGCCCTTGGACTGCAGGTCGATGTTGTGGTCGTAGAAGCCGACCACCGCGTCCACCTGCCCGGACAGCATGGCGGTCTCGGCCTCGACGCCGGCGGGTTCGTCGGAGAGCTTCACGTCGAGGCCCTGCGCCTTGTAGTAGCCGAGCTGCTGGGCGAGCATCACCGGCAGGTAGATCTGCTTGTCCAGGCCGCCCACCATGATCTTCACGGTGGGTGTCGAGCCGGAGCCCTTGGCCGCGGCCTGGGAGCCAGAGCCGTTGCCGCCGCCGCAGGCGGTCAGGGTGAGGGCGAGTGCGGCGCAGGTGGCCACGGGCAGCAGTGACTTCTTGGCCAGCTTCATCGCTGGTCTCCTTCGCGGGTTACGACGTCCGATGACGCCGGGGACGGGGACGGGGACGGGGGTGGGGCAGGGGGGTGATTCACAGGCCGGCGTCCGAGGCGGACAGCTGGGTGGGCCGCCAGCGCAGGACGCGCTTTTCGAAGCGGGTCACGACGTACTCGGCGATCAGGGCGAGCACCGCGATGATCAGCGTTCCGGCGTAGACGCCGTCGGCGTTGAAGTTGCCCTGGGCCTGGGCGATGAGCTGGCCGAGGCCGGCCTGCGCGCCGAGCATCTCGCCGACGATGGCGCCGATGAGCGCGAAGCCGAAGGCGGAGTGCAGGGACGCCACGATCCAGGTCATCGCCGAGGGCAGCACGACCTGGGAGGTCACCCGCCACTCGGAGGCGCCCAGGATGCGGGCGTTGGCGATCAGGTTGCGGTCGACCTCGCGGGTGCCCTGGAAGGCGTTGAAGAAGACGGAGAAGAAGACCAGCACGACGGCGAGCGCGACCTTGCCGGACGGGCCGAGGCCGAACCAGATGATGAACATCGAGCCGAGCACGATGCGCGGGATGGAGTTGGCCGCCTTGATGAACGGGGCCATCACGTCCGCCAGTGCCTGGATCCGGCCGAGGGCGATGCCCAGCACGACCCCCGCGCCGACCCCGATGAGGAACCCGAGGAGGGTCTCCTGCATCGTGACGCCGATGTTGTGCCAGATGGAGCCCAGCGAGGTGCCGTCGGTGAACCAGGTCTTCAGCTGCTTCACCACCCCGCCCGGCGAGCCGTACGTGAACTTGTCCAGCGAGCCGCTGGAGGCGCCCAGCTGCCAGCCACCGAGGACGATCACGACCAGGGCGATCTGGGCGAGGAGGACGATCAGCCGGCGGCGGCGCGTGCGGGCCCTGGCCTGGCGGATCAGCGTGGCCTCGTCGGCGTCGGGCGACGCGGACTCCGTGGCCGGCGCGCCGGAGATCAGTTCGGTCATCACGGGTCTCCTAGACCGGGGTGCGGGCGGGATCGGCCGGGGCGCCGGCCGTGCGGGCGTAGGCGAGGGTGACCTCGTCGCGCAGGGTCGCCCAGATCTGCTCGTAGATCTCGACGAAGCGCGGGTCGAAGCGGATCTCCTGGACCCTGCGGGGGCGGGGCAGGTCGACGGTGAAGGTGTCCTTGACGGTGCCCGGGCCGACGGTCAGGACGACGACCTTGTCGGCGAGTGCGATGGCCTCCTCCAGATCGTGGGTGACGAAGACGACCGCCGGGCGGGTCAGCTCCCACAGGGACAGCAGCTCGTCCTGGACGATCTGCCGGGTCTGTACGTCGAGCGCGGAGAAGGGCTCGTCCATCAGCAGGATCTCGGGTTCGTTGATCAGCGTCTGGGCCAGTGCCACGCGTTTGCGCATACCGCCGGACAGCTGGTGCGGCAGCCGGTCCTCGAAGCCGGCGAGGCCGACCCGCCGCAGCCAGTCGCGGGCCTTGGTGACGGCCTCCTTCTTCGGCGTGCCGCGGAACTGCGGACCAGCGGCCACGTTGTCCAGGACCGACTTCCAGGGGAAGACGGCGTCGGTCTGGAACATGAACCCGACCCGCGGGTCGATCCCGGTGACCGGTTCGCCGTGGATCAGAGCCTGGCCCGCGCTCACCGGCTCCAGGCCGGAGACCAGCGAGAGTGTGGTGGACTTCCCGCATCCGGTCGGGCCGACCACCGCGCAGAACTCGCCGGGGGCCACGGTCATGCCGAGGTCGCGCAGAGCGGTGTACACGCCGCCCGAGGGGGTGCGGAACCGCTTGGTCGCATGCCGCAGTCCGATCGCCGGGACCGGACTCTGCGCCGGAGTCGTCACTGATTCCTTCACTGCGTCGCACCGCCTTCGGAAGGTTGCGTTGCGCCGGTGTTTCCGGCGGGTGACGAGAACGTAGGACTCCGCTCCGGGAGGGGCGAGACTTCCGGAAGTTGCGCGGGTTTCCTCCGTTGAACCGGGTTCTGCTCGTTCTGCTCAGGAAGCCGGGGCTGGGCAGAACGTCTGCGCCGGGTGCACAATCACCGCCACACGGACCGGCACAGGGGCCTGGCCCGGACGACGTACGCCAGGGGCGAAGAGGCACCTGTGAAGCTCATCCGTATGCCCATCCGCATGCCGCAGATCCACCGCGGCGGCAGGAGACGACTCTCCACGCGGATCCTGGCCGGCCAGCTGTGCCTCCTCGCGCTCACCGGCGTGATCGGCTTCGTGCTGTTCGCCGTCGCGCAGCGGGCCGAACTCGACCGGGCCTACGAGCAGCGGGCGCTGGCCATCGCCCAGACCACGGCCGCCGATCCGCAGATCCAGCAGGCCATGGAGTACGGCACCGGCGGCGACGTGGTGCAGACCGTCGCCGAGCGGATCCGCAAGGCGTCCGGCGCCTCCTACGTGGTCGTCATCGACCTGCACGGGATCCGCCACTCCCACCCCATGAAGTCACTGATCGGCAAACCGGTGGACGAACCGCGCGTCGTCCTCGACGGCCGGCCCGAGGTCGGCATCGACCAGGGCGCCACCGGCCGCTCCGCCAACGGCAGAGCCCCGCTGTACGGGCCCACCGGCACGCTGGTCGGCGAGGTGTCGGCGGGCCTCCCGGAGCGGGACGCGCTCGGCGAACTGTGGCGGGAGCTGCCCACGTTCGGCCTGTACGCCGGTATCGCCACCGCGATCGGCTCGGTGGGCGCCTACCTGCTGGCGCGGCGGCTGAAGCGGTCGACGTTCGGACTCGAACTGGAGGAGATCGCCGGACTGCTGCAGGACCGCGAGGCGATGCTGCACGGCATCCGCGAAGGCGTCCTGGCCTTCGACCCCGAGGGCAGGATCACCGTCGTCAACGACGAGGCCCGCCGGCTGGTCGGCCTCGGCACGGCACTGGGCAGCCGCCTGGAGGAGGTGCTGCCCGACGGGCGGCTGCGCCGCGCGCTGGACGGCGCCCTCGCCGGCCCCGACGTCATGGTGCTGACGGACGACCACTGCCTGGTCGTCAACCGGATGCCGGTGATCCTGCACGGCCGTGAGCTGGGCGCGGTGGTCACCGTGCGCGACCGCACCGAGATGGTGGGGCTGATGCGGGAACTGGACTCCGTGCGCGGGCTGACCAACGCGCTGCGGGCGCAGCAGCACGAGTTCACCAACCGGATGCACACCGTGGCCGGGCTGCTGGACATCGGCGAGCACGACTCCGCATACGAGTTCGCGGTGGAGTCGGCCGGTGCAGGGCAGGCGCTGACCGAGTCCGTACGCCGGCGGATCGGCAGCCCGCTGATGGTCGGGCTGGTCGTGGCGAAGTCGACGGTCGCCGCCGAGCGCGGGGTGCGGATCGTGCTGAGTGACGACTCGGCGCTCGGGGAGGATCCGCCGCATCTGCAACGACTCCTGACCGTCGTCGGCAATTTGCTGGACAACGCGATCGACGCGGCCGTCGACGGACCGGCTCCGGCGGGCGGCCGCGAGGTGCAGCTCACGCTCGCGGAGGAACCCCGGCAGACGACCGTGCGGGTGGCGGACACCGGCCCGGGGATCCCGCCGTACGCCGCCGAGTCGGTCTTCGAGGACGGCTGGTCGACCCGGCCGGACCGGGGCACCGCCCGGCGCGGTCTCGGCCTGGCCCTCGTCCACCGGCTGGTGCAGCAGTGCGGCGGCACGACCACGGTCAGCGAGGGCCCGGGCGCGGTCTTCACCGTCGTACTGCCGCCGCCGGACGCGGGCTCCGAGCCGCGGGACGCACTGTTCTCGCCGGCCCTGCCGGTGGGAGGTGACCGGTGACGATACGGACCCTGGTGGTGGACGACGACTTCCGGGTGAGCCACATCCACAGCGAGTACGTGGGCCGTGTGGCGGGCTACGAGGTGGTCGGCGAGGCGGCGACCGTCGAGCAGGCGCTGCAAGCCGTCCGCGCCCTGCACCCGGACCTGCTCCTGCTCGACATCTTCCTGCCGGACGGCAGCGGGCTCGATGTCCTGCGCCGGCTCACCGGCGACGAGGGCGGCGCCCGCCCCGACGCCCTCGTGATCACCGCCGACCGGGACATCGCCTCCGTGCGGACCGCGATGAAACTGGGCGCCGTCGGCTACATCGTCAAGCCGTTCGGCTCCGCCGACCTCGCCGAGCGGCTCACCGCCTACCGGGAACTCCAGCACCGCGTGGACGCCCTCGGCCGGGCGTCCGAGACCGACCAGGCCGACGTGGACGCGCTGTTCAGCGCCGCCCGCCCACCCGCCGTTCCCCGAGTCCCCGCGAAGGGCCACTCCGCGCCCACCCTCGCTCTCCTGCACCAGGCACTGCGCGGAGCCCGCGGCGCCCTGTCGGCAGCCGAGGCCGCCGAACTGACGGGCGTGTCCCGCGCCACCGCCCAGCGGTACCTCTCGTACCTGGTGCGGGAGGGCCTGGTCCGGCTCGAACTCCGCTACGGAGCGACCGGCCGCCCGGAACACCGCTACCGGATCGTCCACTGACCCGGCGCCGGGGAAGCGGCAACTGATCGCGGGACCGGTCCCGGACCTCAGCCACCACCGCCCGGTGCGAGCACGCCATGTCTTCGGCCGCCGACCACTACCGCTGACCGCAGACGGTGCGCCACCGGCGGTGGGGGACGGCGGTGGAGCCGGCCCGGCAGGCCGTCAGGAGTGAGCCGGCGTCCCGTCTCCGGCCCCGCATCGCCCCGCCCTCATCCGTTCGGTCGCCACAAGGTGCCCACTGCCTTCCTTGGCCCTTGGCTGGGAGGAAACGACCAGGAGGAGGACCGGCGATGCGGCAGCACCTGTCCGGGGTGTCCAGCGCCTCTGCGGCGGACATGCGTGAGTTCGACGACCGACGCACCCGTCCTGCTCAGGTCGCGCGGCCGTGGTGGCCCTGGCCGGCGGCGGTCGCCGCGGCGTTCACCCTCGCCCAGCTGCTGCTCGTCCCGCCGGCCATGGGCCTGGGCTGGGACGAGGTCATCTACGTCAGCCAGGTCAGCTCGCACGCACCGGCCACCGCCTTCAGCGCCCCTCGTGCCCGGGGCGTGTCCGTGCTGGTGTGGCCGGTCACCGTCTGGACCTCGTCGACCGCCGCGCTGCGGGTATACCTGGCCGTCGTCTCCGGGCTCGCGCTCTTCCTCGTGATGCGGGTGTGGCGCGGAAGGCGTCCGCCCGGCGTCCTGGCGTTTGCCGGCCTGCTCTTCTGGGGCCTGTGGATCACCGTCTTCTACGGCCCTCAGGCGATGCCCAACCTCTGGGTGGCCCTCGCCGGTCTGGGTGCGGTCGGCTGCTTCCTGCGCGCGGCGGCCGACCGCACCGACCGCGCCGCACTGTGGGGCCTGGCCGCGTGCGCCGCCGTCATGGCGCTGATGCGGCCCACCGATGCGGTCTGGCTCGCCGTGCCGCTCGCCGCCGCCCCCCTGCTGGTACGCCGCTGGCGCCGCCCGGCACTGTTCGCGGCCGTCGTGCTCGGACTGGCGGCGGGTGGGGCCCAGTGGGTCGTCGAGGCGTACACCAGCCACGGTGGCCTGATCGCCCGGTTGGAACGGGGCAGCGAGATCCAGGGCGGCCTGGGCTGGAACATCGCGGTCGGTGACCAACTGCGAACCCTCGCCGGCCTCAGCATCTGCCGACCCTGCGACGCGCCCTGGCCGAACCCGGCCCTGGCCGTGTGGTGGTTCGCCCTGCCGGTCCTCGCCGGGGGCGGCGTGGCGCTCGCCGTCAGGTCCCGAAGATCCCACGACACCCTGCTGCTCACGGCGTGCGCCGTGACGTCGGGCGTTCCGTACCTGTTCTTCATCGACTACGCGGCCCCCCGCTTCCTGCTGCCCACCTACGCCCTGCTCGCCATCCCGGTCGCGGACTGCCTGGCCTGGCTTGCCGTCGGCGCCGCCCGCCGCCGGTTGCGCCCCGTCACGGCGTCACTCGTCGCCCTCGCGGTGGCCGGGCACCTGGCCGTCCAGTACGTCGTCGTCGCGCGCCTCGCCGCGCGCACCGACGCCCAGCACCGTGACTGGGCGCACATCGCGGACGGCCTGCACGCCCTGGGCATCAAGCCACCCTGCCTGGTGAGCGGCCCGACGACGGTCCCGATCGCCTACTACGCCAAGTGCCTGTCCATCGCCACCCACGGGCCGAACGTCAACATCTCCGTCGCCGGCATCCGCGCCGCCGCACAGCACCAGAACATCGCCGTGCTCGTCCCTCCCGCAGGCCGCCCGCCCGGCTACGCCGCCGCCTGGCCCTGGCGCCCACTGCCGGCGCCACCGGCGCTCGCCGGATACCGCGTCTACACGCCGCCGAAGACGACGGTCTCCTCAGGCTCCGCCATCGGCTGACGGGTCGGGCTCTGTCCGTTTCCCGCTCACCACGGAGACGTTCGCCTGCCAGATTCCCCCCGGGCTGATCGGGGATGATTCCCGGAGAGCACGGCGTTGGAACTGGCCGTGAGAGATAAGGCATTCGAGTCGGGGGGCTGTGGAAGATGCTGAGAGAGGTCACCGCGACCCACTACATCGCGCCCCTCCGTTCCGGCGGCTCCGTCCCAGGAATCGTCGAGGCCGACGACCTGGGCACGTACGTCGTGAAGTTCACCGGCTCCGCGCAGGGCCGCAAGGCGCTGGTCGCCGAGGTGATCGTGGGCGAGCTGGCCCGCGCCCTCGGGCTGCGGTTCCCCGAGCTGGTCCTGGTCCACTTCGATCCCGCGATCGCGGAGCACGAGCCCCACCAGGAGGTGCGGGGGCTGCACGCGGCCAGCGCGGGCGTCAACCTGGGCATGGACCATCTGCCGGGCGCACAGGACTTCACCCCGGACGTCGCCAGGACCTTCCCCGTCGACCCGCTGGAGGCCGGCCGGATCGTCTGGCTGGACGCCCTCACCGCGAACGTCGACCGCACCGTCCACAGCTCGAACCTGATGATCTGGCCGACGCTGGGAGTCGTTCCCCCGCGTCTGTGGCTCATCGACCACGGCGCCGCCCTCGTCTTCCACCACCGCTGGGACGGCTCCGACCCCGAGAAGGCCTACGACTTCCGCCACCACGCCCTCGGCCACTACGCCCCCGACGTACGGGCCGCCGACGCGGAGCTGGCACCCCGCGTGACCGAGGAGCTGCTGCGGGAGATCCTGGCGGAGGTCCCCGGCGCCTGGCTCAGCGGCGAGGCGGGCTTCGCGACACCGGACGCGGCCCGCGACGCGTACGCCGCCCACCTCCACGCGCGCGTGCGGGCCTCCGCGGCCTGGCTGCCCACCGACTTCCCCACCCGGGAGGAACTCGCCGCCGAGAACGCCCTGCGCGCGGCGAAGACCCAGCAAGACCGCCCGGCCTGGCTCAAACGGGTCCCGGACCTGCACGGCAAGCCGGCGGCGGAACAGGATTGGTCGGTACACCTCGGATGAGCCAGAGAGTCCAGATCGAGTACTGCACCCAGTGCCGCTGGCTGCCGAGGGCGGCCTGGCTGGCGCAGGAACTCCTCACCACCTTCGAGGCCGAGCTGACGGAGCTGTCGCTCAAGCCCGGCACGGGCGGCGTCTTCGTCGTCCGCGTGAACGACGAGGTCGTATGGGACCGCCGCGAGCAGGGCTTCCCGGAGCCCACGGCCCTCAAGCGGGCCGTACGCGACCGAGTGGCCCCGGGGAAGTCCCTGGGCCACTCGGACAAGTGAGGGCTCAGCCCTTGAGCTGCTCGTACGCCGGCAGGGTGAGGAAGTCGGCGTAGTTCTCGTCGAGGGAGACCTTCAGGAGCAGGTCGTGCGCCTGCTGCCAGTTGCCCGCAGCGAACGCCTTCTCGCCCAGCTCGGCCCTGATGGCGGCCAGTTCCTCGGCGGCGACCTTGCGGGCCAGGTCGGCGGTGACCTTCTCGCCGTTGTCGAGGACGACACCGGCGTTGATCCACTGCCAGATCTGGGAGCGGGAGATCTCGGCGGTGGCCGCGTCCTCCATCAGGTTGAAGATGGCGACCGCGCCGAGGCCGCGCAGCCACGCCTCGATGTAGCGGATGCCGACCTGAACGGCGTTGACCAGGCCCGCGAACGTGGGCTTGGCGTCGAGCGAGTCGATGGCGATGAGGTCTTCCGCCGTGACGTCGACGTCCTCGCGCAGGCGGTCCTTCTGGTTCGGCCGGTCGCCGAGGACCTTGTCGAAGGACTCCATGGCGATCGGCACCAGGTCGGGGTGGGCCACCCAGGAGCCGTCGAAGCCGTCGTTCGCCTCACGGTCCTTGTCGGCGCGGACCTTCTCGAAGGCCACCTTGTTGACCTCCGCGTCCCGGCGGGACGGGATGAAAGCCGCCATGCCGCCGATCGCGTGCGCGCCGCGCTTGTGGCAGGTGCGGACCAGGAGTTCGGTGTACGCGCGCATGAACGGGGCCGTCATCGTGACCGCGTTGCGGTCCGGCAGGACGAACTTGGCGCCGCCGTCGCGGAAGTTCTTGACGATGGAGAACAGGTAGTCCCAGCGGCCGGCGTTCAGGCCCGAGGCGTGGTCGCGCAGTTCGTAGAGGATCTCCTCCATCTCGTACGCGGCCGTGATCGTCTCGATCAGGACGGTGGCGCGAACGGTGCCCTGCGGGATGCCGACGTAGTCCTGCGCGAAGACGAACACGTCGTTCCAGAGGCGGGCCTCCAGGTGCGACTCCGTCTTCGGGAGGTAGAAGTACGGGCCCTTGCCGAGGTCCAGCAGGCGCTGGGCGTTGTGGAAGAAGTACAGGCCGAAGTCGACGAGGCCGCCCGGGACCTGCTGACCGTCCACCTGGAGGTGACGCTCGTTGAGATGCCACCCGCGAGGGCGCATGACGACGGTCGCGAGGTCCTCATCGGCCTTCAGGGCGTACGACTTGCCGGACACCGGGTCGGTGAAGTCGATGTTCCGGGTGTAGGCGTCGATCAGGTTGAGCTGACCGAGGACCACGTTCTCCCAGGTCGGCGCCGAGGCGTCCTCGAAGTCCGCGAGCCACACCTTGGCGCCCGAGTTGAGGGCGTTGATGGTCATCTTGCGGTCGGTGGGGCCGGTGATCTCCACCCGGCGGTCGTTCAGGGCCTCGGGAGACGGGCCGACCTTCCAGGAGTCGTCCGCGCGGATGGCGGCGGTCTCCGGGAGGAAGCCGAGCGTGGAGGTGCGGGCGATCTCGGCGCGGCGCTCGGCGCGGCGGACGAGGAGCTCGTCACGCCGGGGCGTGAACCGCCGGTGCAGCTCGGCCACGAAGGCGAGCGCCGCGTCGGTCAGGACCTCCTCCTGCCGGGGCAGGGGCTCGGCGTCGACGATGGCCAGCGGGGACGGCGCTGGTGCGGACATGAAGCTGTCACTTCCTTCGGCGGTGGCACCGGGTGCCAGTCGTTCCGGGTACGGCGAGGGACGCCCGGGATGGGGTCCCCCCGCGCAGCCGAGCGCGGGGGAGATCGGGCGCTTCTGGGCAGTGGATACTAGTTTCCTCATCGTGGAATTTCAATGGATTGTTGACGTCGAGATTCTCTGGGTCGAGGCAAGGTGGCGCTCCGTGCCACCCCGCTCACTCAAGGTGGGCCAGGTCGTCGGCGGTGTCGATGTCGTACGGCCGGGCCACGTCCCCGCACTCGACGAGCGCGATCGCCTCCTCGTGGGCCTTCAGATAGGCGCGTGCCCCCCGGTCGCCGGTCGCAGTCGCGGCGATGCCCGGCCAGTGCGCGGCGCCGAACAGCACGGGGTGGCCGCGCACGCCGGCGTACGCGGCCGAGACCAGCGACTCCTCCGACCGGTACGCCGCGCGCACCCGGGCCACCGCCTCGGGGCCGATGCCGGGCTGGTCGACAAGCGAGACCAGTGCGGCACCCGCGCCCGTCCCGGCCAGCGAGCCGAGCCCGGCCCGCAGGGACGTGCCCATGCCCTGCGCCCAGTCCTGGTTGTCCACCAGGACGCACCCCGGCAGTACGGCCCGCGCCCGCACCTCGTCCGCCGCCGCCCCCAGCACCACGTGCACGCGCGCGCAGCCGCCCTCGCGCAGTGCGCGCACCGCGTGCTCCACGAGCAGTTGCCCGCGGTGCTCCAGCAGTGCCTTGGGTCGCCCGCCGAGCCGCCGTCCGCCCCCGGCCGCGAGCAGCAGCCCCGCGACCTCGCCGGACGTCTCACGCGTCGTCTCCAGTGTCGGCAGTGTCGGCAGTGTCGGCAGTGTCGTCATGGATCCTGCATACCGCACCGCGGCGATCCCGGTGCGAACGGCCCGATGTCACGCTGCGGAGCAATTCGATGACGCAGTGGACTGGCGCACGCGGGGCGCGGTGGCGTTAACTTGCGCCCGCACCGACCGACCCGGGCGCTCTGCCGTCGCCCGGGGCGGGCCTGTGATGGAACAGAGGCGCACGACGCTGTGCGAGGGGGAGGGACCGTGTTGCGGAGCGTGGAGCAGAGGCCAGTGACTGGCAGCAGCGAGGATCCGCGGGTGACGGAGCTGCGCTCTGCCGTGTCCCGGTTGCGCCGTGAACTCGCCGCCCATCCGGCCGAGTTCGCGGACCGGAGCATCGCCGACGAGGCACTGGCCGAGCTGGACGCCATAGCGGCCGGCGGCGGGCCCGAGGTCCCACGGCTGCGCCGCTGCCTGTTACTGGTCGCCGGCGCGATCGGCTCGGTGAGCGCCCTGTCGAAGGGGCTGGAGGAGGTGCGGGACGCGGTGGAGCTGTTCGGGGAGCCGCCGCACCGCTGAGGGGACGTCGTACGGGACTCGGGGGGCGTGCCGCCGAGGGTCGCGGTGCAAGCGGCTCAGTGCGGGGTGGCGGCCGGGTGGACGCTCACGGGATCACCGCGACGCCCGCGGCTGCCACGGCGGAAACGAGCTCGGACTCGGACGCTCGGCCGGCCGGGCTCAGGCAGTCGGGCTCAGGCGGTCGGGCCGCCCGTGCTCATGAGTGCCTCCGACAGCTCCGCGGCGACCTGCTGGAGCATCGGAACGATCCGGTCCGTCGCCGACTCCGTGACCCGTCCGGCCGGGCCCGAGATGGAGATGGCGGCAGAGGTGGGAGCGTCCGGCACGGAGACCGCGAGGCAGCGGACGCCGATCTCCTGCTCGTTGTCGTCGACCGCGTAGCCCCGGTGCCGCACGTCCTGCAGCGCCGCGAGGAAGCCCTCGGGCGTGGTGATCGTCTTCTCCGTCGCGGCGGGCATGCCCGTACGGGCCAGCAGGGCGCGCACCTCCTGCGGCGGGAGGTCGGCGAGCAGCGCCTTGCCGACGCCGGTGGAGTGCGGCAGGACGCGCCGGCCGACCTCGGTGAACATGCGCATCGAGTGCCGCGAGGGCACCTGCGCCACGTACACCACCTCGTCCCCGTCCAGCAGTGCCATGTTCGCGGTCTCGCCCGTCTCCTCGACCAGGCGGGCGAGATAGGGGCGGGCCCAGGTGCCCAGCAGCCGGGAGGCCGACTCGCCGAGCCGGATCAGGCGCGGGCCGAGGGCGTATCGCCGGTTGGTCTGCTGGCGTACGTATCCGCAGGCCACCAGGGTGCGCATCAGGCGGTGGATGGTCGGCAGGGGCAGCCCGCTGCTCGCGGACAGCTCGCTCAGGCCGACCTCACCGCCCGCGTCGGCCATCCGTTCGAGCAGGTCGAAGGCGCGCTCCAGGGACTGGACGCCACCAGTGGAGTTGGACCTGGCGGAGTCTGTGGTGCTGGCGCTGGACGTCGGCACGGCGCGTTCCTTTCGAGGCTGGCAGGAAGGGCAGAAGCCTACCCGGCAGTCGGTTGACTCCCCGCTTGTGCGTAGCTACGTTCTGCTTGTTGGAACTCTAATTCCGTGTTGTGGAAACGTCCAGGGTGGTCGTGTCAGGCATGCCAGGACGAAGTGTGCCCTTGACGCCGCGGGGAGGGGAGTGAAGACTCCTTCAACAGAAAGTTGAATTCCGTTTCGTGGAAGTAAATCCCGCGGCCCGGACGTGACCGCGGCGGCGGAACGGCTGCTGAGAAAGGGGTTCGGGTGTCCGACGCTGAACTGGTGCTGCGCTCGACGCATGTCATCACTCCCGAGGGGACACGCGCCGCGGCGGTCGCGGTCGCCGGCGGCATGATCACGGCCGTCCTGCCGTACGACGCCGAGGTGCCGGCCGGTGCCCGCCTGGAGGACGTCGGCGACGACGTCGTCCTGCCCGGCCTGGTCGACACCCACGTGCACGTCAACGACCCGGGCCGCACCGAGTGGGAGGGCTTCTGGACCGCCACCCGCGCGGCGGCGGCCGGCGGCATCACGACCCTCGTCGACATGCCGCTCAACTCCCTCCCGCCGACCACGACGGTCGACAACCTCCGTACGAAGCGACAGGTCGCCGCCGACAAGGCGCACATCGACGTCGGCTTCTGGGGCGGCGCCCTGCCCGACAACGTCAAGGACCTGCGCCCGCTGCACGAGGCCGGCGTCTTCGGCTTCAAGGCGTTCCTGTCGCCGTCCGGCGTGGACGAGTTCCCGCACCTCGACCAGGACCAGCTCGCCCGCTCCCTGGCCGAGATCGCCGCCTTCGACGGCCTGCTGATCGTGCACGCCGAGGACCCCCACCACCTCGCCGTCGCCCCGCAGCACGGCGGCCCCAGGTACGCCGACTTCCTCGCCTCCCGCCCCCGCCACGCCGAGGACACCGCCATCGCGCAGCTCATCGCGCAGGCGAGGCGCCTCCACGCGCGCGTGCACGTCCTCCACCTGTCCTCCAGCGACGCCCTGCCGCTGATCGCCGCGGCCAAGGCCGACGGCGTGCGCCTCACAGTCGAGACCTGCCCGCACTACCTGACCCTGACCGCCGAGGAAGTCCCCGACGGCGCCAGCGAGTTCAAGTGCTGCCCGCCCATCCGCGAGTCCGCCAACCAGGACCTGCTGTGGCAGGCGCTGGCGGACGGCACGATCGACTGCGTGGTCACCGACCACTCGCCCTCCACGGCCGATCTGAAGACCGGCGACTTCGCCACCGCCTGGGGCGGGATCTCCGGGCTCCAGCTGAGCCTGGCGGCCGTGTGGACCGAGGCACGCAGGCGCGGCCACGGCCTGGAGGACGTCGTCCGCTGGATGTCCGCGCGGACGGCGGACCTGGCGGGCCTGCGCCAGAAGGGCGCCATCGAGCCGGGCCGCGACGCCGATTTCGCGGTCTTGGCCCCCGACGAGACCTTCACCGTGGACCCGGCGGCCCTCCAGCACCGCAACCGGGTCACGGCGTACGCGGGGAAGACCCTGTACGGCGTGGTGAGGTCCACCTGGCTGCGCGGCCGGCGCATCGTCGCGGACGGCGAGTTCATCGAGCCGGCCGGACGCCTGCTCACTCGCCCCCGGTAAGCCACCTCCCGCACCCGCACCGGCCGACCACGAGAGGAACCCCTGATCACTGTGACGGCGATTCCGCGCTTCACCGGCGACGCGAACCCCTACGGAGGCGGCGACCCGTACGCCGACTACCGCACTGCCGACTTCCCTTTCACCAGTTACGCCAACCTCGCCGACCGCCGGCTCGGTGCCGGTGTCATCGCCGCCAACGACGAGTTCTTCGCCCAGCGCGAGAACCTGCTGGTGCCCGAGCGCGCCGAGTTCGACCCCGAGCACTTCGGGCACAAGGGCAAGGTCATGGACGGCTGGGAGACGCGGCGGCGCAGGGGCGCGTCCGCCGACCACCCGTGGCCGACGGCCGAGGACCACGACTGGGCGCTGATCCGGCTCGGCGCACCCGGTGTCATCCGGGGCATCGTCGTCGACACCGCCCACTTCCGCGGCAACTACCCGCAGGCGGTGTCGGTCGAGGGCACGTCGGTGCCGGGCTCGCCCGCGCCGGAGGAACTCCTCGGGGACGACGTGAAGTGGACGACGCTGGTGCCGCGTACGCCCGTCGGCGGCCACGCGGCGAACGGCTTCGCCGTGTCCGCGGAACAGTGCTTCACGCACCTGCGCGTCAACCAGCACCCCGACGGCGGCATGGCGCGCCTGCGCGTGCACGGCGAGGTCGTACCGGACCCGGAGTGGCTGTCGGTACTGGGCACCTTCGACGTCGTCGCCCTGGAGAACGGCGGCCAGGTCGAGGACGCCTCCAACCTCTTCTACTCGCCCGCCACCAACACCATCCAGCCGGGCCGCTCCCGCAAAATGGACGACGGCTGGGAGACCCGCCGGCGCCGCGACCGGGGCCACGACTGGATCCGCTACCGCCTCGCCGCCCAGTCCCGGATCCGCGCCGTCGAGATCGACACGGCGTACCTGAAGGGCAACAGCGCGGGCTGGGCGTCGGTGTCCGTCCGGGACGGCGACGCCGGGGAGTGGCGGGAGATCCTGCCCCGGACCCGCCTCCAGCCCGACACCAACCACCGCTTCGTCCTCCCGACCCCCGCCGTCGGCACCCACGCGCGCGTGGACATCTACCCCGACGGCGGCATCTCCCGCCTGCGCCTGCACGGCACCCTGACGGAAGCGGGGACGACCCAGCTGGCGGCACGCCACCAGGAACTGGGCGGCTGACACGAACGCCCGGTCTCGGGCGAGGGCCGGGCGGACCAACCGAGTCCGACCAGTGTCCGAGACCAGGGCCGGCCATCCCCAGCCCTCATCCACCCGCACCGGCGTTCTTCTCAGCGGGCGGCCACTTCTCGGCGCCGGTCGGCAAAATTCAGCCCGTCCGGCGTTTGAGGACGAGGCCGCCAGGCCGAAGCGGGGGTCCGGGGGCGCAGCCCCAGGGACAGCAACCCACCACTCTCCGGCACCCGAAGGCGGCCCACCCGCCGGAGGCCTACGCTGCCGCCGCCTTGCTCATCGCGTACAGCGTCCCGCCGGGACCCGGCACGCGCTGCGCGATACAACTGCCGACGGTGATGATCCGCCCGCCGTCCGCCATGCGCGCGGCGGCCGCCTGGGACGCCAGGAGCAGCCCCGTACCGAGTACGAACGGCCCGAACAGGCCTGATCAGGCTCCTGCCGCAGGTTAACTTCCCGCAAACAGATCGGGCGAGGCGGGAAATTCTCCGGTCTTGTCATTGACATGCCATCGTCTACGCGCGTCATCATGAGCTCATGAAAATCCCCCCACGCGCCACTCGGATCGGCGCCGCAGCCGCGCTCCTGTCCGCCCTCGTCGTGGGCGGTGCCGTCGCCGCCCCCGCGGCCGGTGCCGCCCCCACCGCGGTCGGCAGCATCTGCTACAGCAACCTGCCCTCCCAGGCCCACGACACCCTCGACCTGATCGAGCAGGGCGGTCCCTACCCGTTCGAGCAGGACGGCACCGTCTTCCAGAACCGCGAGGGCATCCTGCCCAGCCAGCCCCGCGGCTACTACCACGAGTACACCGTCATCACCCCCGGCTCCGACACCCGCGGTGCGCGCCGCATCGTCACCGGTGAGCGGAACCAGGAGGACTACTACACCGCCGACCACTACGAATCGTTCGACCTGGTCGACTACGACTGCTGACCGCGGGTCCCGGAAGTCCGGTGCTCAGCCGGACTTCCGGCTCTCGGCGGCGGCGAACAGGGCGATGCCCAGCACGAGCAGGGCGACGCTCGCATAGACCCCGTAGCCGTCGAGGAAGCCGATCCGCTGCTCGAGGCCCCAGCCCCAGTCCGTGAACTCGTGCACGAGGCCGGCCACGCCCTGCACGACGGCGATGAACCCCAGAATCTCCAGCAGCTGCTTCATATCCCCGACTCTCGCCCCGCGGACCCCCCACAGAAATCGGCCGCGGGGCGAGCCCGAGACTTCGCCTGCTTCCTGCTGGCCGTCCTCATCGGCCTCGCGGGCGCCGAGGCAGTCCGGAACAACGTCCATGTCCCGCACGCGATGGCTGTCGCCGACCAGTGGATCGGCGCCCTCGCCTGCGCCGCGGTCTGGCTGCGC
This sequence comes from Streptomyces sp. TRM68367, assembly GCF_014495685.1. GTDB lineage: Bacteria > Actinomycetota > Actinomycetes > Streptomycetales > Streptomycetaceae > Streptomyces. The sequence goes on along the minus strand of NZ_JACTVI010000076.1, from coordinate 9,567 downwards.
CGCCGCTGGCCGCTCGGGCTGGCCGTGGCGATGCTGCCCGTCGGCTTCCTCTCGGCCACCGCGGGCGGCGTGGCCCTGATCGCCCTGTTCACCGTCGCAGTGCACCGGCCCTTCCGGCACGTGGCCTGGGTGGGCGGCCTCAACCCATCGGCGTACTGCGGGCCGACGGGGCCGACGACACCGGCCGCCCCCAGCCCACGCTCGGGGCCCTGGACACGCTGGTCGCCGAGTCGCGGGAGGCCGGTATGAAGGTCGTCCTCGACCACCGCGTCACCGACCCCGCCGCCGTCCCGGCCTCTGTCGGCCGCACCGCCTACCGCATCGCCCAGGAGAGCCTGACCAACGCCCGCAAGCACGCCCCCGGTACGGAGGTCACCGTGTCGGTCACCGGCACCGCCGGCGAGGGTCTCGTCGTGGCGGTGCGCAATCCGCCGCCCGAGGGCGAGGTGCCGCCCGTCCCCGGCTCCGGGCAGGGGCAGTTCGGGCTGACCGAGCGTGCCGCGCTGGGGGGCGGCTGCCTGGACCACGGCCCGACGCCGGACGGCGGCTTCGAGGTACGGGCGTGGTTGCCGTACGGGTGACGGTCGACGGTCGACGGGGACGGCAGCGGCGGGTCCCGGCGCCGGGATGGATCCGAGCGCCCGCCTTCGGCCGTGTCCCGCGTGGAACGCCCGCCTATTGCCGTGCCCGGCGTGGAACGCCCACCCTCTGCCGTGCCCGGCATGGAGCGACTGCCTCCGGCCGCGTCGCGTGCGGAGCGGTCCCGTCGGCCGTGTGCCGGGCGGAGCGGTCGCCTCCGGCCGCGTCGCGCGCGTGCCGCCGACCCGTCAACTCCCCGCCGTCCAGCTCACCCGAACTCCGGCTCCGCGCCGCCCGCGATCTCCCCCAGCCGTACGGGCCTGCGCTCCCGTCGGGACAGCTCGCAGGCCTCGGCGACCCGCAGCGCCTGCAGGGCCTCGCGGCCGTCGCAGGGGTTGGCGCGCTCACCCCGCACGACCTCGACGAACGCGTTCAGCTCCGCCTCGTACGCGGGCCCGAAGCGCTCCAGGAACCCGGTCCACGGCTTGTCCGCCGCGGGCGGCCCGGTCGGCTCGGTGGACGCGATCGGCGTACGGTCGTCCAGGCCGACCACGACCTGGTCCAGCTCCCCGGCCAGCTCCATGCGCACGTCGTACCCGGCGCCGTTCAGCCGCGTCCCGGTGACCGTGGCGAGCGTGCCGTCGTCGAGGGTGAGCACGGCCGCGGCGGTGTCGACGTCGCCCGCCTCCCGGAACATCCGGGGCCCGGCGTCCGACCCGGCGGCGTACACGTCCGCCACCTCACGGCCCGTCACCCACCGCAGGACGTCGAAGTCGTGGATCAGCGTGTCCCGGTACAGCCCGCCGGACACCGGCAGATACTTGGCCGGCGGCGGCGCCTGGTCGCTGGTCAGCGCCCGCACCGTGTGCAGCCGGCCCAGCCGCCCGGACCGCACCGCCTCGCGCGCCCCCGTGTAGCCCGTGTCGAAGCGGCGCTGGAAGCCCATCTGCAGGACGGTCCCGGCCGCCTCGACCTCGGCGAGCGCCTGCAGGGTGCCCGGCAGATCGAGCGCGACGGGCTTCTCGCAGAACACCGGCAGCCCCGAGCGTGCTGCCCGACCGATCAGTTCGGCGTGGGCCGGCGTCGCCGTGGTGATCACCACGGCGTCCACGCCCCACTTGAAGATCTCGTCCACGCCCGGCGCCGCCGTTTCGCCCAGCCGATTTGCCAGTTCCTGGGCCCGTGCGGCGTCCGCGTCCGTGAGGATCAGGGAGCCGACGTCCCGGTGGCGGCTCAGTGTGTTCGCATGCATGGTGCCGATGCGGCCCGTACCGATGACCCCGATGCGCATGGAAACAAAGTGCGGGCACCGCCCCCCGCTGTCAATCCGTATGTCCGGACAATCGAACTACACGACTTCCCGTCAACAACGCGTGAAGCTACGCTCGCCCCGTGCCGAAACCTGAAGTGGACCCGACCGTGCAGCTGGACCTGAGCGTGGACCGGAGTTCTCCGGTGCCCCTGTACTTCCAGCTGTCCCAGCAACTGGAAGCCGCGATCGAGCACGGAGTGCTCACCCCGGGCAGCCTGCTCGGCAACGAGATCGAGCTCGCCGCGCGGCTCGGCCTGTCCCGGCCCACCGTCCGCCAGGCCATCCAGTCCCTGGTCGAGAAGGGGCTGCTGGTGCGCCGCCGCGGCGTCGGCACACAGGTCGTGCACAGCCAGGTCAAGCGCCCGCTGGAACTCAGCAGCCTCTACGACGACCTGGAGGCGGCCGGCCAGCGCCCGGCCACCAAGGTCCTGGTCAACACGGTCGTCCCGGCGACCGCCGAGGTCGCGGCCGCGCTCGGTGTGGCCGAGGACAGCGAGGTGCACCGGGTGGAGCGGCTGCGCCTCGCGCACGGGGAGCCGATGGCGTACCTGTGCAACTTCCTGCCGCTCGGCCTGCTCGGCCTGGACACCGGCCAGCTGGAGGCCACCGGCCTGTACCGCCTGATGCGCGCCGCCGGGATCACCCTGCACAGCGCCCGCCAGATCATCGGCGCCCGCGCGGCCACCGCCGCCGAGGCCGAGCGCCTCGCCGAGCCCACGGGCGCTCCCCTGCTCACCATGCAGCGCGTCACCTTCGACGACACCGGCCGCGCGGTCGAGTACGGCACCCACACATACCGCCCGTCGCGCTACAGCTTCGAGTTCCAGCTTTTGGTACGCCCCTGACCGACCGCTTGTTTCGTCCCAATGTCAGGACAATGCGGAGACGCGCTCCCTGCTCCGACCCAACGGCGCGGGGAACGGCGCGCCAAGCCATGCACAACCCGCCCCCGGGCAACGATCCGCACCACCCCTCCGCTTCCCCGGATAAGGCAGAATCGGGCCTTGATGAGCACCTACCGCGACTTCACCGCCCCCATCGGCTCCCGCAGGGCCCCGGTATTGCGAACCGTCGGCACCCGCGAGCGCCGCTCCCACCTGTCGGCACCCCGCGTGCCGACGGTCGGCATCGACATCGGCGGCACCAAAGTCATGGCGGGCGTCGTGGACGCCGACGGCAACATCCTGGAGCGGCTCCGCACGGAGACCCCGGACAAGTCCAAGAGCCCCAAGGTCGTCGAGGACACCATCGTCGAACTGGTCCTGGACCTGTCCGACCGGCACGACGTGCACGCCGTCGGTATCGGCGCGGCCGGCTGGGTCGACGCCGACCGCAACCGCGTCCTGTTCGCGCCCCACCTGTCCTGGCGCAACGAACCGCTCCGGGACCGCATCTCCAGTCGCCTCGCCGTCCCCGTCCTGGTCGACAACGACGCCAACTCCGCCGCCTGGGCCGAATGGCGCTTCGGGGCCGGCCGCGGCGAGGACCACCTCGTGATGATCACGCTCGGCACCGGCATCGGCGGCGCCATCCTGGAGGACGGCCAGGTCAAACGCGGCAAGTACGGCGTCGCCGGCGAGTTCGGGCACATGCAGGTCGTGCCCGGCGGCCACCGCTGCCCGTGCGGCAACCGCGGCTGCTGGGAGCAGTACAGCTCCGGCAACGCGCTGGTCAGGGAGGCGCGGGAACTGGCCGCGGCCGACTCGCCGGTGGCGTACGGGATCATCGAGCACGTCAAGGGCAGCATCGCCGACATCACCGGCCCGATGATCACCGAGCTGGCCCGCGAGGGCGACGCCATGTGCATCGAGCTGCTCCAGGACATCGGGCAGTGGCTCGGCGTCGGCATCGCCAACCTCGCCGCCGCCCTCGACCCGTCCTGCTTCGTGATCGGCGGCGGTGTCTCGGCCGCCGACGACCTGCTGATCGTCCCCGCGCGGGACGCCTTCAAGCGGCACCTCACCGGCCGCGGCTACCGCCCCGAGGCCCGTATCGTGCGCGCCCAGCTCGGCCCCGAGGCCGGCATGGTCGGCGCCGCCGACCTCGCCCGCCTGGTCGCCCGCCGCTTCCGCCGCGCCAAGCGCCGCCGGGTGGAGCGGTACGAGCGCTACGAGCGGTACGCGCAGGCCCGCCGCAGTACCCGGGAGGCGCTGTGACGGCTTCGCTGCCCCACCAGGGCATGCCGGCGGACGAGCCGCCGCGCCCGGCCGAGGACCGCCGCCACATGATCCGCCGCAGGGCGCTCACCCTGCTGATCATCGTGCTGCTCATCGGCGTCCCGGCCGGCTACCTGGTGATCTCCGCCAACCAGAGCCGCGACAGCGGCAGGGACAAGGAGGCGAAGTACGCGGCGACCGGCCTGACCGAGGGCTACCCGTCGAAGCTGCAGCGCCGCATCTACCAGGTGCCCGTCCCGCACCCGGCCGAGCACATCGCGTACTACGAGACCAACAACTGGAAGACCAGCCGCCTGTACGTCCAGTTCCGGACCACCGAGGCGGGTCTGGACGTCTTCCTGGCCGGCATGGGCGTGACCCGCAAGGACCTGAAGAAGGGCGACGCCACCATCAGCGCCCGCGCCCTGCACGTCACCGGCTGGCGATTCGACGGCGACGGGTGGTGGGGCTTCGTCCACCGGCAGAAGAACCCGGCGCCCACGCACGACGTCATGGTGAACCTGTCCAACCCGGCCGCCCCCATGGTGTTCGTCGTCTCCCGCACGATCCCCTGAACCGCCCGCCGCGCCCGCCCCCGACGGCCACCGGGGCCGGTTGTCAGACCCCGCCCGTAGAGTCGGGGACATCGGGTGCGACGTTCCGCGACAGCCGGTTCGCGGACACCGGGTCCGGGCACGTGGGCGGGAGGTGACAGGCGGATGAGCGAGACGGCTGCGGTGGCCGAGCGGGCGGGGGAGCGCGCGGCGCGGGTTCCCGTCCGGCTCGCGGCCGTCTTCCTGCCCGCACCCCTCCCGCGCGAGGGGCGGATCGCCTTCTGGGACCCGCAGGGAGAACCGCTGCTGGCCGAGGACGGGGACTCGCAGGCTGGGCGGCTGTCCGCCGGGGACCGGGCCGGGCAGAGCGCTCCGCTGCCCGCCGGGGACCGGAGCGGGCAGGGCGGGCCGCTGCGCACCGAGGACACCGAACTCACCGTCGTACGACGGCACGGCACCGGAGTACGGCGGCGCACCACCCCGGCACTCACGCTCCCGGTCGGCGCGGCCCTGCCGCTCCTGGTGCGGGCCCGGCACGACCCGGCCGCCCACCCCGCCACCGCCTGCTGGGGCGCCGCCGCCCTGCACGCGCTGCGGCTGACCGCGCGCGGCCGGCTGCTGCCCGGCCTGGCCGCCGGCGGCCACGACGCCTGGCGGGCCGGCCCGCTCGACCCGGACGACATCGCGCACCTGCGCGCGGTCGCCACCGCTCTGCCGTACGAGGGCCATGCCGTCCCGCTGCCCGGCCCCGGCCCGATCCGGCTGCCCGAGCCGGAAGCGCTGGTGCGCTCCTTCCTGGACGCGGTCGCGGACACCCTGCCCCGCACCCCGGCCGCGCCGTACGCCACGGGCAGGCCCTTCGCCGCCCGCGAGCCCCAGCGCCTGCCCGGCGCGCGGGACTGGGCCGCCGAGGTCGCCGCCGGCATGGACGCGGGCGTGCGCGTCTCGCTCCGCCTGGACCTGTCGGCGTACGACCTCTTCGACCGTGACGGCGAAGACGGCGGCGTGCGGGGTGCGGGCGCGGCGATCGTCCAGGTGCACAGCCTCGCCGACCCCACCCTCGTGGCCGACGCGGCGGCCCTGTGGGCGGGCGAGGCGGACGACGCCTTCGGTCCCCGCGCGCGCGTGGACGCCGCCCTCGCGGTGCGGCGGGCCGCGCGGGTCTGGCCGCCGCTCGACCGGCTCGCCGAGCAGGACGTACCCGACGTCCTCGCCCTGTCCGAGGACGAGCTGAGCGATCTGCTGGGGATCGCGGCCACCCGCCTCGCCGCCGCCGGGGTCGCCGTGCACTGGCCGCGCGACCTGGCCCACGACCTGACCGCCTCGGCGGTGGTACGGCCCGCGCCCGGCTCGGCGACCGACGGCACCGGCTTCTTCGAGAGCGAGGACCTGCTGCAGTTCCGCTGGCAGCTGGCGCTCGGCGGCGATCCGCTCAGCGAGGGCGAGATGGACGCCCTGGCCGAGTCCCATCGGCCGGTCGTCCGGCTGCGTGACCGGTGGGTGCTGGTCGACCCGGCCCTCGTGCGCAAGGCCCGTAAGCGGGAGCTGGGCCTGCTCGACCCGGTCGACGCGCTCTCCGTCGCCCTCAGCGGCAGCGCCGAGGTGGACGGCGAGACGGTCGAGGCGGTGCCGGTCGGCACGCTGGCCGCCCTGCGCGACCGCCTGACAGCCGGGATCCGCCCCGGCGACCCACCACCGGCCCTGAACGCCACCCTCCGCGACTACCAGCTCCGGGGCCTGGCCTGGCTCGACCTCATGACCTCCCTCGGCCTCGGCGGCTGCCTCGCCGACGACATGGGCCTCGGCAAGACGATCACTGTCATCGCGCTGCACCTGCGCCGGGCGCGCACCGAGCCCACCCTGGTGGTCTGCCCGGCCTCCCTGCTGGGCAACTGGCAGCGGGAGATCACCCGGTTCGCGCCCGGGGTGCCGGTCCGCCGCTTCCACGGCCCGGACCGCACCCTCGACGACCTGGACGCCGGTTTCGTCCTCACCACGTACGGCACGATGCGGTCGGCGGCGCCGACGCTCGCCCAGCACAAGTGGGGCATGGTCGTCGCCGACGAGGCCCAGCACGTGAAGAACCCGCACTCGGCCACGGCCAAGGCCCTGCGCACCATCCCGTCCCCCGCGCGCGTGGCCCTGACCGGCACACCGGTGGAGAACAACCTCTCCGAACTCTGGGCGCTGCTCGACTGGACGACACCGGGCCTGCTCGGCCCCCTGAAGTCCTTCCGCGCCCGGCACGCGCGAGCGGTGGAGAACGGCGGGGCCGATGAGAACGGCGAGGCGGTGGAGCGCCTGTCCCGCCTCGTACGCCCCTTCCTCCTGCGCCGCAGGAAGTCCGACCCCGGCATCGTGCCCGAACTGCCGCCGAAGACCGAGACGGACCACCCGGTGCCCCTCACCCGCGAACAGGCCGCGCTGTACGAGGCCGTGGTGCGCGAGTCGATGCTGGCCATCGAAACGGCGCAGGGCATGGCGCGCCGGGGCATGGTGCTGGGGCTCCTGACCTCGCTCAAGCAGATATGCAACCACCCGGCGCTGTACCTCAAGGAGGAGACCGGCCCGGGCGGGGGAGACCGCCTGTCCGCCCGCTCCGGCAAACTCACCCTGCTCGACGAGCTGCTGGACACCCTCCTCGCGGAGGACGGCTCGGCCCTCGTCTTCACGCAGTACGTCGGCATGGCCCGCCTCATCACCTCCCACCTGTCGGCTCGCGCGGTGCCGGTGGACCTCCTGCACGGCGGCACACCGGTCCCCGACCGCGAGCGCATGGTGGACCGCTTCCAGAGCGGCGCGACCCCGGTCCTGGTCCTGTCTCTGAAGGCGGCGGGCACGGGCCTGAACCTCACCCGCGCGGGCCACGTCGTCCACTTCGACCGCTGGTGGAACCCGGCCGTCGAGGAACAGGCCACCGACCGCGCGTACCGCATCGGCCAGACCCAGCCGGTCCAGGTCCACCGCCTCATCACCGAGGGCACGGTCGAGGACCGCATCGCAGAGATGCTGGAAGCCAAGCGCGCTCTGGCCGACGCCATTCTCGGCTCCGGCGAGTCCGCCCTCACCGAACTGACGGACCGCGAACTGTCCGACCTGGTCTCCCTCCGGAGGCCGTCATGACCCCCCGCCCCGCCGACGAGGCCCGCCGCGCGCTACGGGCCGCGCGGCAGCGGGCGGAGACGGATCCGGCGACGCGACCTGACCCGGGCACGGAGCGGACGGCGCCTGAGGGGGCAGTGGGCGCTGGAGGGGAGCGGACGGCGCCCGAGCGAGCCGGGGAGTCCGGCGGAGAGCCAACGGTGCGCGGGCGAGCTGCGGCCCCGGAGACCGCCCGCCCGGCCGACGTGGCGCGCGCGGCGCTGCGGAGGGCGGTGGCGGCCCGGAGGGCCGGGACAGCCGGGGAGAGCGGGGCGGCGGGGGCCGGTGCGGACGGGGAGGGTCCGGCATCGGCGCACGGTGTCTCCGGCGATGCGGAGCGAGGGACTGCTGGTGCGTCGGGCGAGGCGGCGGACAGCCCCGATGGCCTGCGGGACACACCGCTCGGCGACCGCTCGCACAACGCCGCCGACGAGGAGACGGCACAGCTCGACGGCACGCACGAGGCCGCGTCGGCACTTCGCGGTGGCCGCGCGGACCGCCTCCGCCCGAGCGCGGCGCAGCTCGCCCGCGACGCGCTGCGCGCGGCTCGTGCAGAGACACACCGGGCACGAGCGGAGGACGGCTCGGCCGAGGGGACCGATGCCGCGCGGCAAACCCGGCGTTCCGCCCCGGGCGACTCCCGCGCGGGACGCGAACCCCGGCGGGCCGCCGACGTTCGTGCGCGTGACGTGCGGGAGTTGCTCGCCGGTGCGTTCCAGATGCCTGCCGCAGCGACCGGACCGGACGAGGAGACCTCCGACAACGACGAGCATCGGTACGGGAGTTCCGCGTCCCCGCCGACCGACGCACCGGGAGGCCGTGAAGTCGGCGCACATGAGGGCATCGGTGCCGTCGTACCGGGTGGTTCTGACGCGGGCGGACCGGAAGGCGCCGGTACAGGGTCACCTGGACGACCCGGTCCCGACGTGCCTGGACGCCATGGCGCCGGCCTACCCGTACGCCCCGAGGCCGGCGCGCACCAGCACCCCGAGGCCGACACGGGCGATGGCCGCCGTAGCGGCTCACCCGCGCATCGCCGTACCGACTCACCCGCGGCCCACGAGACCAACCGCCCCGGGCCACACCGGGCCCCTGTCGCCCACGCGCGCGGGTCCGCCGCGGCTCCGGATCTCCCGGCTCCGTCCCACTCGGCGACCCCTCAGGCGCCCACCCCCAGCGATCCACCCCCGCCCGCAACCCCCCACGTTCCCCGCTCCATGGCCGCCCCCGACCGCGACGGTGAGCTGCGTCGTACCTTCCCGGCCTTTCCGCCCCGGCCGTCGGACGACCAGGGGTTCGCCGAGACGTGGTGGGGGAACGCGTGGGTGTCGGCGCTGGAGGAAGGCGCGCTGGACGCCAAGCGGCTCGCGCGTGGGCGTGGGTATGCCGAGCAGGGGCAGGTGGACGCCATCACCGTGACGCCGGGGCTCCTGCTGGCGTACGTGCAGGGCAGCCGCCCGCGGCCGTACCGCGTGCAGGTGCGGCTGCGCACGCTCGACGACGCCGACTGGGCGCGGTTCCTCGACGCCGCCGCCGACCGGCCCGGCCACATCGCCGCGCTCCTCGACAAGGAGATGCCCCAGTCCCTCGCCCAGTGCGGAGTACCCCTGCTGCCCGGCCCCGGCGACCTCGACCCCCGGTGCAGCTGCCCCGACTCCGGCCACCCCTGCAAGCACGCCGCCGCCCTCTGCTACCAGACCGCCCGTCTCCTCGACGCCGACCCCTTCGTGCTGCTCCTGCTGCGCGGCCGCGGCGAACGCGACGTGCTCGACGCCCTGTCCCGCCGCAGCGCCGCCCGCGCGGCCCGCGCCGCCGGGGACCGGGA
>NZ_JACTVI010000075.1 GCF_014495685.1 Streptomyces sp. TRM68367 | reverse complement strand
ACCACCACCCGAAGGACGAACCAGGACGAATCCTCAACCCCGACCGACCACCCCAGGCCGGCGCGCGCACGTGAATGATCGAGGCCGGCACCATTACCCCCGTCAGATAAGAAGCCGCCGGAGACAACAAAAACGCAGCAGCCCGCCCGAATTCCTCCGGCGTCCCATACCTACGCAACGGAATCCGAGATTCACTGGCGGCCCGAGCAGCCTCCGGATCCGCGGACCGCGCATCGAGCTCCCGCACCCGATCCGTATCGATACGCCCCGGCAGCACCCCCACCACCCGGATACCCCGCGGACCCACCTCGTCGGAAAGCGACTTGGCGAAACCGGCAAGCCCCGGCCGCAGGCCATTGGAAATCGTCAGCCCCGGAATCGGCTCGTACACCGACCCGGACAGCACGAACCCGATGACACCACCGGCCCCCAACTCCGCCGTAGCCGCCCGCGCAAGCCGCACCGCCCCCAGGAACACCGACTCGAACGCCGCCTGCCACTGCTCGTCCGTGTTGTCGGCGGCAAACCCCGGCGCCGGCCCCCCGACGCTCACGAGCAGCCCGTCGAAGCCCCCGAACCGCTCCCGCGCCGCCGCGATCAGCCGCCCCGGTGCCTCGGGGTCGGCGTTGTCCACGGCCATCCCGGCCGCGTTCGGGCCCAGCGCGGCCGCGGCCTGCGCGACACTCTTCTCGTCCCGCCCGGTGACGACCACCTTCGCTCCGTCGGCGACGAGCTCGCGCGCCGCCGCGTGCCCCAGCCCGCGAGTGGCCCCGGTGACGACGTACACCCGGTCCTTCAGTCCAAGATCCATGGCCCCTATCCTGCCTCGCCGCCCCCGTACAGGGCGAGGGCCGTGTTCACGAGGCCGATGTGGCTGAACGCCTGCGGGAAGTTGCCGAGCTGGCGGCCGGCCACCGGGTCGTACTCCTCGGCCAGCAGACCCACGTCGTTGGTGAGCCCCACGAGCCGTTCGAACAGCTCGCGGGCCTCCTCCGTACGGCCCGTCGCGTGCAGGGCGTGCGCGAGCCAGAACGAGCACACCAGGAACGTGCCCTCCTTGCCCGGCAGCCCGTCCACGACCGTCTCGTCCTGGGTGTAGCGGCGCAGGAACCCGGCGTGGCTGAGTTCCTTGCGGATCGCGTCGATGGTGCCCATCACGCGCGGGTCGTCCGGCGGCAGGAACCCCACGCGCGGGATGAGCAGCAGCGCGGCGTCCAGCTCGCGCGAGCCGTAGGACTGCGTGAAGGTCTTCCGCTTCGGGTCGTAGCCCTTCTCGCACACCTCGCGGTGCACCTCGTCGCGCAGCGCGCGCCAGCCGTCCAGGTCGCCGGGCAGCTCGGGGTTCTTCTCCAGCGTGCGCACCGCCCGGTCGGCGGCCACCCACGTCATCACCTTGGAGTGCACGAATTGCCGGCGCCCGCCGCGGACCTCCCACAGCCCCTCGTCCGGCTGCCGCCACGCGGTGCGCAGAAAGTCCATCAGGGCACCCTGGATCGCCCACATCTGGGGCTTCACGGGCAGGCCCGAGGCCCGGGCCAGCGACAGCGTGTCCATGACCTCGCCGTACACGTCCAGCTGGAACTGGTTCACGGCATCGTTTCCGATCCGTACGGGCGTTGACTCGGCGAACCCGGACAGCCACGGCACCTCGAACTCGGGCAGGCGTCGCTCGCCCCCCAGTCCGTACATGATCTGCAGGTCCGCCGGGTCGCCCGCGACCGCGCGCAGCAGCCAGTCGCGCCAGGCCTCGGCCTCCTCCTGGTAGCCGGCCGCCAGCAGGGCGCCGAGGGTGAGGGTGGAGTCGCGCAGCCAGCAGTGGCGGTAGTCCCAGTTGCGCACGCCGCCCGGCTCCTCGGGCAGCGAGGTGGTGGGCGCCGCGACGATGCCGCCCGTCGGCGCGTAGGTGAGTGCCTTCAGGGTGATCAGGGAGCGGAGTACGGCGTCCCGGTACGGGCCGTCGTAGGTGCAGCGGGACGACCAGCTCTGCCAGTCCGCGACGCTGCTGCGCAGTGACTCGTGCGGGTCGACGAGTGGCGGGCGCCGCTGGTGCGAGGGGTGCCACGTGAGGACGAACGCGACCTTCTCGCCCTCGGTGACGGTGAACTCCGAGTGGGTGCAGAAGTCTTCCCCCCAGGTGCGGACGGCGGGCTCGCTGCGCAGCCAGGTCGAGTCGGGGCCGGCGACGGCGACGCGGTGGGCGTCCGCTCTGCGCGTCCAGGGGGTGATCGAGCCGTAGTCGAAGCGCAGACGGAGCATGCTGCGGACGGTGACCTCGCCGCCGAGGCCCTCGACGATGCGTACGAGGTCGGGGGCGCGGTCGCGCTGCGGCATCAGGTCGGTGACGCGGACACTGCCCTGGTCGGTCTCCCACTCGGTGTCGAGGACGAGGGTGCCGGGACGGTAGGCGCGCCGGGCGCAGCGCTCGGCTCCAGCGGGGGCGATGCGCCAGTGGCCGTTCTCCTCGTCGCCGAGCAGCTTGGCGAAGCAGGCGGGGGAGTCGAAGCGGGGGAGGCACAGCCAGTCGACGGAGCCGTCCGCGCCGACCAGGGCAGCGGTCTGCTCGTCGCCGATGAGGGCGTAGTCCTCGATGCGGGGATGCATGGAGTTCCGGGTTCCCGGGGTGCCGTGGGGCAATCGTGGGTGCGGCCGGGGGAGTGATGTGAGGGTGGGCCCCCGGGAGCTCGGTGGGTTCGGCACCCGCCGGAACACGCCGTCGTGGTTGCTCGCCGTTGCGGCGGATGGCAGGCGTTGCCGCCGATGAAAGGCGTCGCGGCGGGCAGAAGGCCGTGGGCCTACACCGCAGCCGGTTCCGTCTCCGTCGGCTCCGTCTTCTTCGCCGCCGCCTCCGCCCGTTCCCGCGCCTCACGGCGGGCGAGGACGACCCAGCCGACCGGGACGGCCGCGGCGAACAGCCACCACTGGAAGGCGTACGCGTAGTTGAGCGCGGCGTCCTCCATGCCGGGGTCGCTGAGCAGCTCCGGGGTGTCGCCCCTGGGCTCGGGCGCCGTCTGCGCGATGTAGCCGCCGAGCACCTGCATGCCGAGGCGCCGCGCCTCCTGCTCGCTGTTGATCAGCATGATCTGCCGGTCCGGCAGCCCCTTGAGGTCCTTGATGCCGCTCGCCTGGGTCGTCTCGTCCGGCATCAGCCGTCCCGTCACGGTGACCTCGCCGCGGGGCGGTGCGGGAATCCTCGGGAACGTGGTCTGGCTCGGGCTGTCCGCGGGGATCCAGCCCCGGTTGACCAGCAGAACCTTGCCGTCGTGCAGGACGAAGGGGGTCAGCACGTGGTAGCCGACCTCGTCGTCGGAGTTGGTGCGGCGGCGGACGACGACCTCGTCCTCCGTGTCGAAGCGACCCTTGGCGGTCACGGTGCGGTACCGCTCGTCGGTGGTGACGGTGTGACCGGGAGAGGTCAGCTTCTCCACGGGGACCGGCTTGGCGGCCAGCGCGTCGATGACCAGCTGGTTCCGGGCGGTGCGCTCCTCGTAGCGGTGCATCTGCCAGAAGCCCAGCCTGATCATCGTGGGGATGAGAAGCAGGGCGATCAGCGTGAGGATCACCCACTGCCGGGACAACAGGAAGCGGTACACCCCACGACGGTACCTCTCGGGCCGTGGGGTGTTCCCAGGGGGGTGAGGTCCGCTGAGCCGGCGGGGCCGGTCCGCGAGCCCTTTGAAGGCACGAACCGGCCTGCCGGATGCGACCCCGATACCGCAGCCGGCGGTGGCCGAGGAGCGCGACGAGGGTTGAGCCGCCGAGCGCACAAGCTTGGTCGCTCGCGGCCGAGAAGGTGACAGCTCGCCATGCGCCACAGGCCGGCGCGGCCCGAGCGAGCGGTTGCCGGGCGACTCGCCCGGCAGTCACCCGTCCGTACGGTCACCCCCGCGACGCCGGCGCACGCTCGTCAGCGCCGGCCCCGCGACGCCGGCGCACCCTTGTCCTCGGCGAGCTCGACATCCCCGAGCAGCTGCCCGAACGCCGCCTCGTCGACGATCGGCGTCCCGAACTGCCGGGCCTTGACCACCTTGGACGTGCCCGAGTCCGGGTCGTTGGTGACGAGCAGGCTGGTCACCCGCGAGATGCTGGTGGCCACGTGGAGCCCGGCCTCGATTGCCCGGTCCTCCAGCAGCTCACGTTCCACCGACGTGTCGCCGGAGAAAGCTACCCGCATGCCCTGTTTGAGTCTTTTGCCCTCTTCGTAGCGACCGGGGTTGGGATACGGGCACGCCGGCCGCTTGCGGGAGGGGCGCCAACTGCCGGCCCGGTAGCCGCCGTACCCCGCCTGCTGCCCGATCCGCGGCGCCGGCCGCTCCGCCCACTCGGTCAGCGGCCGGCACTCGTGCAGCGGCAGCCGTACGCCCCCCGCCGCCGCGGCGCGCAGGCTGGGCCGGAACGCCTCCGCCAGCACGCGCGCGTCGTCCAGCGCGTGGTGCGCCCGCCGCTGGACGACGCCGAAGTGCGCGGCCAGCGTCTCCAGCTTGTAGTTGGGCAGCGGCAGGTCAAGCGCCTTGGAGAGCGCGATGGTGCACAGCCGATGCCGCACCGGCGCCTCGCGCTTCGCGCGCGCGTACTCCCGGGCGATCATCTGCCAGTCGAAGACGGCGTTGTGCGCGACGAGCACCCGGTCCGCCAGCCGGGCCGAGAACTCCTCGGCGATGTCCTGGAAGAGGGGCGCGCTGTTCAGCGTGTCGCTCGTCAGACCGTGGATCCATACCGGGCCCGGGTCCCGCTCCGGGTTGACCAGCGTGTACCAGTGGTCCTCGACCTCGCCGCGCGCGTCCAGCCGGTAGACGGCCGCGGAGATGATCCGGTCGTCCCGGGCCAGGCCCGTGGTCTCCACGTCAACGACCGCGTATCCCTGGGGATACGCGGCCGGCCACGACGTGGGAGAGGACGCTGCGGTCGTGAGGTCTTCGAGCATGGTCCCTGAGGATACGGGCCACGACTGACACCGCCGTCCGTCAGGTGTCAGCGTCCGCCCTTGCGACGCTCCCTCAGGCAGCGTGTCCGGCCTTACGGTTCTCCCATGCCGAACCTGCCCGATGTCGTGCTGTGGTCGATACCCGCCTTCGTGCTGCTCACCGTGGTCGAGATGATCAGCGTCCGCCTCCATCCCGACGAGGACGCGGCGGGCTAGGAGGTGAAGGACGCCGCGACGAGCATCACCATGGGAGTCGGCAGCCTCTTCTTCTACTTCGTCTGGAAGATCCCGATCGTCGCCATCTACACGGCGCTGTACGAACTGACTCCCCTTCGCGGGGCCGCGACGAAGCCGGCGCCCGCCGTCCGCCGATGAGGCCCCTGCATTGCGCCGTGGGGTGACCGTGCACGCGTTGAACGCGGTGCGGGAGGGCGCGCCCGAAGCGCACCCTCCCGCACCCTCTGACCTTTGACGGGATCGACCTTTGACGGGGTCGACCTTTGACGGACCTACCTGGTCACCGCGTCCAGCGCGTCCGCCATACCCCACCCGTAGAAACCGTTGCGGTTCTTCGGGCCCTCGCACACGGCGTCGACCTTGCCGTCACCGTCGATGTCGTACGGGTCCGTGCACGGCACGGCGTCGGCCTCGGCGTACAGCAGAGCCTTCACCATGGCCGGCGGCGCGTACGGGTGCGTCGACTTGATCAGGGCGGCGACGCCCGCGACATGCGGCGACGCCATCGACGTACCGGCCATGTACCCCCACTTGCCGCCGGGCAGCGTGCCCAGGATCCGACCGTTGGTCGCCGGAGGCTCCGGCTTCTGGTACGACGTCGAGTCCCCGCCCGGCGCGGCGATGTCGATGAAGCCGCGGCCGTAGTTGGAGAAGGACGACTTGATGCCCTTGGCGCCGGTCGCCGCGACCGTGACGACACCCGGCAGCTGGGTCGGGATGTCGTAGCACTCGGACGGGTCCACGATCCGCTCGGTGGGCGTCGAGTCGTTCGGGGAGACCGGGTCGGTGATCTCGTCTTCGGCGAAGTCGTAGTTCTCGTTGCCGGCCGCGGCGACGTTGACCGCGCCCTTGCGCTCCGCGTACCGCGTGGCCCTGGTGAGGGCTTCCACCAGCGCCTGCTGGTCCGGGTCATCCTTGCAGTTGAAGTACCACGGGTCCGTGTAGTAGCTGTTGTTGGTCACGTCGACGCCGTGCTCGGCCGCCCAGACGAAGCCGCAGACGACGGCCTCCGTGTAGAAGAAGCCGTCCGGGTTGGACACCTTGATCCCGGACACCTTCACGCCGGGCGCGACGCCCGTCATGCCGATACCGTTCTTCGCGGCCGCGATCTCGCCCGCCACGTGCGTGCCGTGCGCGCTCTCGTCCGGGCCGGGCCGCCAAGCCCCGTCGGTCGTGTTCGGCTTGCCCGAGACGCAGTTGACGGACGCCTCGCGGTCGAAGTTCGGGGCGAGGTCGGGGTGGGTGTCGTCGACGCCGGTGTCGAGCACGGCGACGGTCACCTTCGAGCTGCCGAGCGACTTCTTGTGCGCCTGGTCCGCCTTGATGGCGGGCAGGTCCCACTGCTGGGGCTCCAACGGGTCCTGTCCGCCTGCGGCTTCGGCGGCGGCGACCTCGTCCGCGCCCAGCACCTTCGGCGTGCCCACATCGGTCGTCGACTGGGCGGGCAGCGGCGCGGTGCGGGTGGCGCCGGCCGACTCCACGCCCCGCACCCTGCGCATGTCCTTGGCGAAGTCCGGGTTCGCCGAGTGGGCGACGATGACGCCGATCTGGTCGTACGACGTCACGACCGTGCCGCCCGCCTTGCCGACGGCCTTCTTCACCTGTGCCGAAGTGCCGTGGCCGGGGCGGACGTTGACGACGTAGCTGAACGAGCTCGCGTCGGCGGCGGGCGCGGCGGGCGTCTCCGCGGCCGCGGCCGTGGCGTTCGGCAGGACGGCGAGGGCCGTGGCCATGGCCATACCGACCGGGATCGCGATGGCGCGACGATAGCGCTGGTGAGGCGCTGTCATATGGTCTCCAGTTCGTTCGCGGTACGAGCGGACCGAGTGCGGGATGTACCGGACACGGTCCGGGATGCCCTGGAGGGGCTGCATACCCCCCGGGTGCGGGGCTCAAGGCCCCGCCGGCGCGGGTTACTTCACTGCCCGCAGGGCGTTGACGATGCCGAAGCCGTAGAAGCCGTTGACCCGCTTGCCGCCCTCGCACTGCGCGTCCTGCGTGCCGTCGCCGTCCTGGTCGTACGACGCGGGGCAGCCGGGGTTGTCCGCCTGGGCCTTCAGCAGCGCCTGCAACTGGCCCGGAGTCGCCCACGGGTACTTGGACTTCAGCAGCGCGGCGACGCCGGACGCGTGCGGCGCGGCCATCGACGTGCCCTGCAGATAGCCGTACGCGCCCTCCGGCATCGTGGACAGGATGCCGCCGTTCTTCGACGGCGTGTCCGGGATCTGGTAGCGCCGGTCGCCGCCCGGCGCCGCGACGTCGACGACGCCCTTGCCGTACGTCGAGTAGTACGACTTGAGGCTGTTCACGCCCGTCGCGCTGACCGTGACCACGCCCGGCAGCTGGGTCGGCACGTCGAAGCACTCGTGCGGGTCGATGGTCCGCTCGACCGGCGTGGAGTCGTCCGGGCTGGAGTCGTCGACGATCGCGTCGGAGTCCAGGTCGTGGTTGGAGTTGCCCGCCGAAGCGACGTTCAGGAGGCCCTTCTTCTGGGCGTACAGCTGCGCCCTGTTGACCGCGTCGACGATGGCGCGCTGGTCCGGATCGTCCATGCAGTTGTACAGCCACGGATCGACGTAGTAGCTGTTGTTCGTGATCTCGACGCCGTGGTCGGCGGCGAACACGAAGGCGCACACGACGCTCTCCGGGTAGAAGAGGCCGTTGTCCCGGTCGGTCACGTTGATGCCGGCGATCTTCACGCCGGGGGCGACACCGGCGACGCCGACGCCGTTGCGGGCCGCGGCGATCTCACCGGCCACGTGCGTGCCGTGGTAGTCCTGCGGGGTGTACGGCCGCCAGGCGCCCGCGCGGGTGTCCGCCTTGCCGCCGGCGCAGTTGGCGGACTGGGACGCGGAGAAGTTCGGCGCGAGGTCGGGGTGGGTGTCGTCGACGCCCGTGTCGATCACGGCGACCGTCACCTTGCGGCTGCCCGGGTTGATCTTCGCGGCCTTGTCGGCGCCGATCGCGCGCAGGTCCCACTGGTCGGCCTCCAGGGGCTCGCTGCCCTCGGAGGCGGCGGAGACGCTCGCGGTCCGGGCGGCCTGCGCCTTGGACAGGAGCTGGGCCGCGCCCTGCTCCGTGGTCCCCGCGGGCGTCAGCGGCGCGGTGCGCGTGGCGCCCGCCGACTGGACTCCGCGCGCGGTGCGTATCCGCTGGGCGAAGTCGGGGTTCGCCGAGTGGACGACGATGACGCCGATCTTGTCGTAGGTGACCACGACGGTGCCGCCGGCCGCGGCTATCGCCTTGGTGACGGAGGCGATCGTGCGCCGGTCCGCCTTGGTGTTGACGACGTACGCCAGCCGGGGCGCGTCGGCCTGGACGGCGGCCTCCGCGCGCGGGGCGGCGGACGCGGCCGCGGGCAGGAAGCCGAGCGAGGCGGTCAGGGACAGCGCGACGGGCACGGCGAGCGCGAGCCGGCGTCTGGAGCGCAGATGAGTCATGGGATCCCCACATCATCCGGAAACGGAGCCTGCCCGGGACACAGGTGGGCCCGGGCAGGTACATGACGAGTTGTGCACGCTGAAGCTATCCTGCGCTCTCGCTGGCCAGCAATGTTTTGCCGAAACGTCTTCGGAAAGAAGGGCGGGCAGTTGAACCGGTCCTCGCGTGGCGCCGTGCCCTTGAGCAGGGAGCGCGAGGACACTCGCCCCGTCCCTTTGTGAACCGTATCCGCAACGCGAGGAGACTCCGTGTCCACCGACGCACCGCCCCCCTCGAAAGAGCAACACAAACTCCCCTCACCCGAGGAGTTCGCCGAGGTGCAGGAGAGCGCGGAGTTCGGTGAACTGCGCCGCTCCTACCGCTCCTTCGCCTTTCCGCTGACCGTCGCCTTCATCGCCTGGTACCTGCTGTACGTGCTGCTGTCGAACTACGCGGGCGACTTCATGGGCGCCAAGCTGTTCGGCAACATCAACGTGGCGTTCGTGTTCGGAATCGCCCAGTTCGTCACCACGTTCCTCATCGCCTGGTGGTACGAGCGACACGCCAACGCCAAGCTCGACCCCAAGGCCCAGGCGATCAAGTCCCGGATGGAGGGCGGCGCATGAACATCGCGCAGCAGAGTGTCCTGGCCGCCAACGAGGCCAGCGAGCACCGCCCGCTGATCATTACCCTGTTCGCCCTGTTCGTTCTCGCGACCCTGGGCATCACCGTCTGGGCGGGCCGCCAGACCAAGGACGCCGCCGACTTCTATGCCGGCGGCCGCCAGTTCAGCGCCTTCCAGAACGGCCTGGCCGTCTCCGGCGACTACATGTCCGCCGCGTCCTTCCTCGGCATCGCGGGCGCCATCGCCCTCTTCGGTTACGACGGCTTCCTGTACTCCATCGGCTTCCTGGTCGCCTGGCTGGTCGCCCTGCTCCTGGTCGCCGAGCCGCTCAGGAACTCCGGCCGCTACACCATGGGTGACGTCCTCGCCTACCGGATGCGCCAGCGCCCGGTGCGCACGGCCGCCGGTACGTCGACCATCGTCGTGTCGATCTTCTACCTGCTGGCCCAGATGGCGGGCGCCGGCGTCCTGGTCTCGCTGCTGCTCGGCATCACCTCCGACGCCGGTAAGGTCCTCATCGTCGCCCTGGTCGGCGTCCTGATGATCGTGTACGTCTCCATCGGCGGCATGAAGGGCACCACCTGGGTCCAGATGGTCAAGGCCGTGCTGCTCATCAGCGGCACGATCCTGATCACCTTCCTGGTGCTGCTGAAGTTCAACTTCAACATCTCCGACCTGCTCGGCAAGGCCGCCGAGAACAGCGGCAAGGGCGCCGCCTTCCTGGAGCCCGGCCTCAACTACGGTGGGAGCGGCACCTCCAAGCTGGACTTCATCTCTCTCGGCATCGCCCTGGTGCTCGGCACCGCCGGCCTGCCGCACATCCTGATCCGCTTCTACACGGTGCCCAACGCCAAGGCCGCCCGGAAGTCCGTGAACTGGGCGATCGGCATCATCGGCGGCTTCTACCTGATGACCATCGCGCTCGGCTTCGGCGCCGCTGCACTGATCTCCCAGGACGAGATCATCGCCTCCAACCCGTCCGGCAACACCGCCGCACCACTGCTCGCCCTGCATCTGGGCGGCGTCGACTCGGCCTGGGGCGCGATCCTGCTCGCCACCATCTCGGCGGTGGCCTTCGCGACGATCCTCGCGGTGGTCGCCGGCCTGACCCTGGCCTCGTCCTCGTCGTTCGCGCACGACATCTACGCGAACGTCATCAAGAAGGGCAAGGCCAGCGAGAAGGAGGAGGTCCGGGCGGCCCGGCTGGCCACCATCGGCATCGGCGCCGTCTCCATCCTGCTGGGCGCCCTCGCCCGCGACCTGAACGTCGCCGGCCTGGTCGCCCTGGCCTTCGCGGTCGCGGCCTCCGCCAACCTGCCGACCATCCTCTACAGCCTGTTCTGGAAGCGGTTCACCACCCAGGGCGCGCTGTGGTCGATCTACGGCGGCCTCATCGTCGCCGTCGGCCTGGTGCTGTTCTCGCCCGTCGTCTCCGGCGACCCCAAGGCGATGTTCCCCGAGGTCGACTTCGCCTGGTTCCCGCTGAAGAACCCGGGCATCATCTCCATTCCGTTCGGCTTCCTCATGGGCTGGCTCGGCACGGTCCTGTCCAAGGAGGAGCCCGACACCAAGAAGTACGCGGAGCTGGAGGTCCGGTCCCTGACCGGCACCGGCGCCCACTGAGCATCACCTCCACACGGCCCCGTCGTAGCTCTCTACGACGGGGCCGTGCCCTGCCTCGTGGGGATCGGGGCTGTGGAGTTGTCAGTGGGGTCACGTAGGCTCGCAGGTGTGGAGGAGATGTGCTCCGCGTCGATCCGCGTCGAGGGAGGGGGCCCCAGTGCTCATCGACACCTACGGCCGAGTGGCAACCGATCTGAGGGTCTCGCTCACGGACCGCTGCAATCTGCGGTGCACGTACTGCATGCCCGAGGAGGGCCTGCAGTGGCTGGCCAAGCCCGACCTCCTCACGGACGACGAGATCGTCCGCCTGATCGACATCGCCGTGACCTGCCTCGGCATCGAGGAGGTCCGCTTCACCGGCGGCGAGCCCCTGCTGCGCCCCGGCCTGCCCGGCATAGTCGAGCGCGTTGCGGCCCTCGAGCCGCGCCCCCAGATGTCGCTGACCACCAACGGCATCGGCCTGGGGCGCACGGCGGCCGCTCTGAAGGCGGCGGGCCTGGACCGGGTGAACGTCTCACTGGACACCCTCCGCCCCGACGTCTTCAAGGCCCTCACCCGCCGCGACCGCCACAAGGACGTCGTCGACGGCCTGCACGCCGCCCGCGAGGCCGGCCTGACCCCCGTGAAGATCAACTCGGTCCTGATGCCGGGGCTGAACGACGACGAGGCTCCGGACCTGCTGGCCTGGGCCGTCGAGCACGACTTCGAGCTGCGCTTCATCGAGCAGATGCCGCTGGACGCCCAGCACGGCTGGAAGCGCGAGGGCATGATCACCGCCGGGGACATCCTGACCTCCCTGCGCACCCGCTTCGAGCTGACCCCCGAGGGCGACGAGGCACGCGGCTCCGCTCCGGCCGAGCGCTGGCTCGTCGACGGCGGCCCGCACCGCGTCGGGGTCATCGCCACGGTCACCCGCCCGTTCTGCGCGGCCTGCGACCGCACCCGCCTCACCGCCGACGGCCAGATACGCACGTGCCTGTTCGCCACGGAGGAAACGGACCTACGCGCCGCCCTCCGCAACGGCGCCCCCGACGAGGAGATAGCCCGCGTCTGGAAGCTGGCCATGTGGGGCAAGAAGGCAGGCGCGGGCCTCGACGACCCGACGTTCATCCAGCCCGACCGCCCCATGTCAGCGATCGGCGGTTAGGGCAACCCCCTGAGGGGCGCGGGGCTGTATCGACAGGCGGCTCCGCCGCGTGGGCGCGACCAGCCACGACGGCGAGGCAGTCGACGACCGGCCCAAGCCACCCCGAACCGGCCCTCAAACCCCCCGCGCTTCCCACTCCTCCAGCAGCACAACATCCTTCAAAAACCCCCGCATCCCAAGAAACTGGGACAAATGCTCCCGGTGCTCCTCGCACGCCACCCACGTCTTACGCCGCTCCGGCGTATGAATCTTCGGGTTGTTCCACGCCAGCACCCACACGGCGCCGGCCCGACAACCCTTGGCAGAACAGATCGTGTCACTCACAGCTTCGTCTCACAGGTCTACACAAAAGGCGACGCCGAGCAGCCACGGGGGGAGCTGCCCGGCGTCGGTCCGTCGCTCCGACGGGGGATGCGGAGCGCGTACGAAGTATGTCACGGCCGACCCGCCCCCCGGCACCGGAACAACATGATTGATCTGAGCTTTTCCTGAGCTTGGCGGGGAGCTGGCTTCCGCTTGTGACCGTTTTCCGGCAGTCACGACCGCTCGTGCGGCTCGCTTCGTACGCCCGGCGCCGGGTCCGACGCCGCATCTTCCGGGACTGATTCAGCCGTACCGTCATTCGTCCGCGGCGGCGCGATCATCGGCGGCGTCGGCGCCGTCACGAACGTCGACGGCAGAGACGGCGCGTTTTCGCGCCCCGCGTTGGCGATCACCACGGCGATGTAGGGGAGCACCGCACCGAGCACCAACGCCACGATCGCCACGTGCCGTTCGACATTCCAGAGTGTGGCCGCGAGGATCACCGAGACCGTGCGGATGGACATCGAGATGACATACCGGCGCTGCCGTCCGCGCACATCTTCGTGTAGTCCGGCCCGGGCTCCGGTGATCCGGAAAACCTGGGTGTTGTCACCGCCGTGCAGCTTCCGCATCACATTCCACCATCCGCCCGTATCGGACCCGCCCCGCCCCGCAACCCGTCCGCGGCCGGTCGGGGAAACCGAACCCGGACAGGTTCCACGTTACGCCGCACCTGCGCCGCCTACGAGACCGGGGCCCCTGCCGCCCGGGCGAACGACCTGCGCCGTCCTGTGTAGTCGGGGGTCCGTCGGATGGCCCCGCCCCGGCATGCGCCGCAGGGCGGACGGTCCCACACTGGCCGTAGTGCGCACGTCGAGCCGGACGAGGAGGCAGCCATGGGCTGGTTGTGGGCGATCATCGTGGGACTCGTGCTCGGTCTGATCGCCAAGGCGGTTATCCCGGGCAAACAGCACATCCCGCTGTGGCTGACCACAATCCTGGGCATGCTCGGTGCGATCGGCGGCAACGCGGTCGCACGGGCGGCCGGTGTCGATGCGACGTCGGGCATCGACTGGTGGCGCCACGCATTCCAGCTGGTGGCCGCGGTCATCCTCGTCGGCCTCGGCGACAGGGCGTACATGGCGGTCCGGGGTAAAAGGCGGAGAGCCTGACGGGACGGCCTCCGGCACCGAGACCGCCCCTCTCGTACGTCCGCAGGGCCGCTGTACGCCTGCTTCAGCCGCTGGTGACCTCCACCGCCGCCAGGTTCTTCTTGCCCCGGCGCAGCACCAGCCAGCGCTCGTGCAGCAGGTCCTCCTTGCCGGGGACCGCGTCCTCGGCGGCGACCTTGGCGTTGTTCACGTACGCGCCGCCCTCCTTGACCGTGCGGCGTGCCGCCGACTTGCTGGGCACCAGGCCGACCTCTGCGAACAGGTCCACGACCGGGCCGAGCTCGGTCACCTGGATGTGCGGCACCTCGGACAGGGCGGCGTCCAGGGTCCGCTCGTCCAGCTCCGCCAGCTCGCCCTGGCCGAACAGGGCCCGTGACGCGGCGATCACTGCGGCCGTCTGGTCGGCGCCGTGCACCAGCGTGGTCAGCTCCTCGGCCAGCGCCCGCTGCGCGGCCCGGGCCTGCGGGCGCTCCTCGGTCTGCTGCTCCAGCTCCTCCAGCTCCGCACGGGACCTGAAGGACAGGATGCGCATGTACCGCGAGATGTCCCGGTCGTCCACGTTCAGCCAGAACTGGTAGAACGCGTACGGCGTCGTCATCTCCGGGTCGAGCCAGACGGCCCCGCCCTCGGTCTTGCCGATCTTGGTGCCGTCCGCCTTAGTCATCAGCGGCGTGGCGTAGGCGTGCACGTCGGCGTGCGGCTCCAGCTTGTGGATCAGGTCCAGGCCTGCCGTGAGGTTGCCCCACTGGTCGCTGCCGCCCTGCTGGAACGTGCAGCCGTACCGGCGGTACAGCTGGAGGAAGTCCATGCCCTGCAGGATCTGGTAGCTGAACTCCGTGTAGCTGACGCCCTCGGAGGACTCCAGGCGCCGGGCGACGGAGTCTTTCGTAAGCATTTTGTTGACGCGGAAGTGCTTACCGATGTCCCGCAGGAACTCGATCGCCGACAGGCCCTCGGTCCAGTCGAGGTTGTTGACCATGACCGCGGCGTTCTCACCCTCGAAGGACAGGAACGGCTCGATCTGGCGGCGCAGCTTCTCCACCCAGCCCTTGACCGTCTCCGGGTCGTTCAGCGTGCGCTCCGCCGTCGGGCGCGGGTCGCCGATCAGGCCCGTGGCCCCGCCGACCAGCGCCAGCGGCCGGTGGCCTGCCTGCTGGAGCCGACGCACGGTGAGCACCTGCACCAGGTGCCCCACGTGCAACGACGGCGCCGTCGGGTCGAAACCGCAATAAAACGTGACGGGACCGTCCGCGAGCGCCTTGCGCAAAGCGTCCTCGTCAGTGGACAGGGCGAACAGCCCGCGCCACTTCAGCTCGTCGACGATGTCCGTCACGGTTCTCGTGTCTCCTCGGTGATCTTCGGCCGGTCGGATGGCAGCCGACCGCGAACGCCTACGAGGTTATACGCCCCGACTGACAGAGCTCATATTGAAATCCGGTACCCGCAGCGCCGGCATCGCCGCCCTGGTGAACCAGTCGCCCCACTCCCGCGGCAGCGTCATCTCCGTACGGCCCGCCTCCGTCGCCCGGCCCAGCAGGCCCACCGGCGACTCGTTGAACCGGAAGTTGTTCACCTCGCCGGTCACCTCGCCGTTCTCGACCAGGTAAACGCCGTCCCGGGTCAGGCCGGTGAGCAGCAGGGTGGCCGGGTCGACCTCGCGGATGTACCAGAGGCAGGTCAGCAGCAACCCGCGCTCGGTACCGGTGACCATCTCGCCCAGGGAGCGGTCCTCGCCGCCGTCCAGGATCAGGTTGTCGATCCCCGGCGCCACCGGCAGCCCGGTCAGGCCCGCGCTGTGCCTGCTGGTCGTCAGATGCGTCAGCCGGCCCTCGCGCACCCAGTCGGTCGCCGTGAGCGGCAGGCCGTTGTCGAACACCGACTGATCGCCCCCGGAGGAGTGCGCGATCACGAACGGCGCCGACTCCAGGCCCGGCTCGTCCGGGTCGCTGCGCAGGGTCAGCGGCAGCTCGGTCAGCTTCTCGCCCACGCGGGTGCCGCCGCCCGGCTTGGAGAACACCGTGCGCCCCTCGGCCGCGTCCCGGCCCGACGCCGACCACAGCTGGTAGATCAGCAGGTCCGCGACCGCGGTCGGCGGCAGCAGCGTCTCGTAGCGGCCCGCGGGCAGCTCGACCCGCCGCTCGGCCCAGCCCAGCCGTACGGCCAGCTCCGCGTCCAGCGCGGCCGGGTCGACGTCCTTGAAGTCCCGGGTCGACCGGCCCGCCCACGCCGACCGGGTGCGGTCCGGCGACTTGGCGTTCAGCTCCAGCGTCCCGCCCGGCTGGTCGTGCCGCAGCCGCAGCCCCGCCGACGTGCCCACGTACGTCGACACCAGCTCGTGGTTGGCGAAGCCGTACAACTCCCGACCGCCCGCACGCGCGCGTGCGAAGGCCTCACCGAGCGCCGGCGCGAAGTCGGCGAACACCGCCGACGAGGTCTCGGCGGGCGCCTCCGTGAACTCGGGCGACTGCGCCACGCCGTCGACCAGCGGCTGCGCGTCCTCGGCGGGCCCGGCACCGCGCGCGGCGGCCTCGGCGGCCCGGACGAGCGGCTCCAGCTCGTCGGCGGTCACGGCCGACCGTGACACGACCCCCGAGGCCGTGCCCTCCTTGCCGTCGACCGTCGCGACCACGGTGAGCGTGCGCCCGCGCGTGACACCGTTGGTGGTCAGGGCGTTGCCCGCCCAGCGCAGATTGGCGGTCGAGTGCTCGTCGGCGATGACGACACACCCGTCCGCCCGGGACAGCTCCAGGGCCCGCTCGACGATCTCGTGCGGCTTGCTCGTCAACGAAGTAATGCCGTCAGGCACACGCGCGCTCATCGACCGGCCTCCTGCGTCGTGTTGAGGATGTTGACTCCCTTGAACAGGGCGGACGGGCACCCGTGCGAGACCGCCGCGACCTGCCCCGGCTGCGCCTTGCCGCAGTTGAACGCGCCGCCCAGGACGTACGTCTGCGGACCCCCGAGGGCGGCCATGGAGCCCCAGAAGTCGGTGGTCGTCGCCTGGTAGGCGACGTCCCGCAGCTGCCCGGCGAGCCGCCCGTTCTCGATCCTGAAGAAGCGCTGCCCGGTGAACTGGAAGTTGTAGCGCTGCATGTCGATGGACCACGACCGGTCCCCGACGACGTAGATCCCCCGGTCGACCCCGCCGATCAGGTCCGCGGTCGACATCCCGGCCGGATCCGGCCGCAACGACACGTTGGCCATGCGCTGCACCGGCACGTGCCCCGGCGAATCCGCGTACGCGCACCCGTTGGACCGCTCGAACCCGGTCAGCTTCGCGATCCGCCGGTCCAGCTGGTAGCCGACCAGCGTGCCGTCCTTCACCAGGTCCCAGGACTGCGCCTCGACGCCCTCGTCGTCGTACCCGACGGTCGCGAGGCCGTGCTCGGCGGTGCGGTCACCGGTGACGTTCATCAGCTCCGAGCCGTACTTCAGCTTGCCGATCTGGTCGAAGGTCGCGAAGGAGGTCCCCGCGTACGCGGCCTCGTAGCCGAGCGCGCGGTCCAGTTCCGTCGCGTGCCCGATGGACTCGTGGATCGTCAGCCACAGGTTGGACGGGTCCACGACCAGGTCGTACAGGCCCGGCTCCACGCTCGGCGCGCGCATCTTCTCGGCGAGCAGCTCGGGGATCCGCTCCAGCTCGCCGTCCCAGTCCCAGCCGGTGCCCCGCAGGTACTCCCAGCCGCGTCCGACGGGTGGCGCGATCGTGCGCATCGATTCGAACTCGCCGCTCGACTCGTCCACCGACACGGCCGTGAACACCGGATGCAGGCGCACCCGCTGCTGCGTGGTCACGGTCCCGGCCGTGTCGGCGTAGAACTTGTTCTCATGCACGGTGAGCAGCGAGGCGTCGACATGATCGACCCCGTCGGCCGCCAGCAGCCGCGCGCTCCACTCCGCCATCAGCCCGGCCTTCTCCACGTCGGGCACCGTGAACGGATCGATCTCGTACGACGAGATCCACGTCTTGTCGGCGTGCACGGGCTCGTCGGCCAGCTCCACCCGCTCGTCCGACCCGGCCGCCTTTATCACCTGCGCGGACAGCTTCGCCATCGCCACGGCCTGCGAGGCGACCTTGGCCGCGGCGTCCAGGCTCAGGTCCACGCCGGACGCGAAGCCCCACGTACTGCCGTGCACGACTCGCACGGCGTACCCGAGGTCGGTGGTGTCCGACGACCCGGCGGGCTTTGCGTCCCTCAGCCGCCAGGACGCGTTGCGCACCCGCTCGAACCGGAAGTCCGCGTGCTCGGCCCCCAGCGCACGCGCGCGTGCGAGCGCGGCGTCGGCGAGGGCACGTAGGGGTAGGGCCGTGAAGGCTTCGTCGATGGTATGAGGCACCGAGGTCTCTCCCTGTTGTGTGACCTGTGGTTGCTGCGCATCATGTCGCGTCGACCCGTGCGTGGACCACACGTTTCCGCCCCTACTCGGCTCCGCCCGCGACCCATTCCGGTCACCCTGCGCTCCCTCGATGCCATCCACGTGGCGAGTGCCCTGACGATCGGCGAGGCACTCGACTGCCTCATCACGTACGACAAGCGAATGCTCGACGCGGCCCGCTAGGCCGGACTGCCCCCCCACGCCCCCGGCGCTGCGGACTGACCTGGACCACCGACTGTAGGAATCCGACAGTGAGCCCCGTAAGCCACTGTGGGTGCCCGAATGTCCGCGGGCGGGCCCAGACCGATAGGTTTTCGAGGGAAGCCGCCTGTCATCGCCGCCTGTCGTCCAGGTGCCCGGGCGGGTATACACCGCTATCGAAAGGGTGATCCGTTGAGCCGCTCGGTTCTCGTCACCGGAGGCAACCGGGGCATCGGCCTCGCCATCGCCCGCGCTTTCGCCGACGCCGGCGACAAGGTCGCGGTCACGTACCGCTCGGGCGAGCCGCCGGCCGGCTTCCTCGCTGTCAAGTGCGACATCACCGACCCCGAGCAGGTGGAGCAGGCCTACAAGGAGATCGAGGCCGAGCACGGCCCGGTCGAGGTGCTGATCGCCAATGCCGGCGTCACCAAGGACCAGCTCCTGATGCGCATGTCCGAGGAGGACTTCACCTCGGTCGTCGACACCAACCTCACCGGCACCTTCCGGGTCGTCAAGCGCGCCAACCGGGGCATGCTGCGCGCCAAGAAGGGCCGCGTCGTCCTCATTTCGTCGGTCGTCGGGCTGTACGGCTCGCCGGGGCAGGCGAACTACGCCGCCTCCAAGGCAGGCCTGGTCGGCTTCGCCCGCTCGCTCGCCCGTGAGCTGGGCTCGCGCAACATCACCTTCAACGTCGTCGCTCCCGGCTTCGTCGACACCGACATGACCAAGGTGCTCACCGACGAGCAGCGCGCCGGCATCGTGTCGCAGGTGCCGCTCGGCCGGTACGCGAAGCCGGAGGAGATCGCCGCGACCGTGCGGTTCCTGGCCTCCGACGACGCCTCGTACATCACTGGAGCCGTCATCCCCGTTGACGGCGGACTGGGAATGGGTCACTGATCACCATGAGCGGAATCCTCGAGGGCAAGCGCGTCCTGATCACCGGTGTGCTGACGGAGTCCTCCATCGCCTTCCACGCCGCCAAGCTGGCCCAGGAGCAGGGCGCCGAGATCATCCTGACCGCGTTCCCGCGGCCCACGCTGACCGAGCGCATCGCCAGGAAGCTGCCCAAGCCCACCAAGGTCATCGAGCTCGACGTGACCAACGACGAGCACCTCGGGCGCCTCGCGGACCTCGTCGGCGAGGAGCTCGGCGGCCTCGACGGCGTCGTGCACTCCATCGGCTTCGCGCCGCAGGACGCCCTCGGCGGCAACTTCCTCAACGCGCCGTTCGAGTCCGTCGCCACGGCCATGCACGTCTCGGCGTACTCCCTGAAGTCGCTCACCATGGCCTGTCTGCCGCTGATGCAGAACGGCGGTTCCGTCGTCGGCCTGACCTTCGACGCCCAGTACGCCTGGCCGCAGTACGACTGGATGGGCCCGGCCAAGGCCGCCTTGGAGGCCACCAGCCGCTACATGGCGCGCGACCTGGGCAAGCAGAGCATCCGCTGCAACCTGATCTCGGCCGGCCCCATCGGCTCGATGGCAGCCAAGTCCATCCCTGGTTTCAGCGAGCTGGCCTCCGTGTGGGACAGTCGCTCCCCGCTGGAGTGGGACCTGGCGGACCCGGAGCCGGCCGGCCGCGGCATCGTCGCCCTGCTGAGCGACTGGTTCCCCAAGACCACCGGCGAGATCATCCACGTGGACGGCGGACTGCACGCCATCGGCGCGTGACCGCCGCCGCGACGGCCTGACCGGCGACCGAGGGCCCGCGTCCGTCCGGGCGCGGGCCCTCGCGCGTCTGCCGCCTGTCGTGGCCCCCTCCCGGCGTGTGGTTCCCTCAGCGTCGCCGGTGCCCTGCGCCTCCCCGCGCGCGGGGAGCGGGGCGTCGCCCGTTCGGGCTAATCAGCCGGGCGGACCCGGACGACAACTGCGCACTCTGGACTGAGCGTTCACCGCGCGATTCCCTCCCCAGCTCGGCCGAGGAGGTCCCCCTTGTGCGCCTGTCCCGCCGCCTGGCCTCAGTGACCGTCGCCGTCGCCCTGGTGCTTTCCCTGCCGTACGACGCGATGCCGCACGCGCGCGTGGAGGTACGGCATCCCGCCGCGCCGGAGCCGTTCGGCGCGGGATGCCACGTCCGCGTCAGCGGATCCGGGGTGACCGCCTACTGCCACAACCCCTATCCCCGGACCGACCGGGTCCGCCTGCACATCGAGTGCGACCGCTGGTGGGACCTCGACAACGACGGCGCCCCGCTCGACGCCGGGCCCGCGCAGACGGTGCGGCTCACCGGGCGCTGCTGGAAAGAGGTGCGCTCGGTGTGGATCAGCCACGAGAAGCGGCCCCTTTGAGGCGTCCGGGGCGGCACAGGAACGGGTAGCTGGCGGCCTCCGCGGCGGCCGTGTCAGCGTCGCCTGCGCGGATCGCGTCGACCAGGCGCGTGTGGTCCATGTACGTCTCCGGCGTCAGCTCCTCGCCGACGTCCTCGCGCAGCCAGTCCCGCAGCACCTCGCCCAGGTCCGCGTACATCGCGGTCATCGCGTCGTTGTGGGAGGCGGCCACCACCGCCAGGTGGAACGTCGCGTCCGCCGCCACGAAGGCCTCCGTGTCGCCCGACTCCCAGGCCTCCTCGCGCCGCACCAGCAGCGCGTCGAGCTGCTTGAGGTCCTTCTCCGTGCGCCGCTCGGCGGCCAGCCTGGCGGCGCCCGACTCCAGCGTGGCGCGCAGCTCGGCGATGTGCCGCGGGTCGGCGCCGGCGAAGCGGCGGTGCATCACCCCGGCCAGCTCGCTGGTGGCCACGACGTACGTGCCGGAGCCCTGGCGGATGTCCAGCAGGCCGTTGTGGGAGAGCGCGCGGACGGCCTCACGGACCGTGTTGCGGGCGACGCCGAGCTGCTCGACCAGCTCCGGCTCCGTCGGGATGCGGGAGCCGACCGGCCACTCGCCCGAGGTGATCTGGTGCCGCAGCGCGGCGATGACCTGCTCGGACAGCGCCGAACGGCGGGGATGGCTCAGAGGCATGGCACACCTTCGCACGCGGCGGGCGGGACCGGGTAACCCGGGAATGGACAACCAATCATCCCATGATTCTATGATGGTCGGCATGACTGGCGAGGAAACCCGGACGACGACACCCACGACCGAACGCGCCCCGGACCGGGCGGCGGAGGAGGCCCCGATGCCCCAGGCGCCCGTGGCCGCCCCCACGCGCGCGTGGACGATGCGCCTGCTCGTGGCCGGCATCGTGCTGTCCGCGCTGAACCTCCGCCCCGCCATCACCAGCCTCGGCGCGCTCCTCGAAGAGGTCCGCGACGGGCTCGGCATGAGCGCCAGCGTGGCCGGGCTGCTCACCTCGGTGCCGACGCTGTGCTTCGCCGTCTTCGGCGTCATGGCCCCGCGCCTCGCCCGCCGCTTCGGCCCCGGCGCGGTGGTGTGCGTCGGCATGGTGGCCATCACCGTCGGCCTGCTCATACGGCCGTACGCCGGCGGCACGCTCGGTTTCCTGGCCGCCAGCGCGCTCGCGCTCATGGGCATCGCGGTCAGCAACGTCCTGATGCCGGTCATCGTCAAGCGCTGGTTCCCGGACCGGGTCGGCTCCATGACCGGCCTGTACTCGATGGCCATGGCCCTGGGCACCGCCGCCGCGGCCGCGGTGACCGTTCCCGTGACCGACGCCCTGGGCGGCCACTGGCAGAGCGGGCTCGCGGTCTGGGCGGTCCTGGCGGCAGCGGCCGTACTGCCGTGGATCCCGTTCGTACGGGAGCGGCGCCTCGCCGACGCGCGCGCCGAGGGCCGTGCGACCGGAACCGGTGCCCGCGCGCGTGGGGAGGCGCCCGCGCTGCGGATCACCCGGAGCCGTACCGCCTGGGCGCTCGCCGTGTTCTTCGGGCTCCAGGCCACCGCCGCCTACATCACCATGGGCTGGATGCCGCAGATCTTCCGGGACGCGGGTGTGCCCGCGAGCACGGCCGGACTCCTGCTCGCCGTCACGATGGTGATGGGCGTGCCGCTGGCCTTCGTCATCCCGCGCCTGGCCACGCGGCTGCCGCGCCAGGGCCCCATCGTGCTCGTGCTGAGCGCCTGCGGACTGGCCGGGTACGCCGGCCTGTACTTCGCGCCGGCCGGCGGCGCCTGGGCCTGGGCCCTGCTGCTCGGCGTCGCCAACTGCGCCTTCCCGCTGGCGCTCACCATGGTCGGGATGCGGGCCAGGACCGGCGTGGGAGTGGCCCAGCTGTCGGCGTTCGCACAGAGCACCGGCTACCTGATCTCCATCCCGGGGCCGATCCTGGTGGGCGTGCTCTACCAGCACAGCGGTGGCTGGGGCCTGCCGCTCACGCTCATGACCGTGCTGATGATCCCGCAGATGCTGGTCGGCGTCCGGGCGGGCCGCGACCGCACGGTGGAGGAGGAGGCGGCCCGCTGAGCCCGGCCCTCACACGGCCCCGGGAGCGTCTGGCCCTCACCCCGGGGCGCCCGGCCCGGACAGCGGGTGCGAGACTTGCCGCATGCCAGTGCTCGATCCGAACCCCCAGCACAGCCAGAAGAAGATGCTGCTCGTCTTCGGCGCCTTCTTCGCGATCTTCATCGTGATCGGCATCATCGCGACGATCGCCTCGCCCTGAGCACCCCGCCGTGACCCTCACCCCCTAGGGGGATGGTGGGGCTAACCCCCCATCCCCCTAGGGGGCAAGGGTCAGGGTCAAGTGGGTGGATCTCCGGATGGGTTGAGGGCCGCGGATTCCGTACCTTCGGATGTGAGCGGGACAGGCGGATCACCGACCGCCCCTCG
Source organism: Streptomyces sp. TRM68367 (assembly GCF_014495685.1). GTDB lineage: Bacteria > Actinomycetota > Actinomycetes > Streptomycetales > Streptomycetaceae > Streptomyces. The sequence continues at coordinate 17,583 of NZ_JACTVI010000075.1, read as the reverse complement.
CGCACCACGGACCATCGGACCCGGCCTACTCCAAGACGCGCGGAGGCACTCATGTCGGCCCACACGCACACCCGGCCCCACCCGGCACACCGGGGCCGCGTCGACATGCGGCTGCCCTGGTGGGCCCTCGCCCTGCCCACGCTCGCCTTCATCGCGCTGCTGACGCTGATACTGAACCCGACGGACGCGCACGCGGCCGCCGGCAACCCGGCCATCGACCATCTCTTCGAGCGCGCACAGCAGCTGCTCAGCCGCTGAGCACGGGCGGAAGCCGCCCGTCAACTACCTGCGCCCCCTGGCCTGTTTCATGCGAAGCTGGGGCCATGAGCGTCGCAGAACCCCGCACGATTGTCCTCTTCCGGCATGCGAAAGCCGACTGGCCACAGATGACCGACCACGAGCGGCCGCTCGCCGATCGGGGCCGGAAGGAGGCGGCAGAGGCCGGACGCAGGCTGGCCGACACCGCCATCCCCTTCGACCTGGCCCTGTGCTCCACGGCCACCCGCACTCGCGAGACCTGGAAGATCGCCGTCCAGGAGTTCCCGCAGCGGCCGAAAACCGTCTATGAGGAGCGGATCTACGAGGCCTCGCCCGGCGAGCTGATCGCCCTGCTCAACGAGACCCCCGACGACGCGCAGAACATCCTCCTGGTCGGCCACAACCCCGGCGTGCAGGGGCTCGCCGACATCCTGTCCGGCACGGCCGACGACGACTCCCGTGAGCGGATGAGCCACCGGGGCTTCCCGGCCGCCGCCTTCGCGCTGCTGTCCTACACCGGCTCCTGGAAGAGCCTGGAGCCCGGCGCGGCCACCCTGCTCGACTACTGGGCGCCGTCCGACTGACCGGACCCGCGTGACCCGTGCGACGGGGCCCGGCACCGCAGCGGTGCCGGGCCCCCTGTCGGCGGTGGGCGCTCCGCTCAGGCCCGCCGCTCGTCCAGCTTGTCCGCCGCCTCGACCTCTTCGCGGGTGACGCCCAGCAGATACAGGACCGTGTCCAGGAAGGGGAAGTTCACCGCCGTGTGCGCCGCCTCGCGCACCACCGGCTTGGCGTTGAAGGCCACCCCGAGGCCGGCCGCGTTCAGCATGTCCAGGTCGTTGGCGCCGTCGCCGACCGCCACGGTCTGCGACAGAGGTACGCCCGCCTCGACCGCGAACCGGCGCAGCAGCCGCGCCTTGCCCGCCCGGTCCACGATCTCGCCGGTGACCCGGCCGGTCAGCCTGCCGTCGACGATCTCCAGCGTGTTGGCCTGGGCGAAGTCCAGCCCCAGCCGCTCCTTGAGATCGTCGGTGACCTGGGTGAATCCGCCCGAGACGACCCCCACCTGGTAGCCGAGTCGTTTCAGCGTGCGGATCAGGGTGCGCGCGCCCGGCGTCAGCCGCACCTCGCTGCGCACCTTGTCCACCACCGACGCGTCCAGACCCGCAAGCAGCGCCACCCGCGCGTGCAGTGACTGCTCGAAGTCCAGCTCCCCGCGCATCGCGGCCGCCGTCACCTCGGCGACCTTGTCCTCACAGCCGGCGTGCGCGGCGAAGAGCTCGATCACCTCGTCCTGGATGAGCGTCGAGTCCACGTCCATGACCACCAGGCGCTGCGCGCGCCGGTGCAGCCCCGCCGCGACGACCGCCACGTCGACGCCGAGCGCCGCCGCGTCGGTCACCAGCGCGGTGCGCAGCGGCTCGGTCTCCACGCCGGACACCGCGAACTCGACCGCAGTCACGGGGTACTTGGCCAGCCGGAAGATACGGTCGATGTTGCCGCCGGCCTTGGTGATCCGGGCGGCGATCGCGGCCGTCGACTCCGACGTGAGCGGGTGGCCGAGCACGGTGACCAGGGAACGGCCGAGGCCGCGCGGACGGTTGTCACCCCGGCCGGAGATGATCTCCGCCTGCATCTTCATCGACTCGGCCCAGCTGTGCACGGTCGCCCGCAGGTCCCCTTCGAGTCCCCGGGGCGGCATGGTCACGAGGGCGCACAGCACGATCCGGCCACGGGTGACGACCTGCTCGATGTCGACCACGTCGACGGAGTAGGCGGCGAGGGTGTCGAAGAGGCCGGCCGTGATGCCCGGCCTGTCCTTGCCGAAGATCTTGACAAGGAGAGTGGGGACGTCGGAGGTCGAGGTCTGCGATGCGCTCATGGTGTTCCCACCGTATCCGGCACGCCGTGCCTGACGCCCCTCAGGTCCGTCTGGCGGACACGGAACAATGGGTGACACATCGGTGGCGTGAACCTTACGTTCCCCCGACGACCACGCACGTCGCCCAGCTCACCGGCTCGCTCACCGGTCACCGTCCGGCCTGCGCGGCGGCGGTGGCGGGGGAGGGGGAGGCGGCGGGGCCCGTCGTCGGGCCGGGACGGCGGCCGGTTCCCGTTCCGGGGCCCGGTCGGCTGCCGCGGCCCCCGCGGAGGCGATCCGACGGGCCGGGATCGGGGTTCGGCGGCCGGTACGCCGGGCTCGGTGTGTACGGCCCGGACTCGGCGCCGTACGCCTGCTGCCCGACGCCCGCGCCACCGCCGTACCCCGGATCCACGGCGCCGCCCGGACCAGGACCCGCACCCGTCTCCGCACCACCCCGCGCCAACGGCGCCGCGCGCGCCCCCTCCGCCCCGCTGGCCCACGCCAGCAGCCCTCCGGCGGCCCCCGCGCCCGCGCCCCACACCAAACCGAGCAGCAGCGCCATACCCAGGTGCCCGCGCAACTCGACCCCCGCGCCGAACGCGTCGATGCCGAGCACCGACAGCGAGGCGTCCACGGACACCTCGGTCAGCCAGGCCAGCAGCGGCAACGTCAACGCCGTGGCCACCCCCAGCCGCACCGCACAGTTCCCCGCAGCACAGAGGGCGCCGGGACCTCGTACGCTCCCGCCGGCCCCCGCCGCTCGCTGATCATCACCGGGACCCCCCGGCCAACGCCCCACCGGCGTCCGCACCGCCGTCAGCACCCCCGCCAGCAGCATCGTCAGCGTGGCGGCCACGCCCAGCAGCCACACCCGGCCGTCCAGCTCGGCCAGGCGGCCCAGCGTGACCGGCTCGTCGGAGCGCAGGCTCAGCTCAGCAGCCTCGCCAGGGGATCCGGCAGGAGGCTCACCAGCACTCCGCTGGCCCGGCCGTCCCACGGCACGAAGAGGCCGATCGGGATGCCCAGCCACACCCCGTTGGGCGCCCCGAGCAGCGCCGCCCCCGCGATCCGCCGGGGATGCTCGTCGCCGATCGCCGCGTACGCCGCCGCCGCGAGCCCGGCCGCCACCGCCACCAGCAGCACGGTCACCACCGCGGACGCGGCGGGCCGTACGACCCGGTGCACGGCCTCGAAGCCGCGCGCAGGGGAGTGCGGCGCGAGGCCAGCAGGGCGACCAGCAGGACCCCGGCCGACCAGCCCAGGCCGCCGAGCATCGTGGGCGCGGTCTCGACGGTGAAGCCGACCGCCGCCTCCGCGTCGACGAGCCCGCCGATCCGGTCGGTCAGCAGCCCGCCGATGTCCCCGATCCCCGGAAGCTCAACGCCGCCGTCCCCCGAGCCGCCGGGCAGATCGCCGAGCCCCAGCGAGCTTCCGTTGATCGTGATCACGTCGTGCCCCGCCCAGGCCAGCCCGCCCAGCATCGCCACGAACAGCGCGACCACCGCACCCGCGCGCGCGAGGAGTTCGGTCGGCCTTATCACAACTCCGGCCGCCCGCAATGACCGTAAGAAGAAGTACGACAGCAGCACGGCACCGACCAGGCTCACGCCCAGTGGCGTGATCTCGATGGCGGTGGCAGTTCGCCGAGCTGCGCCAGCGCATGGGTCTGGTCCCGCAGGACGACATCCTGCACAGGGAACTGACCGTCAAGAAGGCCCTCACGTACGCGGCCAAGCTTCGCTTCCCCGCCGACACCACGGCCAGGGAGCGCGAGGAGCGCATCGACGAGGTGCTGCGCGAGCTGAAGCTGGACATCCACAAGGAGAAGAAGGTCACCTCCCTCTCCGGCGGCCAGCGCAAGCGCGTCTCCGTGGCCCTGGAACTGCTCACCAAGCCGTCGCTGATCTTCCTCGACGAGCCCACCTCCGGCCTCGACCCGGGCATGGACCGCGACGTCATGCAACTGCTGCGCGGTCTCGCCGACGACGGCCGCACCGTCCTCGTCGTCACCCACTCCGTGGCCGAGCTGGCGCTGTGCGACAAGCTGCTCGTGATGGCGCCCGGCGGCGCGGTCGCCTACTTCGGCCCGCCCGAGGAGGCGCTGAACTTCTTCGGCTACGACAGCTGGGCCGACGTCTTCTCCGCCTTCGAGAACTACCGCGACTACGACTGGGCGGGCCGCTGGAAGGGCTCGCAGCACTACCAGATGTACGCCGCGGACATCGACGCGACCCCGCCGCAGTCCGTACAGATGCAGCCGATGCAGGCGATGAAGCCGCCGAAGCCGCAGGGCTGGATGTCCCAGTGGGTCACGCTGGTGCGCCGCTATGTCTCGGTCATCGCCTCCGACAAGCTCTTCCTCACCCTGATGGTGATTCAGCCGGCCGTGCTCGGCGCGGTGAGCCTGCTCATCGACGCGGACAAGGGTCTGCTGCCCAACCCGCCCAACGCCGCCGGCCGCATCATCCCGAATGGACATGGCCGTGCTGATCGCCCTCGGCGTGATCTGCGGCTTCTTCGTGGCCCGCTTCCTGCGCCGCCACGAGCCCGAGGTCATGCGCAAGTAACCCCGCCCGTACGACGCCGAAGGGCGGCACCCCGTGAGGAGGGTGCCGCCCTTCGGCATGACGCGAGCCGAGGTCCGCGCTGACCTCAGTACGCGCTGTTCACGTTGTCCATGGAGCCGTACCGGTCGGCCGCGTAGTTGCAGGCGGCGGTGATGTTGGCGACCGGGTCGTAGATGTTCCAGGACGTGCCGGGGACGTGGTAAGCCTTGAAGGTCGGCGGGATGACCTGCAGCAGGCCCTTCGACGGGACGCCGTTGATGGCGTTGATGTCCCAGTTGTTGATGGCGTTCGGGTTGCCCGAGGACTCCCGCAGGATGTTGCGCTTGATGCCGTTGTAGGAGCCCGGGATGTCGTGCTTCTTCATGACGTCGAGCGACTCGCGGATCCAGCCGTCCAGGTTGTTGGGGTAGCTCTTCTTCGCGGCGGCCTTCTTGAGCTTGGCGCGCTCGGCGGCGCGGCTGGCGGCCTCCTTCGCCTTGCGCTCCTGCTCGGCCTTCTTGGCGGCCTCGGCGGCAGCCTTCTGCTTGGCGGCCTCGGCGGCCTTCTTGGCAGCTTCCGCGGCGGCCTTCTTCTTCGCGGCGGCCTCGGCGGCAGCCTTCTTCGCCGCGATCTCGGCCTGCAGGCTGGCGCCGGCGACCTGGCCGTTCACGCTCGCCCGGACGTCCTTGATCTGCTCGGTGCTGAACGCCACCTGAGCCGGGGCGGCGGCCGCCTCGGTCGTGGTCTTCGCCGACGCGTTGCTCGGCACCGCGGAGAAGGCGACGGCGGCGGCGCCGAGGGTGGCAACACCGGCCAGGGCGATCTTGTGATGTCGGGTCAGGGCACGGTTGCGACCGCGGGTGAGGATGTTCTTGGGCATGGCAGATGGACCTCTTCGAATAGCGCGGAGGTCGCTCTTCGTCCGGTGGGGGACAGGGGTGCTTCCGGCACAAGCGCCGCGGGGGGAACCGCGGCGCTGAGCGACGCCAGCCATTCTTAGCGGCCGCAAAAAACCGTGGCAAAGGTGTGACGTACGATCCCGGGTAGTGGATCAGGGAATGACAAATCGGGACAGGTTGGACTATCTGTCCCGCTCATGTGGAGGGTCTTCTTCTCCTACTGACCTTCGTACGTGATCTGCGTCCTATGTGCGGGCTCACATCGGGCGGGTGACGCTCTTACCAAGGGTTGCTGGCGCAATGCTGTGTGTGAGGGTGCTTCGCCGCGAGTCCGCCGGAGTCCGCCGGGAGGAGAAGGTGGACGTCTCCGAACTCGTGCCACAGGTAGCGCCGGCGCACAGCCTCCTCGTAGCCGCGGTCGATCGCCGCCCGCCCCGCGATCGCCTCCAGCATCAGCAGATGCGAGGCCTCCGGCTCGTGCAGCCCGGTCAGCAGCCCGTCCACCACCCGCACCCCGCGCTCCGGGGTCACCACGAGATCGGTCCACCCCGCACGCGCGCGTACGACCCCGTCGGCACCGGCCGCCGACTCCACCGCCCGCACCGCCGTCGTCCCGACCGCGATCACCCGGCCGTCCCCGGCCCTGACCGCGTTGATCAGCCGCGCCGACGCCTCCGGCACCGCGAACCGCTCCGGATACGGCGGCTCGTGCGCCTCCGCCGAGGCCACCCCGGTGTGCAGCGTGACCGGCGCGAACTGCACGCCCCGGCTCACCAGCTCGGCCACCAGCCGGGCCGTGAAGGGCCGCGCCGCACTCGGCATCTCCGCACTGCCCGAACCGTCGTCCGACGCCAGCGCGAACACCGTCTGGTACACCGACAGCGGCTGGTCCCGCTCGGTGTAGGAGTAGCGGACGGGCCGCCCGTACGCCTGCAACAGGCCGTAGATGCGGTCGGGACCGCGGCGCGTTTCTGGGACGCGGGTCGCTTCCGGATCGCGGCGCGCATCGGGATTGCCGGGTGCCTTGGGACCGCTGCCGGCTGCCTCGGATCGGCGGGTCGTTCGGGGACCGCCGGGCGCCTCGGGATTGCCGGGTGCCTTGGGACCGCGGGTTGTTTGGGGTCTGTCGGGTGTCTCGGGAGTGCTGGGTGTCTCGGGACCGCGGGTTGTTCGGGGGCCGCCGGGCGCCTCGGGAGTGCCAGATGCCTCGGAATCGCCGGGCGCCTCAGGACTGCCGGGCCCTTCGGCATCCGCAGATCCTTGGGCGCCCGCAGGCCCGCCGAACCTCTGATGCCGCCCCGGTCCTCCTGGTCCTCCGGGCGCTCCGGGTCCTCCCGGGCCCTCGGCCTCGTACACCCGTGCCCACCACAGTCGCTCGCTCACCCCGCTCAGCGGCTCCTCCAGGACGAGCCGTAGCCCCGTCGGCAGCGACACCTCCGTTCCCGCGGGTCCGCCCGCACGCGCGCGTGTGGTGCCCCGCCCGTCCGGGTCCCGCAGCTCGACCGCCCACCGGCCGTCGTCCCCGAGCGTCGAGAAGTGCACCACCACGCGCGCGTGCCCGACCCTCCCGTCGACGGCGGACGCCAGCGTCGGCGACGTGTTCACCACGAGCAGGTCCCCGGCCCGCAGCAGCCCCGGCAGCTCCCGGAACGTGTGATGCGCCACCTCGGTCCCGCGCGACACCAGCAGCCGTACGTCGTCCCGGTCCAGCCCCGGACCCCGCTGCTCGGCCGGCAGCCGCGCCGACAACTCCTCCGGCACCCTTGCCCACGCCCGAACGGGCTCGCGCGGGGGGACCCCCATCGCCAGCGTCATCGCCGCCCCTCCAGCAGCGACGGCGCGCCATAGCGGCCACTCGCCGGCCGCTCGTCCAGCAGCCACAGGAAGGCCGGCACCACACTGACCGGGTCGGGCCGCGGATCGTCGTCGTCCGGTACGGCCGCCGCGTACAGGTCCGTCGCCATGTCCCCGGGGTCGACCGCCCAGACCCGCAGGCGCGGCTCCTCCACACCGAGCACCGCCGCCAGATGGTCCATGGCCGCCTTCGACGCCCCGTAGCCGCCCCACGTCTCGTACGCCTCGGCGCCCGCGTCCGAGCTCACGGCGATCACCGTGCCCGCCTCGGACGCCCGCAGCAGCGGCAGCGCCTCCCGGACCAGCCCGAGAGCCGCCACCACGTTCACCTCCAGCGCCCGCCGCAGCCCGTCCAGCGGCAGCTCCGCCAGCCGTACGAGCGGCTCGGCGCCCAGCGCGCTCGCGTTGCTCACCAGCAGGTCGACGCCGCCGAGCCGCCATGCCGCGGCCACCAGCTCGGAGCGGTGCGCGGCGTCCGTGACATCCCCGGACAGGGCCGTCACGCGCGTACCGTGCACGGACACGGCCTCGGCCGCCTCCGTCAGCGCCTGCGCGCCCCGGGCGTCCAGCACCAGGTCCCAGCCGCGTACGGCCAGGGCCTCGGCCAGCGCCCGCCCCAGTCCCTTCGAAGCCCCCGTGATGATCGCTACCGGCATGACGTGTCCCCTCTTGGTCGACTCGTGGCCGACGCCCTTGATCGGCGTGCCCTCACCGTAGGAACCGGCCCGCCCCGGCCGCCTCGGCCGCGGGCCGCATCACGGCGGGTCCCTTCGACCTACGCCACCGACCCGGGGACCTCCGGCCTAGGTCCACCGGCCCAGGCGGTGGCCGTCACTGGTCGGATCCGCGATGTCACAGGCCGCCGGTACCGTGAACACATGAGTCACGGCCCCCGGTCCGGCCTCGCCGCGGTGAGCTCCGCGCTGCTGGCCATGAGCAGGCACCTCGAGGTGCGCGACGTCCTCAAGACGATCGTCGCCTCGGCCCGCGAGCTGCTCGACGCGCAGTACGCCGCGCTCGGCGTCCCCGACGACCACGGCGGCTTCTCGCAGTTCGTGGTCGACGGCGTCAGCGACGAACAGTGGAAGGCCATCGGCCCCCTCCCGCGCCAGCACGGCATCCTCGCCGCGATGCTCCAGGAGGCGCAGGTCGAGCGCCTGGCCGACGTGCGCAAGGACCCCCGCTTCGAGGGCTGGCCGTCCGCCCACCCCAACCTCGTCGACTTCCTGGGCCTGCCCATCCGCGACGGCGACGAGGTCATCGGCGCCTTGTTCCTCGCCAACAAGCTGCGCTCTGTGGGGGGACAGCTCCTGTGCCCAGAGCCGGAGGGCGGCTGCGGCTTCACGCAGGACGACGAGGAACTGCTCGGCATCCTCGCCCAGCACGCGGCGATCGCCCTCACCAACGCCCGGCTCTACGAACGCAGCCGCGAACTGACCATCGCCGAGGAGCGCTCCCGCCTCGCCCACGAACTCCACGACGCCGTCAGCCAGAAGCTGTTCTCCCTGCGCCTGACGGCCCAGGCCGCGGCCCGCCTCGTCGACCGCGACCCGGGCCGCGCCAAGGGCGAACTCCAGCAGGTGGCCGCCCTCGCCGCCGAGGCCGCCGACGAACTGCGCGCCGCCGTCGTCGAGTTGCGCCCCGCCGCCCTCGACGAGGACGGCCTCGTCGCCACCCTGCGCACCCAGATCCAGGTCCTCGACCGCGCCCACAACGCGCGCGTGACCTTCACCGGTCACGGCGTGCGCGCCCTGCCCGCCGCCCAGGAGGAGGCCGTCCTGCGCGTCGCCCAGGAGGCCCTGCACAACGCGCTGCGGCACTCCGGGGCCGACCACGTCGACGTGACCCTGGACCGCCGCGGCGTCGGAGCCGTGCTGCGCGTGACGGACGACGGCAGCGGCTTCGACCCGCAGGCGATCCGCCGCGCGGGACGACACCTCGGCCTGGTCTCCATGCGCGACCGGGCCGGCGGGGCCGGCGGCAGGCTGACCGTGGAATCGGCGCCCGGCAAGGGCACCACGATCGAAATGGAGGTCCCCGGTGGCTGACGCAATCAAGGTGCTGCTCGTCGACGACCACCAGGTGGTCCGCCGGGGCCTGCGCACGTTCCTCGAAGTACAGGACGACATAGAAGTCGTCGGCGAGGCGTCGGACGGCGCCGAAGGAGTCGCCCGCGCCCAGGAACTGGCGCCCGACATCATCCTCATGGACGTCAAGATGCCGGGGATGGACGGCGTCGACGCCCTGCGCAGACTGCGCGAACTCGACCACCCCGCGCGCGTGCTGATCGTCACCAGCTTCACCGAGCAGCGCACGGTGATCCCGGCCCTGCGCGCGGGCGCCGCCGGGTACGTCTACAAGGACGTGGACCCCGACGCGCTGGCCGGCGCCATCCGGTCCGTGCACGCCGGGCACATCCTGCTCCAGCCCGAGGTCGCCGGCGCCCTGCTGTCCCATGACGAGGCCAACACCGGCCAGGGCAGAGCCGGTTCGCTCACGGACCGGGAGCGGGAGGTCCTCGGCCTGATAGCGGACGGCCGCTCCAACCGGGAGATCGCCCGCGCCCTCGTGCTCTCCGAGAAGACGGTCAAGACGCACGTCTCGAACATCCTGATGAAGCTCGACCTGGCGGACCGCACCCAGGCCGCCCTGTGGGCCGTGCGCCACGGCCTGACAGGCTGATTAACCCTCCGTACGGCAATACGGAGGGTTCCGCTCCGGACCGAGATTCATACCGTCGTGGGAATGTCCCTCACATGGAGCAACCTTCGTGGATCTCCGCCGTTCTCCAGTGCGTGCCGCGGCGACCTGCCGCGGTGATCGCAAGGAGGGCTCAAGAAGTGAAGAACCTGAAGAAGGCAGCGGCCGTGACGATGGTGGCGGGTGGCCTGCTGGCCGCCGGCGCCGGGATGGCCTCCGCCACCGGCGGCGCGCACGCCGACGGCTCGGCCGTGGGCTCGCCGGGCATCGCCTCGGGCAACGTCGTCCAGGCCCCGGTGCACATCCCGGTCAACGACTCGGGCAACAGCGTGAACGTCATCGGCGTGCTGAACCCCGCCTTCGGCAACCTCGCCGTCAACCACTGACCGCTCGTCGCCGAGCCGGTGGTGACCACCGGCTTCCCGGGCCCGCTCGGGAGGCCGGTCATCAGATCGGCAGTTCGCCCAATGGGCCGCCGGGCCGTTGCCGGTGTCGCCACAGGCTCGTCCGCCGGCGCCGCAGCCGCCGACGCCGGCCGTGAACCCCCGGGCGTCGTCTCCGGCACCGCCGACGTCATCGCCGCCCTCAACCCGCCTTCGGCAACCGGGCCGCGAACGGCCGACACCACCACACAAAGAGGGGCCACACGAGTCAACAAGGACTCACGGGGCCCTCTTTCGACGCACGTGAGCAATCCCGCGCGCACGGACGAGACCGCATCAGCAACTACCAGCCTGTCCGGCGGTTGAGGACGAGGCCGTTCAGGCCGAAACGGGGGTCCGGGCGCGGAGCCCCCAGAGGACGCCCACACCAACCCCGAGCACAGAACAACCCACCCTCACCGGACCCCCCTCTCACGTCCCTCCACAACGGAGTTGTACGCCGCGACCTGCGCCCGCCGAGCCGTCCGCTCCACCGGCCGCAACACCTCGGCCCGCGCCGCCATCTCCGACGCACTCACCGCACCCCCCTGTCCGTTCTCATACGCGAGCGACACCAGCAACCCCACCCGCTGCGCCAGCTCCAGCACCAGCACCGCACGCGGCGGATACCCCGGCGCCAACGAGGCGCTGCGCGCCGCCCCATCGACTCGCGCCCGATACGCATCGATCGCCGCCTCCGCCACCGGCCCCGACCCAGCGACATCCAGCCGCGACAACAGCTCCGTCGCCTCCCGCAACGCCTCCGCCAGCTCACGCTCCGCCTCGCCCAGCGACGGCACATCGGCCGGCGGGGTCTCCCGCACCGGCAGGCAGTGCCACACCACCTCGACGTGCACATCACCTTCGGGCCCGGCCTCGGACACCTCCGGCACCAACCCGAACGCGGCGTCGTGACACACCACCGCCTCCTCCGCGTCCAGCGCCCGCGCATTGAACTCCGGCGGTCCGCTGAGCCCCAGCGGATGCCCCGGCGCCGGCAGCGCGACCCGCAGCCCGGTCACCCCGAGCGTCCGCAGCCGCCCCAGCCCCAGCGTCAGACCGACCTGCCCCGACTCCCCGGGCAGCCCCTCCACCCGGTGCACCGCGTCCTCGCCGACGATGGCGAGCACGGCGTCATCCGGTGAGACAAGTCCGGCCAAAAGGGCATTTCCCCAAGCCGTAAGGCGTCCTGAACGCGGTTCCGAGAGCATGCCCCCACCCTAAGGACCGTACCGATGGAATGGATAAGCCGACCGGTGGCGTAGATTTCCTTGGGGGCTGCGCCCACCGGCGCGGCGCGCCACAGGCGAACGCGACAGCCGAGACCGGCCACACTGCAAGGGGAGACAACGCGCTCATGAGCGATGTTCTGGAGCTTCAGGACGTATCCGTGATCCGTGAGGGCCGAGCGCTGGTGGACCAGGTCTCCTGGTCGGTAAAGGAGGGCGAGCGCTGGGTCATCCTCGGCCCGAACGGCGCCGGCAAGACCACCCTGCTGAACATCGCGTCCAGCTACCTCTACCCCAGCAAGGGTACCGCCACCATCCTCGGCGAGACCCTCGGCACCCCCGGCACCGACGTCTTCGAACTGCGCCCCCGCATCGGCATGGCCGGCATCGCCATGGCCGACAAACTGCCCAAGCGCCAGACCGTCCTGCAGACCGTGCTGACCGCCGCGTACGGCATGACCGCCAGCTGGCAGGAGGACTACGAGGAGGTCGACGAGCAGCGCGCCCGAGCCTTCCTCGACCGCCTCGGCATGACCGAGTACCTGGACCGCAACTTCGGCACCCTCTCCGAGGGCGAGCGCAAGCGCACCCTCATCGCCCGCGCCCTGATGACCGACCCCGAGCTCCTGCTCCTCGACGAGCCCGCCGCCGGCCTCGACCTCGGCGGCCGCGAGGACCTCGTACGCCGCCTCGGCCGCCTCGCCCGCGACCCGATCGCCCCCTCGATGCTCATGGTCACCCACCATGTCGAGGAGATCGCCCCGGGCTTCACCCACGTCCTGATGATCCGTCAGGGCAAGGTGATGGCCGCCGGCCCCCTGGAGCTCGAACTCACCTCCCGCAACCTCTCTCTCTGCTTCGGTCTCCCGCTCGTCGTCGAACAGGTCGGCGACCGCTGGACCGCCCAGGGCCTCCCGCTGAGCTGACCGGCGAAGGACAAGCACTAACAAGGTGAGAAGGCTGTTCCAAACCTGATGGGCGCCCTGTCCGCCACCCGACCCGCGGCCCTACCATGACCTCGTGGACATCGACGCGTGGGTGTGGTGGCTGATCGGTGCGTCAGCGCTGGGCATCGGGCTCGTGATCACCGCGATGCCCGAACTCGGCATGCTCGCGGTGGGTGCCGTCGCGGCAGCGGTGGTCTCCGGCTTCCTCGGCGGCGGCGCCGTCGTGCAGGTCGTGACCTTCGTCGTCGTATCGACAGCGCTCATCGCCGTCGTACGGCCCATCGCGAACCGACATCGCAGCCAGCGACCCCAACTCGCCACGGGCGTCGAAGCCTTGAAGGGCAAGCAGGCCGTCGTAATGGAGCGCGTGGATGCCTCCGGTGGCCGGATCAAGCTCGCCGGAGAGGTCTGGTCGGCGCGTTCCCTCGACACCGCTCGCGCCTACGAAGTAGGCCAGGAGGTGGACGTCGTGGACATTGAGGGAGCGACGGCGATCGTCATGTGACCTCGGACAACACAACTGGCCGGAACGGGCCACGAGGCACACGATGGTCTGTCAGACTCGACCAGCAAGATCTTCAACAACCATAAGATCTGCCGAAGCGCCGCGGCGGAGAGGGGTACGGGGAACGACGATGGAACCAGTCATCATCGTCTTGATCATCCTGGTGGTGTTGGTTTTCATCGCCCTGATCAAGACAATCCAAGTCATCCCACAGGCGAGCGCCGCCATCGTCGAGCGCTTCGGCCGTTACACGCGGACGCTGAACGCGGGCCTCAACATCGTCGTCCCGTTCATCGACACCATCCGCAACCGCATCGACCTGCGCGAACAGGTCGTCCCGTTCCCGCCGCAGCCGGTGATCACCCAGGACAACCTGGTCGTCAACATCGACACGGTCATCTACTACCAGGTGACCGACGCCCGGGCCGCGACCTACGAGGTCGCCAGCTACATCCAGGCGATCGAGCAGCTCACCGTCACCACCCTGCGGAACATCATCGGTGGCATGGACCTGGAGCGGACCCTGACCTCCCGCGAGGAGATCAACGCGGCCCTGCGCGGCGTCCTCGACGAGGCCACCGGCAAGTGGGGCATCCGCGTCAACCGCGTCGAGCTCAAGGCGATCGAGCCGCCCACCTCCATCCAGGACTCGATGGAGAAGCAGATGCGCGCCGACCGCGACAAGCGCGCCGCGATCCTTCAGGCCGAAGGTGTCCGGCAGTCCGAGATCCTGCGCGCCGAGGGCGAGAAGCAGTCCCAGATCCTGCGCGCCGAAGGTGAGGCCAAGTCGGCCGCCCTGCGCGCCGAGGGCGAGGCCCAGGCCATCCGCACGGTCTTCGAGTCCATCCACGCCGGCGACCCCGACCAGAAGCTCCTCAGCTACCAGTACCTCCAGATGCTCCCGAAGATCGCCGAGGGCGACGCCAACAAGCTCTGGATCGTCCCCAGCGAAATCGGCGACGCCCTCAAGGGCCTCTCAGGCGCCATCGGCAACTTCGGCCCGATGGGCGGCGGCGCCCCCAACGGCAACGGCGGCGCAACCCCCACAGAACGCCGCGAAAAGCCCTCAATCGACTAAGCCCCTCATAAAGCCACGTTCCCCGCGCCCACCTCAAAGGGGCGCGGGGAACTGCGCGACAAGCCACAAACAATCCGCAGCCGACGAATCACCCTGAGCCCTATGGCGATTAATCACGCAGCGTCCAGAGCCAACCAATCCGGCAGCGCCGCAAACTCCTCGGCCCCCAGCGCCAGCAACATCGCATCCGCGGGCGTCGGCTCAAAAGGCTCGCGCAGCAACGGCATCCCCGCCTGCTCCGGAGTCCGATTCGCCTTCCGGTGATTGTCCTCCGCACAGGACGCGACAGTGTTCAGCCACGTGTCCTGCCCACCCTGAGACCGCGGCACCACGTGATCCACGGTCGTCGCCCGACGACCGCAGTACGCGCACCGGTGCCGGTCCCTGACCAGCACACCCCGCCTCGACCACGGAGCCTGTCTTCGGAAGGGCACCCGTACGTACCTGCACAGCCTGATCACCCGGGGCGCCGGTATGTCGACCTCGGCTCCACGCATGCGCAGTTCGGGGTGGGACTGCTCGACAACGGCCTTGTCCTGAAGCACCAGAACGACGGCGCGGTTCAACGTCACCGTCGACAGCGGCTCGAAGCTCGCGTTCAGTACCAGCGTGTCCCGCATACCTGGCCCACCTCCCGTGTGCACCCGCCCACCCCCTGGCGGGCTGGGTTCAACTCTGGCCGGGCACGCCGAGATGGACAACGCAATATCTGCTGCTCCCACGGGGGGTGACCCCCGCGACCCCCGGCAACAAAAATGCCCGCCTCTGATCAATTCCAAGACCAGAGGCGGGCAAACGTTCAATGAACGCTCGGATAGCACAGGAGACTCGCTCAGGCCTCGGCGGGCACCTCGTACTCACCGATCAACTGCGCCCGAGCGATCGCGTGGAACCGCAGATTGAAGCCCACGAAGGCCGGCGTCGCCTCCGCGTCCGGACCCAGCTTCTCCTGGTCCACGGCGTACACCGTGAACACATACCGGTGCGGCCCGTCCCCGGGCGGCGGCGCGGCACCGCCGAAGTCCTTCGACCCGTAGTCGTTGCGAGCCTGGATCGCACCCTCCGGCAGCCCCTCGAACTTGCCGCTGCCCGCACCCGCCGGCAACTCGGTCACGGAGGCCGGAATGTCGAACACCACCCAGTGCCAGAACCCGCTGCCCGTCGGGGCGTCCGGGTCGTAGCAGGTCAAGGCGAAGCTCTTGGTCTCGGGCGGAAAGCCCTCCCACCGCAGCTGCGGCGAGGTGTTGCCGGCCGCGTAGACCTGAGCGTCCTTGAGCGTGCCGCCCTCCTCGACGTCCTCGCTCGTGACCGTGAACGACGGCACGGGCGGATGGAAATCGTGGGGGAGCGGCCGCCGCTTGAGCTCAGTCACCTCGGTACCTCCTGATCGGTTCCTTCAGTTGATCCCGAGCCTAGAACCAGTTGCGCTTGCTGCCGACCTCGGACAGCCACTGGTTGAGGTACGCTGCCCAGTCGGTTCCCTGGTAGTCGTGCAGCCCGACCTGGAACGACCGGAACGTGTCGCTGCCCTCGCTGAACAGCCCCGGCTTCTTGTCCATTTCGAGCACGACGTCCATGGCGTTCCCGTCGGCCACGAAGCTCAGCTCGACCTGGTTCAGGCCCCGGTACTGCTGCGGCGGGAAGAACTCGATCTCCTGGTAGAACGGCAGCTTCTGCCGCGTGCCCCGGATGTGGCCGCGCTCCATGTCCGCGTTCTTGAACCGGAAGCCCAGCTGGATGAACGCGTCCAGGATCGCCTTCTGCGCCGGCAGTGGATGCACACTGACCGGGTCCAGGTCGGTGGAGTCCACGGCCCGCGCGATCGCCAGCCCGGTGGTCACCCCGATGTGCATCGCGCGCAGCGGCTGACCCTCGATCATCGTGATCGGCGTCTCCCACGGGATCTCAAGCCCGAACGGCACCGCGTGCACCGCGCCCGCCTGCAACTCGAAGGCCCCGCCCAGCTGCTGCTTGGTGAACTCGATGTCCTGCTTGTACTCCTGGTCGCCGCTCTCCACCTCGACCTTGGCCTGCAGCCCGACCGACAGCCCCTCGATCTGCTGGTTCACGGACCCGCCCTGGATCCGCACCTCACCCTGGACGACACCACCCGGAACGACGTTGACCTCGTTCAGCACCGTCTCGACCGAAGCCCCACCGGCCCCCAGGCTCGCGAGCAGTTTCTTGAACGCCATGTCTCTCCCTATGAAGTGGGCTTGGATCCTCGATCACTACAAACGCGCTCCGGCCGTGGCCGGTTCCATGCCCCCCACCCTGGCAAGGGGGCACCCCGTCACGCCACCCGGCTGCACTACCCTCGGACGGCATGATCGCGACCCCCGACCGTACGCCCCTGCCCAGGGCGTTCTTCGACCGGTCCGTCCTCGACATCGCCCCCGAGCTGCTGGGCCGCATCCTCGTACGCACCACCCCGGACGGTCCGATCGCCCTGCGCCTGACGGAGGTCGAGGCCTACGACGGCCCGAACGACCCCGGCTCCCACGCCTATCGGGGCCGCACGGCCCGCACCGACGTGATGTTCGGTCCGCCCGGCCACGTGTACGTCTACTTCACCTACGGCATGTGGCACTGCATGAACCTGGTGTGCGGACCCGACGGCACGGCAAGCGCCGTCCTGCTGCGCGCCGGCGAGATCATCGAGGGCGCCGAGCTGGCCCGCACCCGCCGACTCTCGGCCCGCAACGACAAGGAACTCGCCAAAGGCCCGGCACGCCTGGCCACGGCCCTGGGTGTGGACCGCTCCCTGGACGGCACCGACGCCTGCGCCTCCGGCGAAACGCCCCTGAAGATCCTCACGGGCACGCCGGTGCCCCGCGACCAGGTCCGCAACGGTCCGCGCACCGGAGTGGCCGGTGACGGGGGCAACGCGGACAGCCACCCCTGGCGCTACTGGGTCGCCAACGACCCGACGGTGAGCCCCTATCGCGCCCATGTTCCGAGGCGCCGCCGAAGTTGACGCGCCCGCCGTAGGTGCGTAATGTAGCCCGAGCCGCTTGAACCGGGTACGGCGATCGCCAGCAGCCGGAAGCGGCCAACCCACTACCTAGGACCGCCCCTCCGCGGGGTCCAATTCGGCGTGCCCGCATGCCTGAATTCGAAGCCGCTGGGACTCGATTATGAGATCCCGAGGGAATCGGCTAACGTAGTGAACACCGAAGGGAAACGCGAAAGCGTCCGTTCCTTGAGAACTCAACAGCGTGCCAAAAGTCAACGCCAGATATGTTGATACCCGTCCATCGGACTTGCTTCCGGTGGCGAGG